>JBBQGA010000006.1:0-210251 GCA_038322625.1 Chloroflexia bacterium
ACCAGCCCTCTGCGCCGGGCCAGCCAGACCGCCGACGCGCTGGTCAAATTGACCGGGCTAACCCCCCAGCACCGCGACGGCCTCAAAGAGTTTTTCTTTGGCGAAGTCGAAGGTATGACCATCCCGGAGGCCCGCGCCCAATTTCCAGATCATTTCGGTACCGGGCGCAACTTCGACGCCCCCGAATTTAGCTGGCCGGGTGGCGAAACCCGCATGGTCTTTCACAGCCGGGTCGACCGGGCCATCTGGGAAATCATCTTGACCGAAGCCGGGCAACGCGCAACAGTCGCTATTTTCGCTCACGGAGCCGCCCTGGCCGGTTTTATGTCCGAATTACAAACCGGTCAGCCCTATAAATGGCGACAGTTTCTACTCGAAAACGCCCAGTATTATGTAGTACAGGCACATTTCGAGGCACTACCGCTCACCCGCGACAATTGCACTTTGCACCTTACCCATACCGGGATACTGGTTCCACTCCCGCCGGATCGCTAATTCTTGGCTTCTCATCTCATATAATATCCCCTTTGAAACAAGGATCAAGCGGTCGGCTACTCTCCGGCGGAACCTGTTACTCTCTTTCTAATTTCGCTAAGACTAAATAAAAAGTCAGGGTGCTAAAAGATGAAGCTGCGTTTAGTGACTTACCGCTTTAGCAAGACCAAAAGCTATCGCTATCTAACCAGTCGTTCGAGCTGGACGCGGTGACGGTGGTGCGGCTTTACCTATACCGGTGGGACATTGAACTTATTATCGGCTGGATCAAAGGTCATCTGCAATTTGACCATTGGTACAGCCAGTGTGAGAACGGTGTGCTAATTCAGCTTTATGCTGGTCTGATCACTTTTCTAGTCTTAAAACTGTTCAGTGCCCTCGCCCAGTCTTCCAAGTTTAAGGTCTTAAATGTTGAAAGTTTGCGCTGGCTCAAACGGCACTTGTTTAAAGTGGTTGAAACACTTGAAGTTGAAGCTTATTTATTGCGCTTATTCGACCCTGGCTCGCCCACCTAGTTCACTCCCAGTTTTAACGCATCACAGGTGAGGCTGAACAGTTAATTTTACTTTTGCCACAAACAGTAAAAACTGCTTTAGCACTTCTATCCCCTCAAGAGGATGGTAAGAAGATAAAGAAACTTTTGGGCAATGACCAAAAGTTTCTCTATTTATTTTTAATTCCCAACCCAGGGGTGGGAAAACTCCAATGAGTTAGCCTACCTTATTAGCAACCTGTGAAGTTCTAAAAAGCGTAGTATCAACTACAGACGACCAGCCAGCCATCTGGTAAATTTAGGTACAACGGCCAATAGCAAACTGTGTTCAAAGAATGTTCAAAGAGTAGTATAAGTTGGGCCGGTGGCACTTCAGGACTTTTAAACGGTTTCTAACAGTTCAGCATTTTAAGACAGAATTATACGCAATCAAACCGGGTGCTCAACCTTGAGTTTAGTATTGCCTTGTTTGGAGCAGATACCCATGAGTTTAACCGATACCGCCCAACCGACCGGCCAGCTTGAACCGCGCAAAGCGGCCTTACGTGAATATTTTGGCCCGGCAGGCTTCGAGCGTTGGAAAATCATTTACGGCGATGGGCCGGTTTCGTTTATCCGGCGAACTGTCCGCGAAGGCCATGCGGCGGTGGTCGGACAGGCTATGGAGTGGATCGGCCCTCAATCGGCCCTGCGGGTACTGGATGCCGGGTGCGGACCGGGGGTAGTTTCTTTGCAACTGGCTCGCCAGGGCCATACCGTCAAAGGCTACGACCTATCCGAACAGATGGTGGAAGCAGCCCGCCAGAGCCTGACCCAAGAACCGGTCGAAGTTCGGGAAAGAGTGGAATTCAATTGCTCCGACCTGGAAACCCTGGCCGATCAGGCCAAATTTGACCTGGCAATCTGCCTGGATGTCCTGATTTATTACCCTGAAGAAGAACTAACCCGTATGCTCAGTCGCCTCAAGACCCTTTCGCCGGACCGGTTGATTTTTACCTATGCTCCGGCCAGCCTACTACTGAGAGGTATGCACTGGCTCGGCAAGAAGTTTCCCCGGCGACAACGCGCGACCCGGCTGGAAATAATTGGGGAGAAAGCCGTCAAACGCGCCCTGGCAGCCAACGGCTGGCACCTGGCCCGGCAACGCCATTTTAACAAAGGTTTCTACCATGTAGTTCTGGCAGAAGCGGTAGCATAGGAGCTTTTTGATGAAGTTTTTATTTCTTTTGCTCGATAATATTTACCTGGACGCCCTCGATACCGCCGCCAACAAATTGCGCCGGGAAGCCAAACTGCCCCTGGAAACCAAAGTCTACCTGTGCAAAGACCTGCGGGAAGGTTCGCCACGCTGGCTAGACTTCGAGCGCGATCTGGCCGAAAGCGATTTCTTCTTTTGCAATATGATCGTCCAGAACGAGCAAGTTGTACCGCTACAAGAATTGCTGATCAAACACGGCCCGCTCAAACCGGAACGCGCGCTGGTCATCCTCAATTCGATGACCCAGTTAATGCGGCTCAACCGGCTGGGAACCTTTGAGTTTGAGAATATGCTCCACTTCATCCAGAGCAACCCGGTTACTAAAGTCACCGGCTTTGTCGGCAAATTTCGCAAAAAAGACGCCGAACAGGTCATGGACGAACGCGACCTGGAAGAAAGCAAAGCCGAACTGGCTCACCAGCGCAACGCCAAGAAACGGCTCAAAAACGCCCGCCCGGTCAAGAAAGGCTCCCACAACGGCCTGGTCGCCATGATGAAAGCTCTCCCCGCCGTCCTGAAACTGATCCCCGGTCACGCCCAGGACTTGCGAGCCTACATCCTCTTTATGACCTACTGGCTCAACGGCACTCCCGAAAACATCGAAAATATGCTGTTGTTCGCCATCGACAAATATGTGCCGGGCTACGACCTCAAAGCGATCAAACGCAAGGTAAAAGAGCCGGTGATGTATCCCCGGTTGGCCTTGTTTCACCCCGACGCTCCCGGCAAGACCTTTGAAAGCCGGGCCGAGTTCGACACCTGGCGTACCAAACAATTCCCGGCTTATCAGAACCGGCCAAAAATCGGCCTGATCACCATGCGGGCCTTTTACCTGACCGGCAATCACAAGCATATCGACGAACTGGTGCGCCAACTGGAAGAAGCCGGGGTAGAAGCGATTCCGTCCTACGCCGCCGGTTTGGATTTCCGGCCCTGTATCGAAACTTTCTATATGACCGAGACCGAAGAACGCAAAAGTCAGACTAAACCGATGGCGACGGTCGACCTGATGATGAACTTGAGCGGCTTTTCGCTGGTCGGCGGGGGAGCCGAGAACGACGCCGAAGCGGCGATTGCCCAGCTAATCCGCATAAACGTGCCAATGTGGTCGGTCATCCCACTTTTCTTCCAGAGTGAAGAAGAATGGCGGTCGAGCCGGACCGGTCTAAACCCGGTTCAGGCGGCCTTGCAGGTAGCCGTACCCGAACTGGATGGCGCAGTCGAGCCGCGCGTCTATGCCGCCGGGGTCGAACGCGGCCAGGATAAAGCCCTCTATGCTTTGCCGGAAGAAACTCGCCGCCTGGCTCGCCGGGCCGCCCGCGCCGCAAAGTTACACCAGACCGCCAACGCCGATAAAAAGATTTCGGTCGTGCTGTTCAGCTTCCCGCCCAACAAAGGTAACGTCGGAACCGCCGCTTATCTGGCCGTATTTGAAAGCCTGTACCGCCTGTTGAAACGGCTCAAAACCGAAGGCTATCAGGTTGACCTCCCGGCGGACGTGGAAGAATTGCGCCAGATGGTAGTCGAGGGTAACACCTCCACCTACGGCACCACTGCCAATCTACACACCCACCTTTCGGTCGCCGATTACCAGAAGCTTTTCCCGCACTGGCAGGAAATCGAACCCTTGTGGGGACCGCCACCTGGTAATTTGTTAAGCGATTATCAGGGGTTACAAATTCTTGGCCGCCAGTTTGGCAATGTGCTGGTAGCGATCCAGCCCACTTTCGGCTACGAGGACGACCCGATGCGCCTTTTGATGGCGACCAATGCCTCACCCCATCATGGCTTCGCGGCCTTCTACACCTACCTGGATAAAGTCTGGAACGCCAGCGCGGTACTCCATTTTGGCACGCACGGTTCGCTGGAATTTATGCCCGGCAAACAAATCGGCCTGAGCGCAAAATGCTGGCCGGATCGCTTGATCGGCGACTTGCCGAGTTTCTACCTCTACAGCGTCAACAATCCCTCGGAAGGCACGATTGCCAAACGGCGCGGCTTCTCGACCCTGCTGAGTTATCTTTCGCCGCCGCTGGAAAGTGCCGGGCTTTATCGCAACCTGATCCAGTTGAAAGATACGGTTAACGTTTATCGCAAGTCGCTGGCCGAAGGCCACTCTTTCAAAGTATCTCAAACCGCCGAGGATACCTACGTACCAAAACTGGCCCTGGAAGCCGCCGGAAGTGGTGGCAGCGCGGGGGATTTTGAGGGCGTAAACGGCGCGCTGGAAATGTTGCTGGAATCGATCCAGGCTCAGGCTCACCTGCTGGATTTGAAGGTAAAAATCGATCCGAAGGTCGACCCGGACGGCTATGTGCTAAACCTCTATACGGCTTTGCTGGAAATCGAAGAACGATTGATCCCGAACGGCTTGCACATTGCCGACGAAGCCCCCGACCTGGCAATGCTCAGTGACGTTTTGAACTCAATCAGCAGTTTCTCGCGCGGCAAATCCGGTTCTGCCGAAGAAGCCCGCAGCCTGACCGAACTGATCGCCGAAGGGTTGAATTGGAAGGTGGAGGAAATTCGCCAGCAAGCCGGTCAGGATAACGACCAGATGGGTCGCTGGGAACGCCTTAGCAATATTCAAAAACGGGCGGTCGGTCTTTTCGTGGCCGGGATGCAAAGCGGCCAGCTTGAACGTGGCAAACGCGAGGCCGGTGAGTACCTGTTCCAGGAAGCAAAAGTTACCCTGGTCAGCAGTACCCCGATGTGGGAATACCTGACCGAAGTGGCCGAAGCTCTGCTGCACAATACCGAACTCAGCCAGATCGTGCGGGGTTTTGCCGGGGAGTACATCGAACCCAGCAGCGGTAACGATATTGTGCGCAATCCGGCGGTGCTACCGACCGGGCGTAATATTCACGGTCTCGATCCAGCCCTGGTTCCCAGTCCGCTAGCCCGCCGGGCCGGCGAGAAAAGCGCACGGGCCATTCTCGAACGGGCCAGGCAGGAACTGGACGGCCAGCTTTACCCGGAAACTATCGCAATGGTATTGTGGGGTACCGACAATATCAAGAGTGACGGCGAGGGAGTAGCCCAGGCCCTTTATCTGATGGGAGCCAAAGCGGTCGTCGACGGACTGGGCAAAGTGAGCGGTGTCAAGCTTATTCCACTGGCCGATCTGGGCCGTCCCCGCATCGATGTGGTAATTACCGTCAGCGGTATCTTCCGCGACCTGATGCCCAACCAGATGGAACTGCTCGACCGGGCGGTTCGGATGGCGGCCCAGGCCGACGAAAACCCGGCAGATAACTTTATCAAAAAGCACGTCAGCGAGGAAATGGCAAAAGGCACTTCTTTTGATGAAGCCGCCGCCCGCGTTTTCTCGAACGCCCCCGGCAATTATGGCGCGAACGTAAACTTTATGGTCGAAACCAGTGCCTGGGAAGACGATGCCGACCTGAGCGAAGCTTTCCTCAACCGCAAAGGTTTTGTCTACGGCGTAAAAGCCGAAGGAGTCCAGGCCCGTCAACTGATGGAAAATGCTCTCAAACGGGTCGAGGTTTCCTTCCAGAACGTCGATAGTGCCGAGATCGGGATCACCGATGTCGACCACTACTACGAATACCTGGGTGGCATCACCAAAACGGTCGAGAAGCTCAACGGCGGCAAACGGCCCCCGGCGTTAATGGCCGATAGCCAGTCGGCGACCAGTGGCGGTCTAAATCAGGGAAACGGCATCAGAACCCTGGACGAAATGGTTCGGCTGGAGTCGCGCACCAAGTTACTCAATCCTAAATGGTACGAGGGGATGCTCAAATTCGGCTATGAGGGCGTCCGCGAGATCGAGGTGCGGGTGAGCAACACCTTTGGCTGGAGTGCCACTGCCAACGCAGTCGAAGGCTGGGTTTACAACGGCATCGACAGCACCTTTATCCAGGACGACACGATGCGCGAACGGCTGGCCCAACTCAACCCCTACAGTCTAAAAGGCATGGTCGGGCGGCTGCTGGAAGCCAACGGTCGCGGCTTCTGGGAAGCCGATGCAGCCACTATCGAACGGCTGAAGGAAGTCTTTGCCGGACTGGAAGACGAGATCGAAGGGCTGGGCGACGCCGCTAACGCCCAGGTCCAGCAAGCCCGCACGGCAGGTCGCACCCTTTAACCCACCAGACAAGCCAGCTTTACTATACAAGCCACCTGACCGGTGGCTTGTTCTTTTTCTTTTTTCGGTTCTCTAACAAATCCAATATCAGGCGAGAAACTTACCCAGGATAATTTGGTTATTGACAGGAACCTCGCTTCGATTTACAATATGAAAGTTACTGATACTAACAGTGATTGTCTTTATCAATAGTCCAGGTTGTCTATGATTGCAAGGAACAGTATGTCTCAAGACAATACGCCAGAAACAACCGAAATTTCAAATCAAGTTGAGGAATTCTTAAGCGTCTGGTTTGAAGTTCGTCAACAAATTCAAAATCTTAATACCAAAAGGTCACGGCAAGAGGATTTGAGTGTAACTCAGTTCATGGTACTGGCTTTGTTGGAGAACGCTCCAGAGGCCAATCCTCCCACGATCAGTAGTCTGGCAACCCATCTTAACCTTGATCCGACAACTGTTCTGCGAAGCGTCGACAGCCTGGAGAATCGAAATCTGGTGGAACGTAGACGGGATAAAAAAGACCGGCGTTTAGTCTTTATCGGACTGACCGAAGCGGGTCGCCAGACGCAGAAACAATCTTACAGTGGCTTCAAAGAGCGGCTGGCTATAATTTTTAACTTGATGAGTGAAGAAGGTCGTGAGGCACTGATCAAAGGATTTAAGGAATTTTCCGTCGCAGCCCAGACTCCTACAGATCACCAAACTTAAGTACGATGTCTATTAGAATCCTTATTAACCTTCTCTAGCTTTTTAATCAGGAGGTAGCTTAGAATGTCTGAAGAACAATTTCCAGTTCATTTTCCGGTTGTGATTGTAGGGGCCGGTCCGACTGGTTTATCGGCAGCTTACTTTCTAGCGCGGCAAGGTATAAAGTCGCTGGTGGTCGAGAAGCATCCCTCGACAACTTTTCATCCCAAAGCGCGGGGTCTAAACGTCCGCACAATGGAACTTTTCCGAAGTGGTGGTCTGGGCAATCAAATTAAAATGGCCGGGGCGGCGTTAGCCAAAAGCCGTTATATGTTGTTCGTGGAAAGTCTAGCCGGAAAAGAGATCAGACGGGTGCCAGATGACGATCTGACGGCGGGTGGTGAACTACTGGCCCGTTATAGCCCGGAAGATAATTGTCAGTGTGCCCAGAACGAACTTGAACAAATTTTATTACAAGCCGCCCGCAGTAATGGGGCGGAAATCCGCTTTAATACCAGATTGTTGTCCTTCGAGCAGGACGCTACCGGTGTTAAGGCAACCTTGCGGGACGAGACTAACGGGCGGGAATATAGTATAACCTCACAATACTTGATCGCGGCTGATGGGTCCCAGAGCGTGGTTCGTCAAAAATTAGGTATCGAAATGCAGGGACTTAATAAAGCCGCCACCGAAGGCAGCGGTGGGCCATTGGGGCATTTTATAAATATCTATTTCAAACTTGATCTGACGGCTCTGGTTGAAAACCGTTGGTTTGGAATTTGTTTTGTTGAAAATCCTCAGATTGACGGCTTGTTTTTACCGGTTAATAATAGCGACCGCTGGTTACTAAATGTACGCTATTCACCTTCAAAGGGCGATTTACCTGAGGATTTTACGGTTGAACGCTGCCGCGCCCTGATTTCTAGCGCGGTCGGTTTGACCGATCTGAAGCCTGAAATACTCAGTATTTTGCCCTGGGAAGGTACCGCCAGAGTAGCCGAGAAATTTCAAGTTGGCCGGGTGTTTCTGGCCGGCGATGCCGCCCATTTGATGCCGCCTTCGGGTGGCTTTGGCCTGAATACCGGGGTTCAAGATGTTCACAACCTGGCCTGGAAAATGGCATCGGTTTTGAATGGTCAGGCTAAACCGGACCTACTTGCCACCTATGGACCGGAACGCGAACCGGTGGCCCGTACAGTCGTTGAGCGAGCAGTAATGGAGTTAGAGGCGGCTAGCCCCGATACTTTGATCGCACCGCCCGGCACCTCCGATGAAATTGAGGTTGACGGACCCGGCTCCGAGCCTCAATGGGGCGGTCTGGACAGCGAATTTGACCCACAGGAGTTGTTCTTATACCAACTGGCCGCTGTGCTGGGTAATCGTTACAATTCGGCGGCAATAATTGAGCAGCAAGACTCTAAGACGAGTGAGAATGGTCTACTTGATTTGAGCGGTCGCCCCGGAACACGCGCACCTCATTTGTGGCTACGAAAACCGGGTAATAATGAGAATATTTCAACCCTGGATTTGTTTGAACAAAAATATGTTTTATTACTGGATTCCAAAGCTACTACCTGGCGCGAGGCATTCAATGAGATTATCACCAGGACTGGAATTAAACTGGAATTATTCTTGATCGGTGAGGCTGACAAGGTGGATATAAAAGAGCCTGACTTGATTGATTCTGATAGAAGTTGGCCGGAGAAGTATGGAGTCACAGAAGGTGGAGCAGTGCTAGTTCGCCCGGATGGTTTCGTGGCCTGGCGAACTACCGAGGCATCAACACTGGAGGAGGCTCGCCTAAAGCTTGAACAGGTTTTAGATACCCTTCTTTTGGCGAAAAATTCATTTTAGATGATTTACGATTTTGGTGGACCTTCACTTCAATCTTAACGGGTGAGGTTGAGGTGAAAAACGAATGAGGCCTATATCAGGAGAACCTTACGCCTAACATCTGGGCAATATAAGCGGTCAATTGTTCTTCGTTGCGCTCGTTCCAACCGGGATAATCCAGGATATGCGAAATCTCGCTGGCGTCAGTACGCACCAGGTCGCCGGTCGCTGTATTGATAAAGATGCGGGAATGGGTGGGGATATGTAACAGTTCAAACCACTCGCGTGTCATACCGGGTTCGGCCAGCCCGGTTTGGCGGAGCGGGTGTACTTTCTCTTCAAAAGAATTGCCAAAGCTATCGAGGTCAACATTTAGTTCGCGCCGTCCGACCATTTCAGGCGCATGGCAGATCAAATCGGTCGCCACCTGAAATAATTTCTTGTAGGCATAGGAGAGGGCACCGTGCAAACAGCTTGAATGGTCAAAACTCTCCTGCTCATCCAATCCCAGGTGATCGACCGCCTCACGTACCGCGACATTCGGACGCATATTACGGGCAAAAATGGCGTTATAAACATCGTATTGAGCCTCATTACCGGCTCCATTATCGCCCTGGTTGCCCCAGTTTACGGCGATTCCATCGAACACAATATAGCGCAGGCTCTCATCGTTTTTGTTGGGGGGTTGCAGGCAGTTGGTAGCACGGGTAAGACTAAACTGCGACCAGCCGAAATTCTCGCGCCAGATTGGAATAGCGTCCAGACCCAATCGACCATAATAACGCTGGATCACCTGGTTGGCGATAACCCAACTCAAGGCATAACCGGGCGGGAATTGTCGGCCATGAGTACGACGAAGGGTGGTAACTTGTTCGGTAACTTTATCGTGATTAACGTCGTCCGGCAAAAGCTCGTCGATGTTCAAACCCATCAGACTGTATCCCTACCTGCAAGCAAATAAATCTAAACGCACTCAATGTTAAAAGAAATGTTAATAGAAAGCATTATAACACATTTAGGACTTTCGCTTTGGCCTCGTATGTTAGGCCAAAGCGAAAGTCCTATTACTTTAACACCAGTTCAGGCCAAAACTTCTCTTAACTTCTCAATAAAGGTCTTTTGTTCAGTCTCGGTAGTTACTTTAAATCGCTTCCACTCACTATTGATCTTCAAGTCGGCAAATATACCGTTTGGATCTTCGTGAAAATGTAAAAAAGCTTTGGCATCTAAATAAAAAATACCCGGTTTTTTCTCTTTTAATAAAGGAGTTTGCCGGATTTGCAACAGCAAATTTCTTAGTTCAGCTAAGGTACTTTCCCCGGTGTGTTTCATCTTTGCACCGTTGTTTAACCGGCTACTCGATAACCGCCAGCACTTTATTTTGCTCGACGGTCTGACCGGGCTGGACATTGACTGCTTTAACTGTCCCGGCGCGGGGAGTGCGAAGTTCGTTTTCCATTTTCATGGCTTCCAGCACGACGATTCGCTGACCGCTTTCAACCGTTTGACCGACCTCGACCGCCACAATCGTGACCAGGCCTGGCATCGGGGCTTTTATCTGAGCCTCGCCGGTTTGCAAGTTCGCGCGGGGAGCCAGCCCGGCCAGGCGATGCTGGCGTTCAGTTTCCACTTTAACCCCATAAACCTGACCGTCCAGCGTTACCTCGTAATCCGCCGGAGTTTCGCCGGTTTCGATATGGACCTCGTGGGATTGCCGGTCGATCAAAAGCGAAAATAAATCCTCGCCTAGCGCGGTATCAAAATCCACCTGCATTTCGCGCCCGTCCGGTAACTTTACATGGGTCGTACCATCGGGAGCGGTGTTTATTTCGATTTTTAGGGAATTACCTTCGATCTCAGTGTAATAGAGCATTCTGGCTCCTCAGTTTCATGTTAGAGGCCTCTTGCCAATCAATCTAATCAATCTAATCAATCTAATCAATCTAATCAATCAAACCCGGCGAAGCATCTCGCGGCGACCATACTCTTTCCAGCCGTTGGCTTCGGCTGCCGGAGTAGCGGAGCCGGTCGGAGGGTTGCCGCCGGAACCGCCCTGGGTCTGTTTACGGTGAGCCGCCAGGGCCGCCGCTATTGCAGCCAGTTCGCTGTGATCGTGCCGGGCGTTGGGATCGGGTTTGAAGGCCGGGTTGGTTTCCAGTGACATCGTATAAAAATCGCCACTCTGGAAAGCCGGGTTTGCCAGTAACTGCTGCTGGTAAGGTATAGTTGTATGCAGACCAAAAACCTGGTACTCCTCCAGGGCACGCTGCATCCGGGCAATAGCCTGAGACCGGTCATCGCCCCAGGTGATCAGCTTGGCAACCATCGGGTCGTAGTACAGCGAAACCTCATAACCGTCATAAACCGCGCTATCGAGCCGGACACCCGGCCCGGTTGGTACGACCGTGCGGCGAACCGTCCCCACCGAAGGCAGGAAGTTGTTAAAGGGGTCCTCGGCGGTAATCCGGCATTCAATCGACCAACCCCGCGACTGGACCTGTTCCTGGCGCAGACTCAACGGCTGGCCGTCGGCGATCCGCAGTTGTTCGACCACAATATCTAATCCAGTCACCAGTTCTGTCACCGGGTGTTCGACCTGCAAACGGGTATTCATTTCCATAAAATAAAACTGGCGGTCCTGGGCCACCAGAAACTCGATTGTCCCGGCGTTGACATAGCCTACCTCACGCGCGGCTTTGACCGCCACCGCTCCCATGCGCTGGCGCAAATCGTCATCCAGGGCCATCGAGGGAGCTTCTTCCAGCATTTTCTGGTTGCGGCGTTGTAGACTGCACTCGCGTTCGCCCAGGTAAATTACGTTGCCGTGATTATCGGCCAGCAATTGAATCTCGACGTGTTTGACGTTCTCCAGCAATTTCTCGACGTAAACGCCGCCATAGCCGAACGAACCTACCGCCTCGCGGGTGGCAGCCCCAAAGGCGTTCTCAATTTCTGAGGATTGGCGCACCACTCGCATACCTTTGCCACCTCCCCCGGCAGAAGCTTTGATCAGAATCGGATAGCCGATCTCATCGCCGATTCTGGCGGCTTCCTGCCAGTTTGCCAGTTCCTGGTCGATCCCCGGCACCAGCGGCACCCCGGCGGCCCGCGCGATTTGCTTGGCCCGGACTTTATCGCCCATCGCCTCGATTGCTTCCGGCGACGGTCCGACAAAAATTAAACCGGCTTCCTGACAGGCCCGTGCAAAAGTAGCCCGCTCGGACAAAAAGCCGTAGCCCGGATGGATCGCATCGGCCCCGGATTGCAAAGCGACCTCGATAATTTTGTCGGCTCGCAAGTAGCTGTCTTTGGAAGGGGCCGGACCTAGCAAATAGGCTTCGTCGGCCTGTCGCACGTGCAAAGAACGGCGGTCGGCTTTGCTATAGACTGCGACAGTCGCCAGTTCCAGGTCGCGGCAGGCCCGGATCACCCGCAAAGCAATTTCGCCCCGGTTGGCGACCAGTACCTTTTTAATTCGGTTTAATTTTGGCATAGCCGGTTACTTTCCTTCTATTAGCCTGTTCCTGTTTATAGCGGACTTAAAGCGGAATATTGCCGTGCTTTTTAGGCGGGTTGGTATCACGCTTATTCTTGAGCATTTCCAGGGCGGTTATCAACTTATAGCGAGTATCTTTTGGCTCGATAATGTCGTCGATAAAGCCTCGCGCCGCCGCGACATAAGGATTGGCAAATTTCTCGGTATATTCGGCCACCAACTGTTTACGGGTAGCCTCCGGGTTATCGCTCTTTTCGATCTGGTCTTTGAAAATGATATTCACCGCCCCATCGACCCCCATCACGGCAATTTCGGCACTGGGCCAGGCGTAGTTAATATCGCTGCGGACGTGCTTGCTGCTCATAACGTCGTAGGCTCCGCCGTAAGCTTTGCGGGTGATCACGGTGACTTTGGGGACGGTCGCCTCACAGTAGGCATACAACAATTTCGCGCCATGACGGATAATGCCGCCCAGTTCTTGCGACAGGCCCGGCAGGAAGCCCGGTACATCCACAAAGGTTACGATTGGAATGTTAAAACAGTCGCAAAAGCGGACAAACCTGGCCCCTTTGTCGGCACTGTTAATATCCAACACGCCCGCCAGCACCGCCGGGTTCTGAGCGACGATTCCCACACTCCGACCGCCGAGGTGCCCGAACCCGATGATAATATTTCCGGCGAAATGCTCCTGTACCTCCAAAAATTCGCCGTCGTCGACCACCCGGTGGATAATATCTCGCATATCATAGCTTTTGGTTGGTTGGGCCGGGACGATCTGGTTCAGGGCATCATCGCGGCGAGTCGGTGGGTCCTGGGTGGGTCGCAGTGGCGGGTCTTGCAGATTGTTGGAAGGCATAAAGGCTAGCATTTTGCGGACGGTCAGCAGACATTGTTCCTCATTTTCGAGGGCGAAATGGGCGACACCACTGGTACTGTTATGCACCATGGCCCCGCCGAGGTCCTCGAAGCTCACTTCTTCGTGAGTAACGGTCTTGACCACGTTAGGGCCGGTCACAAACATATGGCTGGTATCTTTTACCATCAAAATAAAATCGGTCATGGCGGGCGAATAAACCGCGCCTCCGGCACACGGACCGAGAATGGCCGAGATTTGAGGTACCACGCCACTAGCCATCACATTTCGCAAAAAGATGTCGGCATAACCACCCAGCGAAAGTACCCCTTCCTGGATACGCGCACCGCCACTGTCGTTCAGGCCGATCACGGGGGCACCATTTTTCATTGCCATATCCATGATTTTGCAAATTTTTTCGGCGTGAGTTTCCGAAAGCGAACCGCCGAATACCGTAAAGTCCTGCGAGAAAACAAAAACCAGCCGACCATCGATCTTACCGTAGCCGGTTACGACGCCATCGCCCATTATGCGCTGGTCGCCGAGGCCAAAATCGGTGCTGCGATGAGTTACAAAAACGTCCAGTTCTTCAAAAGTCCCCTCGTCGAGCAAAATCTCAATTCGTTCGCGGGCGGTAAGTTTGCCTTTGGCGTGCTGGGCATCGATCCGGCGTTGACCACCACCAAGTTGAGCTTCCGCGCGTAACCGGCGCAATTGCTCAAGGCGGGCTTCGCCAGTAGCCGGGGTGCTACCGTTCTCCGTTGACATAGCCTGATCCCTTTTATTTCATCTTTAATGGTTAATTTTATGTATTTCTATAGCTCAATAGGCCGAGCGTCTGTCTGCAACGTCGGCAAGTTTATCATGAACCGCGCGGGTGAGCAATTTAACAAAGTGGTATAAAATAAATCAACGCCAGGGGAAACGGCCTGGCGTCGATGCAAAACGAACAACGAAAGGAGATTAAAATCGGTGATGGTAATTAGTTCAATACAGAGTAGCAAAAGCGATTGTACTTTAAGGCTAGATTTGTTATTTTGCAATCCCTATAAGTATAGTATTAAATGTAATGGCTGGTATACTATTTGTATTTGTAGTATATGGCTTTTTACTCTACAATTCTATTATCACACAAGAACATTACAATCAACATTAATATTTAGTCCAAATCAAGCTAATTTTAAAAGTTCGTCTAACGGGTTTTCCAGGCAATTTCTGGCAAAATACGGCTGAGTTTGCTTCAGAGAGAAACCGATTTAACATTCTTTCAGGCGATTTTAGATTGACAATAAGCATTATAATTAACCTAAATAATCTTCGGGATCAGCCGACCTAGCAATAAAGCAAAGGGAGAAAAATTGAGCAACGAAAAGATTAGCGTAATCGGGTCGGGTACAATGGGAGCTGGAATCGCTCAGGTGTGTGTACTGGCCGGGTTCGACGTAACTATGCAGGACATTAATCAGGCCCAGGTTGAAGCGGCCCAGAGCCAGATTGCCCGTTTTATCCGGCGGGCGGCAGAAAAGGGCCAGCTTACCCAGGCCGAGGCCGAAGCCGCGATTAGCCGTTTAAGCGTGACGACCGATCTGGCCCAGGTAGCCGAGGGCGCAAGCTGGATCATCGAGGCCATTTACGAAAGTATGCCCGCCAAACGCGATTTGCTAACCCGCCTGAGTGAACTTTGCCCACCCGAAACCCGCTTCGCCTCCAACACCAGTGGCCTTTCGATCAGCGAAATTGGGGCCGCCGGCGATCGACCGGCCCAGACGGTTGGTTTGCATTTCTTTAACCCGGTGCCGCTAATGAAGCTGGTTGAGGTGATTCAGGGCGGCGAGACTTCCCAGGAAACTATGGAGGCCGCGATTGCCCTCGGCCAGAAGCTGGGCAAAACGGTCGTCGTCTGCCAGGACGCGCCAAATTTTATCGTGAACCGGATCAACCGGCCCGTCGGCCTGGAAGCTCAACGCTTGCTGGAAGAAGGCCTAACGGCCCAGGCTATCGATAAGGCGTTGGTGTTGGGAGCCAATTTCAAAATGGGGCCGTTGCAAACCAGCGATTTGAGCGGTATTCATATCGGTTTAGCCGTCACCGAAAATATTTTTAAGGAAACAGGCGACCCGCGTTACCGGCCAGTCGGCTTGCTACGCCAGTTGGTGCGCTCCGGTCAGACCGGCAAGAAAGCCGGAAAAGGTTTCTATCTGTACCCAGCGGGCAGCGAAAACCCGGTCCCGCGCAAACCCGACCCGGAACTGCCCCGGCCAACCTTACCCGACCGGATCGCGGTGCCGGGCGACGATTACGAGGCACTCTGGTGGCGCGGCAAGCTCGGCCAGGCCGGCTTTGATGTAGTCTCCTCTCCCCTGGAAAGCCCACTGGTGCTAGTTACTGGCCCGTTCGAGGCGGCCAACTACAACAATCAGACGGTCTATGCCCTGACCAACCTGCTCGACCCGGACCAGCTTGGCGAGGCCAGCCGGTTGAGCGAAGGCCGGGCGGTCAGTTTGCAATCACCGTTGCCTTTTATTCATGATAAATTCTTCGAGCTAGCCTTGCCGATGGACACCCACCCGGAAGCGGCGGGTCTAGTAGCGGCGTTGCTGGACCGGATCAATTACAAATACATTGTGATACCGCAGGTGCCGGGTGGGGTAGTCAAACGCGTAATCTGTGCGCTGATCAACGAGGCCGCCTTTGCCCTGCAAGAAGGCCTGGCGAATGTCCAGGATATTGACCAGGCTATGAAACTCGGCATGAATTACGGGCTGGGACCCTTTGAGTACGCCGACCAAATGGGGCTGGATCAGGTGCTGGAGATGCTGGAATTCTTGCAAAAAGAAACCGGCGACCCGCGTTTCAGACCGGCCCTAAAACTTCGCCAGATGGTCCGCAGCCATCATTTAGGACTGGAAGCCGGGCGCGGTTTTTATTCCTATAACTAATTTTATCGTTCAGCTTGCCATTACTATATCGGACCGGGCAATATGTCCGGCCAAAGAAAGACTGGATCGGAAGTCTATATGACTAGAAAATATATGGTAATTTTATTAGCCGGTCTGTGCCTCTGGCTGACGGCCTGTGGCGATAGTTCCAACGATACCCTCAGTCTGAACCAAGCCGCTTCGGCCACCCAGCTTCCAGCCTCCTCCACCGTTGGTACCAGCCAAACCGGTCAGGTCGCTCCTACCCCCGGTTCCTCGCGTGTAGTGGCTACACGTCCGCCCAATCGACCAGCCGAAAAGGTAGCCGTCAATTTTTCCGCACCGGAGTTTACCCTCAAAGATTTGCAGGGTCAGCCGGTAAAATTAAGCGACTTCCAGGGTCAGCCGGTTATTATAAATTTCTGGGCGACCTGGTGTGGTCCCTGTAAACAGGAATTACCCCTGCTGAACAAAACCTTTGATGCCAATAAAGACAAACTGGTTGTACTGGGAGTGGACGTGGGCGAAGATAGTCCGTTGGTCAAGCTGAAAGTGCGTGAGGTCGGGCTGACCTATTTTAATGTGATCGATAGCGACAAACAGATCAGTCTTAAATACCGGGTAGACGCTTTGCCAACTTCTTATTTTCTGGATAAAGACGGGGTTATCCGCGACAGCCAGATCGGCGCGCTCGATGCCGACAGCTTACCTAAGAAAATTACCAAAATTACCGGTTAATACTACAAAACTTCGTAGATTTGGACTTCGCCCAGCCGGGCCACCGGTTTCAGGCCGGGTGCGGTATGCTTTTCGGCCAGTTCGGCCAGCGAGTCGGGCAAATGCAAAGGCTGGATCATCAGGTAGCGAATGTGATAGCGGTGGGCCAGTTCCAGATTGACCTCCAGCGAGTCGCTACTCAGCACCAGAGCGGGCCGGTGATTGACATACCAGAAGGCGGGCGCGTCCGGCACCATCATCAGTTGCTCACCCTTCTGGGTATCCAGCCAAAGCCCAACCAACCGCAACTGGTCGTAATCTTCATTCCAATTGCGGCTGAGGTTCAAAGCCGAAAAGACCGAGATTAAAAAGTAAGCCCCTAAAACCAGCAGACCGTAACTACGCTTACGCCGGGCGGCGGCTTTTGGGCGATAGCGGCGGCTAAACCACTCAATAAAAGCGTCCAGCCCCAGCATACTAGCCAGAAAAATAAAAGGCAGCAAGCCGCCGGTCGAGTGAAAGACACTGCCGCGCGTGCCGGGAAAAGTAAAGGCCAGCGACATCGCCAGGTACAGCAAAAGGCTGTAGACCACAAACGGCAAAAATTCGGGACGCTGCCATGTGCGAGGCCGCCCCGAAAGTAGTCCCACTATAAATAACGGCGACAGGAATAGCGCACCGCGTCCCCAGGTCCACAGATTTTCCAATAAAGCCGACAGTTTACTTTGCAATAGGGGAAAGAGGCCCCATTTTGGAGAAGGATCGGTCAGATTGAGATAATAAGCCAGGTCGAGCGGTTTTTTATAGGTAAAAAAGTCGTTGTACTCACGCCAGAAAAGCGTCTTTGTGCCGCCACCGGGCAGAACCTGACCGACTTCCAGCAGATTGCGGAGCAGCCAGGGACTGATCGTAGCCCCAAAGGCCAGCAGCATCAGGCCGACCGCTTGCCAGCCCAGTCCACTGGCTTGCTTGAGCCAGAAGCGGTAAATCAAAACTGTCAGAGGCACCGCAATCAGTAAGAGCAAACCATCTACCCGCGTCAGGTAGGCCAGCCCTCCACAAACCCCGGCTCCCAGCATATAGCCATTCAGCCGCCGAGCCTGACCGACAGGCAGGTGCAATGCCCGGTAAAAGCAGATCAGAAAAGCACAACTTAAAAAAGCAAAGGGCGCAAAATTATCGGGGAAAGTAAACCAGGGCGCGTACAGACCGCAAAAAATGCTGAGGCTACCGCACAACCAGCCGTAGCGACGCAGTCGAGGGTGGCCCGGCCCAAAGAAATCCTGGCAGAGCAGGTATGCCATTGGGGCCAGTCCCGCCGAAAGTATAACGCTCGGAAGCTGCGAGAAAATGAAGGCCGGACTGCCGCCAATTAGATACGAAAGCCCAATCAGGATCGAGGTAAAAGGCATCCAGTAGAGGCTGCTGGGATTATTGAGCAAATGGTCGGGGAGCGGTTGACCCAGGTAGTTCCAGATGTAATCTTCCCGGAACCCCCGGCCCCGCCACAACCCTTCCGCTACATTGGAATAGTAATAGCCGTCGCTATAACCCGGCTGTTTGAATAACAACGCGGTCAGCAAGCGAAAGAGCATTGCCCCTAAAAAAAGTTTGGTTTTCGGCCAATGATCAAACCAGCCCGGCACATTTTTGTCCTGCTAGGGTAATCCGGCCAGGTCATCGTCGATAGAGACCGGAGCCGAGGGCATCGACACCGCTACCTCGCTCAGAGCCAGTTCGGTTTCGGGTGGCAATTCAAAAATTAAGTCGGGTTGGGCGAGTGGTTGCAACCCGGCCAAACTCGGTAGCAAGTTTGCCAGAAACCGCGCTTGATTGTACAGAGTGGCTTGATCGGCGGTAAGTCCGGCCAAACCGGTACAGACTGCCGGTGTTTCCCAGCCTAACACCTCTTTGATCGGGGCCAGAAAACCGGAGAAAGGCGAAATCGGGGCGACCAGTGGTAATTGACCGTTCAGACTTTCAAAGGTTTCGATTACTTTCTGGATAAACGGATGCGAAAGTGGCGTGCGGGTGGGCCGCAAACTGCCGGGTAACTGGCGCACTTCCAGGCTGTCAAAATTCTTGTCGACCATGTAATTCTGGAGAGCCTCGAAAATCCGGTCGGGGTGCTGGTCGGGCAGCAAATGAAAATCGACAATGGCGCGGGCTGTCGAGGGCAATTTGAGGCGGCCTGTCTCAAAATCTCCACACTCCAGGGCCGAAATATTGACGGTCGGCACCCGGTATTCGGTTTGCAAAACCAGCGAATCGCCCAGCTCGAAGATATAATGCTTCAGGCCGTATTGCTCAAGTCGTTTAACTAGCCGGTCGGCGTGGTCGGGCACCGATTTTAACAGGCTGCGGCTTTCATCGGAAGGCAGGGCAACCAGGTCGTTTTCAAAATAGTCGATCTTAATTTCCTGGGTGTCGCTTTTGAGGGCATCCAACGCCCGCACCATTGTCCAGGCCGCGCCGGGTAGGACTTCCGAAAAGGCACTGGGGGCATCCTGCGACATGGTTTGAACCTTTAGTTCGACTTCCAGCAGACCTTTGAGGCCCAAACTGATCAAGGGCCGCCCGTTGTTATACTCGCCCAGCGTGTATATGATGGCTTCCGCCGCTAACTCGTCTTTATGGGCCGCCAACCATGTCGCTTCAACCGGACCGAGCAAAATTTTATAGGTGCCGGGCATATCACCGGCCTGTTGCCAGGCACTTACCGCCGCCAGGGTCGCACTCAGGTTGACCGCCAAAGTCTCGTCCGGCGGCAAATAGATCAGCAGGGCCGGTTGGTCGCTGGCCGGAGTGGTCGCCAGGATAGTTTCGCCCCATTGTTGAGTTTGCAAACCGGCCTGTTTTAGCTTTTCTATTGGACTCAAACCAATATCAGAAAGCCAGCGGGCGGCCTGTTGTTCCAGGTGCTTATCCAGCGATTGCGAACTAACCTCCGGCGTTTCCGATTGAACTTCTGCTGTCTTTACCGGTGCCGGATGCTGGCCGTTACTCACCGAATTAGCGGTAAGGTGGGGGGTGCGCTTGCGTTTTCGGGGACTATTATCCTTGCTCATTTGGCCTCATTTTTATTTATGTTTAGTTGATGCATTTTAGCTTATTATGAGGTTTATTGCAATAGTTGGAAGATAAATAAGTACTGGGGAAGGGTTTGATTGTGCCGGTTAGATCGGGTAAACTCTCAAAGTCAAATCAAATTTGCTTGATAAATAGCTTTACCGGCGTGGTCGAAACTTCGCTGGCCCATTTCAACGCCGGGCGAAATGTGGAAAATTAATGGAGAAATATGAGTAGCCTGCAACTAAACCCTTTTTTAAGTCGCAAAACCGGAGCCACCGAGGTGTATCTGATCCGCCACGCTAACGCACTGCCGGGGGTAGAAACGGTAATACCGGGCGGTGGTTACGATGTGCAACCGTTAAGCTTGTTGGGTCAGCAGCAGGCCCAGGCACTGGGAAACTGGCTGGCCTCGGTTCATTTTGATGCGATTTACAGCAGCCCACTCCGCCGAACCCAGGAGACTGCCGCACCACTGGCCCAGGCTCAAAACCTGATCGTCCAGCTCGAACCGGATTTGCGCGAGGTGAGATTAAATATCGATCTGGATAGCTTTTTGGAGAGCGATGACCCGGCCTCGACCGCCAAAGCCTTGCGGGAACGTCTCAATGAGATACTTATGCGGGTCGGTAAATCGGGTAAGTGGTCTTCGATTGAGGGAAGCGAAAGCGGAGAATCCCTGCGGGCGCGGACGGTGGCCCTTATCACTCAGCTAGCCGCCCGGCATCCCGGCCAGCGGATCGCGGCTTTTTCGCACGGCGGGTCGATCAATGCTTATCTGGCCGAGCTACTGGGCATGGAGCAAGATTTGTTCTTTCCGATTCACAATACCTCCGTCAGTATCGTGCGTTGCCAGGGCGATCAGGCCAGCCTGATTACGCTCAATGAGCTTTCCCACCTGCGCGCGGCCCTGATCGAAACCGAGGATTAGCCCTCTAGCTGGGGTCTCAGGCTGCCCGGTCGATGGTTTCCAACAGGGTATCCAGGTCAAAAGGTTTGGCAATAACCCCTTTTACCTGGGGCGAGGCGATCAGGTGCGGCGGGTTGGCGGAAACGACCACCACCGGCACCTTATAGGCCGCTTCGGTATGGCGAGCCAGTTCTTCGAGAAACGATATACCGCTCATGTCAGGTAGATTTAAATCGAGTGTGATCAACTGGAAGGCTGGGCCGGTCGAGGAGATAAGTAAACCTAAACCCTCGCTGGCACTTCGACTGCATACCACCTCATAACCGGCCTCGGTCAATACCTCGACCAGCAAAGCCCGTATATCTGGGTCATCTTCCACTACCAGAATCGGTTTGCGCGTTGTTTTCAGCATATTTTACCTTTATCATAACTACTTCTATAACCACTTCAGGTTCGCGTTACGCTAGCGGTCTATTTGTAGTTATATTCTTAACGTAAGAATAACCTACATAGATGAATTTATTTATTAAGCAGCGCACAAAATTCAAGTGAGCCTGGTCACTGGGTACTCCCTTAAATTTGACAAGTTCAGGCATAAATGAGAAACTATGCTCTATTGTGAAAGCGAATTAAAACCTTCACAAATTTATACAGGTGTTACTCCCTCAAACTTTAAGCAATACTGGCCGGCAACCCAATCGACCGGCAGATGGTATATGAAGTGGATCGAGGAATTGAGAAAGGAGCTATCAAGCTTGTCTAACAAAAAACTCCGGGTAGCGATTATAGGTGTCGGCAACTGTGCATCATCTTTTGTACAGGGTGTGGAATTTTACAAAGATGCCAATGAAAATGATTTTGTACCCGGTTTAATGAACGTTAATCTGGGTGGTTATCATATCCGCGACATCGAATTCAGTGCCGCTTTTGACATCAATGTTACCAAAGTCGGCAAGGATTTGAGCGAGGCGATCTGGGCCGCGCCGAACAACACGATCAAGTTTTCGGATGTGCCGAAGCTGAATGTGCCGGTCCATCGCGGGATGACCCACGACGGTTTGGGTATTTACCTGAGCAAGATGATCACCAAAGCCCCCGGCACGACTGCCAACATCGTCCAGGTTTTGAAAGAATCCAAAACCGATGTGGTGGTAAACTACCTGCCGGTCGGTAGCGAAATGGCAACCAAATGGTATGTCGAGCAGGTTCTGGAAGCCGGTTGTGGCTTTGTGAACTGTATTCCGGTCTTTATTGGCCGCGAAGATTACTGGCAACGCCGCTTCCTGGAAAAAGGTCTGCCGGTCATCGGCGACGACATCAAGAGCCAGGTCGGCGCAACCATCACTCACCGGGCGTTAACCCGCCTGTTTGAGGAGCGCGGCGTCAAGCTGGAGCGCACCTACCAGTTGAATTTCGGCGGCAACACCGACTTCTACAATATGCTGGAGCGCGACCGCCTGGAAAGCAAGAAGATTTCCAAGACGAACGCCGTCACCAGCCAGTTGGAGCATACCACCATCGAGGAAAAGAACGTCCACGTTGGACCCAGTGACTATGTGCCCTGGTTGGAAGACCGCAAATGGTGCCATATCCGCATGGAAGGCACGACTTTCGGTAATGTGCCTTTGATGGTCGAAATGAAGCTGGAAGTCTGGGACAGCCCGAATAGTGCCGGTGTAGTAATCGACGCGGTACGCTGTGCCAAGCTGGCGATGGATCGCGGTCTGGCCGGAACAATCGCTGGACCGGCAGCCTACTTTATGAAGAGTCCGCCGGTACAGTATCACGACGATATTGCCCGCAAAATGGTGCAGGACTTTATCGATGGCAAGGACGACACCCGCTTGCCCTTCGACGCACCCATCAAAGACCCGGCGACAATTTAGTTGCATAGGATGGCCCGTTACCCGGCGGGACTATCAATCAAATAGTAAGTTCGCTAGAAAAGCCCTGAATTTTAAATGTTCAGGGCTTTTCGCTTTTAACGACCAATATACCGGGCGGTTGCAAGGTCGTGAAGCGAAAAGAGTAGAAAAAGAGAACCTTTTAGATAGGCTATGATGCCTAAGCCAATTGCAAAATTAGAAAGGGTCTCACCCATTCCCAACCCCCGCAATGGTCTATAATAAAGGTATGGCAAATCAACCGCATAAACCCTGGTTTCGGGCCTTATACCGGCTTGATTCGGAAAACCAAACGTAGTATAATATCCGTCGGCTTGAAGAAAGATAAATCCTTTTCTTCGCCTTATTTATACTCTTCTTTTTAGAACGGTATTATTAAAGAAAGGACCTGGGAAATAAAATGGCAAAAGACGTAAAGCTTTCTAAAACAGTACCGACCGGCCAGAATGTAAACTTACCGACCGGCCACAACTGCGAAAAATGCTCTCAGATGACCACTGAGCGCACGCTAATGGTAGTCAAGACTCTGCGCCCCGATGGCCGCAAGGAAACCAACTTCTACCACCGCGATTGTATTAAGTACTAACCTTAGATTTTTGGAATTAAAAAGGACGAAGCCGAGGCAATCGTCCTTTTTTGTTCCGGTTTAATAACTGATCTTCACGACCGTGACCTGAATATGATCTTGCGGTAATCGTACCTGTTCTTCGATCAACCCGGCGTAGAATTTCAATTGCTGTTCCTGCCGGTCCACCCGGATCACCCCGACCACTTCCACTTCCTGACCGGGTGGTAGCTCGTCGCCAAAGCCCCACCGGAACGGGTAGCGGGAAGGACCGCCGCCGCTATTCGACTCGTAATCCACCCCTACCCGCCAGAAGCCCGCCGCGTCTTTATACTTGCCGTTCTCAATCGAACTATAAACATCGTTGGTACTATATACAAAGCCGCTGTTCGGTCCCTGGCTGCGGATCGCTACCTTGCCCGTGTTCTTTACTCGCAGCGTCACCGTCACCAACCCACCGACTACCACCGCAGTTGGCCCGATGGCTGCCTGAACAATCGAGGCAGTGGGTCGTCCGCCACCCTTTAACTCGACCTGCCCGGCCCGCCGGGACACATTGCCCCAGTGGTCGGCAGCCTGGACCATGTAGGTGTATAAACCGTCCGGTAACGGTTCGCCTTTGTCATCCAGGCCAGCAAAGACCGTCTTTTCTTCCTGAGCCGGTTCATTCTTGAAAGTGTGAAGAATCTTATTCAGGCCGCTCCCGTTGGAAATCGAAACCGTTACCGTCGCCGGTTGGCTGGTCCGCCAGCCGATCAAGCTGGTATCGTCGCGGGCGTCAAAGTTGGGACTGATCACCGCCGGATTAGCCGACAGGCCTTCCACCTGGGGAGCCAGGGTTCGTACCGCCGGACTATTAACCACGCTAAACTGGCCGCTGGCCTCGCTGGTCGCGCCGTTGGCTAGTCCCACCGCCGAAATAACATAGCGATATTTGCCATCGGTAAGCAGTCTGGTCTGGTTCAGGTTATTTTCAAGCTGGTCGATAGCACCGGTCAGGCGCAGACTGTAATCGCCGGGGGTGCGTTCATCCCCATAACGCAAGACATAATGCTGACCGTTCGGACCTTCCAGACTGGCCGATACCTTCGCCGCCTGCCCGATTTTATAGTTGATATTAAGAGTATCCAGCGCACTTGCCCCGCCACGCAGGTCCAACTGACCGGCATCAGCAGGAGTATCACTTAATACCGCCCCGCCGCCCTGCCCACCGCAAGCAGTCAGCAAAAGTAGCCACAGCAGCCCGGCTAGCCTATAAATGAGGCCGGGGAAATTTCGCTTCAGAGGTTGTCGGTTCATGCCGTCCTTTAGTTAGATGACAAGTCAGATGATTAGTTAGTATGCCGGTAATCTACCCGCTTTGGGTAACGCCGGTTACGACCGGTAGTGTAGCAGATGCCCGACTCGCTGGCAAATATTTTGCTGAAAACCCAGTCGGCGGCAGGCCTGGTACACTTCTTGGCAGTAATAGCTCAGGAGGATAATCAAATGCGTGTTAAAACGATTTTCGGCATTTTCGCGGTTTTTCAACTGGTTTTGTTGTCGGCCTGTGGCGATCTCTCCGGCTCTACGTCCACCCTCGTCCCGAATAAAGGGGAGACCGTTGCCATCGCTAACCTTGACCCGGCTACTGCCACTCCTGAAGGTAAAGTTAGTCCTACTCCAATCCTCGTGCCAACCCTGGCCGCTACGACTTCTTTACCCATCGGCCTGGCTACCTCGCCCACCGCCTCCAGCACCCGCGTAGTAATTGCCACCCCCGGCCTGATTATCGCCCCCACTCCTTCTCCCGAAAAAACTAGCCCTTCTGTCCCAAATACCGCGTCGGTTACTGCCCCGGCCACGCCCGCCCGGCCCACCGCCGCTACTACGACCTCCCTCGCGGTTTCCGCCGCCAGCCCCCTACCCGACAGCGAAGAAATGGCCTTTATCAACCAGCTTAACGGCTATCGCCAGGCCAACGGTCGCAACCCTTTGACATTTGACCCGCGCCTGTTTAATTCCGCGCGCTGGATGGCCGAGGATATGGCTACCAAAAACTACATCTCGCATACCGACTCACTGAGCCGAAGCATTGTTCCCCGGATCAAGTCTTTCGGCTATCCCGGCCCGATCATCGGTGAAAATATCGCTGGCGGTCTTGAAAAAGCTGCCGCCAACCTGGCTATCTGGCAAAGCGACGACATCCATAAAAATAACCTGCTGGGAGTAAGTTACACCCGTGTAGGTGCCGGGCGTTATTACTACAAAGCCTCACTAAACGGCTGGTATTGGGTGCTTGACCTGGGCTAACCCGACCTCTTTGGGCCGGTCGACCGCCAATCCAAAATGGCTATTGCATATTATGGAAAGTTGAGCTATCATTAATCTACAAGCAAAACATCTTCATAACGGAAAATTCGGGCCGCAATCGTCGGTCGTGGAGGAGGTCGCCTAATGTCTCAGGCAGCAGTCAAATCAAATTCCCCCAAAAACTTCTGGCGAACCGGCACCGTTTGGCTGGTCGTAGGGCTGGTCAGCCTGTTATTGGTGGCCTGTGGGGATGCGGCAACTCCGATCCCACCCACCGCAACCCCAAGCTTTCAGCAAAAATTTCGCCAGGATAACAACCCTGACCTTTTTTACACTATGAACTTTCCCGAAGGTTGGACCCGTGCCGCCGTAGATGCCACCAGCGTCGTCTATACTTCCCCTACCGATGCCAATCTTAAAATCGGCCTGGTCTCAAAATCCATCGTCAAATTAAAACCGGATGACCAAAGCCTGCTTCAAGTCCGCACTACTCAGGTAAAAAATGCCAATCCCGGCACCCGCGAAGACCCCGGCGGAGGTGGTACTCTCAATCTGCTCGATACTACCGTCTCGGTTAACCGCCTGAGCTATAGTTCTAACAACAACGACCTGATCCAGTACATCGCCCAGGTAAACAACGTCAAGGCCGAGCGGGGTTATCTCCTGTTTGGTATCAGCACCGCCAAAGACTCGTCAATCTATCAACCGCTCTATTTCGACTCTTTTCGGAGTTTCACTTCCTCGGCTCCCGAAGTCGCCAGGGGCGAATCCGGTGTGGCCGACCCGACCGTTCTGGTTGCGAATGCCGGTGGCAAAATCCGCCCGGTGAACGCGCGTGAGGTGCGCGGCCAATACCTGAAAATGGTTGAATGGCAAAGCCCGCCGCTAAATGTAAACGTCAAGCAGCCGACCCTTTCCGGCACTTTTCCGCTCGACTACGACTGGCGTTTACGGCCCTTCCCGACCCCGGCCCAACCGGCCCTTTACCTGACTTCGCCCATCGTCGACAACAACGCCAACCAGGCCGTAATCCAGATCGCTATTTTCAAGGATGCCTTTAAATCGGCGACCCCTTCGGCTGACGATTGGCGAGCTTTCTACAGCCCCACTCTTAACACTTTGGCTGCCCAGTATGTTCAATCCTTCGGCACCAGTATTCAGCCGCTAGAGGTAACTCAGGCCGGTCCGCTTTACCGGGTACCTTTTACCGCCCGCAATACCAAAGGTGAAGTCGGTTCACGCGGCTTCATACTGTTCGGTCACAGCGGTACTCACGGCATTCTCGGTGTAATCAGTATCAGCCCTGGTAGTGCCGCCAAACAAAACCTGGTCGACGGCTTCGACCGCGACTTCCAGACCATTATTAGCAGCCTGAAAGTCAACTACTAACTTCTTTTCTAGGACTTTCGCTTCAAACTCACGTTGTGAGCTTGAAGCGAAAATAAAAAAGATTTTACAGGGGAGACCCTGTACGACCCCGCGCAGGGCACCCAGGGGGTACCCGATCCCCTCTACCCCCGCTTCACTTTGGTTTAGGGCATCTAGCGAAAGTCCTATTTTCATTAGAGTATTCTAAAGCGGCTTCGCCAATGTGACGAAGCCGCTTTTGTTTGGCCCATTATCTGCTATAACATAGGCATGGTTCAGGTATTAAGGGAGAAGGGTTTTAAAAGTCTTATCACAGGGCTATAGGGAAGGAAATACACCGGTATGCATCTCGATTTGGAAACGCTCAAAGGCTTTATTGAAAGCTGGGGTTACATCATTATATTTCTGGGCATTGCCCTCGAAAGCACCGGCATTCCTTTTCCCGGCGAAACCATCTTGCTGGTGGCCGCCGCCACAGCCGCATCCAGTAACCGTCTCCATATCGAATGGGTTATTATATGGGCCGCCGCCGGAGCTATCATTGGTGATAACTGCGGCTACTTTGCCGGACGAAAACTCGGTACTGTGATCCTCGAAAAAGTGGCTCCCAAACTGCATTTCGACGCTAAAAAACAGGCTTACCTGGAACGTTACTTTGAAAAACACGGTGCTAAAACCATTTTCATTGGGCGTTTTATCGCCTTGCTACGGGCCTGGGCCGCTTTCTTCGCCGGTATGCATAAAATGAAATATCCGACCTTCCTCATCTACAACGCGCTGGGCGGTATCGTCTGGGCCATAGTAATCGGGCTACTCGGCTATGTCTTCGGCCAGAATTTACCCCTATTGGAGAAATACCTGGGTTGGTTTGGCTATGTCGCGCTGGGTCTGGTCGTTCTGGGCATATTCGGTTTCCTGATCTATCGCCGTCGTCGCCTGGAAAAACAACTTTAATCTTTTAGTATTAGGATTTTCGCTTCAACCTCACTTCGTGAGCTTGAAGCGAAAATAAAAAAGATTTTACAGGGGAGACCCCTGTACGACCCCGCGCATGGGTTTCACCCCTACAGACCCCGCTAATTTTCTTAGAGCTAGGGTGAACAAATACTTTAGCATAGGATTTCCGCATCAACCCTACTCAGTGGGATTGAAGCGAGAGTCCTGATTATATCAAGGGAAACCTTTTAAGGGTTGTCCCAGGCTATTCAGCCCGAACTCGACCAGCAACGGGCTTTCGTGGCGGAGGCCGAATATAATCGAAATCAGGGGAGGCAAGCCCCCGTAGAATTGCCGCCGCGCCCGGAAACTTTCATCCACCCGGCCGTTATAATAAGGCAACATCAACTCCGAAACATCCAGGGCCGGGTCGCCGATGGCTACATCCCCGAAGTCGATCACCCCTAACTGACTGGTCGCCGGGTCCAGCAAAACATGATCGTCCCACAGGTCGCCGTGAACCAGTACCGGTTCCCATTGGAAAAACCGCTCGTCATCCAGAAAATTCTCAAAATAATCGGCTAACAAATCCTGCCGCTCGACCGGCAAGAGCGGGTAAACCGCCTCCCTTACCAATCCGTAAAAGGCTTCCAACCGGTCGCGCCACTCGCCGCTCGCATCTTCGACTCCCACCGGAGCGTAATCCTGCACACCCAAAGTGCGCGCTCTTGCTACCGGAAAAGCGTGTAAGGCCGTCAGGAAATCGCCAAAGCCGGGTCGCCACCACTCCGCCGCCTGCACTTCTTCCGGCCAATCCCCCTGCATCCCCCCCGGCAGGGCCTCGTAACCCACAAACGGATAGGGAAAACCAGCGTTACCTGTTTCGGCCACATACTTGAATTGAGGAATCGCCAGCGGCAAAGTCGGGCCGAGTTCCGGCAACAGTTTGATCTCTCGCCTCAGACTGGCTTCTACCTCCGCCCGTTTAGGGAAGCGGAAAATTAAGCGGTCGTTTACCCGGCAAGCCAGGCTGTCCCAGCCTTCGGACAAATATTCAATTTTCTCTATCGTTAATTGGGGAAAATTCTGACCGATGGCCCGGCGGTATTTTTCAAGTTTTAGGTCACTCATGGCCGGTTCAACCGCCGCGTACCAGCAAAACTACCGCCTGACCTTCCAGCCCTTCCAGACGGCCAACAAAGCCCAGCGTTTCGGTAGTGGTTGCCTTGATATTTATCTGTGACGGATCGACACCCAGTGTCTCGGCCAGCTTGTCGCGCATAGCCGGAATATAGGTTGCCAGCTTTGGTTTCTGGGCCGCGATGGTCGCGTCCAGGTTGCCGAGTCGCCAGCCGCGCTCCTGCACCAGCGAGTGTACCTCCGCCAGCATTCGCAGACTGGAGATACCTTTGTAGGTCGGGTCGGACGGTGGAAAATAGCGGCCAATATCACCCAGACCCGCCGCACCCAGCAGCGCATTGATCGCGGCGTGGCACAACACATCGGCATCCGAATGACCATCCAGCCCCTTTTCATACGGCACCGTCACGCCGCCCAGGATCAAAGGCCGACCCTCTACCAGTTGGTGAACATCATAACCCTGCCCGACTGCCACCGTCGAAAGGGCCGGAACGGTCGGTAGAGCTAATTGAGGTTGTTCCTGTGGGGTGGCTCTTTCCGCGAAAATTCGCCGGGCCAGTTCTAGGTCGTCCGGGGTCGTAACCTTGATATTGGTATAGGCGGCCCGGAAAACTTTCACCGGTTGGCCGGTCAACTCAACCATCATGGCATCATCGGTCACATCCAGGCCGCGCCCGGCAATCTCGCGGTGGGCCTGGCAGATCAAATCATAGCGGAAAACCTGCGGTGTCTGGATCGCCCACAAAAACTCGCGCGGCGGGGTTTCTCTGACTAGCTGCGAGGCCGGTTCCACCGCCTTGATCGTATCCTTGACCGGCACCGCCGCCACACACGCCCCGTACTCCTCGACCGCCGCCAGACCCGCCGCCAGAATTTCCGGCGTCACAAAAGGCCGCGCCCCATCGTGGATCATCACCACTTCCGGCGGCTGGCCTTTTCCGGCCAACGCCTGCAAACCCTGCCAGACCGAATCTTGCCGCCGCGCCCCACCCGTCACAAAACCGCGCAACTTCCGCCAGCCTTCCTCGAAAGCCAGTGCCTTACCACGCAGCAAGTTTTCCGGGCTGACCACCACTACGTATTCATCGACCAGATCGCTTTGCTCAAAGACTGCCACCGTATGGGCCAGCAAAGGCCGCCTTCCCGCCAGCGCGAACTGCTTATCCAGTCCGGCCATGCGCGAACTGCGTCCCGCCGCTACGATCACCGCTGCTATCTTTTTTCGCCCTGGTGAGGGCCTGTTCACTTCTTCAACCATTTCCTCAGCCAATTTTGCTCCCACAAAATAAGCCCGGCAAACCGGGCCATCTATGCTTGCCGCCTCGGCGGTCTCGCTATTCGCAAACCCTAACGGGGTGAGGTATCCGGCCAATCCCGCTCAAACCCGATGCCGTTGCTACCGTTGGGTACCCGCACCTGGGCAAAAATCATCCGCCCGGCTACCGTCTGGAGCGTCCGGGTCACTGTAATCGCTACTTCCTGGTTCATATGGCGGCGGCCATTCTCGATCACGATCATCGTGCCGTCATCCAGGTAAGCCAGCCCCTGACCAAGTTCTTTGCCTTCCTGGGTAATCCGTACCATCAGTTCCTCACCCGACAGCACCACCGGACGCACCGCCTGGGCCAGTTCATTGACGTTCAGAACCTTGACCCCCTGCAACTCGGCCACCCGGTTCATATTGTAATCATTGGTAATCAGGGGAAAATGATTTTGCTTGGCGATCTTGATCAGCTTGGCATCTACCTCGGCCACGTCCGGCGTGTCAATATCCGAAAACTCCAGCGGCACAATCGAGTCCTTACGTAACTTGTTCAACATCTCCAACCCCCGCCGACCACGCGTGCGCCGTTGTGAATCGGAACTGTCGGCGATATGCTGCAACTCGTTCAGCACAAATTTGGGGATAATCAGGGTGCCTTCGATAAAGCCGGTCTGGCTCACATCGGCAATCCGGCCATCGATAATCGCGCTGGTATCCACCAGAATCGAGCGGGCAAAAGCGTTGTTGCCCCGCGCATCGGAGGCCACTGCGTTCGCCTGGCGGTTCAATCCAAAAAACTCGAAAATCTCCCGTTTGCGCATTACCATAATAGCCATTCCCAGATAACCAAAAATAATTGCTGCTAAAAATGGGAAAACGGCTCCCAGCACACCGGGTAATTTTGCTAACGGAAAAGTCAGTAACGCCGCTACAATAAGACCGATCACCAGCCCCACCCCACCGGCGATTAAATCCACTGCCGGTAAAACTTTCAAGCGTCGCCTGGCCCAGCCAAACGGCCTTGTGGTAATATATGGCGCAGTGGTCGCCCCCAGTGCCGCCCCGGCCAGCGATAATAACAAAATCACCCTGATCTGATCAGGACTGTTATCAATCGTATTGCCTAGCTGCCAGCCCAGTACGGCAAAAAGCACCATCCCTACCAGTCGAATGAAAAATTGGATGCTCATAATAACTCCTCGTCCGGCCTCAACCTTGACGGACGGTACGCCCTCCAGAGTTGCACGTACAGCTTTTTTGATTAAAATTAGACCTTGCTAAAAGGGTACAAACATACTTAAAAACTATTGAGCTTTTAGTCATAAATCATAGTAATGCACAACTTCCACTCTTGAACCTGATAATTCCAGGTTTTTGCCAACCTTTAAACCTGAGAATTTTTTTCGAGCGAAAGTTCTATAATGATTATCCTTAATTGTATCATTTATTTTCTTAGACTGTCAAAGTAGCTGGAAAAGGATTTATGAAGAATATTCAAACCCGGATTAGCCGCTCTGTGTGCTTGATCTTACCTCTTATGGTTATGATTTTAAGCCTGACGGCCTGTGTGCCCTTTGAGATAAACCAGAATACACTGGCCCCCACTCCCAGGAACGCTACACTCAGCCCGGCCACCCTCACACCCACTCCCGGTCAAACCACCCTGAGCATTGTTCCGGCCACCATCACCCGTAGCGGTGGCGATACCCTCGCCATGACCGTCGAGCTGGCCCGCACCTCTCAGGAACAGGAAACCGGCCTCATGGGGCGAACCACTCTCCCCGCCGACCGGGGAATGTTGTTTATTTTCCCCCAGCCCGGTCTGGTCGGCTTCTGGATGAAAGATACCCTGATCGCCCTCTCAGTGGCCTTTATCGATGCCAACGGACAGATCATCGATATTCAGGAAATGGAACCCATGTCCGAAACCGTCCACCAGCCCAACCGCAACTATCTTTATGCCCTCGAAGTTCCCAAAGGCTACTTCGCCGCCAAAAACATCAAACCCGGCGATAAATTCACCTTCAAATCCTAAATTGAATATATCTGTTCAGTCCCGCTAATCTTCTTACTGGTTCGGTGAACAGTTACAATTGAATAAAAATAGCGCGACCGCTATAAGTTAATTACACCGGTCGCGCTAAATTTCTTGCGAAAGAGAGAGTTGTCAGGAGTTAGCGGTTCTGCCGCTCGACGTTCTGGCGGTTCAAGACCGACACCTGGGTTTGCTTGTCGAAAACGTGCAGGTGGTTCATATCAAGATAAACCGTCAACTCGTCATTGGGATGCACCCGCGACCGTGCCCCGACCCGCGCCTGGAAGGAATGTTTGCCGGTAGCCAGGTAAAGATAAACCTCGCTGCCCATCGGCTCGACTACTTCTACGGTTGCCTGGGACATATTTTCGGGATTTTCCCCGGCGTCCGGGAACTGTGCATCACTAATATGCTCAGGCCGGATACCCATCACGACTTCCTTGTTTAGCGAAGCCTGCAAATCCTTGCGGTACATATCGGGCACTTTCACCTTGAAGCTACCGGCATCCAGGTACATCGTTTCCGAAGTCCCGGTCAGCACCGCTTCAAAAAAGTTCATCGGCGGCGACCCGATAAACCCGGCCACAAACATATTCACCGGGAAATCGTAAAGCACCTGCGGACTATCCGGTTCTTGCTGCAATATACCGTCTTTCAGTACCACGATCCGGTCGGCCATCGTCAGAGCCTCGGTCTGGTCGTGAGTTACATAAATTACGGTCGTCTGCAAACGCTGATGCAGTTTGGAAATCTGAGTCCGGGTTTGCACCCGCAACTTGGCATCCAGGTTGGATAGCGGCTCGTCCATAAGGAACACTTTTGGTTCCCGCACAATCGCCCGGCCCAGCGCAACACGCTGACGCTGACCGCCGCTGAGTTGCTTGGGTTTGCGGTCGAGCAAATGGTCAATCGCCAGAATCGAGGCGGCTTCCGTCACGCGCTTCTTGATCTGCTCTTTGGGCGTGTGCCGCAATTTCAAACCGAAAGCCATGTTATCGTAAACCGACATATGCGGATAAAGCGCGTAGGACTGAAACACCATCGCAATATCGCGGTCTTTCGGCGCAACATCGTTCACTCGCCGTCCGGCAATCAGCAAATCCCCGCCGCTGATTTCTTCCAGACCGGCAATCATCCGCAGCGTGGTCGATTTACCACACCCGGAAGGTCCTACCAACACCAAGAATTCCTGATCCTTGATGTCCAGGTTCAAATCTTTAACCGTTACCAGATCACCATATTTTTTGGTAATATGTTCGAGAGTAACGCCAGCCATATTCATTCTCCTGGTCAGCCGATAGCGATGCAACCACCAGCCATTTGGCCGGTAGCCTTGATCTATCTTGCTGAACATTAAGCCAGCCTGATACTTTTACTTTGTACTGCCAGGAGAAAATCTCTGCGAGGAAGTTACAAAGGTCGGCACCAGCCGGGCAAAAACAGAACTCTTCGGCAACCCGCCGCGCCAGTCCTCTCGAACCGGATTTCGACGGGGGGCTATCATTACGATAGCCGGAAGCCGCTTTTTGTACGACTAAAATCAACCTTTAAGCGTGATAGCAAAAGTCTTGAGCAACTTTTACTTATTAAAAGTTTATCACCACTGTCAACACACTTCCGAACTGCTTTTAAGCCTTTACTTAATATTTTCTATATTATCTTCTATGTCCAGATTTTGGCTGAAAAGCTTTCTTCTCCCAACCCTGAACCGGGAAATTAAACCTGGCCCTCCCAACCCTGATCATGAGCCGCAAAGGCCTGCCGCAACCCACTTACTACCTCTGCCGGTAACGGCCCGCGTTCCACCAACCCCAGGTCGTGCCGCAAATGTTCCAGGCTCGATGTCCCGATAATCGCGCTGCTCACCCCTGGCCGATAACAGACAAACCGTAAAGCCAGCCCCTGCCACTCGTACTCCCCACGCTCCAGACCCATCGCCTGCCACCTTACCCAATATTCCTCGGCATAATCCCCCACCGGACGTTCGGCAAACCGCCAGGGAGCATTTGCGCCCGGTCTTTTGGCAATCACCCCTTTGCCGTTCGCCTGGGCTGTCGCCAACCCCCGGTCGATCACCCGCTGATCGCAAATATTCACCGAGGTTTGCAGACTGCCAAAAACCGCCTGTTGGGCCGCCCATTCCAACTCCGCGTTATCGCCCGAATAGGCCGCCACGCGGACCTTGCCCGCCTGCACTGCTGCCGCCAGTGCCTCTACCACCCCGTTATTTTTCAATTCTTCCAGCGAACAGGAATGTAGATGTACAATATCCAGATAATCGGTTTGCAATCGCCGCAAAGCCGCCTCAATCCCCGCCGTAATGGTCGGGCCGGTCCAATCCGGCATACCTTCCACGTCATAGCCAACTTTGGTCGATAAAACAAACTCCCCGCGCCGTCCGGCCAGGTGCCGCCCGATCCGTTCCTCCGACAACCCGTACCCCCGCGCCGTATCGATCAAAGTAATCCCCAGATCCAGCACCGAATTTAAAACTTTCGCCACCTCTTGCTCGCTCTGGGCCGGACTCCCAATATGGCCCGGCCCAAACCCCAAGGCCGACACCTCCAACCCGGTATTGCCAAACGCCCGTTTCCGCCAGTCACTCATCATATCTCCTTTCGTCGTTTTACCCTACTCACGCCCACCGTCGCCGCCAATACGGCCACAAAGTATAGAGCGGGGACGTAGGGGTCGCCCCTGTTAATCCTTTTAGGTTCGCTTCCAACTCACTCGGTCAGGTAACAGCGAAAGTCCTAACTAAATAGCCATTTCCGCAGAATATTGTATACTGCTCACCGAAGAATATAAAACAACTGCTCGCTATGACCCTTTCTGGCCTGGCGAAAATTGCCAAGAAAACCTAAACCGGCTGCCTGAACCCACTTTTCAGGTAGTCCCCAATACCTACTATACGAGGAGCAAATGGAGCAATGGAACAAACACGACCGGTAACAATGGCCCGGCACGGCGTAGTATGTGCGCCGCACTACCTGGCATCCCAGGCGGGTACCCGCATTATGATGGCCGGTGGAAACGCCGTCGACGCGGCTATCGCTGCCAACGCCGTATTAAATGTCGTTTATCCCTTCGTCTGCGGCACCGGTGGCGACCTTTTTTCGCTGCTTTACGATGCCAAAAGCGACAACCTGTACGGCCTTAACGCCAGTGGCCGCGCCCCCGCTGCTGCTACCCCCGAATGGTTCAAAGCCCAGGGTCACACCAAAATCCCCCAGCGCGGCATCCTCTCGGTCTCGATCCCCGGTGCCGTCGACGGCTGGCAAATGCTCTCCGACCGCTTTGGCCGCCTGGGTCTGGCCCGCGTCCTCGAACCAGCCATCGAGTACGCCGAGGAAGGCTTTGGGGTCGGCCACATTCTGAGTGCCACCATCAAACGTTTGCTGACCGCCGGGATCGTTCATTCCTCCTGGATCGACGTTTATGCCCCTGGTGGGGTCGCCCCCGAACCGGGTAGCCTTCTCAAAGTTCCCGCGCTCGGTCGGTCGCTGCGCCTGATTGCCGAAAAAGGCCGCGACGTATTCTACAATGGCGAAATCGCTCAGGCTCTGGCCGATTTTTCCGGTCAACTTGGCGGTCTGATCACCCGCGAAGATTTAGCCGAACACCAGGGTGAATGGGTCGAGCCGCTCAGTATCGACTATCGCGGCTATCGTATCTACGAATTGCCGCCCAACACTCACGGCTTGACCGCCCTCCAAATGCTCAAACTGGTCGAGCCGTTCGACTTCTCCGCCGATCCCCAGGACCCAGCCAACATTCACCTGCTGGTCGAAGCTAAAAAACTGGCCTTCGCCGACCGGGACAAACATCTCACCGACCTGCTCCACATGAAACTTGATCCGCAGACTCTGCTGGACGATGCCTACCTCGCCCGGCAACGCCGCCTGATCGACCCTCGTAAGGCTCAGATGAGCGTGGTACCCGGCAGCACCAACGGCGACACGATCTATCTCTGCGCGGCAGATGGCGAAGGCAACGCCGTTTCCCTCATTCAGAGCAACTACATGGGTATCGGGTCGGGCCTGGTCGTACCGGGCTACGGCATCGAACTCCAGAACCGGGGCTGCTATTTCTCGCTCGACCCCGATCACGCTAACGTCATCGCCCCGCGCAAACGCACCCTGCACACCCTGATCCCCTCGCTGGCGACCCGCAACGACCGGCCTGAGATCGTCTTTGGTTCGATGGGTGGTGACGGTCAACCCCAGATTCACCAGCAGGTATATACCAACCTGATCAACTACGGCCTGAACATCCAGCAAGCTATCGACGCGCCGCGCTGGATTCATGGCAAAGCCCCTGCCGAAGACCGCGAACTACTCCACCTCGAAGATCGCTTCCCGCTCTCGACCCGCCAGGGTTTAACTGCCCTCGGTCACAACGTCGAACTGGCTGGAAATTTTAACTCCATGATGGGCTACGCGCAGGGCATCGTCATCACCCCTGATGGGCTGCTCATGGGTGGCTCCGACCCCCGCGCCGATAGTGCCGCCATCGGCTGGTAAACTTTTCAGCGTTAAAAACAGGACTGCCGGGCTATTACGTTAGGCAGGCCTGTTTTTTTATTTTAGAAATTTTGCTTAAAGGCGAAAAGCGGGGGTAGTGGGGGTCGGGTACCCCCTGGGTGCCCTGCGCGGGGTAGAAACTGATTTACTTCTCATCCCTGGGATGGGTTCTAACGAATCTTATAAACCGTATATTCGCCCTTTTCCTGATAAATAATTTCAAAATAACCCTGCGCCACCAGCCCGTCCAGCAACTTCCGGCCTGCGGTCGCCTCACTGACCTTGCGGTAACTCGGCACATCGATCAAAAACTTCAACAACTCCTCGCCTACCAGAACGTGGGTGGCCCCACGCCGCACCAGTTCAGCGTGGAAAGCCTGGGGAGTCGGGTAGCGGCTCGAATAGTAAAAAAACTGTCCGCCGTTATTGTGGTCATACGAGATCGTCCGGTCGAAATAATAAGCCCTCGGCTCGAAGAACATATACAACTTTGCGTCCAGCGGCACATTATATTTTTGCTGGCTATCCTGCCCGTTTACAAAATTGGCCGCCCTGTAATACTGACCAAGCTGGCTTTCAACCCGTTGTCCCCGGCTTTCCAGCCCCAGATGATATTGTAGCGGGTCGTTTGCCACGAAAATCATCACCAGAATAAAGCCGCTTACCGCCACAAATAACCCTACCGCCAGCCGCGCCGTAATACGCAGCAACCGCCGCGCCGCCAGCCTTTCCCGGTTATTAAAAAAGTCCAGCAAACCGTAAGCCGTCACCAGGGCTAGCCAGGGGAAAACCGCCAGCATAATCCGGGTATGATCGGCCCCGCCACTCAAGCGGATCGCAGCCAGCCAGCCCACATAATTGATCCCGATTGCCAGCCACAACCCGGCTACCACTCGCGAACGCCAGGCTGACCAGATACTAAACGGGATCAGGGCCAGAAACAGCGGCGATACGGTCGCGTCGTGCAAACCACCGGTTCGCCCGTTGAAAACCATCGAAAAGGCCCGCCCGATCACCACGTCCGGGGTCAAAGCAATCCCGCCATCGCTGCCAGCCAACGCCGCGACCTCATCCGCCGCCCAACCCCTGATCCCACCAAACAGAGGCGCGACCGGATTGCCGCTAAATACCAGATTGCGGATCAACCAGGGCGCGAAACTTAGCAGGGCCGTCAGCCCAAAAACCAGCCCGGCCATGAAAAATTGCCGCCAGGCCGGTTTGCGCGGCGAGAGGGCGGCCACCAACAACGTCCCACCAAAAGCCCCCGCATCGGCCAGACTTGCCGTATACTTGCCGCCCAACGCTAGCCCGGCCATTATCCCGGCCAGTGCCGCATACCCCAGCATGACCACTTTCCGTTCGGCATTTTCCATCGCCAGCAAAAACACATACAAGGCCAAGAGCGCGTAAAAAGCCAGCATCGTATCGGTGTAGGCCCAGGTCATCAATAACCAGACGTGCGGTACCGACAGATACAAACCCGCCGCCAGCCAACCGGCCTGCCGTACTCTTTTCAAACCCGATTCCGCCACCGCCAGACTGCCGAAGAACCGCCGGGCAAAGGCCATACAGGCCAGTGCCCCCAGGATGCCATATAGCCAGCTAATGGCCTGGGCCAGGCCCTCACCGTGCAAAAGCATTCCCCAGGTAAACAACATTTCGGCCCCGAACGGAAACCCCGCCTGTCCCAACCGGGGCAATTCCATAATTCGACCGGCCTCGATATAGCGTTTGGGGCCTTCCAGGTGATACATCAAACTATCCCAGGCAATCGGCGGGGTCAGGGCCAGGAGTAAGGTTGCCAGAGCCACGCCTCCCAACCATACCACCAGCCAGCGTTCCCAGCCCACCATTAGCCGCCAACCGGCCTTCGTTTGGGGCCACCCTTCCCCGATCCGCCAGCGTTCCTCCGGTGAGGTACGCTGCCGCCATAACCCGGCTAATCCCAGTTCTACCGCCAGCAACCCGTAAGCCACCGGACGGTTCAAGCCACCCAGCACTCCCAGCCCCAACACCAGCATAATATTTGTACCGAGGCCCAACCCAACCGCCAGCACCACCCGTTCCAGCCCGCTCAAAACCCGACTTTCAGACCAAACCAGTCGTAATAGCCAACTTCCGACCGCTCCTGACCCCAGGCTTACCAGACCTAATAAACCTATATCTATCAGCACATTGAGCAGAGCCAACCCGTTTGCCGCCTGAGCCGGAAATTCCACCTCGAACAGTGGGTGCAAAACCAACCAAACCACCACTACAATTACGATCCAGGCGCACGCCAATTGCAGCCACAGCCGCGAAGCCGGTCGTTTTTTTGGCCCGGTGGCCTCGTTAACGGGTGCGGTCGGGTTATTATTTTCTTCACCGGGGGGAGTTGGCGATACAGTCGGACTTATTTTATCCATGTGGGCCGTTTCAGTTACAAAGCGACGCGACGCGATCCAAAATCGGCCCAGCGGGATTCCCGGTGGGCCAATAACTTTCGACTTGAAATATCGTTAGTTGGGCAAAAAAGCATAATCCTCGATATTTGCCAGGGTAGGCCGCCAGGCCATCACTACCTCATACGCTTCTCGCGCCAGCGATTGTAGCTTCTCGGCAATTTCAGCTTTCTCCAACTTACCGATCTGCCTTACACAATGATGAATATCCCCTTCAAAAAGCTGGTACGTCACCTCGATACACACCACGATCTGACCACTCACCGGTTCTGTCACCACCAGCACCCGGCGGCTAGGTAGTTCGGCACTCGCACGCTGGCAATAAATATAAATCGCCGGGTCTTGCTCATCAAAATGGGCCACCGAGGCTGGTAATTCTTCACTTACAAATTGCTCGAAATTTTCGGCGTAACTTTCTATGTCTGACATACTCGAACCTCTAGTTTAAGTTGCTTGCCGGGTCAAGTTCTATAAAATATAGAAGTGAAGAATAGTTCTAGCTTGCCCGTCGAGGCTATTATACTTAACTCCAGCATAACATAGCAAGGTTACGATCTACCTTACAGCCTCATAATCATAATTTGTAACTACTCAGGTCTTATCCCCCACAAACGGAACTAAAGCGGGGTCGTGCGGGTCGGGTACCCACTGGGTGCCCTGCGGAGGGTCATACAGGCGGGTACCCTCTGGGTGCCCCTGTTACTAATCTTTTCTTTTATTCTCCCGTCCACTGGTGGCCCTGGGGTGGGGTCTGAGTAGTTACCATAATTTTATGAATAACTTTTGTAGATGTTTAAGCGAAAGTCCTAACAAAAGGTTTAGGTATGTTTTAGGTATACTGAAAGTGATAAAGCTTTAAAATGAAAAAGCAGAGTTGTATCGGCTCAACTCTGCCTTTGAATATAGGAGTAAGTAAAATGTAGTTGGTAAATTATTGCTTACGTTGAGATGTACTATACTGTGTTCTCTCACAAATAAAAACGGCCTTGAGACCCAAAAAAATTAGGTCCCGGACCCATATTTCTTACCCCACCCGAAGGGTAATCGCCTCATAGCGATTGCGTAAATGCAACTTGGAATAAATACTATTGATATGATTTTTAACTGTTTTCTCCTCAATCGTCAATGCCTCGGCAATCTCACGGTTACTTTTACCAATCTGTACCAGTTCCAAAATATTGCGTTCCCGCCGCGTCAGTAGCCCGTCCAGCGACACCGCTTGCAACTCACTCCCGGCCTTCCCCTCTATGCCCGGCCCTGAATTTGGCTCCATCTGAACCGAATGGGCAACTTCCTTGCTCCTTACCAGATCGAGTAGCACCGGTGCCAGCGAAGGTGTTATGAGGGCACCCCCATCGTGTATAGTACGTACCGCCGTCACCAGATCATTTAAATTAAATTTATTATGGACCAGATAGCCTTTTGCACCGGCCAATATAGCCTGAATCAGAGTATGAGGCTCGTCATTCAAGGTCAACATCAAAACGCGCGCCGCCGGGTTATGGGCGATTATTTGCTGGGTGGCCTGTACCCCATCCATGCGTGGCATCCGAAAATCCAGCAAAATCACATCCGGCTCGTATTGTTGGGCCAGTTGAACCGCTTCCAACCCGTTGGAACCTTCCGCCAGCACCATTATATCCGGTTCTAAATCCAGCGCACTGCGTAACCCGGCCCGCGTCACAAAATTATCATCTACTATTATTATTTTGATCGGTGATTCTACCTTAGTTATATTCGTCATATTCTTCCCATGAGCATAAACCAGTTCGTAACTAAACTTAAACTTGTGCCTTTACCCTAAATAATATAACATAGACACATAGGGTCTTTAGACCTACTTAACCAGTCTTTATTGGCAAATACAACCGCCGGGGCTGTTCTTTGAACTCTAAGCAACGCTCACGCGCATAATCGTGGTCTGGCAGTTTCAGGCTAAACCGGGCGTTGTGCCACCGGGTGGAGAGGTATCAGTTGGTTTTTACCCGCCGAATTTTAAAGTTTATTGGCTGGCTGCGCGTCCGCAAAATTTTGGTCATTGGATTAATTTTCACGCTCGAAAGTCTGATCGGCATTATCGATTATGTGGTTAGCGATGAAGTACCGATCACCTCTCTACATTACCTGACCATTGCCCTTGCCAGCATCATTTATGGTTGGCGCGGCGCGATCACGATCAGCCTGATGGCTACCATCTCTTTTTATGTCTCCAGTTACACCGCTCTCAACAGACCGGTCGAAAAATTAGCCGTGCCCAGCGTCGGGCTGACTTTTTTTATCTTTCTGCTGGTCAGTGCCGGGGTCGTCTTAATCCTCAATTTGCTAAACTCACTTGAAATCAGCAATCAAACTCTTAGCGATAAATTGATCCAGCTACAGGCCAGCCGTGCCCAGGTCGAACTTCTCACCAGCGAACGCGAACGACTGCGCCTGGCCCGCGAACTGCACGATGGGGTCGCCAAAACTCTGGTCGGAGTCGAATACAACGCCATCGCCCTCGGTCGAATGCTCCCTCCCGATAATCTGGTCGCCCTGGAGCGTGCTCATTTCATCGAAAAAGTCTGTCACGACGAAGCCCAGCAACTCCGTGAAGTTATTCTCAATTTACGCCAGGGCTACAAAGAACCCCTGTTTGAACTGGTCGAAAGCTATTTACAACGCTGGAAAATCGCCTATAATTTCCAGACTCAGCTTACGATCACCGGCAGCGACCTGAACCTGAACCCCACATTGGTCTACGAATTGATGTCTATTCTTGAAGAAAGTCTGGAAAATATCCAGCGTCACAGCCAGGCCAACCGGGTCTGGGTAAGCCTGAATATTACCGACCAGGTGCGTCTCCAGGTGCGTGACGATGGCATTGGACCGACCCCCGCAGTCTGGGATTACTTCCGCCAGCCTGCGCCAACCTCTCAGACCAGCCTGACCGTCCCGCCTTTTAAAACGGCTGATGGCCGGCCCCACTTCGGCCTGACCGGGATGCGTGAACGCGCTGAATGGCTCAACGGTCAGCTGGATTTCGTCCGCGCTCCCGAAGGCGGGCTGCAAATCGAACTGGAGCTACCTATTAAAGCGGGTAGTTCGCCCGACGCTAACTGGTTGGAAGCTTAAAATTCGTAATTACTCACCAAACTCGATATAGGGTCGAAGCAGGGGTCGTGGGGGCCGGGTACCCTCTGGGTGCCCTGCGGGGGGTCAAAGGGGTCTCCCCCGTTAATACTCTTTTCTTCTTTTCCCCGTCCAATGGTGGCCCTGGGGAGAGGTCAGGGGTGGGGCCTGAGTAGTAGTTACGTTAACCAAACAATTTTTCCTCGCCAACCTCAGAAAGTCTAAAAATAGGCCATTGGACCTAGTAAATTCAGGACTAATGTATGGCTTATAAGTGAGATATTTCACAATTATTTAACAACTCTGTGCTAAGATGGAGTAGCCTTAGAAAAAGGTAACTTGTCAGGAAAGGCCTGACCGGGAAAACGTTTAGTAAATAAACGGAGGTATTTTTAGCGTCAACCGGCTATGTTTGTCTCGATGTTTGAGTTAGGTAAAAACAAACAAGACGGCTGATGGACAATCCTGGTATTTGATCAATGGGGAACCAAGGCCAGACAGGGAACAGGATTACAATTATGCGTGGAGATATTAATGCAATTGAACTTTACCAGGACCGCGAATTTCTAACCCGGCTGGGTTATGGGATTTTCGATGTGGAGGTTGGTTCGACCGGTGGAGTGGGTTTTGAAGACGTGCGCCGTTTCACCTATCTGGAATCGGAAGACGAAGACCCCAAACTTTACCGGCGAAAGGTCTTCAATCTGGTAAATCGCTATTACCCCAACGAAGTCGCCCACGTCCTCTGGAGCCGTTTTAACGAGTACCGGAATTACAAAGCTGAACAAATTGGGTTTGAAATAAACCTGGAGGAAGCTGCGCTGGAATGGCTCGACCTCTACGGACATGAATTTTTTAAGAATTGGGCTTTGAAGAAACTGGAAGTCCCTTTTAGAATGCGTAACCAGGCTGAACCGAGATTGGGCCATCTGGATGTGCTAGCCAGCCAGTTAGTACCCCAGTGGCGAGAATTGCTCGAATGCGGTTTTAAGTTGCTGCCCCTAACCCTGGCGGCTCTGATCGAGTTAAAAGGTGGCCGTCAGAACCATTATTTGCGATTGGTGGCCCGCCTGAGTGGACATAAAATCAAAATTGCGTCCGAACTACCCAGACGACTGACCGAGATAGAGCAATTACAGGCCTATCTGAGTCAGCAAATGGGCCGGGTAATTGGCTCAAGCGAAGCTACAATTGAGTACTATCGCCGCCTCAGCCTGATTGCGGAAATCGAAGGCGAGCGTCGCTCAACCTATGAGCTGGCCGGTGCTACCGCCTGGTAGATAAGTTAAATCAAAAAAGCCTCGACTAAACAAAGGTCGAGGCTTTTTTGATTGTTTGCTAGCAATTGTAATAAAAAACTGCCTCGCCAGTTTAGAGAATCCAGCTTCACACTCCGTTTATAAGGCTAACCAGGCTAATCCACGCATTTACCCGGTCTTAAAAGGTCAAATGCCATTAGAAATAGGTCTAAAGGCCAGGTTGCTAAATTTGAATTTATTGGTAAAATAAAGGAAATTCGCAATTTTTAAATAATCATAAAATATAGTGTTAAATTATTGACTTTCGGAATCTAGCTTCCGTTACATCCTGCTTGAGAAAGAGACTGGCTGTACAGGCACTTCTAATCTTAAATTGTGATATTTCTCATAGGTGTTTTCCAATTTAATAACTACTTTTTAGTAAATACATTGTGTTAAATGTTGGGGAGTTGAATATTTTTTATGACCGAAAACGATTGTAGTTCCATTGTGGCAAAAAACCCTTCTAAACACTATGATGATCAAAACAGCTTTTTCGCTTATACTCGTCACGAGTTGCGTACCCCGTTGAACGTGATAATGGGCTATAGCGAAATGTTAATTGAGGATGCCGATTCGCTGGGTCAGCCTGGGTTTTTACCAGCTCTAACCGAGATCAATTCAAAAGCTCGCAGTCTCCTGCGCCTGATTGATTATAACCTTACAGCTTCCAGGGTTGACCTCGATTTAGCCAAGTTGCGCCAGGAAATGTTGGCACCCTTTGTCCAGATCGAGATTTGTAGCCAGCGATTATTGAACGAAGCCCGCGATCTGGGCTATACCAATTATCTTGAGGAACTCGGCCAGATCGAAATGGCACTCCAGCGTTTTGCCGCCCTGATTAATGAGTTGTTAACAAACTGCAATATAAGTTAGCAGCCTGATCCAATTCTTCACTGATTCTACGCTTCAACAAGGTCGTTCGTATAATACAATATTCGTATAATACAATAGTAGTATCTATTAGTTTACTGGGCTGAGATAGTAAGTGTGGTTAGTGGTGGGTATAGAAGGAGAACTCGCTCGACATGGCAAAGATTTTGCTGGTAGAAGATAATGAAATGAACCGGGATATGCTTTCGCGGCGGCTGGAGCGCAAAGGCTATAATGTCGTTATAGCAGTGGATGGTGATGAGGGTGTATCAAAAGCCAGTTCGGAAAACCCGGACCTGATACTAATGGACATGAGCTTACCGGTAGTAGACGGTTGGGAAGCGACCCGCCGGATCAAAGAGGATGCCCATACCCGTCACATCCCAATCATTGCCCTGACGGCTCACGCGATGGCCGGCGACCGGGAGAAAGCGTTGGAAGCCGGTTGCGACGATTATGATATTAAGCCAATTGAGTTGCCGCGTTTGCTGGTGAAGATTCAAACTCTCCTCGACGTAAAGTCTGTTTCATAAAATCTGTTTCATAAAGGTAATGTCTTAAGTAGGACTTCCCTATAACTCACTTTGCGGAGTTATAGGGAAATTAGATCAGGCGACAGCCTTGACCGTCCCACTATCCGGTAAATCAAGCAAACCCGGTAAATCAGCCAGCGAGTTGATGACCTGGAAGTTGGCCGGTTGGCCGGTTTCGGCTAATGTCCGGTAAATCGAATTTAACTGACCCCTATCGACAATCACGACTTTTACCCCGGCGGCGCGACCGGCCCCAATATCGTCCAAACTATCGCCTACCAGAATGGCTTCTTGAGGGTTAAGATTGAGGTTTGCCAGGGCAAATTCAACCCCATCGGCGTAGGGTTTGGTGTGGGGTACGTCGTCATTGCAAGAAACTACCACCTCGAAATGATGACGGGCGATGTGGGGGTCGAGTAGGCCTAACTTGCGCGCCAGCGAGATATGGGCCGAGTTGGATACAATGCCCATTCTTATACCGGCGGCCTGGATAGTGTTCAGGCTGTGGCTGACATCCTCGAAGGCGTAGGTGTTATCAAGCTGAATTTGTAACAGCCGTTCACAATCGAAGGCTTTCCAGAAGTCAGGCCGCTCGATACCCCAGCCATCGATCATGGCGTAGCGTTCACTGGTGAACCAGAACTGTTCGACCTGCTCCATAGTGGTTAGTGGCGGCAATCCAAAATCGGCCAGCGTTTCGTTCAAAACCAGCATCCGGCCCGCTGGATGTAAATGCACTAGAGTCCCATCCATATCAAACAGGACTGCTTTAAGAGCCGGGCGCAGCTTTGCGACTCTCGGCTTAGAATTGATCTTACTCATACTTATTACCTTGTTCCGTTAAATTCTTCCGCGCTGACAGGTTACATATACGTCAGAAATCAGAAGTTGCCTATTTGTTATAGCACAAACCGCACCAATCGAATAGTGGTTTTATCACAAATTACGTTAAAAATATTTGTTAAATCTTCCAATAGATGTAAACATTTGACTTGAATTATCTGTAACTATTCAGGCTACCTCCTTCGAGGCGGGGTTAGTAGGGGTCGTGTACCCCCTGGGTGCCCTGCGGGGGGTCACACAGGGGTCTCCCCTGTTTAGCTCTCCTCTTTTTCCCCCGTCCACTGGTGGCCCTGGGGAGGGGTCAGGGGTGGGGTCTGAATAATTACGAATTATCTTATCTATCCTGGTAGTTTTCACTCTTTTTCGGGGGAGGGCAGGGGACCAATCACGCTCAAGACTTCCAGTGGTTCGGTGCGGCGGCGCAGCGAGCGGTTTCCTAACGAGGTAAATTTGAAGTGATCGTGGGCAGCCTGGGCGGTCATCTGATCGACCAGCACATGGCCCGGTCGGGCCTCGTATTCCAGTTGAGCGGCTAAATTGACCACATCGCCAATGACGATACGCCGCTGTCGCTGGCGGGGATGGAGCGTTTCGGCGGTCTGGCGCGACCAGGGTGGTCTTTGAAGAGTAGCATCGCCCAGCGACCCGCGCAGGAGTTCACCACTGGCAATACCGACCCGTAATTCAAGTTCCAGTTCGGAAGCATAGCTATTTAGCAATTCCAGGCTAAATTCGGCAAAAATCTCGTGGAGCCGCAAGGCGGCGTGGACTGCGCGGGCCGCCGGCGAATAAAAGTCGGTCATATCGCTCAGGCCAAAATAAGCCACAATTTTTTCACCGCTATACCAGTTAATCTGACCGCCATCGATTTGAATCTGCGGCAGCATCCGTTCCAGATACTCGTTGACGATAGCCCCTACCTCGGCCAGTGGCAAAATCTCGCACAGCCGGATATAGCCCTCGATGCTGGCACACAAAGCCGTACCGGGCCTGATTTCCAGGCTGGCTTCCTGGGCCTTGACTTGCTGTTCTGCCCGGTCAAGCGTGGCCCCGCACTCGTTACACATACGGTTCCCGGCGGGTATTTCGGTTGAGCAAATCGGACACAGCATAGATAGCCCCTTTATGTTCTTACAAACTTACTAATACAAACTAAAAAGCCCAATATCAAGTGTAAAAGTCATTCAACTCCACCTGCTTTGAATAAATCTTAGGACTTTCGCTTCAACCTCACTTTGTGAGCTTGAAGCAAAATAAAAAGAGTATTTACAGGGGCACCCAGGGGGTATTCCCGCTTCAGCTTGGTTTTCGGCATCTAGCGAAAGTCCTAAATCTATTGATCGGGGTTGGCCGGTGGTTCATCCCGGAGAAAATTCAGCCACTCGCTCAGGCGAGTTTCGATTGCCAGCAATTCGGAGCGTAAAAGTTCCGGCTCACGCAGATGACTGAGGTGGTGGGCCAGTCGTTGTGCCTGTTCCGCCACCTGCCCGGCCAGGGCGGTCACTTCTGCCGATCCAGAAGATGGCTCATCCCCCTCGGTCGTACCGGGTGGTAAATCCCAATTCTCAAAATCGTCCAGGTCACGCCGCCGCAAAAGTTTCAGCCCCGGCGGGGTAGGGCGTGGACTTTCAGGGAAAGTGCGGGCTTTTCGGCGTTTATCCACCAGCCCTTCGATCACCCGCAAAACTTCTTCTTCGCTGCCCTGGGCCATATCCAGCCAGAATTTAAGACTCCGCTCGACCTCGTGTTCCAAAATACCCAGCCAGCTGACCGGCGCAACCGGCAGCGGCCAGGCCAGATTGGATATTCCCCGGCTCAAGCTTTCGCCACTACGCAACAGCCCGGAGAGTAACCCGGATGACAAAGACCGCCGTGACCGTTCCCGTTCCAGCAAAAGCTGGCTTAGAATGATCGTGGTTAAATCTTCCGAAGTTTCGTTGTCGACCACTTTAATATCGACCCCCTCGGCCACCAGGGTCGCCACACCCTCCAGCGTAATGTAAGTCCGGGTCTGGGTATCGTAAAGTTTGCGGTTTGGGTAGCGTTTAATCAGTCGCATAGCCTGTTATCAGTGCTGGCGTTTCTCGATCAAATTTTCATTCTCGTCGTAGCGTTCTTCGATTACCATGCCGTTTGGCTCGTTATCGCGCATATAAACCCGGAAAATATCGTTTGGCTCGGCGTAGTCCATATTGTCGCGCAAGACCTGTAAAATTATCTTGAGGTCGTCTTTGCTGGCCTCGATATTGGCAATAAATTTCATAATCGGGTCCTTTCCTCCGGTCGCTATTCGATAATAATTACTCAGTCCACACCCTGACCCCGCCCCAGGGCCACCAGTGGACGGGGAAAAAGAAGAGAGGTAAACAGGGCAGACCCCTGTAACCCCCCGCAGGGCACCCATAGGGTACCCAGCCCCCGACCCCTGCTTCGATCCTTTACACAGGTTTGATGAGTAGTTACATTCATTTTTCTAATGGGCTGGCAAGCTAAGGCCTATTTAGCGGGCGGCGCGAAGAAAACATTATAAACATTTTCTTTTATCGCTTTTAAGCATTCTTCCAGGTGGCCGCTTACTTCCAGGTCCTGCCATTTTTTGTTGTCGCGGTAATAGGCTAACACAAATAAACTGCTGGCCGTATCGACCGGAATGACTCTGGCCCAGGGCGCATAATAGCCTTGCCAGGTTTCGGCCCCGTCAGGGACGACGTACTCGTAAAGCGTTAGCAACCCGCGCCGTTCTTCACCGAGAATATCGCGCCAGGCCGGGTCGTCGCCGATAAATTCCTGACTGCGCTTTAGTAACTCACTGATCCCCACAATTCGCAAATTATACTCGAATCAAGTTTCATAATTATAGGACTTTCGCTTCAGCTTGGTTTTCGGCATCTAGCGAAAGTCCTACATTAGCCTGTTTCGCTTGCCGGGTAGCCTCAATCTTCTAAATATTGTCAGACTCCCCAATGGCTGGAAATTATTCTATGGCGGGCTAAACCGGTTTCACTATTGTATTATATAATATATCTGATCGATTTGGCACGCCCCCGTAAAGTTGACCGAGTTTGCGGCTCTGGAGTGAGTTTTAATCAATTTGTCTGCAAACTAAAAATCATCTCCGGCAGAGTATTGACAGGGCTTAATTTATAGCGTATAAATAGTTAAGCGTTTTCCTACTGCGTTTTCTACGGCGATTTCGTATTAAATTAAAAAGGCAATTTCAGAACCGGTCAAAGGGGACAGTTTTGATGGCAAACATTTATGATGTAGCCCGCCTGGCACAGGTATCTACTGCTACCGTTTCCAAAGTGCTTTCAAATACCCCTTATGTCAGTGCTAAAACCAAAGAGCGCGTCCTAGAAGCCGTTCGTGAATTACACTATGCCCCCAGTCTGGCCGCTCGTGGCTTGACCCGGACGCGAACTTATGTCGTGGGTCTGGTTATACCTTACGACCCGGATTTTCTTTTTAATGATCCTTATTTGCTGGAGGTAATTCGGGGCGTCGAAAACGCTGCCAACGACAGCGATTATAACGTGCTACTTTCGATGGCTCACAAAAGCGACCAGCGCAGTGCCTATACCCGGTTATTGCGAACCGGGTATGTTGATGGCGCGATCACGGTCGAGACTTTTGAAGGCGATCAGGTGGGCTATTTACTGGACGAATTTGGGATGCCCCGTATGTCGATTGGGTACCGAGCCGGCCAGAAACCGGTCAATTCGGTGCATAGCGACGACTTCCGGGGGGCTTTTGAAGCCATCCGGCATCTGCTGGAATTAGGCCACCGGCAAATTGGTATTATCAGTGGCCCAGCCAATTTTATGGGGGCGATGGAAGAACGGTTGCGCGGCATCCGGGAGGCTCTCGGTAGTTTTGGTCTGACCTTCGACCGAACTTTACTTTCTTTTGGCGATTTTACGGTCGAAAGTGGGTATGAAGCCGCCCGGCCTTTGCTGGCCACTCAACCTCGGCCAACAGCCTTGTTTGTAATGAACGACCAGATGGCTATCGGGGCAATCCGGCGGGCACGCGAGTTTGATCTGACGGTACCGGCTGACCTGTCGGTGGTCGGGTTCGATGATGTAGCCGTGACGATGCTGTACGAACCCCTGCTGACCACTATTCGCCAGCCTTCGGTCGAGATGGGCCGGGTGGCGACTCGCCAGCTTTTGGAATTAATCAATAATCCGGGTCAACAATTTGACCCAATCGTATTGCCGGTTGAACTCATCGTAAGAGGCTCAACCGGTCCGGTAGCTTCCTGATCCTGGAAGCCGCCAATTGTTTTGTTGAACCAACAGGAAACCCGGTTATCATCAAACTAAGGATGGCAACCGTTTTGTCTCAAGGAGGAGAGTATGTCTGACGAAATGAAGAAGAAACTAAGTCGCCGCCGGTTTGTTAGCCTGGCGGGTGGCGTAGTTGTCGGGGGTAGCTTACTGGCTGCTTGTGGTGATGCTACCAGTACGGTTGGCAGCGCGGCATCAACCACAGCGGCTACGTCTGCCACTACGGCAGCGGCAGCCAGCGGGGGAACGGCGGCTACTACGGCAGCGGCCAGCGGGGGAGCAGCGGCTACTACGGCAGCCACCAGCGGCGGGGCCGCGATGGCGGTCAACCCGAACGTCAAGGGTGATATTACCGTTTGGGGTTGGAATGTGGCCGCCAAGAGCCTCGATGGCAACGTGGCCGGTTTCAAGAAGATTTATCCCAACGTCAATGTCAAAGTTCAGGACATTGGACGCCTGGATGTTTACGATAAACTGACCACCGGCCTGGCGGCGGGTGGGGCCGGTCTGCCGGATGTCGTAGCCATCGAAAGCGACCATATGGATACCTATACCACCAAGTTCCCCGAAGGCCTGACCGACTTGACCGACCGGGCCAGCAAGTACGAGAAGGATTTTGACCCTTCCAAGTGGGCGCAATCCAAGGCTAAAGGCAAGATACGGTCGATCCCCTGGGATTCGGGACCGGCGGGCATCTTCTACCGGGCTGATATGTTCCAGAAAGCTAGCGTTGATGCTAACGCCATCGAAACCTGGGACGATTTTATCGAAGCCGGTAAGAAGGTACAGGCTGCTAACCCTGGCGTCAAAATGGTTGCGATTGATTACACCAAAGATGACAATCTATTCCGCATGATTTTGAACCAGCAGGGCGGCTATTACTTTAACCAGGATGGCAAAATTACTCTCAATTCTCCCGAAGCAGTCACCGCGATGGGCATCATCAAAAAGATGAAGGATGCCGACCTGTTGATGAACATTTCGGGCTGGGATGGGGTTGTCGGGGCCAACAAAAACAGCAAGGTAGCCACCCAGGTATTCGGGGTCTGGTGGAGCGGCACGATTATGAGCGAAGCCCCCGACCAGAAGGGCAAATGGGACGTTATTTTGCTCCCGGCAGTCACCAAAGGTGGATCACGGGCCAGTAACCTGGGTGGTTCGACCCTGGCGATTCCCAAGAGCACCAAGAACCTGGATGCCGCCTGGGCTTTTGTTGAATATAGCCTGGCTACCACCGAGGGCCAGAACAATATCATCAAAAACTTCGGCATCTGGCCGAGCTACATCCCGGCCTACAGCGACCCTTTCTACAATGCGCCGCAGGCGTATTTTAACAACAAACCGATCTGGCAAATTTTCACCAAAGAAATCCCCCAGATCAAGTCGGTGTTCTATACCTCCGACAATGACAAGGGTCTTTCAGTCGCTGCGGACGCGCAGGGTGCTGTACTGGGTGGAACCGATCCGGCCCAGGCTTTGCAGAAAGCGGCTGATACGCTCAAGAATCAGACTGGCCGCGAACTAGCCAAGTAACTCTGAGAGGTCAGGTGGTACAGCCGCCGGGTAAACAACTTTAGCAGGAAATCACTTTTCGGCTAATAAAGTTTATCCGGCGACGACCCTCTGGCCTTTATTTGTTGACTCCGGTTGTTGTAATGGAGGTAGGAATGCAAAGTGTTGTCAGCCAACCGCCAGAGGTGCGGTCGAGGCCAGGCTTGCGGATCAGCCCCAAACTGGCACCCTATGTTTTTGTCGCCCCGGCTTTCATCCTGTTTTTGATTTTCATGGCTTACCCGATCATATACTCCTTTATTCTTAGTTTGCAGACCAATCGTGATGGCGAACAGGTCTGGCACGGGATAGCCAACTATACCCGCCTTTTGGGTGATGAACTGTTCTGGAAAGCCCTTTTCAACACCTTTATCGTGCTGGTGATCCAGGTACCGATCCAGTTAGGGTTAGCGATGCTGCTGGCCGTTGGCCTGAACTCGAAAATCCTGAAGGGTCGCGGCTTTTTCCGGGCGGTTTACTTTTTACCGGCGATTACCGGTCTGGCCGCCGCCTCAGTAATTTTTCGGATACTTTTTGCCGATCCAGATGGGATCGTCAACTCTTTCCTATCGATATTCAGCTTTGGGCCGGTTCACTGGTCGCTGGATGAATTCTGGAACCGGGTTTTGTTGATCCTGGTAATCACCTGGCGGTGGACCGGCTACAACATGGTCATTTACCTTTCCGGTTTGCAGGCTATCCCCACCGATCTTTACGAAGCGGCGGAGGTAGATGGTGCCTCTAAATCTACTCAATTCTTCAGAATTACGTTGCCTCTGATGCGCCCGATCATATTGTTTACGACGATTCTTTCGACGATAGGAACTTTGCAGATTTTTGACGAAAGTTATTTGCTGACCAATGGTGGGCCTAATAACTCCACCCTGACGGTCGGCTTTTACCTGTACCGGACTGCTTTCCGCCAGGCCGACTTCTCTTATGCTTCTACAATTGCCTATGGTTTGCTGATTTTTATTGCGGTGCTGTCGTTTTTGCAATTTAAGTTTGCCGGTAACGAGGAAAATTAGGAGGGCGGTTAGATGTCAGTAGTTACAAGCAATACCCGGCCCCAGGTCGTGGCTCAAACCGGCGTCCGGCGACGCAGTACCGGCCAGCTTTTGCGGCGCAGCCTTATGTATCTGGTCCTGATACTTGGGGCTTTTCTCTCGCTGTTTCCCTTTTACTATATGTTTATGGCCTCGACCCTGCGCAAGGACGATGTGTTAAAACAGCCGCCGGCCTTGTTTCCCAGTGGTCAGCTATTCGATAATATTGGCCGGTTGGCTAAAGACGAACAGTTAGGCCTGGGCGAAGGTATCCAGAATTCGCTGGTGATCTCGGTGATCTTCACGGTCCTGACCGTTCTGATTTCGTCACTGGCCGGGTATGCTTTTGCCAAATATAAGTGGCGAGGTCGCAACCTGGTCTTTTTTCTGTTCCTGGCGACCCTGATGATCCCAAACCAGGTCACATACGTGCCGCTATTCAAAATTATGGCCGGGGGCAATCCCTTCGACCTGAACTGGCTGGGCACGGTCCAGGCGGTAATTTTGCCCGGTCTGGCGAGTCCTTTTGGCATCTTTTTGATGCGTCAATCGATGAGTCAGCTACCGGACGAACTAATCGACGCGGGCCGGATCGATGGGGCCGGGGAATTTGGTATTTTCTGGCGAATTGCCCTGCCGGTGATGCGCCCGACCCTGGCCGCGCTTTCGATCTTTATGTTCCAATCTCAGTGGAATAGCTTTTTCTGGCCGCTGGTGGCCCAGGTCAATACTATTCCAACCCGGATCGGGGCACTTTCGGGGGCGAGCATCATCGACTATAGCGGTATTATGACCGTTACCAGTCTTTCGGTTCTGCCGCTGATTATTGTCTTTCTATTGATGCAGCGTGAATTCATCAGTGGCGCGTTGGCCGGTTCGGTCAAGGGTTAATTGGTTTAAAAGTCGCTCGGCCTGGGCCGGGTGATGTAGTCGTAAGACTCTCAAGTGAGCGTATTCGGGTTGAGCCAGTACCGCCGGATAATTCCGGCGATGCTCCGGCTGAGTTTTAATCGCCCGCAAAAACAGGTTTTCGTTTGGATTAAGTTTCAAAGGCATCCACCACTTCTCGCGGTTGCCGTTCCACAACTCCTTGCGGGTAACTATACGGTGGGCGGTGCGCCTGGTCAGGCGAGCCAGCACCCTTATTAGTGAATAATCCAGCCAGATGAGGGTATCGGCCCGGCTCCAAATTATATCCCGGACCTTGCTATAGTTTCCGTCGATTACCCAATCACCCTCGCGCAAAGCTTCCTCCACTCGCTGGCGTAAAACCGGCTCCGGTGCCCCAACCCAATTTGGTTCCCAGTGCAGAGCGTCCAATTCCACGTGTTTGAGGCCCAGCCGTTCGGCCAGTTGCCCGGCCAGAGCGGTTTTACCAGAACCGGACAGCCCGATTATTACAATTCTATGGCTACCGGCCACTTTATTATTTTCCATACCCTTTTCTTCTTCTTTTCCCCGTCCACTGGTGGCCCTGGGGTGGGGTCAGGGGTGGGGCCAAAGTAGTTACTAAGTTCATTCATATTAACCGACAAACAAAGAAAATGTTGCAAAAACTGGTTTTGGAAAAAAGCTTATGAAATGAGAAAGGCCAGATTGCCCTTGAGGCGTTCTGGCCTTCCGTTAGAGAGTCGCGCTGCTCATCGCTTGTCTCTTGAAGGAGTTTGAGAGAAGAATATTGGAGGAGAATTTCTTTTGTAAGCCTGCCGGTTTCAGTTTCCTTCAGTTTTTACCGCTTACAAAGATATTGTAACTCTTAAAGGTAGTAAAAAAGATGTTTTACATCACACAGATTGTGTGATCAAGATCACACTTTTGAGTTTTCCGGTCGTTTTTGCCCATAATAACTTTCTTAACAACCAAGATTACGAGACCTTCGCTTCAACCTCACTGGGTAAGCTTGAAGCAAAAGGATTGTTTGTTAGCCTCTTTAAAGCGTGAAAATAGTTGATTATCCCAGGCTGATAAATCCTGCCCGGCAGGTCTCTCGCTGGCTATTGCAAGACCGGCCAAAGTCAATTATAATAAATGTGTCGGGAGGAGGGTAGTCGGCAGGTAACTCCTGTAACTACTCTCTTTTTGTTCAGCGATAAATGGTTGCTCCGGCCTTTTTGATAGTGCTAAATTTACTACTTTATCAAACCAACGAAACAACTGACATTACAAACTTTCAGCAAAGCGTGAAAATTTAGTGAGCGAAGAACAACCCAGAATTCTTTATATCCGAGCCAGTCCGTCCGAGAACGCCCATACCGATCTGGCGGGTTTGCTTGGCCGGATTACGCGAGAAGCGATTGCCTCTAACAACCAGCGTTTTATTCTTCAGTTAGCCCACGACCAGCACGTGCTGGATACATTGCAGGCCTGGAAAACTCTCAAGCAGGTGAGTGCCAAACAGGGTATGGCGATGGTGATTGCCGGTGGTTCCGAGGAAGTACGCGAGATGGCTAACGCTGCCGGATTTCCAATTGTGGGTACGGCAGAGTTTAATTCCCCGGCCCAGAGCGGCGAGGTGGAAGCATTGCGAACGCGAGTAATGGGTTATACGGTGCCGCAGGAATTGGGTGAGTTGGATTTCGAGGAATGGGCACGCCTGTATCGCCAGTATGAAAGTGCCGCCGAGAAGCGCAAGGTGGGCGGTTTTGTAGATTTTGTTAGATTGAGCAAAGGTAAAAAAGACAATCCCCTTGAATAATTATATTTCCCCCGGTCAATTATGAGCCAGAACAGCGTATACGAACAAATCGGCCCGGAAACCCTCCGGCACTTGGTTGACGATTTCTACCGTCGCGTCGAAGAAGACCCCGAATTGCGACCGCTCTTCCCGGACGATCTGGGGCCGGGTAAAGAAGGTCAGTATCTTTTTCTGGTCCAGTATTTTGGCGGGCCGGCCCTTTTCAGCCAGCAGCGCGGCAATCCGATGTTGCGCGCCCGCCACCTACCTTTCAAAATCGGTCAGCGTGAGCGCGATCTGTGGCTCGGTCATATGCTTGACGCGATTGAGGCCCTCAAAATTCCTGAACCGGCCTATTCCATTATGCACGAATATTTCCCTCGCGCCGCCACTTTTATGATCAACCAGGTCGAGCCGGGCCAACCTAATCTGCGCTTTGTGCGTTGATAGATTTTCCGGCCTAACCCTGGGATTTTCATTCACCGTTCATCATGGTATTATATCTTCATACCGTAGCGGAAGAATTAACTATATAACCAAATAAGAATCTAGCAGAGTGAGTCATGAATACTTTTAACCATTCACTCGACCGGTCTTTGATCTTCCGGTTGAGTTGTTGTTGCCTGTTACTACTAACCATGCAATTTGTACTGAGTGGGCCGGTAGCCGGAGCTTTTTCCCAGGATCAGTTCCGGTTAGCTCCCGGTATTCAGTATTTTTCGGAAACCGGCCATAACGTTGCCGGTCTTTTCTACCAGAACTACCAGCAAACCGGCGGTCTGACCAGCAACGGTTTGCCCCTCACCGAGGAATTCAAAGACAAAACCGGCATGACCATCCAGGTTTTTGAGCGGGCTATCTTTGAATTGCATCAACCTCTGGAGAACGACGGCGAGGCGCAACCCCAACCGTATGTGGAGCATAAATTGTTGGGCGTTCTGCTAACCGGCAACCGCAATTTTGCCCGGCCTGTGGCAACCGCCCTTTCCAGTTCCCGGCACTTTTTTGAGCTGACCGGCCACACCCTTAATAACGGTTTTTCCAATTACTGGGAGGAACACGGGGGTCTGGCCGAATTTGGCTATCCGATCAGCGAGGAAATAACCGAGGTCAATCCAGACGATGGTAAAACCTATGTGGTGCAGTATTTCGAGCGCAATCGCTTTGAACTTCACCCCGATCTGGCCGGGACGCCCTATGTAGTGCAACTTGGTTTGCTGGGTCGCCAGTACACCGCCACCAACTACGACCGGGCACTACTGACGGCGGTATCACCACTGGCACTTGGTCCTCAACAGTCGTTGCGAATACCTTCGCTGATGTATCACCACATCCGCAACCTGGGCTACGATGCCGAGCTTGATAATTATTCCGTAACTCCGGCGGCCTTTGTCCAGCAACTCGACTGGCTCAAGGAAAACGGTTTTCATACTGTAACGATAGCTCAGATCGCCGACTATCTTAAATACGGTATTCCACTGCCCGAAAAGCCGATAAATTTACGTTTCGATGACGGCTGGCAGAACCAACTTTTTGCGGCGGACGAGATGAAGAAGCGCGGCATGACGGCGACTTTCTTTATTATCACCCAGGCCCGCAACTATCCTTATATGACACCGGAGCAGGTCAAGCAACTGGACACCGACGGCTTCGAGGTTGCCAGCCATACTCGCAACCATCCTTTTCTAACCCGGAATGGCCCCGACTATGATTGGTACCAGATCAAAGGCAGCAAAGACGATCTGGAGCAACTTTTGCATCATCCGGTCAGGAGTTTTGCCTACCCGTTTGGCGACCATAATCCTTATGTGGATAGTCTGGTCGAGAAAGCCGGTTACGATACGGCGGTCACGATTGGTTGGAGTAGCCTGTGGCGGGCCGAGCGAATGTTTACCCAGCCCACTATTTCGGTTTCCAATATCCGAACCCTGGACGGCTTCATCGGTCGAATTTTAACTCAGTGGTAAAGCTTAAAATTATGTATCTGTTTCCGGCACCGCCTCCAGAGGACAGGGGCCTGAGTGGTTACAAACTTGCTAGCTTAAAATGGGTCTGGTAGACCAAACTAAAAAAAGGCCTTGAGTTTATTAGCTCAAAGCCTTTTTTTAGTGTTACCCGGTACCCTAACCACTAAAGATGATTGCGGTTTGATTTGTCAGCGAAGGGGTTCATTATCCAGCTTTGTGGGCCGGTCGATTGGGTCGGTATCGAGGGAAACCGTTCCCGGCAAGGCATTTTCTTTCTGGCCGCCGCCCAGGTTATCCGCCGGATATTGCTGATTATCGTTCTGGTCCTGGCCTTGCCGCCCCCGGTTGTTCATTTGTTGGGCTTGCTGGGCCGATTGACCCGCCAGAGGATAATTTCGCATAGCCTCATAACCAGCGGTAATTTCTTCGTTGGCATTGCCCTCCTGGCCGTCCACCTGGGCACCCTGCAAAGTCTTGAAGCGGTTGCTGGCCGAATTGCGTTCGGCAATCCGTTCACTGGGCAACTTCTGGTTTTCCTGGTTCGATTGTTCGTCTCGCATCGATAATCCCTTTCTCGCGCCTCATACTCAATGTCTTAGCGCGTGCTACCTATTGCGCCTGAGCCAACTGCCTCAGCGTCGTTTCCTGGTAGCTATAGGAAGCAAAGACTGTGCCACAATCCCCGGATTTAACCCGCCGGGTTAGCCACCGATTTTTGAAAAGAGCGATAGCCCCACCACACGCTCAACAGCATAAAAATTAGCAGAGCCGGAAGATCGATCAGCAGGCCGATTTCGGTCGCCGAGCCGTAAAACAGATGGCGGGTAGCGTCTACGGCGTAAGTCGTCGGGTTGAGGTAGGCCAGAGCCGCCAGGAAGGCTGGCATCTGGGCTAGCGGATATAGCGCGTTACTGAGAAATAACAAGGGCAGATTGAAGATCGTGATCAAAGCGTGATAGCTTTCCATACCTCTGGATTTGCTGGCGAAAGCCGCCGCAACCCCCACAAAACCCAACGCGTAGATCATCACAAAAACCAGTCCGGCCAGCAAAGTCAGTGGGTTCCAGCTCAGGCCCGAACCGAGCAGCAAACCTAACGCCAGGATTAAAACCGATTGTAGCAAAGCTTTGGTCAGGCCACTTGCCATCGTACCCAGCAGAACCGCCAGGCGTGGGACAGGCGCGATCAGGTATTCCTTGATTACGCCGCTGGTACGCTCCATTAGCAGGGTTGAACCGCCGATAATAGCCGCGCTCAGGCCGGTCAGCAGCATAATGCCAGGCGTAATATAGGCCAGGTAGTTGGTATTAGCCGGAAGGCTTTTCATGTCGCGGGCCATGCCGTTCATCGAAAGGCCAAACAAGAGCATCCACAAAATCGGGGTAAACAGGGTGCCACCGATTTCCATTACACTGCGCGAGAACTTCTTCATGTGCTTGCGCCATAACGTGTAAACGCCGGTCCCCAACCCGCGCCACTGGCCGGAAACCGGCACCAGTCGGGTGGCTGGTTGTTCCAGACGGTCTTTGATAATGATCGCCATCAGTCGCGTAACCTCCTACCGGTATATTTCAAAAAGACATCATTCAGGCTGGGTCGCTTGATCGAAATATCAGCGATGCTGTAGCCGGAACGTTCGGCCAGTTCGACAATCGGGCGTAGTGAGCGACCTGCCTGCAAGCGCAACCCGATTTGAACCTGAACCGGCTGGTTTTCTTCCTGATATTCTTTGGCCCAGGCTACAAAATTTTGCTGACAGAGCGTCTCGACAAACCGGGCCGTTGCGCCGCTACCATCGACCGTTACCACATCGGCTCCCATCGCTTCGATCAACTGGGCCGGGCTGCCTTCGGCTACAATCCGCCCGTAATCAATAATACCCACCCGGTCGGCCAGTTGCTCGGCTTCGTCCATATAGTGAGTAGTCACCAGAATTGTGAGGCCCTGCTCGTGGCGCAATTGCCGGATGTATTGCCAGATGCGGTCGCGGTTTTGCGGGTCGAGGCCCAGGGTCGGCTCATCCAGAAAAAGTACCTGCGGGCCGGTCATCAGGCCGCGTGCCAGTTCCAGGCGGCGTTTCATACCGCCGGAATAAGTCTTTACCGCCCGGTCGATGGCATCTTCCAGTTCGACCAACCGCACCAGTTCGGCGATCTTCGCTTTGATCGTCGCCTTCGGCATCTGGTAGAGCCGCCCGTGAATATCCAGGGCATCTCGGCCACTCAAATTTTTATCCATAACGGTTTCCTGGAAAGTCACCCCGATCAGCTGGCGTACCTGCGCCGCCTGGCTGACCACATCGTAGCCGCCCACGCTGGCGGTGCCGCTGCTTGGTTGCACCAGCGTGGTCAACATATTGATGGTGGTGGTTTTGCCGGCCCCGTTTGGCCCCAGCAAGGCATAAATCGCCCCGCGTTCGACCGACAGATCAACCCCGGCGACGGCAGTCACCTGTTTTTCTCCCAGCCCATAGGTTTTGAATAAATTGGTAGCCTCGATAGCGTTGGAGCGGTGCGGAGAAAAGGTTGCGGATGGACCAGGTTGTGAAGTTATCATTAGCCTAATTTCCAAACAATAAAGCTCAAAAAGAGCTTTGAGCCAGCAATTGTGTTACTTCTCACAATTGTAACACTATCCGGCCAAAAATACATCTTTGTTTGATTTAAATCTAATTAGAAAGCCAGGGTTTATGCGTTAAGTACAAACTCTAAAAATGGCAATCGCCTGAGTAGCGCGCGGTGGCACTAACCCGACCGTATTAGGCTCGAATGTAGGGGGTGAGGCCGTTTTAAGTGATCTCACCGCTCGGCTGACCATTGAGCAATCGCCAACTCGTTGAGATGATTAAAACCTCCCGGCCTCCAAAGCTTGCTAACTTACAGACCGCTTGCGATTATAGATCATGAGCGCGATACCAGCCACCAGACTCAGAAAAACCAGACCGAACTCCCCTTGAAGACTGTCCGGGCCAGAACCCGCGACCCTACTACTACCCCCCTCGCCGGTGGCCGGACTACTGGCAGGCACATTACTTTCCTGCTCAGTCGCTTTAGCAAGGTTGCCAGAACTGGCACTACCACCGGTTGCGAGCGTAAAGCTGAAAGCTCCATCGACTATCCCACTGTCCTCCTCGGTAAAACTGCGGAATTTGACACTATATTTACCATCCAGCAAAGCGTTCAAGCTGACAGTAGCCGTAGCCCCGCTCACCTTTAGATCGCCTTTATCTACCTGCTTGCCTGAACTATCCAGCACTTGCAGTTTGGTCTGAGTGGGGCTGGTATCCTCGGTAAAAGTCAGAATCAGGGTAGTCGGAGACGAAGTAAGGGTGGCGTCGGGCGCAATACTGGCACTCTTGAGGTGAGCGTGGGCAAAGGCCAGTCCATTTTGAGCGAGTATCATCACAAATGCCGCCAATAACATCAGGCCCAGTATGGCGAAGTTGTAAAATAGTGACCGGGATTTCCAAGCGGGGATCGAGCGATTAAGCATAGAAGAATTTCCTTTTCTAAGTGTGCGGCAGGGGAACCGCTATCGATTAGGCAGCAAAATAGTCTAACTTCAAGATAGCTGTGGTGGCATCGCCACCACAGCCACCTTTAATTCATGGGCTAAACTTTCTGACCATTATCAAATATCAAAACGATCAGCGTTCATGACCTTAACCCAGGCCGCAACAAAATCTTGCACAAACTTTTCTTTATTGTCATCCTGGGCATAGACTTCAGCATAAGCGCGAAGAATCGAGTTGGAACCGAATACCAGGTCCACCCGCGTGGCGGTCCACCTGACATCACCGGTTTTGCGATCAATGACGTCATAAATATTATTGCCGGCGGGTTCCCATTTGAACCCCATGTCCGTCAGGTTCACAAAGAAATCATTGGTCAGCACACCTGGGCGATCAGTGAATACACCATCCTTGCCGCCGCCGTAGTTAGTGCCTAGCACCCGCATACCGCCAACAAGTATCGTCATCTCGGCGGCGGTCAGACCCATAAGCTGGGTACGATCAAACATTAGGTCTTCTGCGCTGACAGAGTAGTTTTTCTTAAGCCAGTTGCGATAGCCGTCATGGATAGGCTCAAGCGGTGCAAACGAGGCTACATCTGTCATCTCTTGCGTGGTATCACCGCGACCAGGGGTAAACGGAACCGTTACATCAAAGCCAGCCGCTTTGGCAGCTTGCTCAACCCCCACATTCCCGGCCATAACAATCACATCTGCCAGGCTTGCGCCGGTATCAGTTGCAATGCCTTCCAGTACCCCAAGCACCCTGGCAAGACGCTCCGGCTCATTGCCTTCCCAGTCTTTTTGGGGCGCAAGGCGGATACGTGCCCCATTGGCACCCCCACGCATATCCGAACCACGAAAAGTCCGGGCACTATCCCAGGCAGTTGTAACCATTTCGCTTACGGTCAGACCGCTATTCGCAATCCGGGCCTTGACCGCTACCAAATCATAATCACTACGGCCTGCGGGGACCGGGTCCTGCCAGATCAAATCTTCCTTTGGCACATCCGGGCCAAAATAGCGCACCTTCGGACCCATATCTCGGTGGGTCAGCTTGAACCACGCCCGCCCAAACACTTCCGAGAAATAGGCTGGATTTTTATAGAACCGCTCAGAAATTTCCCTGTAAATCGGGTCCTTAATCATAGCCATATCAGCATCGGTCATAATCGGGTTACGCCGGATGGTGGCATCTTCCACATCAACCGGTTTGTCTTCTTCCTTGATGTTGATGGGTTCCCATTGCCAGGCACCCGCCGGGCTTTTGGTCAGTGCCCAATCATAGTTGAAGAGAAGCTGGAAATAGCCGTTGTCCCATTTTGTGGGGTGGGTCGTCCAGGCCCCTTCGAGTCCACTGGTTACAGTGTCGCGGCCAATACCTCGGCTGGTCTTATTGTTCCAGCCAAGCCCCTGTTCTTCAACGTCAGCCCCCTCAGGCTCCGGCCCTAGTATAGCTGGGTCGCCATTGCCGTGAGCCTTGCCAACGGTATGACCACCGGCGGTCAGGGCGACGGTTTCCTCGTCGTTCATCGCCATGCGTGCAAACGTCAGGCGTACATCTTGGGCTGTCCGAAGCGGGTCAGGCTGGCCGTTTACGCCCTGCGGGTTGACGTAGATCAGACCCATCTGAACTGCGCCGAGCGGGTTTTCCAACGATGCGCGGTCTTCGCCATCATAACGGCTTGAACCAAGCCACTCTCTTTCGGAACCCCAGTAAATGTCTTTTTCAGGCTCCCATATATCTTCACGGCCAAAGCCAAACCCGAAGGTTTTCAGCCCCATGGACTCGTAAGCCAGCGTACCCGCTAGGATCATAAGATCGGCCCAGCTAATCTTGTTGCCGTACTTTTTCTTGATAGGCCAGAGCAATCGGCGCGCTTTATCAAGGTTCCCGTTGTCCGGCCACGAATTCAGTGGCGCAAAACGCTGGTTGCCTGTACCTGCTCCGCCCCGACCATCGGCGATACGATAACTACCTGCCGAGTGCCAGGCCATTCGGATCATAAGGCCACCATAGTGTCCCCAATCCGCCGGCCACCACTCCTGACTGTCAGTCATAAAATCGAGTACGTCTTTTTTGATTGCTTCCACGTCAAGTTTCTTAACTTCCTCGCGGTAGTTGAAACCTTTCCCCATCGGATTGGTCTTTGTGTCGTGTTGATGGAGGATGTCCAGGTCCGATGCTTTAGGCCACCAATCCTTGTTGGATGGGCCAGTAACAGTGTTTGCATCGTGTGCTACCGGACATACGGTGGCAGTTACCGTATTATTATTTTGATCCATATTACTCTCCATTTTTGGGCTATCGCTTGAGTAGCTTGCTATAGGTGTTAAACCAGCGCAATGTTAATTAGGACTTTCGCTTCAACCTCACTTCTTGAGCTTCAAACGAAAATAAAAAGAGTATTTACAGGGGTATAGGCCTGTATAACCCCCCCGCTCCAGGTTGGTTTACGGCATCTAGCGAAAGTTCTAATATTAATCGAAACCGCTTTGCCATCCTCCTTTTCGCTCGATGGAAATCAATTTCAGACTATTCTAGCTGGTGCTACTTGTTCGTAAAAGATAATGATTGTTATTTACGATTGAGGTTATTATAGCAGTATTTCCCGGACTGTCAAGAAGTTGAGGAATGAATATTTTATTCACAAATGCCACAGCATCATGGAGCCGCTATAAACCGAAAGTTCTAAAACTGCAAGTTAAGTTCAGCTTCACAAAACCACTCTAACACTTTTCTAACAATTGAAACTTTCCAACCCTGTGTAGCGTATCTTTTATGTTAGAAACTGCTATGAAAGTCGTTATTTTGCACCTGAATTTGTATCAAAGTGCAAAGCGTTAAGTTGGAAGGCGAAGACCATGGACTGGCTAACTAATATTTATCTGGGCTGTTTTATTTTCGGCCTGATTTTTACAGTAGCCTCCTTTCTTTTGGGTGGTATCGACCAGTTTGCCCTCGGTGGTCATCTTGGCACCGGGCCGGTTCACGCCGGGCACGGGCATAGTCATAGTAGTGCCCATACGCCGAACCAGAAGGACTCGTTGGGCTGGTTTAACTTCAATGCCCTGGTGGTTTTCCTGACCTGGTTTGGTGGAGCCGGCTTTATTTTGAAGTCGATCCAACTGGGCGATGTGCTTTCCGGTAGCCTGGCGGTCCTTAGCGGGATCATCGGCTATACCCTGGTTTTGCTGTTTTTGACCAAAGTTTTGATGCCCAGCCAGACCCAACCGATGAAGCTGGAAGATTACGACCTGAGCGGTACAGTCGGACGCGTCAGCAGTACCATATTTGAAAATGGAGTAGGCGAGGTCATCTTTAGCAAACACGGCTCACGCCGGGCGATGGCCGCCCGTAGTGCCGACGGTCAACCGTTCCCGCGCGACCGGCAGGTGGTAATCTTACGAATCGAGAAAGGCGTCGCGTTGGTCGATGATCTGGAACGGTTATTATCTGAGGCCGGGGCCGAGAAATGGTCCAGTGTAGCAATTGAAAACCAGCTTAAATCGAAGGAATAGCGGGTTGGTCCGCCGGGTTTGGGTGCTTGCAAGTCGTCGTTGACAAGCACCGGGGGCTTTGTTATAATCACCTTACCATAAATCAAGGTTTATGCGGGAGTAACTCAGTTGGTAGAGTACCTGCTTCCCAAGCAGGCTGTCGCGAGTTCGAGTCTCGTCTCCCGCTCTTTTTTATTTTATAGCATTTTCCGATTAACTGATCACCGAATTTTGAATAGGTCGAGGAGCCAGAACCTTGAAAACTACTTACAAAGCATTTTGTAAATACGAAGATGGTAGCCAGGACGAGGCGACGGTGGTCGTCACTAACGAAGGCAAGACCATTTTTCAGTTAGCCTGGGAAATTTCCAACGGCGAGAAAGACCGGGCCGTGCTGGAAGCCGGTTCCAGCCGCGAGGTATTTGAATTGTGGTGTACCGAAAACGACTTTAAACCGCTCGATTAGCCTGTCGAGGCCAATAAACATCTGAATCTAGGCTGAACGAGCGTGGTAAACCGACATTTACCACGCTTTTTTATTTTCCCGGTGGCAAAGCAGATGGTATAATGCGCAGGCAATAAATGAAAGGATGCGGGAGGCTTCGTATGACTTTGAAATACCGCCGGGTGCGCGGAATAATCCTGGCAGCCTGGCTGGGTGCTCTGCTTTTGACCGCCTGTGGCGAAGGTTCACCGACCGCCGGTTCGCTGGCTAATACTCCGGCAGCTACCGCCAAATCTGGTAATACTCCCGGCTCAACGGTCCTTCCGCCGACCCCGGTCATGACGCTAGCCCCCCACCCCACCGGCCAGACTCCCGCCGATACCCCCTATCCTACCGCCACCGATGCCCGTCCGCCAGCCCAGCCGACCACCGGGCCGGGTAGTTCCGAGAAAATCTTTGCCAGTGTGGTCAGCCACAATTACGGTCAGGGCGACCAGGGTTATTATATCTTTGAACCGGCTACGCCCCGGCCCGATAAGCCGCTACCGCTGGTAGTTTTGCTGCACGGCTATGTCGGTTTGAATATACCGGAATACCGTCCCTGGATTGACCATATTGTGCAGCGCGGCAACGTGGTGATTTTCCCGCTTTATCAGACTTATGACAGCCGGGACGGGGAATTGTATACTTCTAATGCAACTACCGCGATCAAAGCCGCTATCGAACAGTTAAAAGATGGCAGCCATGTGGCGGTGGACCTGGAGCGGTTTTTTATCACCGGCTACAGTGCCGGCGGAGTTATTGCTACTAACCTGACTGCCAGGGCGGTTGAGCTAGGTCTGCCGGTTCCCAGAGCTTTGCTGGCGGTGACACCGGGGGGTTGCTCTAATTGTAGTGTGCTGGCAATTCGCAATTTTAAGCTGGCTGAACCGGCAGAACTGGCATTGATTCCGGCTACTACCAAAATGGTGGTTCTGGTCGGCGACCGTGACACAGTTGTGGGTAAAGTTACCGCTAATATAATCTGGCAAAACACGGCTCAAATCCCGGCGGCCAACAAAAATTATCTGGAAGTTTCTACCGATGCACACGGTGTTCCGGCCCTGGTGGCCGATCACGGTATGGCTACTCATCGTCCTGCTAACGCTTTTAACTATTTCGCAATTTGGAAGCTGTTTGACGGCCTCGAAAGCTGTAGCCTGACTAACCACGATTGCGAATACGCCCTGGGCGGTACTCCTCAGCAACTAAACCTGGGCCGCTGGAGCGACGATAAGCCGGTAATACCACTCAAAGTGCTGGGGTAACAAAATTTAGCCGGTACTTCACTTTTACTAAAGAGTAAATACCGGACAAAACTAAAAAGTCAGGAGACAAAAATGATTGATAAAATGCCGTTTGGTAAAACCGGCCACGACAGCAGCCGACTGTTATTTGGGGCGGCGGCACTGGGTAAAGTTAGCCAGGCCGAGGCCGACCGGACGTTGGAATTATTATTGGCGCACGGCATAAATCATATCGATACCGCCGCCAGTTATGGTGATGCCGAGTTGCGGATCGGTCCCTGGATGAACCAGCACCGCGCCAAATTTTTTCTGGCAACCAAAACCGGCGAACGAACCTACCAGAAAGCTCGTGACGAAATACATCGTTCGCTAGGACGTTTGCGGGTAGACCACGTGGACCTGCTTCAGTTGCACAACCTGGCCGACCCTATCGAGTGGCAAACTGCCCTCGGTAGCGGTGGGGCATTGGAAGCTGCCCTCGAAGCTCGTGATCAGGGCCTCGTTCGCTTTATCGGCGTGACCGGTCACGGCCTGAGTATCGCGGCCATGCACAAACGCAGCCTGGAGCAATTCCAGTTCGATAGCGTTCTGTTGCCCTATAATTTTGTGACCTACCAGAACCCGAAATACCAGGCCGACTTTGCAGCCTTGCTAAAGCTGTGCCAGGAACGCCAGGTGGCCGTCCAGACTATCAAATCGATTGCGCGCCGTCCCTGGGGCCTCGATAATCCCCACACCCGGACAACCTGGTACGAACCGCTCGAAGAACAGGCTGATATTACTACCGCCGTACACTGGGTACTCAGTAACCCAGCGGTTTTCCTGAACACCGCCGGTGATATAAATATACTGCCAAGAGTGATCGAAGCCGCCGAGAGCTTTAAGGCCGGACTGGTTGATGAAGCCGGTTATCAGGAAGTAGTCGCCCGGCAGGAAATGGCTCCGATCTTTTTCTAAGCCGGTGGACCGCTATTGAATCAGTATTGAAACCAGTGTTGAAATTAGTATTGAAATTAGTATTGAAATCAGTTGAGGGAGGCAGACTGATTGAGCGATTTTCAAACCCGTACCGGTCCATTTGTAATGGCGATGGTGCTGGCTTGCAAGGGGGAGGTACGCGCCCAGCAAGATGTTAGTGCCCTGATCGGCCAGATGTTGCGCGACCCGGCCTCGGCTTTGCTGGGCCAACACCTCATGCAAATTATTGTCGGAGAGCGCGACCGTATTCAACTGACGGCAGACCTGGCGGGTGAACCGCTCTGGCTGGTTAACACTATTCTGGATAGTCTGGCCGAGATTTAAGATTACTACTAACTACCGGGCGGTTTGCTGAGGCCGTTGCCGGTAGACTTTCCAACCTGAAAGGTATTTGGAACAAGTTTTAGAAAGAGAATTAGCCCGTATGCTGCAAATAAAACCACCTGCAAAAGTTACTATTGGTAGCCGGTCTATTGCCTATGACGAGGTTTGCCCGCCCAACCCGCGCGGCACGATTATTCTTATAAATGGGTTGGCCGCCAAACGGCTGGGCTGGTTCAAACAGCTCGAAGAATTTGGTCGTACCTACCGCACGATAGCCCTTGATAATCGAGACATCGGCGATAGTGATCCCACTCCCTTTAGTTATAGCATCAAAGACGTGGCCGACGACACGGCGGCTTTTATCCGTAAACTCGGTATAGCTCACGCCAATATAATCGGGATTTCGATGGGCGGCTTTATATCGCTGGAATTGACCCTGCGGCATCCTGAACTGGTCGAAAAATTGGTATTAGTCTCTACCTCTGGCGGCGGTCTGACCAATGTGCCGTCCAGTCCGCGCTTGTGGCCGGGTTTTCTGCGCCGCCGGAAAGCGGCAGATGCCGGTCAAATAGCCCGCCAGGCCTACAACCAGATTATGGGACCGGGTTTTGGCGCAAACCACCCACAAGTGCTGGACGATATTGCCCAGATCGCTCGTTACCGTCCGATCTCCGCCGAGGCTTATTCCCGCCAGCTACGGGCCTGTGTGAGCCATAATGCTGCCTCTCGGCTGGGCGAAATCAGCGTTCCGACCCTGGTTATTCATGGGGACAAAGACCCCCTGGTGCCGGTTCCTAACGGTCGCCGGTTGGCTCGCAAAATACCAGGGGCACGGTTACTGGTTTATCCCGGTGTCGGTCACGTCCCGATTTTAGAGCATACAGAGCAATTTAACCGGGACGTTCTAGCTTTTTTGGATAGTAAATAAGCTCCGGCTTTTCACGGCTTTCATTTTTTGGCATAGCACACGATGAGTAGCGTTCAGCAGGAAAAATCAAAATGGGTACTGCTCTTTTACCCGAACAATCTCAGCTAATCTTGCAGGTCCGGGCCAATCCCAACGACGCCGGGATTTTTGAAATGTACTACTGTATCGCTTGCCGGACGATTGTGGCGGCGGGTGGTCTTTTTCCGCCACTCGACCAACAAACCGAACATACCGGTCACCCGTTGGCCTGGGTTCCGGCTCAAGACAGCCTCTTGCCGCCTCATCCGGCTGCCGGTCATATTTTATACTGGCTGACCGGCTTCCGGGGCCAGCTTACCCCCGAACGTTTCACCGAGTTAGCTAACTATGCCCCGACCACCAATAGTGGCAACTGGGTCTGGCTTTTGCGAGGGCCGGAACAAACCGACTGGCTGGCCTACCTGGATCAATATCTGGAGCGGCTATCTGAAAGCTGGCGGCTGGCTCTAAACGGCCAACCTTCCGAATTTTTCCTCACCCCGGCCCAACTCTGGGTCGATCAGCACCCGGCGGCTGGCATCCAGTTTATCTGGCCGGGTAGCATGACAAGTTAAATCAGCCTTGCTTTACCTCAAAACTCCCCATCCCAATCGCCCATTTTGGACTGCCGGCTGGCCTGATTGCCTGGAAAGGCTAGCATTAGCCCGTTCTATTACAGGGTTTTAAGACCAATTTGTAAATCTGATTAATCCAGCTTCAAACCCGGCGCGTAATAAATGATGTAACGAACAAATACCAACGGTCGTTTGAAAAATCCAAGTAGTAGTAAGAAATTTACGACCAGCTTATCTGGCAAGTTAATTTTGTTAGAACGGCTTTAACTTACAAACGTAATATGACTAAGGAGGAACTTATTATGTCCCAAAAGACCGCTGCACCGGCTTTCATTGGAGTTGATGCTCCGACCCAGGCTGACGCTGACATCTTAACGGCAGCCATTCGGTTAGAGCGGAAAGCCCAGGCGGCCTATGCTGCTGGTGCCAAAAGTGGTTTGCTCGATGCCGGAACTGTTGCCCTCGCTACTAAAATTGCTGGTCAGCACGCCGAGCACGAAAAAGCTGACACCGCCGCTTTAACCAAAATGGGTGGTACCGTTCCCCCCGCCGACGATAAGTTTGATTTCCCGGCTTTCAAAACCGGCGAGGACATTTTGAAGTACGCCCTCGACCTTGAGCAGACCGCTGCCAATACCTATTTCGATAGTATCAAAAAGCTTCAGGACAAGTCCCTGATACAGGCCGTTATCAGCATCCAGAACGCCGAAGCCGAGCATGTCGCGTTGTTGCGGTCGGCCCTGAAAATGGACCCGTCGCCGGTGAGTTTCCTGCCCTTCAAGTAGGTTGCACCAGTTATTTAACCAACAAACGAGACATTTAGGAAATTTTTAAGGAGATAAGATTCTTATGGCATACGAGAAATTGGCCTTTGAAGGGCTAACTAATGCCCATTCCCGCCGGTCCTTCTTGAAGAAGGTTGGCGTTGTGAGTGGTGGTCTGGCTGCGGCTGGTATCGTTGGCGAAGGCTTGCTGTTTGGCGCGGCGGCGGTTGAAGCTGCCGGTGGCGACCTGCCGACCCTTCAATTTGCTTATACCCTGGAAAACGTAGCCGTAGCGGCTTACAAAGCGGCTGCCGGTAGCGGTCTGTTGAGTGCCGATCTTGTAGCGGTTGGTACCAAGTTTGCCGGTCAGCACCAGGACCACGCCAACGCTATCAAAGCGGCTATCGAGAGCGTCAAGGGCGATGTCCCGGCGGTCCCGACCAAGATTAACTTCCCGGCCTTCAAGACCCAGGACGACATCCTGAACTTTGCGCTGGCTCTGGAGTCGGCGGCGGTTGGGGCTTACTACACCGCCGGCGGCGGGTTCGAGAACCGCGACCTGGCTGCTGCGGCTGCCAGCATCGTTGGTGTGGAAGCTACTCACGTTGCATTGTTGAGCGCGGTGTTGAAGAAAGACCCCCTCCCGACCGCTTTCGTGGTTGGTACCCCGTTCGATCAGGTTCAGGCGACTGCTAACAGTCTGCTGGGCGCGGCTCCCGCTCAGGGCGGCGCGGCTCCGGCCAGTACCCCGGCTCCGGCTAGCACCCCGGCGGCTGCCGTTCCGGCTTCCGCTCCTGCGACCGGTTTGGGTGGCAACACCTCCACCGGCTCCGACCTGACTGCGCCGGTTCTGGGTGGTCTGGGTATTCTGGCGGCGGCTGGGGCCGCTGCGTTGGCTGTCAGCCGCAATCGCTCTAACAGCGAGGGCCAGGACGCCAAGTAGTTTCTGGATTAACTATCGGTCAGGCCAATCCCGGCCTGACTGACTTACCTCCATCTTGTTAGTGTTCTCCACTAACTCCTTTTTCGTTATCTACCTGCTCAAAGGAGAAAGCTGACCGCACACCAGCTTTCTCCTTTTTATTTCTGGACTTTCGCTTCAACCTCACTTTGTGAAGCTCAAGCGAAATTTAAAGAGTTTTGACAGGGGAGACCCCTTATAACCCCCGCAGTGGCTGCGCCCCCACTACCCCCGCTTCGGATTGCTTTACGTCATCAAGCGAAAGTCTTAAATTAAATAGTGGGCCAGCGAGGTTAGGGTTGGCAGAGTCATATACTTTATAAAATCCCTACTACTGTAAAAATTTTTCAGCAAAAACCTCAATTTAATCTGACAAAGGCGCGGACCGGGAAAGTGCCGACTCCTTTGAATTTGGGAGGAATGGCGCTAAATGTGAAGCTTGACTCCGGTACTTGTTCCAGATTGCATAGATGTTCGACAATCAATATTTCCGCACCCAAAAGAGTTGAATGCACCGGCCTCGATTTACCGCGCGTATCGTCAATGTTGTGCGAATCTATCCCGACCAATTTTGCTCCGCTATTGACCAGAAACGTCGCCGCTTCGCCGGTCAAAAAGGGGTGATTTTCGTAATATTGGGGGGTATTCCAGTATTTGGACCAGCCGGTTTGAACTAAAACCGCCCGGCCCTGTAGTTCAAGCCCCTCAAAAACCGCCGGTCCAATTGCCAGGTCGGTTTGATTTTCTATTCGCACGATTAGACCGTCCAGATCGGCAAATCTTTCCAACTCAAGTTGCGATAAATCTTTGCCCTCAGCGTAACGATGGAAAGGCGTATCGACATAAGTGCCGGTATTGGATACCATCTCGATTTTACCAATCTGAAACTCCGTTCCCGGTTCATAATTAGCTCTGGATTTCTCCCGGCTCAAATAATCGCAGATGATCGGGGCCGGTAGACCTTTGTAAGTTACCAGTCCGTCCTCGATCACGTGGCTCAAATCAATAAATTTAGCTCTTTCAGCTTGCTGCATAATGCCTCCTCATATATACAGGGTGTCGTTTTATTACGGGATTTTCGCTTCAACCTTACTTCGTGAGCTTGAAGCGAAAATAAAAAGAGTATTTTAAGGGGAGACCCCTGTATATCCCCCGCAGGGCACCCAGTGGGTACCCGACCCCCACGACCCCTGCTTTATATTGGTTTAAGTTTTCAGCCAAATTCCTACTTAGACCCACGCTAAAGGGCGGCGGTGAGCAAAAGCTACCCAGTCGGACTCTTCGAGCCGTTCGACCCGTTCCAGTCCGGCTTTTTGAAGAGCGGCGTCAACCTCGTCGGCCCGTTCGCCGATAATGCCACTGGTGATCAGCAGTCCGCCCGGCTTCAAGGCGGCGGTCATCGGTTCGGCCAGGGCAATCAATATCCGGGCAATAATATTGGCGATAATCCCGTCAAACGGCAATGAGCGGGCCAACTCGTCCGGTGGGCGTTGCGCTTCCGCCGAGAAGGCATAAAACCCACCTTCACCGCTGATATTTTCCTCAATTGCCAGCGAACCGGTTTCCATTACTATCTGGCCGGTCAGCCCGTTACGTTCGACATTCTCTTTAGCCGATTGCACCGCGACCGGGTCGGTATCCAGACCGAGAATATAGGGTACTCCCAGCCGGGCGGCGGCGATAGCCAGGATGCCACTGCCGGTACCCAGGTCCAGCACTTTCTGGTGGATTGCCGGGTCAAGCTGGTCCTCCATCAATTGCAAGCAGAGCCGGGTAGTCGGGTGCAACCCGGTTCCAAAGGCCATACCCGGATCGATTTCGATTACAATGTCATCCGGCAGGGCGGTATATTCCTGCCAGGGTGGCTTGATCACACTCCGGCGGCCCACTCGGTGCACCTGATAAAACTCCTTCCAGGCGTTAGCCCAGTCTTCCTCGCGCCGCTCGGCCACCTGCAAATCCTCGATAGGCAACAGGCGGCCCAGGTAAAATAAGCCCTGACGTACCTTTTCCAGTTGGCCGAGCGCAGCCTGGTCGGTGGTGGAAATATAGGTGCGGATTGTCACCGGGGCGGTCGGGTCAATCAAGGCTCCGCCATCCGGGCCAGGCTCGACGGCTTCCTCGATCACCACACCCTGGTTATAGCCGTAGCGGGCGAATAATTCGGTGATCGGCTCGACCGCCTCCGGTACCGCCCGCACGCTCAACTCCAGCCAGCCTCCGACCCCGTTCTCGATCTTTGACCGGCTGTCAGCTTCCGCCGGTTCTTCCTGAGCTTCCTCAAAATCAGTTCGGCTTAATTCGAGCCTACCCGCCGAGGTTTCAACCGTCCAGCTTTCCGGCGGGTGGTTTTCACCTAATATCGCCAACAGTGCTGCGGTGTCATTACGATAGATGTCTGGCAAACTCAGACGCTCTAGCTGTGGGTGTTCGTTGAGCATGGCCTTTAGAGCGGTTTGCACAATATTCCGCCCGGCAGGATCGCTGGTTTGCTCGACGATCAAACTGCTCAAGCTAGCCTCGGTCTGCTCGTTTTCGAGAACGAAATGGCAATACCCCTCATTTTTTGCGTCCGTCTGGCTGACGCTATAACCGCCAAAGGCACTGCCCTGCCAGTCATCATCGATCCAGCCCTCCACCTGATTTAGCTCGGCTTCGCTTAACTTTCGTGGTTCGATGTTAGCCGGAAGTCCCAGGCTGAAAAAAGCTTTGCCACTCCGCAACCACTCCAGCAAGGTCGTGCGAGCCAGCACAAAATCGCGCGGCTTATGAAAATAATTAAAAGGATAAAACATCTTACTCCTCAGGCTTTCGGGCCGATCCAATCCACCCCGCCGCCGACTTTATCGACCATTTTGCTGACTTTGCCGGTCGCCAACTCGACCAGTTTCAGGCTGCGCGAGTTAGCCTCGCTATCTACTACCAACACCGACTGGCTATCGGGCGACCAGGCCAGGTAGATCGGATTGCTCAGGCCGTCGATAATTTTGCCGTCAAAAGGGCTTTTCGAGGCCGGTACACTCACAAAAAATAATTTGGAGCCGACAATTGCAATCGTTTTGCCGTCCGGTGCGAAGTTGGCCTGTTCGTAAAGCTTGCGATCTCCCAGGATGCTGGCCCGGTTTAAGCCGTTGGAAACGTTGGTAGCATCTTTACCGGCTTTGTCGGGGTCGCCATAGTAAATATTAAAGTTATCTTTGCCGCTTTGCCAGAGGGCATTGCCGCCATCAGGGGTCCAATCGTAGGCCAATAATACATCGCCCTGGGTGACTTTAATCCCTTCGCTGGCGGCAGTCCGCGAGGCGATGGTACAAAGATAAATCTGGCTGAGGGCATCGGTATTGGCCGGAACGCCTCGAAAAGCGATAAATTTGCCGCGCGGCGACCAACTCACCAGCGATATAACCAGGTTGGTTTTGACCGGGCAATAATCCTGCTGGCCGGTGCCATCCAGGTTAACCGACGAAATAGTCGATTTTAGAGGCGGGTTGCCCAGGGCCTGGCCTTCGGTCACGACAAATGCCACCCGTTTGCCATCCGGCGAGAACAGCGGCGAATGACCGCTGGCGATTTTGGTCGGGCGGCTGCCATCCGGGTTAGCCACGAAAATTTGATTGTCGGCGGTATCGTAGACAATTTTGCCGGTATCGACCGGTTTGACCCCGGCAGATGCGGCGGCGGTAGAAACGCTTGGAGCAGTGGTACTGGCCGGAGCGGTGGTAGGATTGGCCCCGGTGGACGGCGTGGTGACGGCGTTGGTTGTAGTAAAAATAATAGCCGGGCCGGGGGTATCACTGCCGCTCTGACCGCAGGCCATCAGTAGGCCGCTCAGTCCAAAAAACAGGGTCAGCCATCCGACTGCCCTGCCGATAAGAAGTCTTTGCATAAACTCCCCTTAATTTGCTATAGATGATTGTTTAGATGACTGTTGGCCGATATTAGTCAATTCTACAATAAAATTTTCAATCTGGTCCAGCACTTCCTCGCGCTGCCCGTCGCGCAGCATTTCGTGACCGCTTTGGTGGAACCAGACCAGCCGCTTATCCTGGCTGGTAATCGTATCATAAATAAATTGGGAAATCTGGGGACTAACTGTCAGGTCCTGGGTAGTTTGTAAAATCAGGGTGGGCACCGTCAGTTTGGCGAGCCGCGCGACCGGGCGAGTGTATTGCTGGAAGCGCAAGAGAGCGACCAGGGCCGAGGAGGGCATTTCCTTATAATTCTGATTGGTTTCAAATTGGGCCTGGTCGAAATAGCTTTTGGGGTCGGGTTTTGGCTTGAATACCGGGATGACCTTTGCGAGTACCGGCACCAACGGCATCAAAGGCGATTTTAACTTGAGGGCCGGGGCGATACAGACCAGCCCGGCGCAGTAAGCCGGATTGTTTATCGCCAGGTTTATGCCGACCAGGCTACCCATTGAGAGGGATACAATGATAATCTTCTCGCATTCGGTCCGCAAATCGTCAAAGGCTTTCTGGCCGTCCTCCAGCCAGTCCTGCCACTTAACACCCTGTAAATCGGAGGATTGCGTACCGTGACCGCGCAATATTGGCATCCGGTAGGGCAAATTGTATTTCGCCAGGCGCGGCACCACCGGGTCGATACAACTGATGTGGGAGCTTAAGCCGTGTAATAGTAGTATTCCATAAGGTGCTTTCGACATCTAATTTCCTCCAGACCGGGCCACCTCCGGCCAGCTTCTTTACTTTTTAGTAACTACTCAGACCCCTTTGACCCCGCGCCGGGGTCGGGTACCCTATGGGTGCCCCACGACCCCCGCTTTAGTTCCGTTTGTGGGAATACGGCCTGAGTAGTTACACTTTTTCTTTTTTGTGGTTGCCAGATGGGTAGCTAATAGGCGTTCTTGTCGGTGAATACCACTAGGATCGTTTTGAGAATGATTTTCAGGTCAAACAATACTGACCAGTTTTCGACGTAATACAGGTCGTAGCGGGTACGCTCGGCAATCGAGGTGTCGCCCCGCAGCCCGTTGACCTGCGCCCAACCGGTGATCCCGGCCTTTTCTTTGTGGCGGCGCATATAGCGGGGAATGCTCTGGCTGAATTGCTCGACAAACTTCTCCTGTTCTGGTCGCGGACCGACAATACTCATATCTCCCAGCAAAACATTTATAAACTGGGGCAACTCGTCCAGGCTGAACCGCCGGATGAAGCGGCCTAACCGGGTGCGGCGTGGGTCGTTGGCGGTGGTCCAACCAGCCTGAGCCTTATCAGCTAAAATTCGCATCGAGCGAAATTTTAAGATCGTAAACGGTTTACCGTCCAGCCCGACCCGTTGCTGGGTAAAAAAGACTGGTCCGTTGGGGTCGCTCAGTTTGATCATTATGGCGACAAATAGCATCAGGGGGGAGAGCATAACCAGCACCAGCGCACTGATTGTAATATCCATCACCCGCTTGATCACCCGGTTTACCCCGCGTAAGGCTACATCTTTGACCGATACCAGCGGCAGACCGGTTAGCGGGCTGATCGTTACTTCATTGGTGGTGACAAGCTGGAACGCTTCCGGGTAAATCCGCACGTTTACCGGCAAATCATCACACAGAGCCACCAGGTCGAATAACTGCTCCTGCGACGACCCGGAAGCTGTGATGATCAATTCATCTACCTTTTGAGCCTGTATAATCTCCGGTAGCCGGTCCAGGTGGCCCAGTAGCGGCATACCCGGCACCGGTTCACATTTATGCGGGTGGCCGGTCTTATCGCAAACCGTCCCCACGATCAAATAGCCCAGGTCCGGCGAGGATTGGACCCGCTTGCCGATCCGGTTGGTCGCTTCGCTGGCTCCCACGATTAATATCCGCACCTGGGCAATCCCCAGCCGCCGCAAAAAGGCCACCAGTGCCCCGAATATCAGCCGGACCAGCAAGGTCAGGCCGGTAATCAGGATAAAAGAGTAAACCAGGATAATCCGCGAATATTGAAAAGTCGGTCCTAAAAGACAGGAATTCAGGAAAACCGCCAGCACCAGTCCCAGGAAGGTTGCCGCCGATAGCCGGTAGAACTCATCGATCTTGCTATAGCCGCGTTTGAGCCGATAAAGCCCTTTGTTGTAAAAGGCCGCCAGGATCGAGCCGGTCGATAGCAACAATATGACATTATAATTAGCGGGTTGAAAATCGATAAAAAACCCGCCCACCTGGATATGGCGGCGCAGCCAGTACGCGCTCAAAAATCCGCCAACGATACTCCCCAGGTCGAGGGCCAATTGGAAGGCAAAGAAAAGGAACTGCACCCAGACCCATTTGTGGGTATCGCTAAGGGTCAGACGGTTCTGGTCAGGGGCGAGCGGTTCAGCCTGGCTTATTTCAACCAGTCCGTCCAGTTCCTCCAGCGCGGAGTCAGCCGCTTCGGTTGGGCGCGCGCCTCGACCGGCGGCGTTGTTAGTTGTGTCGAGCGAGTCTTTCAAATCAATCTGCCGTATTATTTTAGCTAACCCGTTTGCGGTCTTTGGGCCTTAGGGCGTTGCGAAAAAGAGCCAGTGCCCCTTTAGCATAAATACCCAGGTAGATCAGCCAGTTTAGCAGGAAAAAAGTCTGCCGGGCGTAGTGTTTGCGATAGAAAACCAGCATCGCATCGTAAAAATTCAAAATCGCCCCGGTACTACGTTGTTTACTGCTTTCGCCTTTATAGTGAATGACGGTGGTCGCCGGGTTGTAAAACACCTGCCAGCCCTGCTGTTTAATCCGGTAAGACCAATCCAGGTCCTCTCCGTACATAAAGAAGGCTTCGTCGAGCCAACCGGCCTGCTGGAGTGCTTCGGCCCGCACCAGCATAAATGCCCCACAAACACTATCTACCTCATATAACGTATCAACATCCAGATAGGTTAAGTTGTAGCGGGCGAATTTACGGTTTTGGGGGAAAAGTTTGCTCAGGCCCAGCATCCGGTAGAGCGATACTTCGGGGGTCGGGAAACTACGCCGACAGGCCAAATCGAGTGCGCCATTGGCTTTGACCAGCTTTGGCCCCATCACGCCGGCTTTTGGATGGGCCAGCATAAAATCGTAAGCAACCTGGAAACAATCCGCTCCGACCACCGTATCCGGGTTGAGCAGCAGTACAAAGTGGGCTTCCGGCCACCGTCCCACGCCCATTTCGGTGGTTTGGGCCTTGTTAGCCTCGGACGGGGGGCAAATCCGGCTTAAAGCCAGGTTGTTGCCGTAGGCAAAGCCGCCGTTTTTCGGACTGGCGATCACTGTTAGTTGCGGGTAAACTGGTTCAAATTCCTGGCGGACCATTGCCACACTATCGTCGGTCGAGCCGTTATCGACTACCCACACCCGCCAGCGAAAATCGCAGCGGCTGGCAAACACCGACCGCAAACAATCGCGCAGCAAAGCGGCTGTATTATAATTGACAATTACAATATCGAGATCGCTTTTAAATGTGGGAGGTAGCGAAACCTGCCCGACCTCATTCAGTTCGCTAGATCGTATCACTCGGAAATCCTTGTCGGTGGACCCTTTTCAGGGTGGCCGGTTAATCCTGCTTGTTTCGATTTTACCTTTTAATTATAACAAACAACTCATATTAGGCAAACTTGCTTTTCCAGAGGTCGAGAATGAATTTACGGCAATCTTTTTAATTACAATACTGCTTCAGCTACTATCGTCCAGCCGGTACAAACAGTTTGTTGAAACACTATTGGCTGCGGTTGCATATTTTCTTCGTTAAAGGGATTTTGATTACCACTCATCGAAGGGCCATAGTAGCCTTCCTGATGTAATAGTTTCCAGCCCAGAACCGGCAACAGACTTTCGACTTCCCAGGGAGTAATTCCGTTCAACACATCATTATAGGGTTCTGCCGAGGAATCGATTCCCTGTAAGAAACGCTTCCACCGTTCAAATTTTACCGGTGAGTTGGCACCCAGCGTCGATAAAATTAATTTCCCACCCAGTTTGCTTACCCGGCGTAATTCTTTCAAAGCATAGGCCGGGTGGGGAGTAAAATCCAATACTAGCCGACTATGAACAATGTTAAATTCTTCCGATTGGTAGGGCATCTGTTCAATACTACTCACTTCAAATTCCACCGGTTCCGCCAGCCCTAAAGTCCGGGAGCGACTTTGCGAGTATTCGATCATGACCGGGCTAAGATCACAGGCTTTGACCCTGAAGCCAAAATGAGCAAACAAATTGCTCTGGTAGCCCGGTCCACAACCGGCATCCAGCAATTTGATAGCCCGGTCGGGAACTGGCAAAAATGACCGGAGCGAGGGCGACCAGTCTTGCCAGCGTTGGTCCAAAACCGGTCGCTGCTGGGCTGCCTCGTCCCACTGCTGGGCCAACTCATTCCAATGATGCCTTACCAGTTCCAGGTGCTTGTCACTGTCAGTTTGATCCATTTATGCTCCTAACTTAAAAGGTGGTTTGGTAACATGGTTTGAGCTTTTTTGCTAGAAGCTCATCAGGTTTTTCGGTAGGCAACACTAAGCGAAGGACCTCTCTCAGTATTTAGCCGCCGGTTCTTAATCGAAAACGACCGTGCGGCGGCCATAAACCAGCACCCGATTATCCAGATGCGCCCGGACGGCGCGGCCCAGTACCACCCGTTCCAGGTCGCGGCCTTTGCGGATCAAATCGTCGACACCATCCCGGTGACTGACCTGGGTTACATCCTGGGCGATAATCGGCCCCTGGTCGAGTTCGTCGGTGACATAATGACTGGTGGCACCGATCATTTTTACGCCCCGCTCGTATGCCTGGTGATAGGGTCGGCCACCGACGAAAGCCGGTAGAAAACTATGATGGATATTGATCAGCCGGGCCGGGTACTGGGCCACGATGGCCGGGCTGAGGATTTGCATATAGCGAGCCAGCACGATCAATTCGACCTCGTGCTGTTGGAGCAATTCCAGCATACGGCTTTCCTGTTCGCTCCGGTTGGCAGGCGTTACCGGTAGATGGAAAAAAGGTAGCCCAAAATGCCGGGCTACCGGTTCGAGAGTGGCGTGATTGCTGATTACCAGGGCGATCCGGGTCGCCAGTTCCCCGGCCTGACGGCGCAACAACAGATCATACAGACAATGGTCGAGGTTGGAAACCAGAATCGCCGTGACTTTTGGCCGGTCGGAGAAATGCAACTGCCAGTTCATTTCAAAAGGCCGGGCGACGGCCTCGAAAGCCGGGCCAATCGCCTGGCGAGCCAGGTCCAGGCCGGTCAGTTCAAACTGCACCCGCATGAAAAAGGCCTTGACTGCCAGATCGCTGTGCTGGCTAGCATCGAGAATGTTCGCGCCATGACTTGCCAGAAAACCGGTTACACTCGCCACGATCCCTTTGCGGTCGGGACAGGCTATCGTTAATATACCGCTTACCGGAGCCAAATAGACCTCAATTTCTTGTAATTAGACACCAAACCGCTGTAAAGGAGCGAAGCAGGGGTCGTGGGGGCGCAGCCCACGCGGGGGGTCATACAGGGGTCTCCCCTGTTTACTTCTCTTTTTTTCTTCTTTTCTCCGTCCAATGGTGGCCCTGGGGAGAGGTCAGGGGTGGGGCCTGTGTAGTTGCAATTTCTCTAACCGGGCCATCTCTAATTTATTACATCGACCAGCTCATATGATACTCCGGCCATTCGGCGGGGATAGCGGCCTCCGCCATTTTTAGAGGCCGCCGGGTGTCGAGCATCACGGCATACTCGTCGGTTTCGGTCTTGTGACGCACTGCCCCAATAGCCTTCGGATGGGGACCGTGATGGATACCCTGCGGGTGCCAGGTGATCATCCCGGCATCAATCCCGTGACGGCTGAAGAAATTGCCGTCGTGATAAAACAAAACCTCATCGTAATCGATGTTGCGGTGAAAGAATGGTACGCGCATGGCTTCGGGATCGGTTTCAAAGGGGCGCGGAACAAAGCTGCAAATCACAAAATTCTGGGCCAGAAAAGTGGTGTGAACGCTGGGCGGCAGATGGACCCGGTGGCTCATTACAGGCCGGTAATCCTTGATATTGAGTTTAAGCGGACAGAGATCACCTTTCCAACCAACCACGTCCAGCGGGTTAAACGGGTAGAAAACCGAGGTATACTGGCCCTCGCGTTTGATCCGAACCTCCCATTCGGTTTCCCCCTGCGGTCCGATCCGGCTTCCGGCCAGATCGCCCGGTGCGGCGGGAGCCGGTTCGGGGGTCTCGACTACCCCCATATCATACTGAGCGTTTACGCCTAGCATACCGCGTTCGCCGACCGGAACTTTGATTTCGCTAAACGATTCGATCAGCAAATAAAATTCGTCGCCAGCCGCCCCATCCGGTAGCATTCGGTAGGTCGTGCCGCGCGGTATCACCAGGTAATCGCCGCGCGTGTAGCGCAACGGTCCGTAGTCGCTCAACATCTGCCCGGCCCCCTGGTGGATAAAATATACCTCGTCGGCATCGCCGTTACGGGCAAAGTACGGCATCGCCCCGCCTGGCCGGACGATCCGCAAAGCCAGGTCGTCGTTATAAAGAAAAGTGACCGGTTCGCCAAACGGATCGTCGTTGCGAAGGGCTGAGGCTTTTTCCAATTTCCGGCAATCGATGGCGCGGGGCTTTAGCGGTCCCTCGATCCGGGTCCAACCGGTAGGCGGGTGCTGGTGATAGAGGTGAGATACTCGCCCATAAAACCCTTCTCGCCCATGTTCATCTTCAAATGTACCTTCCGGCAATGCTACGTGAGCCTGCCGGGAATAACTACCTTTACCCAGTGGAAACATGGTGGTTTTCCTCCCGGTAGCCATTTGCTACCCACAGATCAAGTTTCGCTGGCGGGCAACCGACACTGGCTTGCCCGCTCTGAAGCCTATTATAACCTAACCCAGACCTCAAAGAATAGCTGGCTACTTCAATAAAATAAGACTTTCGCTCACACCTCACCTGCTGAAGTGTAAGCGAAAATCCTAATTAACCAACTTTTGCACCTAGAGCTTAACCGGTTGGGGTGTCAGTGGACAAAATGGTGGCATCGGGCAGATATAGCGGTTCGGGCTGGGCGTTGACGAGATGTACCGCGCCTTCGACTTTGATATGGTTGCCAAAGTAAATATCGCCTTCGATTTCAAGGTTGCGACAGTTGGTAAGGGAAGGCGCACCGTGAGGAAAATGCGCGTTTAGCTGGTGGATGAATTTGTAATGGCGGTTATCGAGTTTGACGATAGGTAGCTCGTGCGGGTTGGCCGGGTTGAGGATAACCCGGTGAGCGGGAGTCAGCAGGTAAGCGTCGGACCACAGAACCAACAAATCCGAGCAGAGTTTGACCGGGGCGAAACGCTGACGTGGCACTCGCAAGGCTCCCGCTCCCTGAAAAATTTCGATAGCGGCCCCAAACGCGGTTTCCAACTGGTAAACTTTGGGCGAAGCCGGATCGCGGGGGTCGAGCGTTTTAGAGTTGCGGATGAGGGGCAGCTTCAGAACGTTTTGATTCTGCGCAAGGGTCTGGCGCAGGGTAGGCAGGTGCAACCAGATATTGTTGGTATTGAAATAGGTGTAGCGGGTAATATCGCTAAAGGCAGCCAGGGCTTCGGGTGGGCATTGAGCTACCTCGCGTAGCACCATTCGACCGTCGTGGCGAACGGCCAGATGTCCACCCTTGCTGTCGGCTTCGGTGCGGTCGGCCACTTCCATCAGGAAGGGTAGTTTTTGGGTAGCGAAATAGCCCAGAATGGCTTGGTCCAGCACCGCGCCCAGGTTGTCGGCGTTGGAGACAAAGGCATATTCAATGCCACGTTCCAGCAACTGGTTTAACATACCGGAGGTCTGAAGGGCCGTATAAATATCGCCGTGACCGGGTGGGCACCAGGCCAATTCGGCCAGGGCCGGATCGGTAATCGCGGCTAAACCATCTTGCAAAACTTTGGGGACTTTGTTCTGGATAAAAGATAGCGGCAGACCCGCCAGCGAGAGGTCGGGGTAAGCCGATAGGGCTTGCAAGGAGTCCTGTTCGGTATTAAAGCTGTTCATCAGGACGAGCGGAACCGGGCTGCCGGACTCTTTTCGCAGGTCTAGCACCTGGCGAGCAATAATGTCGAGAAAGCTGAGGCCGTCCTTAACTTTGAGGAGGGATTTGGCTTTGTCCAGACCCATGCTGGTGCCGAGACCGCCGTTGAGCTTTATAATTACGCTCCGGGCGAGAGCTTGCCGTCCGGCTTCGGCAAAATGCTGGAGATTATTAGCGTCAGGTAGGGTAGGAACCGCCTGAAGTTCGTTTTCGCCGATCATGCCGGTGTTGCCTTGAACCAGTTGATCGTAGTAGTAGTGGAAAGTGTCAATCACAATCGGGGCCAGACCGGCCTCGGACATCTGGGCGGCAAAAGGTTGAAAAGAGTGGTTATTCTCGGCACTATTAGTCACAATTTTCTCCTGAAAATAAAATTAACCCGGTACTATAACCAGCCTGACCTGTAAAGCCGGTTATGGTAGCAAGGAAATTTTGCAGGTTGCTTAGATTAAACCGGCGTCTACTGTAATGATCTGATTGGTCATGCTGTTGTTTTTGGCGAGCATGACGTAGACGGCGGCGGTGTCGTCCAGATCGGTGACTTTCTTCATAAGGGCGGCCTGGCTCATACGCTGGATAACTTCGTCACCGTGCCGCGCTCCCCAGCGAGTAACCAGCAAACCAGGTGCCACCGAATTCACCTGAATATCGGGAGCCAGACCGGTCGCCAGACACCGGGTGAGGTGGATCAGGGCGGCTTTGGAAACGGCATAGGGTAGACTGCTGCCTACGGCCCGTTGCCCGGCGACCGAGGTGGTATTGATGATGTGGCCGCCCCCGTTGCGGCGCATAACCGGGGCGACCGCCTGGGCCGCGAAGAAGGCACTGCGGACGTTGACTGCCATTATGTTGTCCCAATCTTCCTCTGTAACCGCATCCAGGTCTGACATAGGGATAAAACGGGTGGTTCCGGCATTGTTGATCAGCAAATCGATCCGGCCAAAAGCCTGATCGACGGCAGCGATCATTTCCCGAATCTGACTGGTCTGACCGACATCGGCCTTGAAGGCCTGGGCCTGGACCCCCAGTTTTTGGAGTTCGGTCACGGTTTCGTTAGCCTCACTCTCCGAACGCGAATAGTTAATTGCCAGCGTCATGCCTTCGGCGGCCAGTTGGAGGGCAATCTCGCGGCCCAGGCCGGTACCCCCGCCGGTGATCAGTGCTACTTTGCCTTTTAGGTCCATCTTTGTCTCCTGAGTAAATAGATTTTGGGTATTGCTGTTTTGATTTTACTAAATATAAGATAGACGATTTTGGTCTAAAAACCAAATTTCCGGCGATTTTGAAACTGGCGGGACCAGAGAAAGGAGACCTACGGCTAGAGGTAAAGTTGAGAAGGGACCGGAGAAAGTTTGGCTTTCCCCGGCCTGTAGCAATTCTTTCTATCTGACCATCAGGAAGGCGACTATCTCGGCGACGGCCAGGGCAGCGGCGGGCCACCATAATTGGAGGACGGTACCGGCAGGGCCAGGCGCGAGGCGATTGCCGGTGTTCGTCGCAGGGCTAGGTAGCCGGATTAGCTGCGGGGAAGACAAGAAGTAGCCCAGAAATAGCCCGGCTACCAGACCGCCAAGATGGGCCGTAATGCTGATGCCGGGTACGCCAAAGGTGAAAGCCAGGTTTAGCCCGGCGTTGATGACCATATTGCGCAGGGCACTCTGGCCGTAGGCTCCCAGATTGTTGCGGTTGCGGTAGAAGAAAGCCAGGCTGGCCCCCAGGATACCAAAGATGGCCCCACTGGCTCCGGCAGAAATAGCACCGTCCTGGGTGGTAGCCAGCAAAGTGACCAGGTTTCCGGCAATACCGGTCAGAAAGAAAATAGCCACAAACCGCTTCCCGCCGAACCACTGTTCGAGCTGCATCCCAAAAACTAGCAAAGCCAGGCTGTTGAACAGGATGTGCTGTAAGCCGAAGTGCAAGAAAATCGGGGTAATGAGCCGCCACCATTCGCCATCGAGGACTAATGGTTTGTACAGGACTCCCCAATCGGTCAGGGTGCCGAGTTTGTTTCCACTAGATAGACTATAGCCAGTGGCGACCTGACCGACGAAGGCGGCAATGATCAGGCCCAGGAAAACATAAGTCCAGCGCGGTCGGTATAACTGGCTGGGGTCGAAACCCATCCGGGCACGCGGGGTAGGAGTGGATGGCAACTGGCGAAAATCTTCCAGAGGCGGCTGACCGGGATAGGGCGTGGCCGTCTCCGGTTGGAAATTCTGGTAGGGATTGCCGACCGGCGCGGCAGAAGCATCCCGCTGGCCCCAGGTACCGTAGGGGTTAGGGGCGGTCATTGGATTGGCGTGGTAAGGATTGGCCGGTTGGGCGGCGTTGTCGGACTGGGCGGCGCGGTCGTTTTTGTCGTCGTGGAAAAGATACTCCGGGTTAACAGGTTCCATTGTTTGCACTCACGATCTGTGTTTGGATAACTTCAAGAAAACTTGCTTCATAAATATATTCCGGCCAGCTAAGAATTTATCCGGCCAATCTGATCTGATCCTTTTATATCTTACGCCAGAGCGCAAGGGAAGTTTGCTCGCCAGCTAAGAATTTGATTAAGAAATCATTATTACCGGCCAAAGTACGGTCTGGCGGCTACCTAAGAAAGGCTTGAGATAACAATTCCCAGAATTGCCTGGCGTTTAAGTTGAATTTTAGTAACTAATCAGGCCCCACCCCTGACCTCTCCCCAGGGCCACCATTGGACGGAGAAAAGAAGAAAAGAATATTAACGGGGGCACCCAAAGGGTACCCGCCTTTAAGACCCCCCGCAGGGCACCCAGAGGGTACCCGCCCCCACGACCCCTGCTTCGATCCTCTACCGAGATTTGGTGAGTAGTTACTGGTTAAGATCAAAAAAGCTTGCCCGGCCAATTGGTCGGGCAAGCTCTTTTTAGTACTTTGCGTCAGGGGCAGGACTATCTTAGTAGTCCATGCCGCCGCCCGGCATCGCCGGAGCAGCCGATCTCTCTTCGGGTAGGTCGGTGATCAGGGCCTCGGTGGTCAGGATCATACCGGCAATCGAGGCGGCGTTTTCGACCGCGCTGCGAGTTACCTTGACCGGGTCGATGATACCCTTTTCGATGGTGTCAACGTACTCGCCGCTGATAACATCGTAGCCGTGATTCTTCTTGCCTTCGGCCTGGAAGCGCAACACGTTCTGGATGATAACGCTACCATCCTGACCGGCGTTGACCGCGATCTGGCGAATTGGCTCCTGAAGAGCGCGGCGCAGGATTTGAACCCCGGTGAAGACATCGCCTTCCGCCTTGACGGTATCGAGGGCGGAGATGACGGTTAGCAGCGAAACGCCACCACCCGGCACGATACCTTCCTCAACGGCGGCGCGAGTCGCGCTCAGAGCGTCCTCTACGCGGTGCTTCTTCTCTTTCAGTTCGGTTTCGGTGCTGGCACCGACGCGGATGACGGCAACGCCACCGGCCAGTTTAGCCAACCGCTCCTGCAATTTCTCGCGGTCGAAATCGCTGGTGGTCTGCTCGATCTGAGCCTTGATCTGGTCCACGCGAGATTTGATTTCCTTCTCGTTACCGTCACCGGCAATGATGGTGGTATCATCTTTGGTGGCAACCACGCGCTTGGCGCGGCCCAGGTCGGCCAGAGTGGCACTTTCCAGTTTGCGGCCCAGTTCTTCGCTGATAACCTGACCACCGGTCAGGATGGCGATGTCGCGGAGCATTTCTTTGCGGCGGTCGCCGAAACCAGGAGCCTTGACGGCCAACAGGTTGAAGGTACCGCGCAGCTTGTTGACGACCAGGGTCGCCAGGGCTTCGCCGTCGACATCTTCAGCAATAATCAGGAAGTTGCGGTTCCCGGCACTCAGGGCCTTCTCCAGAACCGGCAGAATATCGGCGATTGCGCTGATCTTCTTATCGGTCAGGAGCAGCATAGGGTCTTCCAGGATGGCTTCCATGCGCTCGGAGTTGGTTACAAAGTAAGGGCTGATGTAACCGCGATCAATTTGCATACCTTCGGTATACTCTTTTTCGTACTCGCGGCCCCGGCTCTCCTCAACGGTGATAACGCCGTCTTTGCCGACCTTTTCCATAACCTCGGCAATCAGTTCGCCGATTTCAGCGTCAGCCGCCGAAATAGTGGCAACCTGAGCCACCTGGGCGCGGTCTACGACCGGGGTAGCCAGGCTCTTGAGGTGTTCGACGATGGCACTAACGCCCAGGTCAATTCCGCGCTTTAACAGCATCGGGTTGGCACCGGCAGCCACGTTGCGCAAACCTTCGTGTACGATAGCCTGAGCCAGCACGGTCGCAGTGGTGGTACCATCACCGGCCACGTCGTTGGTCTTGGTAGCGGCTTCCTTCAGAAGCTGCGCGCCCATGTTCTCGAAGGGGTCTTTGAGTTCAATTTCTTTAGCAACGGTTACACCGTCGTGGGTCACGGTCGGGGCACCGAACTTCTTGTCCAGGGCCACGTTGCGGCCTTTAGGGCCGAGGGTAGTTTTAACAGCATTCGCCAAAATATCTACGCCCCGCTTTAGCGACTGGCGAGCCTCATCGGCGTTCTGCAACTGCTTTGCCATTGTTCCTTGTCTCCTCTGATTCTGAAAATCTTTTACAAAATTTCTAACTTAAGCTTATACCGGTCACAAACCGGTGCTTGCTCTTAGCCTTCGACGATGGCTAAAATGTCTTTCTCGCTCAAAATCAAATACTCTTCGTTTTCGATTTTGAACTCGGTACCGGCGTACTTGGCGTACAGAACTTTCTGGCCTTCTTTGACTTCCAGGGCATTGCGCACACCTTTGTCATCCAGTTTGCCCGCACCAATCGCTATGATGGTACCTTCCTGCGGCTTTTCCTTCGCGGTATCGGGAAGCAGAATCCCACTCTTGGTGACTTCTTCCTTCGGCGTCGGTTTAATTACCACGCGGTCGCCCAACGGCTTTAGACTTGCCATTTTGCCATAACCTCCTTAGATTTAGATGTTTATGATTCGGTAGCAATGTTATTGACACCCAAAAAGTATCAATGTTTCTTTCAAAGGCTACCTTGAATTAGGCTATTTAATTACTTCAGCTAAATTCTTAATTGTTTTAGCACTCAGGCATCAAGAGTGCTAACTAAACTAATGTTACTCCAAGAGGGGAGGTCTGTCAAGAGGTTTGGGACGATCTTTTATACAATTCTAACACTCATTGCTATCGAGTGCTAATTATAATCCAAAACTCGGTAAATTAAAAGTCACAACTTATAAAAGCCTGGATTTGCGCCGATAAATGGCAAAATGCTTAAAACCGGTGCGAGGTGTAGTTGTAACTACAGATTAAGCTGACCGGAAGCTAGATAATAAGCATGCTAACAAAGCCTGGATTGCCATTTTATAACTGCGATACCAGCAAACAATCAAAAACTTTCGTAAGTACTCATCAGACCTTTGTAGAGGATCGAAGCAGGGGTCGTGGGGGCGCAGCCCTTGCGGGGGGTAATACAGGCGGGTACCCGCTGGGTGCCCCTGTAAATACTTTTCTTCTTCTTTCCCCGTCCACTGGTAGCCCTGGGGAGGGGTCAGGGGTGGGGCCAGAGTAGTTACAAACTTTCAACCAAATATCATTCAGAGGAAAAAAGCCGAAACCCGGCAAGAGGAGATAATTATTTTATGGCAGTCCTTAACACCATAGAATTAAAGCAGGCGATGGTAGACACCAAACCTGCCAAACCCATGAACGTCCTCTTTATCAACCCGCCGGTGCCGGGTTTCGACAAGAGTTTCGCCAAACTGTTGACTTTTAATACCCTGCCGCTAGCCCTGCTCTACCCGGCCACCATCCTGAAACAGGCCGGTCATCAGGTAGCAATTAACGATGTAAAAAGCGGCGAGAAGTTAAACATCCCCAGCAATGTTGAAATTGTCGGCATCACCACCGACACCGTGCGCTACCCGGAAGCGATCCAGGTGGCTAAGTTGGCGAAAAAGCTGGGTAAAATCGTGGTAATGGGTGGCAATCACGTTACCTTTGACGAGGAAAACACCCTCAAAACCGGGGCGGTCGATTATATCGTGCGCGGTGAGGGCGAAGTTACGATGCTTCACCTGGTCAACGCCTTGTCCTGGGGCGAGGGCTTTAACCCGGCGGAAATAAAAGGGATTACCTGGCGCAACCGGCACGGCGAGATCGTGCGCAACCCGCCCAATATGTGGATCAAAGACCTCGACTCGCTTCCGCTCCCGGACCACAGCCTACTCAATTTCAAGCTTTACCAGGGAGCCTCGTTCAACCGCTTTGGCAAGCTCGGCAAACCGATGTTCCAGATTTCCGGTAGCCGGGGCTGTCCCTACGATTGCTCGTTCTGTATTGTGACCTCGATCTACGGAGCCAAATGGCGCGCCCGCAGTCCTGAAAATATGCTTAAAGAAGTCAGTCAGGCGATGGCCCTGGGTTTTGACAACTTTTTCTTTGTGGACGACCTGTTCTCAACCAACTACAAACGCACCATAGAATTTTGCGAAGAAATTCTCAAACGCGGTATGAAGTTTACCTGGTCGGCTCAGTGTAGTTGCAACTCGATTGCCGATCACCCGGAGATGGTCCAACTGATGTCGCGGGCCGGTTGCGAGGCGGTATTGCTTGGTGTCGAAAATATGGATGCTGACACGCTCAAGCTGTACCGCAAACGAGCGACCGTCGATGATAACTTCCTGGCGGTCCGAACCCTCAAAAAGTATAATATCGTCAGCCTGGCCTCCACCATTATCGGTACCCCCGGCGAGACCCACGAGAGCCTGAACAAAAACTTCGGCTACCTTATGGACCTCAACCCGGAAATGCTCTGGATCAATATTCTCACCCCCTACGTCGGCACCGACGACTGGACGACCTATCAGGACCGCATCTTTGACCGCGATTGGCACCACTACGATGTTTATCACAGCGTAATGCGCCTGGACAACCTGACGGCTGGCGAGGTGGAATTTGCCCAGAAAAAGATGATGGCAATGTACCACACCCGGCCAAAATACCTGTTCCGCACCCTGCCCAATCTGTTTAACAAAAAGGGTAGCTGGTCGATGAACGGCTGCTAGTCCCAGCACGCCTTATCCCCTGAAAATAAGCAAAAAGAGAGTCGTAAACGGCTCTCTTTTTGGTTTAAACCATCCCCGCTTGATTGCCAAAAAATAAGAATCTTCTTAGCCGTTTCTCACGGCTTTCTTAAGCTTGCCTTAACGGCTAGCATCAGGCTGTTTTAGTGGCAATCCAGCCGCAATAAATCAGGGCTGAATAAAACCGGCGAACCTTTTCAAAACCGGCCTCGGCCAGCAACTCCAGGCTGCGTTCTTCCGAAACAGGAAAAAACTGGGCATGGCCTTTTTCCAGGTTTGTGATTACCTCAAGCGGTATTCCCATCCCGTGACCGTGTGCAATCCAGGTGGGACCAAACTCCCGGACAAATTGCGCCCCGCCATAAATATCAAGCAGGATCAGCGGGGCACCGGGCGGAAGCCGTTCGGCAATACTTTTTAACAGGGCCAGCTTTGAACCGTCGTCCGGTAAAAAGTGGGTAACGAGGATACAGGTAGCCGCGTCAAAACGCTCGGTCGTGGGTAAATCCTGGACCAGGCCCTGGTGGAGAGTGGCCTTAATACCGGCCTGTTCGAGCTTGCGACGAGCAAGCGAAAGCATATGGCCGGAAGGGTCCACCCCGGTTAAAGACCAATCCGGCCTGGCCTGTCCGAAAACCAGCAGTTCTTTGCCGCTACCGGCCCCGACTACCAGCATCCGGGCGGGGCTGGGCAACACCGTCGAAAAGTGGGCTGCCGCAAGTTGAAATATTACCTCGTAGCCCGGCACGAATTTAGTAATCAAGTTGTCATACTGCGCCACCTGGACGGGAGGGGCGGTATCAAAATCAACCGGTTTTGGGTTATCGCTCATAGTCGGCTACCTTTTTTGTTTTATTGTTTTGGAATAGTCGGTGGCGCGGAGGGCGGGGCTACCACGACCGTCGAGGTTGAAGGTGGAGTTAGAACGCTCGCCGGAGCATCGGAGGATGGTTTTACTTCGACTGTTCTGGTTTCCGAACGACCGGCCGTGTTGGTGGTCTGGGTATCAGTGACCGAAGGCTGGGCTTGCTTGCCTTGCCGGATGCCATCGGAGACTGCCCCCGAACCAAAATAAAACCCGACGATGGTGGACAAAATACCAAACATAATACCCACCGTCTTGTTATCACCCCAGGAACCGGGCAAAAGCGAAAAAGTGATCAGTACCAAAATTACGATAATCAGCAAGAAAATCCGGGTCGCCCCCTGGGGTAAACCAAGCGGCGAATCTTTGTTTTCTTCCCGGTTGACGTACAAGGTGCCGTAGATCATTATCAAAGAGGTCTCCACAATGCTAGCCACCAGAAAGATGAGCAACCCAAACAAAAACAGATTGGGTTTGCTGTTGCTGCCGAGGGCCGGGTCAAAAATACCCAGGGTACCGGTATTGGAGATAGGGTAAGTTGAGGTTATGATGCTGCTGGGTGCCGCCGGGTTAGTGGACCGTAGTTCAGTCACGGTGGTTACAACCGGCACGGTACTCTTTTCGTTTTGTAACAAAAGAGGATAGGCAATACAAATCCACACTATCGCCAGGCCGGCCCCGACCGGCACAAAACCTATTAACCAGCGAAATATCTGCGCACCACTTTTTTCGGCAATGCCGGGTGGCGCGAGTACTCGACCGATGTCCTCCAACTGTTTCTCGATGGTGATAGTCCGCACCGGTTTCTCTGGTGGAGCAGCCGGGACCGGGTTTTCGCCTTGACTGTCTATTTCGGCTGGCGGCGGCTGTGATACACGGTTGTCTTCCACGTTATTACCCCTTTGATCAACAAGGTTTTTCAGATATTAAACCCGGTTCGCAATAAAACGTAAACCGGCCATACCCGGTAAAAACATATAGGCTCCCCCTTTAACGTTTACAAAACGCGGGATTTTTTGAAGCTGCCGCCTTACCGGTCGCCGCCCGATTGCCATGTTATAACTGGTGGCCGGGTCGTCGCCGTTATTGCCGATAATCGGATCGCGGTCGTCAAACAGGCCGTCGAACTTGGGGTCGTTGACCCAGCTTTGCTGGATAAATTCAAACTGCCGTTTGAGGTCGGCATTGATTAAAATCTGGGCCAGGCCGCGCGGGCTATCGGTATCGGGTATAAAGACTTTGGAATTGTGGGATTGGGCAACCTCGGTAAGCGTTTTGACCACATCTTGATCGTAGGCCGGACCATAGACGCGCCCCCGGCGTAAGATGCGATGCCGCCGGACCGAAGTTAGAGAAGCTTCGGGGGTCGGCAAGAGCGAATCGCGGGGGTTGGTACGCCGGACGTGCGAGGCAATCGGGCAACCGTAACCCAACTTGTCGTCTTTGGTAAAGATAAAGTCGTTGCTTTTGTCGGGGTCGGAACCCAGGTCCGGGTTATCCTCGTCGGGAGCCAGAATCATAGGCGCACCACTCCGCCATCGACCAACCATTTTAGCCCCGATAAACTCGGCCTCCTGCGGGTCGGCGTTGGCTACCTGGTATACAAAATTCCAGAAGGCCGCAATATCCTGTTCCAGTTTGCGGTAAACCAGATAGGTCCCGTTGCGGGCCAGTTCGGGCTGGTCGGGTTGAGGTGGGAAAAGATTGTATTCATTTTCGTAACCCAGTACAAATTCACCGGCCTTTATAATCGGTTGGTGGTCGGCGGTAGCAGTCCCAATGAGGGTACCCTCGACGGTCGGTTGCGAAAGGCCATCCATAAAACCAAAAGGCTCGCGGTTGTGTTCGGGTCGCTGGGCATCCTGAACCATAACCACTTTGATCCCGGCCTGCCCAAGAGCGGTCAGATGACGTTCCCGCAGACTGTTCAGGTCATCGGGACTACCGGCAAAGAGCATAAGCATAGCGTGAAGCGGCTCATTTTTGGGGCCGCCAAGCTCCCAGTTTGCCGGGGCACTTTGGCCGGTATCGCCCAGGCGTATCGACCGGCTGGTGGGCTTCGCCGGGTCCTGGCCGGGGAGTGCCCCGATGATCCCTTCCTTGAACTCAGTAATAAAGCCGTCCTGGGATACATCCAGCCGGGCCAGGCCCTCGCTGGTAAAGGCGATGTTGGTACAGGTGGCCGGTCTTATTTTGCTTCCGTCGGGGTTCTTTTCCCAGGGGGCCGCCGTCGTCACTTCACTGCAAAGCTGGGTCAGCCATTGGCGGACCGGACCAGGCTCACCAAATTGCAAAAACAAATAGCTGTTAAATCGCAAGTGACCGTAACCACTTAAAATAATGCCCTGGATTTGATTGTATTCCAATTGCACCATTGCTCCAACCTCTTTCGTTTTTTATAAACGGCGTAGCCAATCCGCCAATTCCGGTTGATCGAGTAGCTGGTTAAGTTTATCGCTGATCGCAATATAATCCAGCACATTGCGGATCGACTCGTAACGGTAAGCACTATAAAAGACGTGCGCCCGGACCTGATGGTCGATAATAATTTGCTTGAAGGCCTGCAAATCTTTGCAACCCCGGCTGGGAAAACCTTTGCAGTTACCCCAGATACCATCCATTCCAAAGCTGGCCTTATCCACAAAGTCACCGATATATTGTTCCCAGTTGCCGTCGTAATTGCTCTCAAACAATAGATTGGTGCCGTTATCTATAATGGCCCAGCGGGCAAAATGGATGGTCGCAATACCGCCCAGCGTGCCTTTGTTAAAGACCCAGCGCGCCGCGAAATTGATGATCCAGAGAAACTGTTGCAAGCGTTTCAAGGCCGCCGGGTCAGGGTCGATGGCCGAGACGACCGTCATTTCGTTCTGGACAGTGTACAGCCAGTCGGTCTGGTCGGGTCGAGTATCGACCTCGCGGCTGATTCCACTGGCCGGTTGGTCGGAGATATTGGGCGTAAAAAGCCGGTGCAGCACCGGTTGGAGCAATTCCAGCCCGGCAGAGGAAACCGGCGTTCCAGAGCGTTTGGGTTGAGGTAGGGGTAAATGGCTCACCGCTTCAAAAAGCGGTTCCAGTTGCGGCTGGTTTATAAGATCGCCCAGGGCTTTGCGAACCTTGATATAACTCTGGACTTCTTTGACCGACCGGTTAGGGTAGCCACTGTAAAAGGTATCGGTAGGCTTTTTGTTGGCCGCAATAAAATCTCGAAAGCGTTGCTTGAAATTGCTGTCCGCCGGTGAAATCGCCGGATAACCCTCGCAGTGGCGAAAAATTTCGTGCAGACCGGGGGCCGCTTGCCGGACCAGCAAATCAATATAGCTTTGCCAGTCTCCATCGTGATTGCTGCTAAAATACAGGCGGGTCTGGTCGTCGCGGTTAGACCGGTCGCCGCCACCGATCATAACGAACCGGGCGAAATGAGTGCTTCCAATTTCCGGGAAACGCAAATACTGATTATGCCGGATGTCCTGCCCAATAATCGTTAGAACATCGCTCAGGGCTTGTCTTTCCGCAGGCTTAATATTGACAATTACTGTCAACGGGTTCTGTACCATTATTGCCCCCTTCGACCTACAAGATAAACCTATCTTGAAATGAATAATCGTGGTGATGCAACTATGCCGGTCAAGCCTTTCACTACAAGGACGAAAGCGATAACGGGTGAAAGCTTTTTTGGCACTTTTTTATTAACTTGTAAATTGTAAAACCCCGTGAGTTGGAAACCAGTAATGCTAAAATAGAAAGTGTTACGTTAAGATACCAGTAATGCCAGGTCCGGCTAGAGGATTTGAAACGGGCCGGGTAAGAAACAGAAAAGTACGCTCAGGGTGAAAACTGTCCTAAATATCTTACTCTTAATTTAACAGACCCGTCAAGATGCTGGAACCGGTATGTTTTTACTTTTGATAAACGCAAAAATCGTAGCGTTTTAGCTATCGTTCAAGCTGTTTTAATTCAAATAATTTATGTAACTACTCACCAAACCTTTATAGAGGATCGAAGCAGGGGTCGTGGGGGCCGGGTACCCACTGGGTGCCCTGCGGGGGGTCATACAGGGGTCTCCCCTGTATCTCTCCTCCTTCTTCCTTTCCCCGCCCTGGGGAGGGGTCTGAGTAGTTACTAATTTATTAAATAAGGAGCTGGCCTTGCTCCTAAAATGGAGGATTTAATGGCTTTCTTGCATCAGTAAGATCAATCCGGCAAAAAAAAGTCAAGCCAAGTGTTTCCACCTGGCCTGATCGCCACCTCTGTCACTTCACCGCCTAGCCCTGATTACTTCTGAAAGAAGTCTCAAAGAACTCGACCAGCCGCAAATCCAGCACTTTCTGGTTTTTGGGCCGGATGATACCGTGACCTTCATCCTCAAAACCCAAAAAGTCGTGCGTTATACCGTTTTTAGCCAGCACCTCGCGCACTACCCGCACGTTTTCGGGCGTCACGTTCGGGTCCTGCATACCCTGTACAATCAAAAGTGCGCCGGAAATGTTCCCTACAAAATTAATCGGAGAGCGTTCGTAATAGCGTTCCGGCACCTGATCGGGTCTGCCGCCCATCATTTCTTCGCTGTAAGGTCGTAGATCGGGCCGGGTAGTTTCGTAATCCACCACCAGATCGGTCATACCACAGATCGGGGCCGCCGCCGCGACCAGTTCCGGCAAAAAGTGGGTGATGGCGTACCAACTGGAATAACCGCCGTAGGAAGTGCCGGTAATCCCGACCTTACCTGCCTCGGCGACCCCAGCCGCGATCAATGAAGAAATGCCGTCTATAATGTCCTGCTGTTCGCGTCCGCCCCAGCCATCGGCTTTAATCGCTTCCTGAAAAGTCAGGTTAAAGCCGGTGCTGCCCCGGTAGTTGGGTAATAAGACATTAAAGCCTTGAGCGACAAAAAACTGGACCTGACTCATAAACCGATCTTCGCTATGCGCGGTCGGACCGCCGTGAATGTGCAAAATAGTGCCTTTGGCGGCTGGCTGTGGAGTTCGGAAAAGCCAGCCCTGGATCGTCAGGCCGTCCTGGGCTTGCCAGTGCCAATCCTCGGCGGCGGTTAAATCGGCGGGCTGGAGTTGGCTGCGTTCCCAGAGGCGGGTCAGACTGACAAACTCTGCCGGGTCAGGCTTGTCTAACGAAAAGCGGACCAGGTCGGCGGGCTGCCGGGCACTATAGTAACGGCCCACCCAGGTTGTGCCAGCTACATCCAGCGGAGCCAGCGGGATCAGGTTGCCCGCCACCGTCGCCAGCCGGGTTTCTTCGCCCGTTTCAGGATTGAGGAACGAGGCCCGGTTGTAGGCTCCCTGTACTTCGTTGACCACGATCACCCGGCTGCCGTAGGGAACGTAAGCCCCTTCCAGGTTGCGGTCGGGGTCGTCGATCAGCCAATGGAGTGAATTATTGCTCATCTGCCAGACACCCAGGCGGCGATAGCTACCCACCTCCGCTAGCACCACCACCCGGTCGCCGTCCGGGAACCACGAAGCCGAAACTTTCGCCGACGGCCCGAAATTTAATATCTCCCGGTCAGTTTCCCCCTCGATGTCCACCAGCCAGACCTGGCTACCCGCCGGGTGCAAATCGTTACGGTTATATAAAATATGGGTGCCGGTCTGATTTAGTTTTGGGTAATAGCTGCGTGAGCCTATAGGTCGGGCCAGCACCTTGCGTTCGCCGGTTTGCAGATCGTGCCGGTAGAGCCAGGTCGTTTGGACTTCCTGCCCGGTGGCCGCGTCATAGTTCGCACCATAAACCAGCCAGCGATTGTTGGGATGCAGTTGGCCGCCTCGCAAAAAGAAATCAGGCGCAGCTTCGGTCAGGGGTTGCAGCTGGCCGGGCTGCGAAATAGCCTGCCGGAAAAGCTGTGCCCGTTCGTCGCCGTTATGATCGTGCTGCACCAGCACCGCCTGACTATCGGGGGTCCAGGAGACGACCAGGGTGTTATCAGTGGTTTCGGTCAGGCGCACCGGAGCCGCCGAACCATCGGTCGGGGCTAAAAAAACATCGGCAGTGGTGCCGACACCGTACCAACTCCAGGCCACCCACTTCCCATCCGGCGAAACCTGCGCCCCGCCCAGGTTTGGCATTGCCAGTAACGCCTCCAGAAATTGTTCCGAGTTCATCAAAATCTCCCTTAAATTATTTATCGAAGTGGTTTTGTAACTACCCAAGCCCCACCCCTGACCCCGCCCCAGGGCCACCAGTGGACGGGGAAAAGAAGAAGAAAAGAGTATTTACCCCTGTAAGACCCCCCGCAGGGCACCCAGTGGGTACCCGGCCCCCACGACCCCTGCTTCGATCCTTTACATAGTTTTGGTGTGTAGTTACGTGGTTTTATTATTTGCTTACAAAATTAGTATAGCATTGTCCTATTCGATCCTCCATGCAAGTGGCATTACTACTATCACATTACTTCTATCGCATTACTACTATTAATTTTTCAGTGGAGCATCTCGAAGTAAACTCAGGTGGGGCTAGACGCGCTGATGATCATCCCACGCCACCACCAATCGAGTTTAAAACAACCACCGGCCCGGCGGTTAAACCCGGCAGTGGATACAAACTGAACTAATTGTTCGTAGGTATAAGTCCGGTGGTGAAGCGGATCAACCAACCGGATGAGCTTTTCAAAGAAAGGCCAGAAGAAAGGCCAGCGTACCGTAAAATCTTCGATAATAAGCTGACCGCCGGGTTTTAGCAGCCGCCGCACTTCCTGTAGCAAAGTCTCTGGTTTGGCAACATAATGCAAAGCGTTCGCAAAAACTACAAAATCAAAGGTGGCCGCTGGAAAAGGGAGCGGCAGCCTGACATCGCTCTGGACGAAATTAACCTGCTGACTACCGCCCAACTTTTGATGGCCTATCGAAAGCATTTCCAGGCTACTATCCAGCGCGACTATCTTCAATTGCGGAAACCGGCTGATTAGTTCGACTTCTAAGGCCGCCGTACCACTGGCAAGACTCAGCAAGCGAAGGGTTGCCGCTTGTTCGGGAGGTACCTGCTTGAAATCAAATACTTGCAAGATATGCTCGACCGAACTTTTGGTAAAATTATGCCAGACGCGGTCGTAGAGTTTTGCGGCCCCCTTATAAACCGAGATATTCATCTTTTATTAAATTTACCTCCTTATTTTCCCTTGAGCTTCACAACGTGAGGTTGGAGCGAAAGTCCTAATACTTAAAATTTGAGGAACCTATCCAAAAATCTTTAAGAGCATAACATAAAAAGCGGGTCAAACGCTTTTTAGGCCATTAAACCCGCTCTGAATAATAGGCTAGCCCGCTAACCGGTTAGGGTAGGAAATCGTTGGTGAAAAATTTGGTGTAATCGGGTTCTTTGTTCAGCTTTTTGCCGTCCGGTCCGTTCAGGGCACCGGTTTCAAACAGGAACCGGGGATACTCGGTCCAGGCTTTGAGGTTTTGAACTCCCCATTTCGAGGCGTCCTCTTTGTATTTGGCACTCAAATATTGCTGGCTCTGGTAAACCAGGTCCAGGTCGGTAAAGGTGCCTTTGGGATTAGCGGCGATCAGCAAGTCGGCGGCTTCTTTGGGGTTGGCAATCGCAAAATCAAAGCCGCGCGCGGTCACGGCCATGAAGACTTTGAGAGCTTCGGCTTTGGTTTTGATGTCGTTCTCGCTGCTGATCAGGGCCGGAGTATAGAAATCAGGAAAGCCATAATCTTTGAGCAAAAACATATTCATCGGTACATTGTCGCGCAGGGCCTGGATCAGTTCCCACCCGGCATAAATCCAGACAAAATCAGCCTGCCTGGCGGCGACCGCCTGGTACCCACCGGCGTTAGTCGTGATATTCTGGATTTTAGTATCCGAGCCGCCGTCATTTTTGATCAGCGAAGCGATTACCGCCTCCTCATAGGTCGCGCCAAACCCGGCGTACTTTTTACCACTCAGGTCGCGGGGCCGTTTGATCGGGCCATCTTTGAGAACCGCAAAGCCACTGGTATTGTGCTGGATAATCGCCGCCAGCGACACCACCGGTGCCCCGGCAGCCCGTGCGGTCGCCACGCCATCCGCCCCGGCAATACCGAAATCGGCTTTACCTTCCGAAACCAATACGGTTGGATCGGCGCCGTCAACATAAGGCAATATTTGAAGGTCAATCCCGGCCTCCTTATACCAGCCTTTTTGTTGGGCCACAAAAAAACCGGTGTGGTTGGTGTTGGGTACCCAATCCAGGGCCAGCGTCAGCTTGACCGGTGTAGCCAGCTTTGCTCCAGCGGTAGTCGCCGCGTTCGTAGTGGTTGCTGAGGTGCTAGCGGCGACGGCGGTGGTAGACCTGGCGGACGAAGTGGTTGTGGGAGGCATTGTAATTGCCGGCGGGCTACCGGTAGCGTCGCCACAGGCAGCCAGGAGCAGGGCGAGCGTCAAAGCCGCCAGCATTACGGCGCCATATTTTTTAAAAAGCATGGTCATATCTTTCCCTCACTAATTACATCCTGGGTTCGGCCTTCGCGCATCCGGTAATACCAGGGCATCAACCGGTGCTGTAGAACCGAAACCAGTAAAAACAATATTATGCTGACGACCGCCGTGACAAACACGGTGGCAAAAATCAGATCGTTGCGAAACGAATTTTTGAAACGTTGAATTAAAACTCCCAGCCCTTTTTCGGCTCCAACGTATTCGCCCAGCACCGCCCCGGCCACACTGTAGGTAATGGCGATGCGGACACCGGAGAAGATGAACGGCAGGGCCGACGGCAGGCGTAACTTCCAGAAAAGCTGGCGGCGAGTAGCACCCATACTCTTGAAAAGGCGGCTGGTCTCCGGGTCGGTCGAGGCAAAGCCATCCACCCCGGCCACCACAATTGGAAAAAAGCAGACCAGCCAGACCACGATTATTTTGGGTATCAAATCGTAGCCGAACCAGATCACCAATAAGGGGGCAATCGCGATCAGGGGTATCGTCTGGCTGGCGACCAGCAGCGGATAAACCGCCCGGCGCAAACCCGGCGAAATATCCAGTAGTACCGCGAAAGCCAACCCACCGGCCAGGGCTACGCCAAACCCCAGGATGGTTTCAAAAAGGGTAAATAAAAGGTTCTCCCAGATCACGTCCCAGAAGCTGATCAGGCTCTCCAGCACCCGCCAGGGGCCGGGCAACACGGTTGGCCGAATACCGCTCAGGCTTACATATAGCTGCCAGAGGGCCGCCAGGGCCAACAACAACAGCGTCGCCGGGGCGTAGCGTTTGATAAATTCGATCCCCCGGTTTGGCGGCCTGGACAGAGGCCGGACCGGGGTGGCCGGGTTCAGTTGGCCGATTATTTCCACTGGCCGGTTTATTTCGCGCCGGATTACTTTCATACTTCAGGCCTCAAACTGTGCAAGAGGCGACCTTTAAGAGCCACAAACTCAGGCGAAGTAACCAATTCCGCCGGCGGCAAACCCGGCAAAGCCACCGGTTGTATCAGTTTCACAGTGGCCGGACGCGCCCCAAGCACATATACCCGGTCGCTCAACAGGAGGGCTTCTTCTACATCGTGGGTAATAAAAAGGATCGTGCGGTTCAAGCGGGTCTGGAGGGAGCGCAACCACGCCTGGAGCGAAGCGCGGGTGAGGGCATCCAGTGCGCCAAACGGTTCGTCGAGCAGCAAGATCGGACGCCGGGTCAGGACCGTTCGCAAAAGGGCCGCACGTTGGCGCATCCCGCCCGAAAGTTCAAACGGATAATTTTTTTCAAAACCCTCTAAGCCGAAGTCCGCGAAAAGTGCCTGGGCCTCGGCTCGCGCCAGTTTTTTGGGCTGCCCCTGGAGTTCCAGGCCCAGAATAGTGTTATCCAGAATGGTTCGCCAGGGTAGCAGGGCATCCCGCTGAGGCATATAGGCGAAAGGACTGTGCCGAGCGTCAAAGGCTGCTTGTAACGGCTGGCCGTCCAACCGGATTTCACCTGCCGAGGGGCTTTCCAGACCGCTCAAAATATTAAAGACCGTACTTTTGCCGCAACCACTGGGGCCGAGTAAAGTAATAAACTCACCCGGCCTTACGCTCAAATTGAAATCGTGCAGGACTTCCAGCGACCCAAAACTTTTGTAAAGGCTGCCTATTTCCAGTTGAGGCCGGGCCACACTCGTGACTGAGCCAGCTTTCGTTTGTTCGTTTGCCATATAAAATCAAAAACCGCCGATCCATGAGAATCCGGCGGTTGAATACTATCGTCTGAACTGGCACTCTGTTAAAAAAATCGCTTATAAAAAAGGGACTATTAACCTGAAAAGTGCACTTTTCCCTGCGCCAGTATTACCTGGATCAAGTTCGGACGGTCGAAGACGTGCCGGTCTTCCTCTCAGCCTGGCTTACCCAAGCTCCCGTAAATCAATTTTTAAAGGTACTGTTTCCTAACAAAAACATCATACCATTAATAAAATTGATCCGCAAGAAAAACCTCGAAAATTTCAGGGCAGTTGCCTTTGCAGCAGCCCTCTGAGAGCCAGCCACAAAATTGAAACCGGACCGGTTAGAGCGTACAAACCATATCAAACTAGAAATTATCAAATTTAGGACTTTCGCTTCAAACTTAATAGGTAAGGTTGAAGCGAAAGTCTTAAATCAGTAAGCTATAATCATTACTCCTCTGGCCGGAATTGGCTGGGCAGAAGCTACCTTTTGCTGAGTGAGTAAATCCACTCCCACCAGCCCGCCGAGGTTAAGGGTTTCTGGCTGGGCGTTATGATTGAGAACAAACAAAAAGTTCTGCCGGTCTTTTACGCGCCGGACTACCTCGACCCCTGCCGGGACCTCCAAAAGCGGCTCGACTTTGCGACCGGCGGCCAGATAACTGACCAACCCCTTTAGAAAAGCCTGATCTGGGCTGGCCGCCACATACCAAGCCTCACCCTTGCCAAACCGGTGGCGGGTCACTACCGGCCTGCCCTGGTAAAAATCGTCGCCATATTCGGCTACCACTTCGGCTCCTTCGGTGTGCAACAGGTCGCACAGCAAGCCACAGGTATATTCGCCCGGTAATTGGGCTAAAGCCTCCTTCATAACGATCCGGTTGTGCTGGTCGGGGAAAAGAGCGTCGATTTCTTCGACCCAAATGCCCAGCAAAGACCGCAGTTCGCCGGGATAACCACCCAGTGTTACCAGATCGCTTTCGTTGACGATGCCACTGAAGAAAGTGGTTAGAAACGTTCCACCCTGCCGGACGAATTCTTCCAGCCGGTTTGCATAGCCGGGCTTGACCATATATAAAACCGGTGCAATCACGATGTCGTATTTTGTCAGGTCGGTTGCGATGCCGATAATATCAGCCGGAATATTCTGGTCGTAAAGGGCGCGGTAATATTTATGCACCTCATCAACATACTTGAGGTCTTTGGTTGGCCCACTGGAATATTCGACCGCCCACCAGTTTTCCCAATCAAATACGATCCCGATCCGGGCATCGCCTCTGGCCTCCAGAAAGGCCCCGCCCAGAGCCTGTAACTCTTTGCCAAGCTCGGCGCATTCCCGAAAAACACGAGTGTTTTCGTGGCCGCTGTGTTCGATCAAGGCACCGTGATATTTCTCGCAGGCCCCGCGCGAACGCCTTAACTGGAAAAACAAACTGCTATCGGCTCCCCGCGCAATAGCCTGATAACTCCACAGGCGCATCACACCGGGCCGTTTGAGCGAGTTGTAAGGCTGCCAGTTTTGCTGGCTGGGGGTCTGCTCCATCAGCATAAACGGTTGGCCGTCTTTCAAGCCCCGCATCAGGTCGTGCATCATGGCGGTGTAACTGACCGGAGTATTGGCTGCCGGGTAATTATCCCACGAAACGACATCCAGGTAGTTAGCCCACTTGAAATAGTCCAGCGGTTTGTAAGCTCCCATCAAATTGGTGGTAATCTGGACATCGGGCGTATGTTTCTTGAGCAACTCGTATTCGCCCCGGTAGCATTCCAGCATACTGTCCGAATTAAACCGGGCGTAATCGAGCGAAATTCCCTGGAAAAAGCTGGCGGTGGGCGACAAATGTTCGGTCAGGGCGTTGGGCGGCACAATTTCAGCCCAGTCGTAAAAGGTATGGCCCCAGAACGGGGTATACCAGGCCGCATTTAACTGCTCAAGCGTGCCATAGCGAGCTTTTAGCCACTCGCGGAAGGCGGTCGCGCAATTGTCGCAATAACAGGCCCCACCGTATTCATTCGAGATATGCCAGACCAGCAAGGCCGGGTGATCTTTGTAACGCTGGCCTAATTTATCGGCCATCAGCCGCGAATATTTGCGATAGGTCGGACTGTTGGGACAGGAGTTGTGACGACCACCAAACTGGCGTTTGCGGCCTTCAAAATCGACCCGCAAAATATCTGGATAGCGGTGGGCCATCCAGGCCGGATGGGCGGCGGTGCCGGTTGCCAGGCAGATATACAAACTCTGCCGGTGGATTTTGTCGATCACCTCGTCCAGCCATTCAAAATTGTAGGTATCCTCAGCCGGTTGCGTCAGTGCCCACGAAAAAACATTTATAGTAACGGTGTCCACCCCGGCCAACTTGAACATACGGAAATCTTCCTCCCAGGTGGCTTTGTCCCATTGCTCAGGATTGTAATCTCCGCCATAAAAAACTTTTGGTAATTTAGAATTGATCATTTTATTCTCCCTGTTTATCTACCGTCCGGTTATTGTGAAAGCTAAGACTGAGCTTGTCAAATTGATTGGGCTTGCCTACCGGAGGGTAGCAGCACCAACCCCAATTCTCGCCCGGCTCAAATGACTTGATGCCGGGATGCTGGGTAGTGTGAAAATGGTGGGTACATTCGTTATTCATAATTTCAAAATCTCCTTTTCCTTTTCGGCTTTGACGAGAGTTAATCAAGCCTGGTGGCTGGCAGACCACATGACAAACAGTAATACACGTGGTAATCTCGTTACGGATAAAACTCAGTCGCTCAAGGGCTAAAAATTTAGGTTTAAGCAGGCCATCGCGTAAGTACATAGCAGCAAAATCCGGCTTGAGCAGGCTAATTGGTCTTGACCGGTAGCCTGGGTATAGCTTTAACCAGGCGGATCGGCCCTCGCTAGCGGAGCTTTTAATTTTTTAGTTGAGCAGCTTTCACCGGCAACCTGAAACTGGCCGCTATTTTAGGCCGCAAAACCTACTTTTTTTATGTTTAAAATGAACCAGAAAAGGAACCAGTATGGCGGAGAACGTGCGAATAAAGACAGATGTTGTGGTGGTCGGGGCCGGTATAATCGGGGCGTCGTGTGCTTTTCGTTTGAGCGAGCAGGGGCTAAAAGTCGTAATTCTGGAGGCTCAGGAAACCCCGGCCAGGGGTTCGACCGGCTATAGCGCGGCGGGGGTGCGGGTCCAATTTACCGAGGAGGTCAATATTCGGATTTCCTGGCAAAGCATCCAGGAATACCGGCAATTTACGGAGCTTTATGGTGAGGACGCCGGTTACAAGCCGGTCGGTTATCTGTTTTTGGTGCCGCCGGAGAGAGCCGCCGCCCACCTGGCCGGGGTGGATTTGCAGACCCGGTTGGGTGCGCCGGTACAGGTGCTGAGTGTGGCCGAAGCTCAAAAGATTATGCCTTTCGAGCCGGACAATATCGCAACAGTTACTTTTGGCGCGGCGGATGGGATCGTCGACCCGCACCGGATCACCCATGTTTATTTAAGACAGGCCAGAGCCAGGGGGGCGGTGCTGCATTGCGATACCCCCTTATTATCGGCCCGGCAAAGCGGAAACGGTTGGGCAGTCGAGACTCCCCAGGGGCTGATCGACACCACCTATCTGATCAACTGCGCCGGGTCGTGGGCCGGGGAGGTAGCGCAGCGGGCCGGGTTAGAAGTGCCGGTGGCACCGGTCCGCCGCATGATCTATGTGACTTCGCCGACACTCTGGCCGCACCGCTACCCTCTGACGATTGATGTAGAGAGCGGATTTTATTTGCGGAGTGAAGGCGAACGAATATTGTTTGGCCGTTCCAATCCCGCCGAGCCGACCGGCTTTACCACCGGGATCGATTGGAACTGGTTTGAAGAAACTCTGGAAACCGGGCTGGCACGCTTTCCCTGGCTGGCCGAAACCGGCCTCGACCGGCAAGCCTGCTGGTTTGGCTACTACGAAGTAACTCCCGATCACAATCCGATTATTGGCCGGATGCCGGGGGTCGAGAACTGGCTAAATGTAGCCGGATTTTCCGGTCACGGGGTCCAACAGGCTCCGGCGGTCGGGCGGCTGGTAGCCGAAGAAGTCCTGGATGGCAAAGCCCACTCGATTAATATCGACTCGTTACGCCTGGAGCGTTTCGCCGGTGGAGTGGACCAGTCCTTGACCCACGAACAAAATATTGTGTAGATATATTATTTGCATAGAGAGTAAATTAAACAGGAATTTCTACAAACAGGAGATTTTAGAAATGGTACCTCGGTTTCAAAATATTATTGACGGTCAGGCGGTAGCCAGTCCAACGACTTTTCAATCGCGCAACCCCAGCCGTTTGTCGGACGTGGTGGGCGAATTTCCCGAAGCGACCCGCGAACAGGTTCAGCAAGCCTGTGAAGCCGCCGGGCGAGCCTTTAAGACCTGGCGAAAGACCCCCGCACCGGTGCGCGGCCAAATTATAGGCAACCTGGCCGGGGCGGTGGAGCGTGAAAAAGAAGCCCTGAGCCGGTTACTTTCGCGCGAAATGGGCAAAACTCTCAAGGAAGCGCGGGGAGATGTGCAGGAAGCTATCGATACCTGCCTGTTTTTTCAATCGGAAGGTCGCCGTCTTTACGGCCAAACCGTGCCGTCCGAGATGGCAAATAAAGAGTTGCTGACTTACCGCCGGTCGCTCGGAGTGGTGGGTATCGTGACCGCCGGGAATTTCCCGGTCGCGGTGCCGAGCTGGAAAATCATCCCGGCCCTTTTGACCGGCAATACGATTGTCTGGAAGCCCTCGGACGACTGTCCGGCCACCTCGTATGCCCTGGCGAAGCTGATCGAGGAAGCGGGAGTACCTGCCGGGGTTTTTAATGTGGTCTTTGGCGGCGGCAAAAATGCGGCAGGCGAATATCTGGTCGAAATGATGGACAAAGGGCTGTTACATAAGTTTGCCTTCACCGGTAGCACGGCAGTAGGCCGCCAGATCGGCGAGATCGCCGGGCGGAATTTATTGCACCCGACGCTCGAACTGGGCGGCAAAAATCCGCTGGTAGTCATGGCCGACGCCGACCTGGATAACGCTGTAAGCGGGGCGTTGTGGGCTTCTTTTGGTACCGCCGGGCAGCGTTGTACCAGTGCCGGTAATATCCTGGTCGATACGCCGGTCTATGCGGCCTTCAAACAAAAATTCCTGGAAGCGGTGGCGGCGATAAAGATCGGCGACCCCCTCGAATTCCAGGATGTCCTGTACGGTCCGTTTATCAATGAACGGTTTATGAAAAACTGGGAACAACACTACGAATGGGGCAAACAGGACGGGGCGACTCTGCTCTATGGCAAAGGCCGGATCACCGCCGAAAACAAGCCGTCCACTTTTAAGGGCGACCCGGCGACCGGTTTATTTGGCTGGCCGACCGTCTGGGAAAATGTCCGGCCCGGCATGAACTTGTTCCAGAAGGAAATCTTTGGGCCGACGATCAATCTGGTGAAAGTCGACGGCATCGATGAGGCTATCGAGTTCGCCAACCAGGTAGAGTTCGGTCTGAGTTCGGCAATCTACACCAACAACCGCGAGTGGGCCTACAAGTTCAAGGAAAACATTGAGGCCGGTATGACCAGCATTAACAACTCGACCACTGGCGCGGAGGCTCATATGCCTTTTGGCGGCGTGAAAGGTTCGGGTAACGGCACCCGTGAGAGCGGTATCTGGGTGCTGGAAAGTTATACCTACTGGCAGGGTGTAAACGAGGACATCAGCGGCAAACTTCAGTTGGCCCAGATGGACACGGCTTATGTTACACCTAAAGAGCGGTTTGCGGTTGAGGGTTTATTTAGCCAACCAGCTTAATTTTCCACCTCAATTACAACTGCGGCTCAAAAAGAGCCGATCCATACGAAATTCTTACCGAAGCCGGTTTATTTAATCGGCTTCAAACCTGGGTAGCTCAGAAACCAACCAGATACCCAGGTGGGTCTTAACTTTTTCAAACAAAAATAGTTTCGTTAAAGCTTCAGTTGGTCCACTTCGCGTGGGCGAGGCCACAAAAGCTGGCTAAAATGCAATTCCGGCAAAACCATTTTTAGATAAAAACCAAACAGGTATATCCCGGTAGCCAGCGTTAGCCAGCTAAACAAAACCGGGTGGAGTAGTACCGGCCAGGTTGCCTCACCTTTTATCAACCCCTGAAACTTGAGATAGCTGTATAAAGGATTGACAAGACAGACCAGGTTTAGCAATAGAAATGGTTTGTAAAGCCGCCGCTGGTAGATACAGGCCAGAGCCAGTGACGGCAAACAATAATACAGATAGCGTTCGTGCATTTTGATCGAAAACATAAAGAAAACCAGCAGTACCAGGGTAGTCGCCAGGGCAATTTCCGCCGGTTGGACCGGTCGGCGCAGGCTAAAAAATAAAATTATCAGGTAAATACAGCCGATCAAAGCAAAACCCAGCAGCGCGACCTCTAGCGGAGCGGCCTTTTTGTGAAAACCCAGAAGCCAGAAGAAGTTGAAAGCTTCAAAAGTACTGGCTTTAGCCTCCCCCGCCAGGGCCGGTTGGCTCCAGAACTTTAGAAACACACTTATCTGACCGCCAAATGCAATCACACACAGCCCAAAAGATAGCGCGCTACCGGCCAAGAACCCGGCCAAACCACGCCACCAGCCATGCCGGTAGAACAAAAGTAAGCCAAATAACGGCAGAACAAACCAGGCTTGTGGTTTGAAGATAAGAATTAGATTCAGCCATCCTCCGGCGAACCAAACATTACGGCCTGAAATAGCCAGCAAAGTACAAATCATCATAAGACCCAGCAGGGCATCGACCTGCCCCCAGACCATCGGATTAAAGACCAGGGCTGCGCTAAAGGTAATTAATACCTGGCTACCGCCCAAACCGGGCCGGAATTGCCGCCAGGGCGACCAAAGCTGAGTAAGCCAGACCAACCCAAGCAGACACAGCGCGAAAGTTATTTTGAAGGCCGGTAAACTGGTTAGCAGTCCAAACGGCGACATTATCCAGCCATATAGCCAGAGTAAATATACGATCAGGGGCGGGTAATCCAGTTCAGGCACCTTGAGATAAATGTCGACCGGGCCGTAGCTATGAATTTTAGCCGTCCAGCTTAAAAAAAGATTTGTATCAAAACTAAAGCTGGGTGTAATAACCATAAACAGGCTAAAAGCCAATCCCGCCATCGTAAGCGGTATCAATCTTATAAACCGACCGAAGGTAGTCTGAGTTGACGCGGAAGGCCATAATTGCAACAAGTTGGAAAAATTAATTTGTCGAATTAAAGCCGTTACTACAACCAAACTCGCCAGACCCACCAGCCACCAACTGGCTAGCCGCAAATAAGGTATCAGACTGGCCGCCGCCAGACAGACCGGCAATTGTAGCAAACCGGTTTCCAATCGGTCCAGTTCGGCCTGACGGCACCACAAAGCCAGACCGGCTAGCAATAACAAAACCGCCGGTATGTAGGGGGTCGGCCAGACCAACTCGGCGTAAAAATGCTCTTTGAACCGGTATAGTTCGGTATCAACGTAAATTAGACGTAGCAGCAGTAAAAAAACAACGTTAATTACTCCTGCTCCCAGCGCAGTCGCCAGCCAGGACAATCGCTCGGATTGCCAAAACTGCCTGCGGTAGAAACGCAGCCACATTTTATTTGGGTACTCCAAATTTTATTAAATTTTTATTTTAGAAGCTCCGATTAGCCCGGTAGCCATTGGGTTTAGCTTTCCGAACTACTGAGTATAATGTATCATAAAAAAAGAAAATGAATCTTAAATTAACTATATGGTTACTCTGATGAATCCGTGTATGATTCGGATTTTCGCTTCACTTTGTTTAGGCATATAGCGAAAGTCCTGATAAAGAATTTTGGACCCGAAAGGGCATCTTAGTAAAGTTGGGGGAGCTGTTATTAACCGGTCTGAGGTTAGTACCCGGCTTGTACTTTGAGAGATTAAAGATGTTTTTAATATTGTAACTTGCGCCTAATTTGTAAGGTTGCTCGTAATGTGAAAGGGTTAGTATAGGGAGTCTGAGGGTGCAAAGAGTTTTTTCAAAGTAGCTAATTTCATCAGGGGCTGTTAGTTTTATGAATATGCTATCTTTAGGTGAATACACAAACCAAACCGAACCTATATTCCTGAGCTATTTTCAAGCAATTCAGAACAGTGCTTTTACAGAAGCCAGCCAGATTATTTACGATGCGCTAGAAAAAATCGTTTCCCCGGCCCTTATCTACGACCATGTATTTACCCCCGCCTTGCAAAAAGTCGGAGAGCTATGGGAAAGTGGACAAATGACAGTTGCCCAGGAACATCTGGCAACCGGAATTACCGAATATTGCCGGACGCTGCTGATGAATAACCCCACCAATAACAAAACGGATAAAGACAGCGGTGGTCGGGTTTTACTGACCAATGTCAGAGGTAATCAACACACGCTGGGTTAAATTTGCTGTTTGACGTATTTCGCTGGCACAACTGGAAGGTGTTCCCGCTGATCACGGCTTTACCCGAAGAAGAAATTGCACGGGCCGCCTTACACTACAAAGTCGGTCTGGTATGTCTTTCGATAGCTTTAGCGGACCAGCTTCAACCGGCTACCGATACCGTCCGGGCGTTGCGAAAGCATAACTGGACCGGTCTGGTGGAAGTAGGCGGGCCGGTTTTTCTCAGCAATGAGGAAGCCTGGCACCTGACCGGAGCAGATTTTCTAGGAGGGGATGCTGAGTCGTGTGTAACTCAGGCCAACCTGCTTCTGGCCGCCCGGCGACAGGCCTAAGCCGGCACCTCTTTTAGCAAGGTTGTTTATTCCTAAATAAAAATTCTCGAAAATCCTATCCCAACATTACATCCCAATCTTTTAGATTGCTGATTATTGACCTAAATAATTAATTATCATTCACACCATACATAATCTATAACCTAAGTGGCATCCATAAGGGTGTAGCCATTAACAAAAATTTATTTGTAGCAAAAATCTATTGACAGGTTATATTATTTCTCATATAATTTAACCAGACAAAGAGTTATTTATCTTCTGCAAAATTACAGGGTAAAAGCAGTTTTTAAAAGATAAAGAGTATTACAGGTTGGGACAATTGTAACTCCCGATATTACCATACTCGAAATCCTGCTCAGAAGTGGTATTGATCAAAAACCGGTTAATAACATAGTTTTAGCTTCACTAACCCCTAATAATATGAGGGTTAGTTAGCTAATCCTGAAAAAATTGAAACACTAATTATCATATTCAGGTCTGGAAACAGGTTGGTCAGGTGAATAATCTTTTTGAACAGCTTTTAGCAATCCTTTTGCGATAAGCGTCAAAGAGTAAAGGAAACAGCCTGGCCCATTCGATATTGCTCAATCGAAGTGGGAATGCCTTTCAGACTCTGCAATAAATTGATTGAGGTATGTATGCTGTCATTTACGCGGCACCCTCGTTTGGTGCGCTTAGTTATCGCTGAGGACAATCTACCTTTACGTCAAACAATGGTTTCAGTACTTAATGCCCTGCCTGATCTGGAGGTAGTGGGGGAAGCCGATAATGGTTATGAGACAGTTGAAGTTACCCGCGACATCCAACCGGATATTTTGCTGATGGATTTACAGATGCCGGGTCTATGCGGTCTGGAGGTCATTCGCCAGTTAGTAGCTGATCAGGCCGGTTACAATGTGATTTGCCTGGCGAATGAAAACGATCAGGTTCTGATAGGTGAATGTATTAAAGCCGGTGCCAAAGCTTTTAGCCTAAAGGGCGGCTCAATCCCGCAGCTTTACCAGACGATCCGGCAAATCAAAGCCGGTGAATTTCAGTCTATCGCCCATCCCGCCTCTTTCCCCGAACTGACCGCCAGCTAACCTAATTGCTAAAATAACTCAGGCTCGGCAAACACCGGGAACTAAAAAGGTTAGCCGGTGTTTTGCAATTTATGTCTGAGCTTATTTTGCCCACCGCTTACATTACGAAAGCGGCGAGAAGAAAGCGGCGAGAGTAGTCGCCAAACCGACCGGGTAGGTCAGCTAGCGAGCCACAACCTTATTTACTTTAACCCTTACGATTTGGCGGGGGTCTTCGGGGCGATGATCGCGGTAATTCTGGCCGGTATACTTGTTAGCCAGTTTGTCGATGTGTTCCTCGCCCCCCTGCTGAGTAATCGAAACTACCTCGCCCAGCACGTTTACCTGTTTATAAGGATTTTTGCTGTCAAAAACATTCAAGGCGACTTTTGGATTACGGCGTAAATTCGCCAGCCATTTGCGACTGGTCGCGCCGTTTAGCAAAATTTCATCGCCATCAATATCCACCCAGATCGCGGTACTGCGGGGCGTTCCATCTTTGCCCAGGCTCGCAACGGTAACAAGATTGGTATCTTCAAAAAGCTGGCGTTGCTCGTCGGTAAATACAGCCACGTTTCACACTCCTTAATAATTTCAGACTTACTTCAATAAAATATAGCCCAATCATACGTCACCATTCCAGAGCGGTCAAGCCAGACTATCAGCAGGGTTTAGGCCCTTAAATAACCGCCCCCTTGAGGTGACAGTCCGGCCAGCCAGCTTCATAGTGCGGTCTCCTAAGCCATCAACCCTACTAATCGGTCCTTTTAACTTGTCTGGCAAATTCGCTTCTGGTATTCTTGGATTAACCACCTCAGCTCAATTGCCAGACAGTGAACTGAAACAGGACCTAGAGAAAGTATAAAGGTATAAAAATATTAGGACTTTCGCTAGATGCCGTAAACCAAGCTAAAGCGAGGGTCGTGGGGTCGGGTACCCTTTGGGTGCCCTGCGGGGGGTCTAACAGGCGGGTACCCGCTGGGTGCCCCTGTCAAAACTATTTTTATTTTCGCTTCAAGCTCACGAAGTGAGGTTGAAGCGAAAGTCCTAAAAGTATAATGATTGTTGCAGGGAGAAAAAGATGTACCGGATGATCATCGGACCCAAAACTTATCTTTTCAAGGACCTCAAAATGCTGCTGGCAAAAGCGACGCCGGAGCGGTCGGGCGACCAGTTGGCCGGGGTAGCGGCGGAAAACGCCGAGGAACGGATCGCGGCTCAGATGTGCCTGGCCGAAGTGCCGCTGCAAACTTTTTTACAGGAACCCTTGATTCCCTACGAACTGGACGAAGTCACCCGGCTAATTTTCGATACCCACGACCGCCAGGCGTTTGAACCGGTCAGCCATCTGACTGTCGGCGATTTCCGTAACTGGCTGTTGAGCGATGAGCGAACCGGCCCGGAACTGGCGGCTTTAAGTCCCGGTCTGACCCCTGAAATGGTAGCGGCGGTCTCCAAACTCATGCGCAATCAGGATTTGATCACGGTGGCGCGTCTTTGCCGGGTAGTTACCCGCTTCCGCAACACCCTCGGCCTGGAGGGACGGCTCTCCTCCCGGCTTCAACCCAATCACCCGACCGACGATCTGCGGGGTATTCTGGCCTCGACCCTGGACGACTTGCTTTACGGCAGTGGCGACGCAGTCATCGGGATAAATCCGGCCAGCGATAACCCTCGAACCGTAACCAAACTTCTGACGATCCTGGACGAACTGCGCGAACAGTTTGCTATTCCCACCCAAACCTGTGTACTGGCCCACGTTACTACTCAGCTTAAAGCCCTGGAGCAGGGCGCACCGCTCGATCTGATGTTTCAATCGATTGCCGGAACGGAAGCGACCAACCGTAGCTTTGGGGTCGACTTGAAATTACTGGGCGAGGCCCATCAGGCGACGTTGGAACTAGGCCGGGGTACAGTGGGCGACAATGTAATGTATTTTGAAACCGGCCAGGGTAGCGCATTATCGGCCAACGCGCATCATGGCCTCGACCAGCAAACCTGCGAGGCGCGCGCCTATGCGGTGGCGCGGCACTTCAAGCCGTTTCTGGTCAATACCGTCGTGGGGTTTATCGGGCCGGAATACCTGTTTAACGGTAAACAAATTCAACGGGCCGGTCTGGAAGACCATTTTTGCGGTAAATTGCTGGGTTTGCCAATGGGCTGCGATGTCTGTTATACCAATCACGCCGATGCCGATCAGGATGATATGGATACTCTGCTAACTCTGCTGGGTGTAGCCGGTTGTAACTTTTTTATGGGCGTACCGGGCGCGGATGATGTAATGCTCGGCTATCAGAGTACCTCCTTTCATGATATACTTTATTTAAGGTCGGTCCTGGGTTTGCGACCGGCCCCGGAATTTGAAGAATGGCTGGAACGCATGGGAATTACCGGTGGCGATGGCCGGTTGTCCCGGATCGACTTGCAACACCGGCTGGTAAAATTTTTACCCGATATTTCCGCTATCGTTTAATATTCGTATCGGTTCAGACCTCCCCAGAGCGGGAAAAAGAAAAAGAGTGATTGGCAAGCTATGTCAGACAACCCACAAGATGAAGTAGATCAGCCAGGGTCGGATGAGCTAGCCGTCGCGGTCCGTCCCAGCCCGGAAGTTATCGAAAATCCCTGGCAGACCCTCCGCCAATTCACCCCGGCTCGCCTGGCGTTGGGGAGGAGCGGCCACAGTTTGCCAACCAACCGGTTACTTCAATTTCAGCTAGCCCACGCCAGGGCGCGCGATGCAGTCTTTGCCCTTTTCGATCCGGCAGACCTGACCCGCCAATTACATGATGGTGGTTACGAAGTTCTGGAAGTAACCAGCCAGGCCACTTCCCGCGATCTTTACCTGCGCCAGCCCGACCGGGGGCGGCGTTTGTTAGAATCTTCCCGTCAATCTTTACAGGATTACGCCGACCGGCAAGCCGGTGGCTATGATATAGTTTTCGTGCTGGGCGAAGGTCTGTCGGCCCAGGCCGTCCACCAGCATGGCCTGGCGGTACTCGATCTGGTGGTAAGCGAGTTACGCAAAGAAAACTGGTCGATTGGCCCGGTCGTGGTAGCCGGTCAGGCCAGGGTGGCCCTGGGCGATGAAATCGGGGAGATTTTAAAGGCCGAGCAGGTCGCTATATTGATCGGCGAACGGCCCGGCCTGAGTGCCGCCGAGAGTCTGGGGATTTACCTTACCTACCGTCCACAGGTGGGGAGATTGGAGTCGGAGCGCAATTGTATTTCCAATATTCACCCGTCGGGGGCCAGTTATGAGGCCGGGGCCGGTACTTTGCTTTACCTGATGCGACAGGTGCGCCAGCTAAAACTTAGCGGAGTTCGCCTCAAAGATGACCGCAACCTGTCCTAAATCACTTTTTTTCTTCTTTTTCCCCACACTCTGGGGCGGGTCACGGGTGGACCTGAGTAATTACGAATAAAATGCGGTAATCAAAAAGCCTGAGCTACAGTTTGAAAGGTGGCTCAGGCTTTTGTAGATAACTGGCTCTGGTGAGGCTTATTTCTCACGAGCCAGGGCGTAATCGGCGATTTGCAATAACCGGCTGCGGGCGTCACTGGCGGGCATTTCAGCCAGTAAATCTTTGGCCCGGATAATGAAATCTTTGGCTTCGGCGTAGGCCGCTTCAAAAGCACCACTGGACCGGATCAGCTCAACCGCCTTTTTGATGTCATCCTCGCTGGCATCGCGTCGCTCGACCAGACCTTTTACAAAATCGGCGTCGGCAGGTTTAGCCTTCTCAAAGAAATACATCGTCGGAAGGGTTACAATACCCTGCCGCAAATCGCCCCCGGTGGCCTTGCCGGTGATCTCGCTGGGGTGAAAGTCGATGATGTCATCAATAATCTGAAAACCCATACCCAGCAAATGACCAAAGCGGCGCATCTGGGCAATCATTCCTTCATCCGCTTCACCCATAATCGAACCAAGCTCACAGGCCGTAGCGAACAGAACGGCGGTTTTACAATAAATCCGTTTGTAGTATTCTTCGCGGGACTGGTTCCACTTGTGGGTAGCGAAAATCTGAGTTAACTCACCATCGCAGATGGTAGCCAGACATTCGGCAAAAATCTTGACGACACGCGGATTGCCGGGCCGAGTGATCAAAATGGCCGACTGGGCAAACAAATAGTCGCCCACCAAAATGACCGTACCACCACTCAGGGTTGAATTGAGAGTTTTGGCTCCCCGGCGCAACAGGGCTTCATCAATCGTGTCATCGTGAACCAGCGAGGCCGTATGTAGCATTTCTACCGCCGCCGCGACCTGATGTAACTTTAGCTGTTCGATCTGGTCGGGCTTGCCCGGCAACTGAGCCGATAGCAGAGCCATCATAGGTCGCAGGCGTTTGCCACCGGCCCCGATAATCGCCTTGAGGAGTTCGTTGAGTAGAGGAAAGTTCAGGCTGGCTGCTTCGCGTAGCAATTCGTCAATCTGATCTAATTCCGCTTCAAGTGACTGTGATTCGGCCAGCGTCAAAGGCGCAGTCTGGTCGGCTTTTTCTAAAGTTTGCATTGAGTTCATTTCTCCACCGTTAATAGTATTGGAGTTTTCAGCTAATTTGGGTTGCAATCAACCTCGGCCAAATCCAATTCGTCCAGACCGTCCGATTCGTTGACGGTTAATTTGGGTTGGTCGGATTGAGCCAATTTACTGGCATTACTAAAATCAACTGCTCCACCACGCACCATCATATCCAGCAAACTATCGCCAAACTGGAATAAACGGCGCAATACTTCCATTCGCTCCAGGTAAAACTGGGCGGTAGTTACTTCCGGTCCGCCGGCACTCTTGCTCATCAGGGTTAGCATATCCATACTCTGGCTGAGTGAGTCGATGATCTGTTGCGACTCTTTGCGCTCGCGTTCCTGCAAAATACCACTGACCGCTTTCCAAATGTCGGTTTCTGCTTCATAGTAGTTCTTCCGGTCGGCCCACTTGTATATCTGGCGCACCAGACCCCAGCGTTCCAATGCCCGGATGTTTATCGAGACATTGCCTTTGCTGCTCTCCAACCGTTTTACCATATCATCCAGCGTCAGCGGTTCGGGACTGAGAAACAATACCGCGTATAGCTGGCCCATCAAACGCTGGAAGCCAAAGAAAGCCGCCACCCGGCCCAGATTATTTATAAATTCTTTGGTTACTTCTTCCATTTGAACTTCAGGCGAAGGTGGGGTTTCGGTGTCGCGGCGTCTTTCGCGGAATAATCTACTGTCTAACATGGTTGGCTTTCCTTTAATACTGGTTTGTCACGGCGGGTGACATTCCATAATTAGAAAGATTTACATCGTTCAAAAAATTCTAAACGTTCTATTCGTAATTGTAGCATCTTGTGAAATAAATGTCAATATCATTTTAGCCCACCAAAGTGGGTCCATAAAGGTGGTATTTCAGGTCTGATAAAGTGATTTTGAGACAATTTTTCAGCACAAGCATTAGAGTTGTGTTACAACTTATTATCAAACAGGTCAGTTCGTTGATTATGTGGTATGCGATTTGATATAATCTTATGCGTAAAGAAAGAATAAGATACCGATTAATATCGGCTCTTTCCTAGAATAATGAGACGCTTCCAGCAATGGCATTTGTGAGCCTGACTGTAAGTGATCCGGAGGTTTTTTTATGGGTGATAACAAGTGGCTCAGGAACAGTTTCGTCTATCTGATCATCATGATAGCGATCTTACTGCTGTTCTTCACCATTCTTGGAGGCAATCGTGGCGGAGATAGTAGTACTATCCCGATCAGTCAGGTCTTGAAAGACGCTGCCGCCAAACCTTCTATAATTTCTGAAATAGATTTAACCAACGATAGCGATGTCGTTCATATTAAGTACAAAGACAAAGCTGAGAAGCTTTCCCGGCGTGAGTCGGCTACGACCGATTTTACCACGCAGCTAAAGAATGCCGGATACGATTTTGGTAGTGCCGATGCGCCGGTGATCAAGGTCAATGAGGCGTCCCAGTTCGGTGGCGTTCTCAATATTTTGACCTTCCTGTTGCCGACACTGTTGTTTATCGGGGTGCTGGTATTTATGATGCGCCAGGCCCAGGGCAGCAACAATCAAGCCCTGAACTTTGGTCGTAGCCGGGCGCGTATGTTTATGGGCAACAAACCTACCGTCACCTTTAATGATGTGGCCGGGGTGGAAGAGTCCAAACAGGAACTGGCCGAAGTGGTCGAATTCCTGAAGTACCCGGATAAGTTTGCCGCGCTGGGTGCGCGCATTCCCAAAGGAGTGCTGCTAATAGGCCCTCCCGGTACCGGTAAAACGCTGCTTTCCAAAGCGGTTGCCGGTGAAGCGGGCGTACCCTTCTTCAGCATCAGTGGTAGCGAATTTGTCGAAATGTTTGTCGGTGTCGGTGCCAGCCGGGTCCGCGACCTGTTTGAACAGGCCAAACGCAACTCGCCCTGTATCATCTTTATCGACGAAATTGACGCTGTTGGTCGTCAGCGCGGAGCCGGTCTGGGCGGAAGCCACGACGAGCGCGAACAAACCTTGAACCAGATTCTGGTCGAGATGGACGGCTTTGACAGCAATACCAACGTTATTATGATTGCCGCCACTAACCGCCCGGACGTACTGGACCCGGCCCTATTGCGGCCAGGCCGGTTCGACCGTCAGGTAATCCTTGATCGCCCGGATGTCCGGGGCCGGATCGCGGTGTTGGAAGTTCACTCCAAAGGCAAGCCGTTGGAGAAGGAAGTATCGCTGGAAACCCTTGCCAAGCAAACTCCCGGTTTTAGCGGAGCCGACCTGGAAAACCTGGTCAATGAAGCGGCTATTCTGGCCGCCCGCCGCAACCGTAAGACTATTTCGATGAGCGAACTGGAAGAAGCCATCCTGCGCGTTATCGCCGGGCCAGAGCGCAAGAGCCGCCTGATCACCGAGAAAGAAAAGATGATTACGGCTTACCACGAAGTTGGTCACGCCCTGGTCGCCCGGATGCTGGCGAACGTCGACCCGGTACACAAAATTACGATCATCCCGCGCGGTATGGCCGGTGGTTTGACGATGATTTTGCCCGGTGAAGACCGCACGCTGGGTACCAAAAGCCAGTTTGAAGACCAGATCGCCTGGGGTCTGGGTGGACGCGCCGCCGAAGAAGTGATCTTTAACGAGATTTCCAGCGGAGCCTCCAACGACATCGAGAAGGCCACCGAAATTGCCCGTACTATGGTTACTCGCTATGGTATGAGCAAGAAACTTGGCCCGATTGCCTTTGGCAAGAGCGAGGAAATGGTCTTCTTGGGTCGTGAGATCAGCGAACAGCGCAATTACTCGGATGAAGTAGCCTACGAAATTGATAAGGAAGTCCGCTCAATTATCGATGTGGGATACAGCCGGGCCAAGAAAATCCTGAGCGACAACCGCGAAAAGATGATCGAAATCGCCGAACTGCTGATCCAGAAGGAAACCCTGGAAGGTGAAGAGTTTGAGCGAATGTTCGACATCGACCGGCCAGAGCCGCGCCACTTTGTTCGCCCGACTCTAACCGACCGCCGCAATGGCAACGGTAGTGAAGCCGGTGAGCGTGATAGCGAGGCGGCCTCCCGGATGCGCGAAACTCCTGGCCCTACCCCCGGTGGTTTCCGACCCGCTCCCGGCACCGCTTAGTTTTAGAAGTAAATTTGAAAAGGCACCTACCAAAAAGTAGGTGCCTTTTTTAATTTTTAAAACCCAGCCAATTATGATTATTAATCACTTATAAGCGTTCTAATTCCCTACCCATGGGGAGGAGTGCGGGGTGGGGTTTGAGCAATTAATGTCAACATATTTTAGTACTATCTTTTTTAGTACTAAAATACTGTATAATCCCATGACGAATTATCCTTTATCTTATTTACAAAGTCATAAGGTTAATCTACAATGTAACTACAACGGCTAACATTATATACCTGCTTCTTATCTGCGTCATTGCCAACTTTCCAACCCAGTCCGGCTCATTTTGTGTAAAACATTTCGATTTAAAACCAACCTGTTTGGGATAATCGAACCAATTATTTATTTTTGTTGTCAGCCAAGTGTAGGGCATCTTTGGGTGTCAGGCTAATTACAAATACATAAATGTACTGCTTATATTATTATGGAAATAAATGAACTGCCCTCCGGGGTTCTCATAGCATTGGCAACCGGACATAACGAAATCGCCCGAACAATGCTGACCAAACTGCTTAAAGAAAATCAGCAAATTTCAGCCATCTGGCTGGCTTTGTCGGTGACATTGCCGCGCGAGCAGGCAATCCAGGCTTTGCGCCGGGCACTGGCAATCGAACCGGGCAACGCGATTGCGCTAAAAAACTTGATGCGGGTCCGCGAAACCAACGACAACGATTTCAAACTGAGTCTTAGTGACATCTGGGAACAGGAAAACCCCGACGAAGAAGCACCGCTATTGTTTGAAAACGAGCAGCCAACCCTATCATTGCGTCCGCCCCGCGTCGAAGCGGTCGAAGAACCCAGGGAAGCCGTTTTTGGTGAGGAGTGCAACACCTTGCCGGTGGCTTTTCACTCTTTGCTGGCCCTCAAAAAGTCGAATGAATCGTATGTACCCGCCGCCCAACCAATTTCCCCCGCCATAACCACCACCCAACCAGTAGCCGCCCCTCAACCTTTATTGCTATCCCTGGCCGAACCGGTCCCGGCGGAGCTTCCTCCACCGCCGGTGCCAGTCGCAAACAAACCAACCCCAAAAACTTACAAGCTGGTAGAAAGTGAGCCACAACCTCGCAGAACGCATGGCCTCGAAAAACTACCTATGATCACCGGTCAGCCACGTGATTATTCACCGGCAACCTACACCAGTAATGGAGCTGATAGCGGCTCAATCTTGCAGTATCAAAATTCGGTCCCGGTACCCTTGACCCCTGTAATGCCAAAACTTAATACCGGGCCCCGTCCTCATCTGGGGATGATACCCGAACCACTTTTTGGCCTGACCGGGTTTGGTTTAGTGATAATCCTGGCACTGCTGGCTTTACTTGCCCTGGGCCTGGTCGTCTGGTTATAATTTTCCTCCCCGCTTTAGACTTATTTAACGCCGTTTAAATTTGCCCGCAAAAGGAATTTTCTCAAAAAAACCCCATAAAGGGATAAGTCAACCTATAGACAAAGCTAGAAATTTTGCTATAATTAAGCTACCAGAACATGACATAACAACCGATTTTAACCGATTGTATAGGAAGCCAGCCAACCCGACAAGTATGGCTATTTTTATAGGGGAATGCTAACTATGTTAATAGTAGCCAACCAGCTAGAACTCAGCAACGGCACCCGCCGCGACCGCTCTGAGTGTCTGGTCGATGCCGAGCAAATTGTCGCCCCACCGGTTATTCACAAGCGCGGGTCGCTTTTTATCATAACCGAAACCGAATCGATGGCGGCTGGTCGACCCCGGCCCGGTGACATTGACCTTTGCCGCGAAGCTCAAGAAATCATCCTGAACGAATACTACAATTCTCAACTTACCTCTACGATCACCAGCGCGCTGCGCCAGGCCATCGAAAAAGCCAACCAGGCTATTTTTAACCGAAATAGCGCGACGTTGCCACCCGAACGCCGGGGCCTGGGTATTACGGTCGCTTTGATCCGGGGTAACGAAATTTTTACCGCTCAATTAGCCCCTACCCAGGCTTTTCTGACCCACGCCGGAGAGTTACGCAGTTTACCGGTACTGCAAAAACGGGTCGTGAATAATGAAGCTTTGCCTCCCCTGGAAATGCGAACCGGAACCGATACCCCGGTTAGCCTGTCCTCAACCACTACCCCACGTCATCAGAGTCTGCCCGCCCTGGGTCGCTATACCCTGGTCGAGCCTACCTTTCAACGCAACGTATTTGAAGACAACGATGTAGTGATATTATGTTCTTCCCAATTTAGTCAGGCCCTACAGGAAAGCGATCTGGAATGGATTCTGTCGGGCCAGGATAGCCGCAACGCCCTGTTAAATTTATCGGAATTCGCCCGCAGCCAGGGGATTTCGGATGGTTATGCTATGGCGATTGGTGGGCGACCCGACCTCAACGCCCGGCCAACCGCTCCCCGCACCCAAGAAGAAAGCGGCTGGCGCGGAACGGCGGAAGGTGTCGCCGGGGCAGTCAGTTTGTTCACCTCCAAAATGGGGCCAGGCTCCAAAACCCCTGCGCCGGTCCGGCCTGACACCGGCAATCAGGACGCACCGGACAACCCGCCGACCTTTTCTCCAGCCCGACCAAGCCAGCCGTTATACCAAAAACCGCCCACCTCTGCCAGTTCAGCTAAGTTGCCGGGTGAGCCGAGCAACCCTACCGGGCAAGACAAAGCGGGCAACGAGGCCTGGTTGCTCCGGGAAGACGACGATTTAAACCGGCCAGCCTATCTACGAGGGCACCAGCTTTCGCAGGAAACCAAACCCGGTCCGACGGTGCCGCAACCGGCCCCCGGCACGCCCTACCAGAAACAACCGATTGAAGTTTTCCAGGTAGGCCAACCGGCTCCGACCGGCCAGCGCGACTTCACCTATACCGACGCCTCGCAAGAACCACCCCTCAATCCCGGTGGGCTGCGTCCGCCGACCCTCAACGAGCGGCCTTTGGATGAGCAATGGAAAGAACCGGCCACCCGGAAAAGCCGCTGGAACGGCTGGCCGCGCCGGGCCGATAGACAGCCAGGGGTCAGCGCGTCGTCTTCCAACACGCCCTACTTCGATCTGGTCAATAATGATGGATACGGCCCCCCGGCCAACGAGGGTCGCCGCCAGCGAGCCGGGCTGCCCGGTGGTCGAATGCTGGTGCTGGCCTGTTTGGGTCTGTCTGTGGCGGTGGTTGTTGTGGCCTTTGTGCTGGTAAACGGAGCGGTCAATAGCGGCGACAGCACCAAAGCCGTCAATCTGGTCCGGTCCGCCGAACAAAAACGGGCCGCCGCCCAACTGGGAGCCGACAGTAATCCGGTGCAGGCGCGGGCTTTGCTGGCCCAGGCCCAGCTTGACCTGGAAGCCGCTCGCAAAGAAAAAGCCACCCTGCCGGAAATTGTCACCGAACAAAACGCCTTGCTGATTACTGGAAATAATATCAACCGGGTGGTGATACCGACCGACCTGCGGTTATCCCTCGACCTGAGCAGTCAGGGGGCCGGGGTGAAACTTTCGCGTGGCATTCTAAACCCGACCGGTGATGCGCTGTACTTACTGGATAGCGGTCGCGGGGCGGTGTATGTGGGCGACGCTACCGGGGCGGTCAAGACGATTTTGAAAACCGGCGACAAGTCCGGCAACGCGGTGTTTGGTAAGCCGGTGAAAATGGTCTCCCGGCCCGATGGCATTATGGTGCTGGATGACGGCAATATTTTGTGGCTGTACAACAAAAATAGCGACCTCTGGACCGCTCAGACCCTGGGCGGTACCGCAAATTGGGGTAGCCAGGCGGTGCAGCAAGCGGCCTCCTACCAGGGTAATTTGTACCTGGTTGGGCCGGATAACGGTCAGATTCTAAAGTATAACGCCGGTAACTATACCAATAACCCGGACGAATGGCTCAATCCGGCCCTGGTACCCCAGCTAAACCTGTCCAACGCTGCCGGGTTATCGATTGACGGAACGGTTTACACCCTGACCAAAGATGGTAAGCTAGTCCAGCTGGCCCGGCCTACCGGCAAGGACAAAGGCGAAATCTTGCAGCAATTCGACCTGAAAGCCAGCGACCGGCTGGGGCCGCCGCTAAGTTCGCCCGCAGACCTGAACGTGGGGAGCCTGGATTACCCCTATGCCTTTGTGCTGGATAGCGAAAAACGCCTGATGCAATTTAGCAAAACCGATGGCAGTTTTATCCAGCAATTTCAGGCCGCCACCGACCACAAGGAATTTGATAATCTTCAGGATGTCACCATAGACGAGGCAAACAAAAAGATTTATCTGATCGGGCTGCAAAAAGTCTATATCTTTAGCCTGGGCATAGTGCCGGGTAATCCAACCGGCTCGACACCTTTACCGCAACTACAGACAACCGCCGGGGCCGGCAGCAACGTTACAATTATTACCAGCAATCCTACGCCGGTTCGCTAGGTCGATAGGAAGCGGGTAAAATTTGAATTTTGTGGGGGCCGGAGGCCCAGGAGCCTCCCGACTACCGGCGGGTTACTACCGGCTGAGTTGGTCAAAAATCGGGCTGATCTTATTGTTATGCTCTTTGATAATCGCCGGGCCAGCCGCCGCGCAATCACCACTTGCGGGCGAAATCGACCAGGCTCCCCTACCCGGCAGTGCCTCCACCGGCGATTATCTCAGCGAGCCACTTCGCTTGCTTTTCCCCGCCGCCCCGGCCTCACTGGAACTAAAAGACGTTAAAGCCCCGATTTTCGCCAGCGACACCCCCGGCTACGATTTCTTCTCGCTGGGTATACTGCCCGACCCCAGCCGGATCAGTAGTCCTCTGACCAAAACTATTACCCTGGACCTCGGCGGCGGCTTTCGAGGCCGGATTTTCGCCCGCCCACCCTGGCTCAGTCCCTTGCCGGACCGCTTTATCAACCCGACCAGTGCCGGAAAACTTCAGGTAGCCGTGACGGTACGCCAGGATGCCGGGCAGGGAGCCGGTCTTTTGCCGGGCCAGACCAACTGGGGTCATTTGTTGTTATCGCTCAATGGCGTACTTTTCGATTATACTGTGCCGCTGACGGTAGGCAATCCGGTCCGCGTAGGCCGCGACAACGGCGATCAGGTGTTTGAATTGTACCGGCAGATCACGGCCCAACTCGATAAACTGGGCGACCTGGAAACCCTGATTGGTACGACCATTTACCCCGATGGCGGCCAGCTGGCATTGGGCCTGATCGTGGATTACCTGGGCGAAAACCAGTACAACCAGCGTTTACCCGCCACCGAATTCGTCAACCGGGTATGCGAGACTCTGGCTCAAAAGGATTATAATAACGACGGCTGGCTGGGGTTCAAGCCGGAAGATATTGTGCTGGGCGCGCCGGGTTGGGCGTTGGGCCAAAAGGTAAAATAACCGACCGAGGAAAGCTACTTGAAACCCTGTCTTTTTTTCTGTAAACAACTACTCTCCAAAAAACTGCTTTGGGCTGGATTTACGCTTTTTCTTTTACCCCTGTTCCTGACGGCCTGTGCCGATAACGTCGCCCCGTCCGATGTCGCCCGGCGGTATCTCGAAGCGGTGCAGACTGCCAATTACAGCGTCGCCTACGATTTGATCAGTGCCGACTCGCAATTGAAAATCAGCCGGAGCCAGTTTATCGACCGGCTCAACCGGGCGCGGCAAGAAGCCGGTCTGACCAAAACCGAGTTAATCCGGGTCCAGGAACCCAACGTGGCCGGAAAACGAGCCAGTGTCGCTTACCAGCTGGAAATCACGGTCCAGAACGGCCAGAAACTTTCGCTTTTCGAGGCGATGGTCCTGCTTCAGCAAGATGCCGGGTGGCGGGTGGTCTGGCCGCCTCAATAATTGATAGGACTTTGACTTCAACCTCACCGAGTGAGGCTGACGTCCAAGTAAAAAGAGTTTTAACAGGGGCACCCAGAGGGTACCCGCCTGTTAGACCCCCGCAGGGGCACCCTGTGGGTAACCGGCCCCCACTACCCCCCGCTTCAAGCTGGTTTGCCCTCTTTAGCCAGTGTCCTAATAGTTTTGAAACTGCATCGCCCCGGTTTACGTATGATGTATGAGTAATAATTCATAGCTGTCGGTGGCAACCGCGATTTTATTTGGCTTGCCGGGCCGAGAGGAGTAAACTGAACATTGCGGTATGTCAGGCGGGTTAGCCTTTTTAACCTTTGAGCTACCGGGAACAAAAGGAAAAAATATGCGCATTTTAGCAGTGGACGACGATAGCGAAATTTTGGATTTACTAAGCCGGGGTCTTAAATTTGAGGGCTACGAAGTAGAGACCGCCGATAACGGCGAAAAAGCTTTGCTGAGATTTAAAGAAAGTGCCCCAGATTTGGTGCTGCTCGATATAATGATGCCCGGCATCGATGGGCTGGAAATCGCCCGCGAAATGCGGAAAATGCGCGATACGCCGGTCCTAATGTTGACTGCTAAAGATGCCGTGAGCGATAAAGTGGCCGGGCTAGATGCCGGGGCCGACGATTATATTGTAAAGCCGTTTGCCTTCGACGAATTACTGGCGCGAGTACGGGCGCATCTGCGGCGCAAAATGCCCGGCGAAGCCCAGTTATTACAATTCTCCGACTTGACCCTGAACACCGCCACTCACGAGGTACGCCGTAACAGCCAGTTAATCGAGCTTACCAGCAAAGAGTTTGAACTTTTAATGCTATTTTTGCAGTACCCGCGCCAGGTGCTAAACCGCGAATTTATTTATGATAAGGTCTGGGGTTACGATTTTGGTGGCGAGTCCAATATTATCGAGGTATATGTGCGTTACTTGCGCAGCAAACTGGAAGCCGGAAACCGTACCAAGCTAATTCATACCGTGCGAGGCGTCGGCTATGTCCTGCGCGAACCGGAACCGGTCAATTCAGGCGAGGTCAATGACTGAAAAATCCTTGCGCAGTTCGATCCGCTTCCGGCTGATGCTGGTGTATGTCGGGTCGATCTGTTTTACCCTGATCCTTTTCGCGGTGGTCGTTTATCTCTCGGTCATACATAATCTGGAAAAAGAGGTGGACGACGACCTGGCGACGCGTGCCCAGCAAGCCCGCGATTTTTTTGCCAGTCACGGCTTCAGCAACCAGGAACTCCAGGCCTTTGCCCAGACCTACGGCGGCGGCACACCCATTCTAAAAAATGAACCCGACAGCAAACAATCGAGTATACCGGCTGATAACGCCTTAAACCGCAGTGATTTATCGGCAGCCCTGACCTATTTACAATTGGTCGATAAAGAGGGCCGGCTTTTAGAACAGCTCCCCAACAATTTGACCATTATGAACCAGCCTTCGACCCAGAAATTACTCCACGACCGGCTGAAGCTGGGCCAGAATTATGATTATATTTTGCTGGCCGATAACGAACGGGCCAGAGTCTATACCGTGCCGCTCGACCGGATCGATAATAAAGGCTATTTGCAGGTAGTACGAAGCTTTCAGGAAAATGATGCAATTATTCGAGGCCTGACCTGGCCGATTGTGTTGGCCTCGGCGGCGGCTTTCTTTTTGCTGGGCCTGTTTGGCTGGTGGATCACCCGGCGGACCTTCAGCCCGATTGAAGATATTACCGAAACAGCTTACCGGATCGGGGTTAATAACGACCTGGCCGAGCGCATCGCAACCGATCCCGGCTCCAATGATGAGGTCAGTCGGCTGGGCCGGGCCTTTAACGCCATGCTCGAAAGGCTGGAAAAGAGTTTTAAGGCTCAGAAACAGTTTATCGCCGATTCCTCCCACGAACTGAGAACTCCCCTGACGGTGATCCGGGGAAACGTTGATCTGTTAAAAAGAAATCCCGACCCCCAGAACCAGGCCGAGTCGCTACAGGCAATTGAGCGGGAAAGTGCCCGAATGCAACGTCTGGTTCAGGACCTGTTATTGCTGGCCCAGGCCGATGCCCGCCAGACGGTCGATCTGGTGCCGTTGCAATTGGATGACGTGGTCCTGGAAGTCTTTAAGGAAACCCGCGTGCTGGCCGACCAGCGCGGCCAACATCTTAAGCTGGGCAACTTTGAACCGGTAACAGTCGAAGGCGACCGGGACCGCCTGAAACGCGCGATTCTCAATCTGGTCGATAACGCAATCAAATATACCCAGGAACAGGGCGAAATCAGTATATCGCTGATTGCCGGTAAACAGTGGGCGCGGGTGGTAGTAGCCGATAACGGATTGGGTATCGAGGCTAGAGAACAACCACTGGTATTCGACCGGTTTTACCGTATCGACAAAGCTCGGCAACGCACTCAGGGGATTGCCGGGGGTGGCACCGGTCTGGGCCTGGCAATCGTCAAGCACATCGTGGAAGCACACGGCGGGCGGATCAGCCTGGAAAGCGAAACCGGCCAGGGCACCACTTTTACGATCTGGCTCAAGAATAGTTCAACTGCCGCTTTGCCGCCGGACGACTCCTCGGAAGGGGTAGAAGAACCCGTTCAAACCGCCGAGCCAAAATCCTGAATCGCAATTTCATTTGTGACCGGAAGCATTTATGGCACAATTAATGCTTACTAAAGTTAGTATGAGCGGTGGATAAATGTTAGAGGCCCATTCGCTTGACAAAACTGAGTTAACTACTATCTAACACTGTAACTAACTTGTTGAAGGAGAAAACAAATGAGCATTATTTCATGGCTGTTGGTCGGTCTTGTAGCAGGCTGGATCGCCAATATGATTATGAGCAAAGGGGCCGGCGGACTGCTGGCGGATATTCTGGTAGGTATTGTCGGCGCGCTGGTCGGCGGTTTCCTGGCCGGAATTCTTTTCGGCGGCGATTACATCAGTGGATTTAACCTTCAGACCTTGCTGGTTGCGATAATCGGGGCTATCGTAGTGATTGCGATCTATCGCCTGGTAACCGGTCAGCGGGTTCGCACCTAATCCGGCGTGCAGCCGGTTTATTCTCTGCCTTAAAAGTAGGGGATATTAAATGGGAGAAGCTACGGCTTCTCCTTTTTTGTACTCATAAGACTTTCGCTTCTACTTCATCGGGTGAGGTAGAAGCGAGAGTAAAAAGGGGTTCACAGGGGAGAACCCCTGTTCTACCCCCCGCAGGGCACCCATAGGGTACCTGGTTCCCCACGATCCCCGCTTTAGGTTGGTTTTTGCCTCTAAGCGAAAGTCCTAATAAATTTAAATCAGGCTGCGAGTACCGCCAGCTTTATGTAGCGGTCGACGCTCATTCGGTTGCGGGGGTCGGGGGCCAAACCCAGTATTTTGAGCAGGTCGGTGGAGTTAGCTCCATTACGGGCTTCCTCGACCGCAAAAGTGTCGCGGAGCGATTGAGGGGTAACTTTTTTGTTAATTTCGGCTTCGCGGGCCACCCGTTCGACCAGCTTGTTCACCGATTGCGGCAACATTTCAAACAGCTTGCGACTGGGTTGAAATTCGCTCAGATAACGCTGGTAGTCAGCCGAAAATTCGGGTGCGGCCACCAGTTTACGTTCCTTCTTTTGCCAGCGTTTATCGTCGTAGGCCACGTAAACCTGGGGGTTCTGCGGATCGGAGGTATCGATGTGTTCCGGTTGGACCGCCAGTAACTCGGTGCGAGTAAAACCCAACTTGAGCATAAAATAGGTCATCATATAGGTGCGGCTATTCTCGCGCTGCGCCGACTCCAGCAGAGCTTCCTGTTCTTCGTGGGTCAAAACATTGGGTATTTTGAGCGGGATAAAGTCGGCAAAGAAATTGTCGGTCGGGTCTTTGTCGACCACTTTCTCGGTCTGGATCAAATACTTAAAGAAGGCTCCCAGCGAGGTCAACCGACGCTTGCGGGTGGATTTTTTCTGCGAGAGGGCCAGGAAATTTGCGACATCGGAAGGGGCAACCTTATCGAGGGTCTTGGGGCCGACATATTCTTCAAAGCCAGCCAGGTCGTACATATAAGAAGCGATAGTATTTTTAGGCCGGTTTAGCTGCTCCAGGTGCGTCCGAAACCACCAGCGCGCCACATCGAGCGGACTATTGGAACGCAGGGTAGGAATTTCGGCGGGTTGGACCAACTCGCCTTTGCTGTTGATGTTAAATAGCTGGGGCTGAATGGCTCTGACCGAAGCCGGACGCGGTTCCGCCGGTCGCCGGGTCGAGCGGCTAGTAGTACGGGGGCCGTCAGTTCCTTCGAGCGGTCGTGAGGAAACCCTATTTTCGTCAGGAAACAAAGGTACCGGTATGGCTTCCGCTTCCGAAATTGGTTTGGTTGCTTCAACCGCAGACTGTGAGCCTTCGGGTAAAGCGGTTTTGCTGGCATTATTATTGGAGTTGCGTAATGAAGCAGGTGGACGAGGCATTACTCGTTTTCCTCCGTTCCGTTCGATTTGCGGCGCCTATCCCATGATCCGGGCGGCTTTTGATAGCTTTTAGTCGATGGCTGCTTGAAGCACACGTGGGATATAGTCCCCATTTGGGATATATCTACTTTCCATAATAAATATAGCACAACCGGCCCGGCCATGCAATAGTTTTAGGGTTGGAATCAAAAAGTTATCCACATTTATTATTTTTATGTAACTACTCAAGCCCCACCCCTGACCCCTCCCCAGGGCCACCAGTGGACGGGGAAAAGAAGAAGAAAAGAGAGGTAAACAGGGGAGACCCCTGTTATACCCCCCGCAGGCACCCATAGGGTACCCGACCCCCACTACCCCCGCTAAATTCCTTTTGAAAGCGGTAGGCTGAATAATTACATTTTTATTAAATTTTGCTTGCTAAACAAAATTTAGCAGTTTCGGCAATTTGCATAGAATTACGCTATGAAAACTGTTTATTTTGCACAATAATGGTAAAATTAAAGAGGTCAGGGCGGGATGACCGGTTTGACCGAAAAAGGCTATTTTTCTTATGGAAATTTTAATAAAAGGCTTTCAAAGTGGAAGGTCTGGCGTTGACATTTCTGCTATAATAAGGTTATGACTAATATTATTAGTCTAATTGATTATTTCAGCTAATAATGTAACGTATAACCTGGATTTGCTAATAATTAATCGATGCAAGAAAGGTAAAGGAACGGTAATGACACTACCGGCAAACCGTCTCAATGAGGAGACAACCATGAATGACCATTTACCCGAACAATTTGACCCGGAGAAGAAACAGGTGGGCGACGCTATAGCTCAGACCACCCAGGCCAAAATCGTTCAGGCCAGAGTAGAAGCTGCTAAAGAAGCCAATCCATTTGAAACGGCTCGTGAGCAGTTTTTTTATGCCGCCGATAAGTTGGGCCTGGAAGAAGGTTTACGCGAAATCCTGTCGGTACCCCAGCGCGAGTTACGGGTGAATTTTCCGGTTCGCCTGGATAACGGGCGGATCAAGGTTTTTACCGGATACCGGGTGCATCACAGTGACTCGCGCGGCCCGGTCAAAGGCGGTCTGCGCTATCATCCGGCGGTATCAATAGACGAAGTGCGGGCACTGGCGATGTGGATGACCTGGAAATGCGCGGTGGTCAATATCCCTTACGGCGGGGCAAAAGGCGGCGTAGTGGTGGATGCTACCACTCTTTCGATTACCGAACTAGAACGCCTGACCCGCCGCTTTACCACTGAAATTTCGATGTTGATCGGCCCGGAAACCGACATTCCGGCCCCCGATGTCGCCACCAACCCTCAGATGATGGCCTGGATTATGGACACCTATTCCATGCACCGGGGCCATTCGATCACCTCGGTCGTGACCGGTAAGCCGCTCAGTACCGGCGGGTCGCTGGGCCGGGTCGAGGCCACCGGGCGCGGGGTCAGTTTTGCCACCCGTGAGGCTATGCGCCACCGGGGTAAAGACCTGGCGGGAGCGCGGGTAATCGTGCAGGGTTTTGGTAATGTCGGCTCGGTGTCGGCTCGCTTGCTCCACGATATGGGCTGTAAAATAGTAGCCGTTAGCGACGTTTTCGGCGGCATCCATAACCCCAACGGTATTAATATGCCCGCCCTGATGAGCTATATCCAGAATTCGCCCAATCGCTCGGTGGTGGGTTTTCCCGGTACTGAAATGGTGAGCAACAGCGAACTACTAACGCTGCCCTGCGATATTCTGGTTCCGGCAGCCCTCGAAAACCAGTTAACCGCCGACAACGCCGACCAGATCAAGGCTTCGATGATAGTGGAAGCCGCCAACGGCCCGACTACCCCGGAAGCCGACCATATCTTCCGCGATAAAGGTATTTTCCTGGTACCGGATATTCTGGCTAACGCCGGAGGGGTGACGGTCAGTTACTTTGAGTGGGTCCAAAACCGGCAGGCTTTCTTCTGGAGCGAGGACGAAATCAACCAGCGTCTCCAGGATGTAATGGTCAACAGTTTTGCGGCGGTGCTGAACCTGGCAAAGGCTCACACGGTCGATATGCGGACTGCCGCCTATATGGTTGCCATCAACCGGGTGGCCGAAGCCACCAGAGTGCGGGGCGTTTACCCCTAAGTTTTCCCCCGCAAAAACCGGAAACCGGCAGGCTCAAAAGCTGCGCCGGCTTCCAATGTTCGACCTCATTTTTCGTACTCGAAAATATACGCAAAAATCTCTTATTCTAAATCCGGTTTTTTGCTTTAGCCCTTACAATATTGTTATACACATTCAAAAGCTATGAGTGGGTTTGACCCATTCCTATCACCAATGGAGATAATATATGGCAACCAGAGAACGTTTCTACGTCGATATGGAGGTACTTCGTTACCGGAGCGGCTACCGCGAAGTAAATGCTTTGCTGGCTGTGCCGAACGTGGTCACGCCAATGCCGGCTATTTTGCTGGCCCACGACGTTTTTGGCTGGGACGAACACATCGAGGATCTAGCAATCCGGTTTGCCCGTGAGGGATACGCGGTGCTGGCTCCCGATTTCTACTCTACCAAAGGTGGCCCCGGCGGCAACCTGGGCAGTCTGGAAGGTCAGCAAAATTTGAAGTCCAATACCGCCGATAACGTAGCGGTTAGCGATATTAACAACGGCTTTGAATACCTCAAAGGCCAGGATTTTATCGATCCGCGTCGAATAGCGGTGGTAGGTTTTGGGTTTGGTGGCACAGTCGCAATTCTAAGTGCCGCCCAAAACCGCGAGATGGCCGCCGCCGTGAATTTCTACGGCGATATTGTCTACCCTAAGGATGCCCTCAACCGCACCAAACCCAATTCGCCGGTGGATATGGTCAGCTACCTCAATTGCCCACTTCTATCGATTTATGCTGCTAACAACGGGCTGATCACCCGGCAGGATATTAGTCTGCTGGAAAAACGGCTGCGGGAAAAGGGCAAAGCCTTCGAGTTGAAAATTTACCCCGGTACGACCAACGGGTTTTTCAACAATACCCGCCCGGAAGTCTACCAGGCGGCCGCCGCCCGCGAAGCAATGGTATACACCCTGAACTGGCTGGATGGACTGTTAAAGTAAATCAATGGTCAAGACCGCCGCCCAGTTTATCACCGACAAATTAGCCTACCTGATTGTGCTGTCGGGTATAATGGGTTATCTGGCGGCTCCGCTTGCCAATAATCTGAGCGTAACGACACCCTACCTGCTGGCGATTATGGTGGCCGGAACCGGCTTTAACCTGTCGTTGAGGCAGGTTTTTTCTATTTCCGGCACCGCTCGTCTGACCCTGTTGACGCTGGTAGCTCAACTGGGTTTGCTGCCCTTGCTGGGTTACGGCCTCTACCTTCTTGTACCCGATCCGGGCCTGGCTCTGGGTATGGTAGCATTGGGAGTAGCTCCCTGCGAGATCACTTCAGCCCTTATGACCTTGCTGGCAAAAGGCGAACTGGCCCTGGCTACCCGCCTGATGGCCTTCTCGGTCTTCCTGGCCGCTTTCCTGACACCGTTGTGGTTTGGTCTGTTTTTGGGCAAAAGTGCCGGGATCGATTTCGGCGGCATGGCAATCGAACTGGGTTTGATAATCACGCTGCCCTTTCTGGTTAGCAGTGCCCTGCGTAGCCGGTTTGAACGGTTGAGCCAGTACGAAACCGAATTTGGCGCACTTTCGGCGGCGGCGGTTATCGTCCTGATTTTTATTGTGGGCAGCACGCTGGCCGGTCAAAAGCTTGAAGGCGGTCTGGTCTGGCTGGTGGTGGCCTGTATCGTCTTTAACCTGGCCGGGTACGGGCTGGGCTGGCTACTAAGCCGCCTGTTCCGGCTCGACCGACCTCGCAGCTCGGCCCTTATTTTCACCAGTGGAATGCGCGAATTCGGCATCGCTACCGCCGTTGCCATCGATTTTCTCCCCGCCGGGGCGACGATAGCCCCCGCTCTTTACGGCCTGATCATGATGATTTCGGCCAGTTTGCTTGCCAGCCGCCTCAAAAAATCTAGCGAACTTTCCCCACCCCAATTAGTCATAGCTAATTCCTAGAACTTATAATCATTTTTTATCTTTCTCATAGGAAACATTGAAATAAATCTCAGAAGTTAGGTCATTTGGCTTAACCGGACTTTTCAATTTAGGTTAAAAGACTTATTTGCACTATGACCAAAAGCCCATAGCAATTGAGAAAGAAAGTTGTATAATACTATCAAGGTGATTGTAACTTTTTGCACAATCTATCGTATATACCTAATGAGAAGCAAAAAGGCAAAGGTGCCATAACAATTGGAAATGAGTAAAGATATGAAAAACACTAATAATATCCCGGATATGCAGACTATTTCCCGCTACTGGGGCAGCCTGGAGGCTTATAAGGAAGAACAACGCCGCACGGCCCTGCTAAATCTGGAGGAAAATAATATCGAGAATAAAAGTCAGTGGAACTGGGACTTTCGGAAAAGTACGCCGAAAACCCCCGGCCATAACCTGCGAGGTCTGCATTTCTTTGGCCGTAGCTAAATACTAGCCGCCCCAAGATTTGTAAAATCGGCTAACTTCACAGATGAATCACTTTAAAAACCCTCCCCGTAAAATACGGGGAGGGTTTTTTAGTTTTGCCGACCGGGACCCGGTCGCGTAACAACGACGGTGCTTACTTGGTCAAGCTCTTGGCAACCTCGGCCTCCGGCGTACCGGGGGTCAGAATGTTGTCGATGATGCCGTACTCTTTGGCTTCCTCGGCGGTCATGTAGCGGTCGCGGTCGAAGTCCTGGCTGATTCTTTCGTAGGATTGGCCGGTATGCTTTGCCATGATCTCACGCGTCTTGCGCTGCATATCGAGCAGGTAACGGGCCTGGATTTCAACATCGGGGGCGTAACCCTGCATCCCACCACCGGCGGGGTGCTGGTGGATCGTGCTGTTGGGTAAGGCATAGCGTTTGCCTTTGCTACCGGAGCAGAGCAGTACCGTACCCATCGAGGCGGCCAGACCCATACACATCGTCACGACCTCAGGCCGGACGAACTGCATTGCATCGTAAATCGCCAGACCAGCCGTTACCGAACCACCGGGGCTGTTAATATAGATCGAAATATCGCGTTCCGGGTCTTCATAATCTAAAAACAATAGCTGGGCGATTACCGCGTTGGCAACCTGGTCATCGATGCCGGTACCCAGAAACACAATTCGTTCGCGGAGCAAACGGCTGTATACGTCGTACTGGCGTTCTCCCCGGTTAGTGTTTTCAATTACATACGGAATGATTGCTTCGGGCTTTACCAGTTTGCGGTCAATCGCTTCCTGGTAATATCCGGGAAGATGTAAATTGCTCATCGTTGTTCCCTCCGTGTCGTCCAAAACGACTTTAATGCCTACTTTAGTATGCCGGGGAAAAGCAGCTAAAACCACGCTACTTTTACCCAACAATTATTGGAAAGTTAGAATAACTCAGACCCCGCCCCTAGCCCCTCCTAAAGGAGGGGAAAAGTAAGGAGGGGGAACAGGGGAGACCCCTGTTGTACCCCTCGCAGGGCACCCAGGGGGTACCCGACCCCCACTTTCGGTCTCTTTTCGCAGTGGGCTAGGTACTAAGGAAAAATTACTGCTCGGTTTCGGTCGCTTCGGCCTTAACTTTGGCTTTGCTCGACCGGGGCTTTTTGGCCGGTTTAGTTTCTTCATCCGCCGCGCCCTCGGTCGGGGGTTCGGTCGTTTCGGCGGTTACTTCGGTGTCCGTCTCGGCGGTCGGAGCGTCGGCTTTTTTAGCTTTGGCTTTAGAGGCCGCTTTGGGTTTCGAGACAGTTTCGGTGTCATCGGTGGCGGCGGTTTCAACTTCCGCCGGGGCACTGCTAGCACCGGTTGCCAGTTCTACCAGTCGCTCGGACAACTTGCGGCTGAACAGTTCATCGCGCAACTGGTTCAGGGTTTGATCGGCCTGCAAATAGCCGCGCATCGCCTTTGCCCGTTCGTCACGCTCTTCTTCCGGCGCGTCCAGGGTGAACTGGTCGACCATTTTTTCCACCTCGCGGTCGAGGTCGGTTTGCTCGACAGTCACATTTTCGACGCGGGCAATCTCGCGCAAGACCAGGGCGGTCCGAATCCGCTCCTCGGCCTGGGGTCGCAATTCTTCGTGGAAAGCCTCGTGATCCTTGCCAACCATCTTCAAATACTGGTCGAGCGTCATTTTTTGCTGCTTGAGACGCTGTTCCATATTTTCTTCAAGGACGTGAATTTCGGCGTTAATCATAATCGGCGGCATCACGATATTTGAAAGGGCGACCGCTTCTTTGATGATCTTTTCGGTAAGTTCGCGCTTGTTGTTGGTATCTTGCTGATTTTCCAGGTTCTGGCGAATACGGGCGTTCAGTTCGTCGATGGTCTTGACATCGGTAACGGACTGGGCAAACTCGTCATTAACTTCCGGCTTGTGCTGGACTTTGATACTGTTCATGGTCACTTTGAAAGTCATCGGGGCATTGGAGGCTTCTTCATCCTCATCCAGGGGGATTGTCTCGACTTCGGGTAACTCCTGTTGCGGGGTCTCATCGACTTCGGCTTTCTCGGCGATTTCAGGCCTGGCCGGGGTAGCTCTTTTTACTTCGACAATCTTTTCTTCGCCGACGTTCATTCCCTGGACCTGCTCATCGATCTGGCCTAATAGCTCGCCTTTGCCGAGTACACCGGTGCGCTGAAAAGGTTCACCGGTTTCCTCGCCATCCCGGATGGTCCGCATATCCAGTTCAACCTGATCGCCTTCCTGTGAGGGGCGTTCGGTATCGGGTTCTTCCCAGGTGCTTTGCTGTTCGATTAGTTGGTCGAGGACTTTTTGGACTTCTTCTTCGGACACACTCACCGGCTTCAACTCGAAGCGAATATCCTGGTATTTGCCCAGTTCTACCGTCGGCTCGACCGGGATTGTCACCATTATTGTCAAAGGGTCGGTAGATTCGATGTTAATATCAGGGTCGCCAATCGGTTTGATGTCTACCTGTTTGAGGGCGTTCTGATAAGCTTTAGGCAATAGTTCTTTAGTGGCCTGCTCGACCAGCCCTTCCTGGCCGACGAAACGCTCTACCAGCGCGCGGGGGGCTTTACCTGGCCGGAAACCAGGAATACGCAATTGACCCGACAATTTGCGGGCAGCCCGGCCTTTGGCTTCTTCCATTTCGTTGGGTTCTATTTCAATTCGGACGATGTACTGGCTATGCTGGTCTTTTTCAGACGTTATTTTCAAACTAATTATCTCCGTTTCGTAAAATTAAAGTGCCCAGGCACTCTGATCTTGTGAGTCGACCTTCTGCTCAACATCTTTATAAGGTTGTAGCGAATTATAACAAAAATCAGCCCCTAAAGAAATAGTAACCGGGCATAAGCACCTCATTTCTAACACATTTCTACCATAATTCTTACTATATTTCTATTATATTGGGCTATATCAGGAAAAATTTCGCGCTTGAGCGCAAAGTCCAAAAATTGGTTCCTGCTAAATTCGACAAATTAACCAAAGAGACAAGCATTATAATGCTATAATAGCTTGGATGTTCTAGCACCGGAAGCGGTTTGAATTGGGGTTTTGATGGTCTGGACACGTTGTATTTTACATCTCGATCTGGATGCCTTTTATGCCAGTGTTGAAGAAGTACAAAATCCGGCCCTGGTGGGTCAACCGGTTATAGTGGTGATGGGTGAGGCCAACACATTACGCGGCGCGGTGGCGACGGCTTCTTATGCCGCGCGAGCGTTTGGGGTCCACAGTGCCATGCCGGTCAACCAGGCTCGCAGACTCTGCCCGAATGGGATATATCTCCCGGTTCGCCACAGCTTGTATCAGGAGTTTTCCCGCGAGGTGATGCGGGTTCTGCGCCAGCGTACCCCTTTGCTGGAACAGGTCAGTATCGATGAGGCTTACGCGGACCTGACCGAGTTGCAGCAAACTGTCCCGGCGGAGGAGATTGCGAGCGGTTTACAGGCGGCGATCCTGGGGGAGGTGGGGTTATCGGCCTCGGTCGGACTGGCGGCTAACAAGCTTACCGCCAAAATGGCGAGTGGGCATCGCAAACCGGGTGGGATGACGGTGGTCGAACCGGGCTTTGAATCCAGCTTTCTGGGGCCGCTGCCGGTGGGGAAACTTTTTGGGGTAGGGCCAAAAGGGGCCGCCCGGCTAAACCAACTGGGGATCGAAACAATCGCCGACCTGGCCGCCGCCGATCTGGACCAGTTGCGCGAAACCTTTGGCCCCCGCTTAGGTCAGGAAATGCAGGAACGCGCCGCCGGTCAGGACAACCGGCCTATTTCCACAATCCGCGAGGTGAAGTCGATTTCCGCCGAACAAACTTTTTTCAAGGATACCAGCGACCGCTACAAGTTATGGCAAGAAATTCAGGCGATGTCGTTGGAACTGGCCGGACGTTTGCACAAAGAAAATTTGCTGGCCCGCACGGTTGCCATCAAGTTACGCTTTAGCGACTGGCGAACTATTACCAGAGCCGTTACGCTTGTCTCGCCGACCGATCAGCCCCAGGAAATCGCCCAGGCTGCCGGCGGTTTGATGCGTCGAGCCTGGCAACGAGGCAAACCTTTGCGCCTGCTGGGAGTGCGGCTCTCAAATTTTTGCGAACCGGACGCCCCACGCCAGTTAGTCTTTTCCTACCGCCCGGAACCCAAAGAGTAGGCAAGTAATTTCCGGTTTAAATCTGGACGGTTTACTATGTAACCACCCTGAAAGTTTAACTACTTGCATTGTAACTGGGCCGGACCTGGTGTAAGATAAAGCGGCAAAGATAGACAAAATGTAACTGTTTAAGCCGTATACCCACAAACGGAACTAAAACAGGGGTAGTGGGGGTGCAACCCATGCGGGGGGTCTCCCAGGTTAATAACTCTTTTCTTACTTCCCCGTCCACTGGTGGACCTGGCGAGGGGTCAGGGGTGGGGTCTGTACAGTTACGACAAAATACAGATGATGTTATCAGTTTGGGATTAGTTCTGCTCAGAAATTTTCATTAGACCATCCAAACCCGACAATCTGGTAATCCTCGCCCGGTAACGGTCAAGGTGAGGTAATAGACCAGAATTGCCGGGCACAATACGCAAGGAGGCGGCTTGATGGGAACTCTAAGTAACCTGTTTGATGTGGTTCGGATCGCCGGGAGTCGTGAGATTGAGAACGAGGCCAGCCGCGAAATAACGATTGGGCTGGCGGGCAATACCCCCGACGCGCGGGATAAGTTGCACCGGGCACTCTCGACCCGGCTGGAAAGTTTGTGGACACCTTCGCCGTTCCATTTGATCGAGTCGAATGAACGGCCCACCGGGCGAGACGACAGCAGTGCCGCCGGGTTGCTGATTTATGTGCTGACTCAGGGCGATCAAATTCCCACCGAAAAGCAACGCTGGCTAGAAGAAGTGGCGAAAGTGACCGGCCTGGCCGTAATTCTGGTAGTTTTGGACCGCAATACCGACAAAGTGTTTAATCGCAACGAGCGCAACCGGGTGAGCCAGCGTTTGCAAGCCCTGAACCCGTTGCGACTGGTTGGCGGTCGAGAGTTAGCTACCCCCGCGCCGAGTGCCGCCGCCGATGGGGCCGCCTTTACCAATGCCAACGTATCGACCAAACCGGCCTGGCAAAACGACCTGACCGCGCTGGTCGACGGGGCGGGCGGCAAAATTAGCCTGGTCGGTTTGGACGGGCTGGACCTAAACCGCTTGCAGGCCGAACTGTTACCCTTAATCGTGGAAAAATTACCCAACCGCGAACTGGCTCTGGCTCGCCGCGCCCCAATCTTTCGCAATACGGTTGCCAGCATTCTGATAAAGAAAACCGCCCGTGCCAATGCCGAAATGGTGTTACTGGCTAACGCCGCCTCTGGGGTACCACTTTTGAGTGGCTTTTTCGATAGCGGAGCCGATTTTGTCGGCCTGACCAAGAATCAGTTTGAATTGAGCAGCCGACTGGCAGAGGTTTACGGTCAAAAGCGCGATAGCCGGGTCGAAGTGTATCTGGAACTGGCTCCGATTGTCGGGATGGCCTTTTTATGGAAAAATATTTCAGGGCTGGCAACCACCCGTTTACCGCGCCTGTTAGCCGTAATTCCAAAGGTCGGCATCGCCTTTGGAGCGACCCTGCTGGTCGGCTGGGCCGCACAGCTATACTATTCGACCGGGCGCAAGGCACCGGGTCAGTTGGCGGCTTTTGTGCGCGGTCTGGTAGAGCGAGTGAGTGGGCAGAAAAGCGATCCGGCAGCCGGAAACAGCGGCGATAATCCGCGCCAGTTGAGGTCGAGCTAGGTGGAATGGGCCAGCGAAAAACCACCGGCCCTTTTTTACCAGGCTATCGAAGAATTTAACGCCCGGCAGTTTTTCCAGTGCCACGAGACGCTCGAAGATTTGTGGAATGAGGAGCGGCGCGAATTACGCCGCTTTTATCAGGGTATTTTACAAATTGGGGTCGGTTACTACAAAATCATAGGGCGGCCCAACTACCGGGGAGCCTTATCGCTGTTGCAAAGTGGGGCTGAATTGCTGGTAGGGTTTGAACCGGCCCTGTTTGAGATAGACGTAAGCGAATTGATCGGAGTGGCCCGGCAAGCGCGAGAGCAACTGCTCGAACTGGGTCCCGACCGTTTTCTGACCTTCGACCGCCGCCAGATTCCACTTATTGGCCGCCCCCAGCCAAACTAATCCAGCTTTTCAAACAGCCGTAGAGCCACATCCACTACTTGCGGGTCGAATTGAGTGCCTTTATAGCTTTTCAATTCTTCCAGAGCGGCTTCTTTGGATTTTCCAATCGAGTAAATGCGAGTTGAAATCATTTCATCAAAGACATCGGCCACCGATACAATCCGGCTACCCAGTGGAATAGCTTCCCCGGCCAGGCCATCAGGATAGCCGCTACCATCGAAACGCTCGTGATGGTGGCGAATAATTCGGGCCGCCTCGGTCATACCGGGAGCTTGCTCGATAATCCGGGAACCCAGTTCGGGGTGAAGCGTCATTTCCTGCTGTTCTTCGGGGGTTAGCGGCCCGGCTTTGCGAACAATTTTATCCGAAATACCGATTTTGCCAATATCGTGGAACAAACCGGCCAGGTAAATCTGGTACATCTGCTCACCCGGCAGGCCAAGTTCGTTTGCAATATCCTGGGCGTAACGCGCGACGATGTGGCTACCGCCTTCGGTCGCAAAATCGTCGGCCTCCATTGTGCGCAGCAAGGCACTACACAGGCTTTCGAGCATAGGGGAGTAAAATTCGAGCTGAAGACTGTTTCGCACCAGATCGGCCTGTTCGAGGGCCGCCTGGATCGATTCGAGCAACTCGGCTTCGTTAAAGGGTTTGGTAACAAAGCCCAGCGCACCGGACTTCATGGCCTGGATTGCCATACCAACTGTGCCGTTAGCCGTCAGGACTACACTGGCGATGGTCGGGTCATATTGCTTGAGATCGTTAAGAAATTCGAGACCACTCCGACCGGGCATATTAATATCGCAAACGACCAGATCAAAAGCCTGATTTTTGACCTGTGACATGGCCTCGGCGGCACTTTTGGCGGTAGTTACTTTATATTGGTGGCTTGCTAAAATCTTGGAGGTGCTATACAAAACTCCAGGATGATCGTCTACCAGCAAAATAGTTTGATTGGAGTGAGATAGTTGTGGATCGTTTAGCATAAATTTTGTTACCTCTAACTATTTCTGGATGAAGTACCTATGTTAGTATAAGCGCAGACGCCGGTAGCGTCAACTATGTTTTAACACTTTAATTAACTCGTAAGTAACTACTCAGGTCCCACCCCTGGCCCTCCCCAGGGCCACCAGTGGACGGGGAAAAGAAGAGAGGTAAACAGGGGAGACCCCTGTAAGACCCTCCGCAGGGCACCCAGGGGGTACCCGACCCCCACTACCCCCGCTAAATTCCTTTTACAAGAGGTAGGCTGAGTAGTTACACTCGTAATGTAATTAAGCCCTTCGCTTCAACTTTACGACCTTGCAACCGCCCTGCTAAAAATGAGGCTAAGTGTTTACAAGTTACTAAAATGTGGTATTATAAATAAGATTAACATAACAAGAATTTTATAGTATTCTGGACAAAGCCGCCTCCTATTGAGATAGGCTCAAAGATAGCGAACCTGCCATGCCGCAAGTTGAGCAAAGCACAGATTTAATAACTATTGAGGCCGGCCCGGCCCAGATCGAAGAACTGGCTCGACTGGGGGCAATTACTCCTCAACAACTGGCCGATGGCCGGGCGGCTGGCGGGCTGGCGATCCGCCTACCCGGTCACTTTGTTAACCAGTGGCACCGCCAGCAAAAGCAGTTGGAAGAACTGGCCCAGCGCATCCATTCCGCCGGACTGAGCCGACCGGCCCGCTTGTTTCTGGCGGCGGGTCGACCCCTGAGCTTTTTGGGGAGCCAGTTATTGCTGGTAGCGCAGCCGATAGCCCGTTTAATTTTCGGCCAGCACGACCAGACCGGCACCTATAGCGGCCTGCTCGAAAATCGGGAAAATATCGACCGTTTATTGGCCCGGTTGCATCAACTGGAAAATAGCTCCCCCACGACCTTGCCGACCAGTAAGGAGTATAATAAATCATGAGCCTGGCACTTGGCCCGTCCACCATCTATATCATTTTTGCTCTGCTGATTTTTTTGATTTTCTTTATCGCAGCCTGGGCACCGATTGAGCGTGGCCGCCAGCCTTTTCTGCGACCGATGCGCGCTTTGAACAATTTGCGACGCTTGATAGGCCAGAGTGCTGAAAGTGGTCAGTCGGTGCATTATTCGGCGGGCACCGGTGGCCTGAACGGACAGCCTGGCAGTGCCGAGGCTTTGAGCGGTTTGACCTCGCTGGCTGCCGCCGCGCAGGTGGCCGCCCGTTCCAAAGCCCATCTGACCGTGTCTACCAATGATACTTTGACTTATCTGGTGGCGGACGACGTGGTACAATCCGAATATGTCGAGACCGGGCGGCGCGACGATTACCAGCCGACCGACCTGCGGTTTATCACTCAGCAGGACCGGTTGGCCTATATAGCCGGGGTTACGGCTATCCTGGGCGAAAACCAGACCAGCGCGAACGTGATGCTGGGCCGCTTTGATGCCGAGTATTTGCTGGCCGGTGATCAGGCTAATCGTCGCAATTTGCCGCAGGTGGTCGGCAGTAGCCGGTTGGAAGCGATGCCCCTGATGATTGCCAGTGCCGGGCCGGAAAATACTTTGATCGGTGAAGAAATGTACGCCGCCCCGGCCTATCTCGACCGGCAGCCGGTTCATCTGGCAAGCCTGATCGCCCAGGACTGGGCGCGGCTGACGATCATTATAATTATCATTCTGGGGGTGCTGGCGGCGACTTTCGGACTGCTCCCGGATATTGGCATTAGTAATTTACGCTAAAATTAGAGGGAACCGCTCTTTATGCGACGTATAGGGCTGTACATACCGCTTATAATACTTTATCTGACCGTTTTTCTGGTGCTGGCCGATTATTTCACCGATGGTCTGGTCGATCATTTCGGGCAGGTACTGGCGTTGTGGGTGTCGCTGATCAGCGGGGTACTGTTGCTGGTGGGTCTGGGCAACGTCGCCAGAGTGCATCTAAGGCGCATTTTTAACCGGCAACCGGGCGCACTGTATAGCGGCGTTTTGTTGGTGAGTGCCCTGGCGGTGATTATTGCCGGGGTGGTCGGACAGGTACGCGGGGCCGGTAATAGCTTTACCGATTGGATTTACCAGTATATTTATCAGCCTCTCTCGACCACCCTGTTCTCGTTGCTGGCCTTTTTGCTGGTAGCGACAGCGGCTCGCGCCCTCCGAATTGGCACGGTCGAGTCGACCTTGCTGGTCGTCGGTGCGCTGATAGTTTTGTTGGGACAGTTGGCAATCGGCCCGGCTACTTCCAACCTGGGACAACTCAGCCAGTGGTTCCAGAATTACCCGGTGCTGGGCGCGATCCGGGGTATCCTGATTGGCACCGCTTTAGGGGCTATCGCCACCAGCCTGCGTTATTTGCTGGGGGTAGATAACCAGTATTTAAGATAGCTGAAATTATTACCGATAGTTTGTATTTTTTCTTGATGGTGAGGGCGACATTTTGCAACGGGTTTGGTGTACAAAGTGTGGTAGAAATAATCCAGGTGAGTGCCGCTGGTGTCAGAATTGTGGCGGGGGATTGCAGGCCTGCTATTTGAATAGCCAGCCAACCGGCGGCCCATCGATTACTTGTCCGGTTTGCGCTACCGTGAATGAGGCCGGGACGATGGCTTGTCGACGGTGCGGCACGGTGCTGGACAAGGCTACCGATCTGACACCTACTCTGCGAAATCAACCAGAACCACCTACGTCGGGCGGGCGTTTATCACGATTGGCTCAGGCTCGCCGGGCTAAAGAAGCCGCGCAGGGCGGACCCAAACCGGAAACCAGCGATCTATTCAGTAGTTTGCGTTCGGATGCACCCCCGCCGCCGGATTACTCCAGCCGCATGGATGAGGACGACGAAGCCGACCCAACCTTGAGCGCGGCTTTGCGACAGGTACGCAGCGAAGAAGATGGCGAAGCGGCTGAAACACCGGGCGACAGTGCCACCGAAACATTCGTACCACCGCCTTTTGAAATGCCCCGCCCCGCCCCGTTGCCACTACCAGCGGTCGACCCTGGTCAGCGTCTGGCGGCCTTGCCCGATTTTGGCCTGCCGGTCAACCCACCCCAACAACCTACCTCACCCTTTAGTCTGTCCGAACTGGGCGCGCTTATGAACGCAGAGGCTGAACCGGAAGCCGCCTTCGAGGCCCCGTCAAACCCGGCCATTGGTGAAATGGGCGATGATACTAGCCTGCCGGATTGGTTCGACCGGGATGCGGCAAAAGCAAGCACAAGCCTCCCAAAGCGGCCCGAAGCGGTCCAGGAAGAAGCCCCTCGAATCGGTTTTTCCGAAAATACCAACAGTATGCCGGACTGGCTGCGCGAATTGTCGGGTAGTGCGGCTACCGAAAAACCCCTGGATGAATCGGTTGCGCCCCGGATCGGCCAGACCCCAGAGGACACTGGCGAGTTGCCGGACTGGTTGCGCAATACCGGTGAAAAAAGTGAGCGGAAGCCGGTTAATCAGCCTTCCGGCGGCCCGGTCGAGAAAAAACCTAACAATCCCGAAATCCCCGATTGGTTAAAACAGGCTACCGGAGCCTTACCGTCTACAACCAGACCCAGCTTTGGCGATGTGGAAGTAGAACAACGCCTGAACTTTGCCTTTGACGAAACCACCGACCGCGCCAAAGAAATCAAACCGGGGCAAGTCGACCATTTTGGCAAGGACCGACTGCGGCAATCTCGCCACACCGGTCTGACCGATTTGCTGGGTTTGCCTCCCCTCAGAGATGATGAGGAAGACGAAGTTCAGGATCAAGGGACCGGCCTGGAAGCCGCCACCGCTCAGACCTTTCAACCGGCTCAGGCCCAACCAGCAGCCTTTAATAACTTTAGTGTGCCTGATTTCCCGGAACCAGCCACCGCCGCCGACAACGGGCTGAATTTACCCGATTTTCCCCAATCTGATTTTAGCCAACCTGCAACCCTCTATAACGGGTTAGCTCCCTGGTTAGAAGGTTTAGCCCCTCCCAGGCTAGATGCGACCGCTGCGGCCTCGGTTGCGCCCACCGGTTATGATTTACCACCTTTGCCCGACCTGGCCCCGCTGCCGGATAGTTATGACGAACCGGACCAGACCGAGGCCGATGATAGTCGCTATAGTTCCAGCCTGGTGCCCTGGTTAGTGGGTTTGCGCCCACCCGCGATGGATGCTTTCGCCTCGACCGCTAAAGCCCCTGATTTGCCCGATATGCTTTTTGGCGAGGATTCTACCACCGAAAATCCGCCGTTGACGGGTGAAAACATCACCGATACACGCTCCTTTTCGGTCAGAGATATGTTCCATCAGACCGATATGGTGAGCCAGGAGTTTTTGCCACCAGTGGTCGCCGAAAACCCGCTAGAAATAGATTATGAAACCGGCCAGCTTCCTGAGTGGCTCCGTGACGAAGCGGGAACCAGCGAAGCGGTCTTACCGCCGCCACCCAGGTTTTTGTCGGCTGGCTCGATGGCACCGTTGGCCCTGCCGCCTTTACCCGGCGACGAGATGCCACCCGAAGACATGGAAACCATTCCGTTCGAGATACCTTCGTTTGAAGGGCCGGTCGCGCCGCCCAATCCAACCACCCTGGCTTCCGTCACTGGTAATCAGCCACTCAATTACCAGTTGCCGGATTTTCTGGCCGAGGCCGACAGCGAACCGCCTCTGGCGATTAGCGATTCCGAAATGCCGTCTTTTCTGGCTAACCTGTCTCCCGCGCCGGGCAAAGAAACCATCGAAAACGATTTGCCCGATTTCCTGACCGAGCATAACCTCCAGGCCGAACACGAAACCTTGCCCGATTTTCTGGCCGACCAGCCCAGCACCCCGGCGTTTCAAAGCGGGGCGGACGGTCTACCCGATTTTCTAACGCAGTCGCCAAACTTTGCAGTCGAGATGCCGGGGGCAAACGCGCCGCTACCGGATTTTCTTAGCCGGTTCGAGGACGACGCTAACCCACCACTGGCGGCAATCGATAGTCCGACCAGTAGTCTGGGTAATTCGCTGGAATTTCTACGAGCGGAAGCCGACGCTAATACGGCGGAAGCCGGCAGCGACGAAGCGATCCCGGACTGGTTGCAAGCCATGACCGAGGGCCGCTCGGAGATAGCTGCCCCAAAAATTACAACCGGTTATTCGCCACTGGCTACCGGCAGCCAGGACGTGTCGACGGACCAACAGGCCGAATTGCCCGAATGGTTACGCACCGAAGCCGCCAGCGCGTCGCCGGTCGAACCGCTGTCCATCGATAGACCGGTTTTTGAACAGGAGGCGGCTTTGCCGGTCGAAGCACCTTTCTCATTTGAACTGCCGCCCGAACCACCAGCCACGTCGCCCACCCCGCCGGTCGTAGCCATGCCGACCTCGTTTGCGATGGAAGCCCCGCCTTCGCCCGCCGTTTCACCTTCCGCCGAAATGAATCAATTTCTGGCCGGTCTGGGTGATACCGGCACCGATGGTCTCTCGTCGGCCCGTTTACCATCCTGGCTACAGGAGCAATCACCGGAAAACGAGATTCCTGAATTTAAAGTACCGGAAACCGGCGAACTCCCGGATTGGCTTAACGAAAAGGCCGCTAACCCGGCTCCGGCCTCCGCGAAGGCACCCGGCCCGGCGGAGTTTGGGGTGGATGACCCGACCCGACCTGATTTTGATAATTTCCTGAGTGGGGCGCAGCCCAGCTTTGGCAGTTCAAACTTTTTAAGCGATGTCGAAGGCCCAGCCTGGTTGCGCAGCAGCACCCAAAGCAAAGCACCGACGGCCCCCCTGCGCACACCCGAAGCACCCAACCCCGGCGGTTTGCCAGGCTGGTTGCGGTCAGTAACCCCGGCGGCAACCGTCGAAGAAGAAAACGCCCCTACTACGGTCGGCGACTCACAGTTTAATGCCGTCGAAGCCAGCGATAATCGCTACACCTTGCCGGGCATAACCTTACCGCCGCAACTCGCCAGTGCCGCCGTGCTGGGAGCCTTGCTGGCCCCGACCGGCCTGGCGATTGTCAAACCGGCTACCGAAAAGCCGCCGGTCGTACTGCCGATGGGTATGCGCCCGGAACACCTGGTGCGCTGGGGTTTATCGCTGCTGTTGCTGCTGGCGGCGTTGGTGGGCCTCAACTTGAGCCTGACAACTGCCCCGGTCGCTATCACGCCGGTCGTCCAGAGTGTCTACAACGAAATCGACCAGTTACCGGCCAACGCTAAAGTTTTGATTTCCTTCGATTGGGAGGCCGACCGGTACGGTGAAATGCGCCCGCTGGCCCAGACCCTTACCGCCCACGTGCTGGCAAAAAGAGTCCGGCTGGTGACATTCAGCCTCAATCCGCAGGGACCGGCCCTGGCTAACGGCGTACTAAAAGAATTAATCGATAAAGATGGGTACGGCAACAGCACTTTTTATCGCTATAAAGAAAATTATCTGAACCTGGGCTGGCGGTCCGGCCAGGAAGTCGCCTTACGCAGTCTTGCCCAGAATATGGGCGATATGCTCGATTACCGCGAAAATGCACCGGCCAGCACTACCCCGGTAATGAGCGGTATCAATGGCCTGGCCGATTTTGATCTGGTGATCGTGCTGGCCGGAGACGAAGGCAATGTCCGTAGCTGGGTCGAGCAAATCGGGGTGCAACCCGGCTCGCATATCCTGTTTGGAACGCCGGCAGCCGTCGAGCCGTTGGCCCGGCCTTATACTTTGAACCCTAATCCCGCCCTTCGCAACGATACCCAGGCGCGGTCGCGGGGCCTGATCGCCGGGCTGAACCAGACCACCCAGTATGCCCAACTGCTGAGTGACAACCGCCAGATCAAAACCGACGACAAGCTGGATTTGAACCGCCGGTTGAGTGCCCAAACGCTGGGGGCCTTGCTCTTGATCGTCGTTGTAATTGTGGCTAACGTTTGGTATTTGGCCCGGCGTCGCCAGTAATCAGGAGAATTTCTCAGGTGGAGATTGTACAGGTACTCATTCCGCTAATTTTGACTATCATGGTATATACCTATCTGGTCGGGGATAACCCGGTGTTCCGGGTGGCCGAACATATTCTGGTGGGAGTAAGCCTGGGCTGGGCCACCGTCCAAATATTTTATAATATTTTGCTTCCGGCCTTGAACGTCGTCAGCGACAATCTTGGCAATAAGAATGGCAAATCCAGCCTAACCGAGGCCCTGACTTACCTGATACCGTTGATTTTAGGGCTGGTACTACTACTCAGGCCGGTACGGGCTTTCAAGCCGCTTTCAAACCTGGTGATGGCCCTGGTAATCGGGACAGTCTCGGCTTTGTCGCTGGCCGGGGCGTTATCTGGCACACTTTTGCCGCAGATCGGCGCGGCTATCAGTCCGCTCAATGCCGATAACGACCCGTTCGGCTGGTTTGGCCGGATCGTTTTATTGATTGGCACGCTGGCTTCTTTATGGTATTTTCAGTTTACGGTTTTCAAAAACCGGCCCCGCGCGGGTGAGATAGTCGCGCAGACCTCAGCTTTAGGGGCTTTTAGTGAGCGTTTCCGGCTGCTGGGCCGCTGGAGTATTATGCTGGCTTTCGGGGCGATTTTTGCCTCGGTCTTTTTAACCTACTTTGCCGCCTTGATCGACCGGCTCTTGTATCTTATAAATATCCGGTTCTAGGAGTTAGACTAACCCCTGAACATCAAACACCAAGCAAGAATTTTAAAGCAAAATTATGTCTTCTCGATTTGTAAATATAGAGTCGGTCCTGGTAGCCGATTGCGGCAGTAACACTACCAGGGTAGCCCTGATCGAAGTTGTCGATCAAGCTTACCGCTTTGTGGCGCGGGGCGAAGCACCCAGCACCCTGGAAGCCCCTTTTCCCGACGTCACAATCGGGGTGATAAACGCGATAGGGGCGATTGAATCGACTACCGGACGGCGGCTTTTGCTGGGTGGTAAATTGATTTTGCCGCAACAGGAAGATGGCACCGGGGTAGACGCATTTGTAGCCAGCAGCAGTGCCGCCGAACCTCTGCGGGTAATCGCCGCCGGGCTGATCCGCGAGGTCTCGGCGATCAGTGCCGCCCGCGCCAGCCACAGCACCTATACCACCGTGCTGGATACCATCAGCCTGGACGATTACGGCGATTTCAACGATGATGAAAATGGTACACCCGGCGTGCTGGAGGCCAATCGCGCCCTCGACGACCCGGAAGCCGAGTTTTCACCTTTTGCTAACTACAAAGACCGCCCGACGATCTTCCCACCCGACCCGGATAATCTCAACCGGGACAACAAAGCCCGGCGTAAAAAAACTCAGGGCATCAAGCTTTTTGGCGACGGCAAACGACTGGCCTGGAAAGAGCGGCAGGTCGCCAAACTGCGCCGTTTAGCTCCCAACGTGATTGTTATGTCCGGCAGCAGCGACGGTGCACCGTTTGGTTCGCTGCTCGATCTGGTGGAAGTAGTGCTGGAAACCAACCGCCAGGAAGCTTTGCTGGCCCTGGCAACCAACGAAAACCGCCGCCCGACCACCTTTATTTTCGCCGGGAACAAAGCGGCTCAGGATAAAATAGTCGAAAAAGTGGCCGGGCAGGTTGAAACATTTATGGTCGATAATATTCGGCCCCAACCCGATCAGGAAAATCTGGCACCCCTCCAGCAACAACTGGCGGCTCTGTACCAGGAGCGTTTGCTGCCGTCACTGCCGGGCTATCGCCGCCTTAACGAACTGAGCAATAGCCCGGTTACGACTACCTGCGAGGCAGTCGGGCTGATCACTCAATTTCTGGCGAAAGATGTAGCCTCCAACCGGGTGCTGACGGCGGACCTGGGCGGGGCCAATAGTGCCCTCTTTTACGCCGACGATCAGCAATTTACCTCGATGGTACGGGGCGGCTTTGGACTTAGTTTTGGCCTGAGTAACGTACTGGCCGAAACCACTCTGCAAAATCTGGTTCGATGGTTGCCCTTCCCGATCCAGAATGATGAGCTGATCCATTACGCGCTCAACAAAACCCTGCGGCCTCATATTTTACCGGCCACCGAGCGCGAGCTTTTTATCGAGGGCGCGTTTGGCCGGGAAGCCTTGCATCACCTGCTGGCCGAACTAACCCGCGAGGCCTCTTCCGGCCACGATTACAACCGCCTGATCGGGGCAGGTGGACCATTGGTGAATGTGCCGCTATGGCAAGCCGCTTTGCTGCTGCTGGATGGTTTGCAACCACCGGGGGCGCGGGATAGCGGTGTGATTGAACTTGAACTCGACTCGACTATGCTAATGGCGGCGGCAGGAACGCTGGCAAAACTCAATCCGAATGCGGCCACCTATTTATTCCGCTACGACTGTTTGCACCGGTTGGGAGCGGTGGTGGTGGTGCAGGGTGAAGCCAGCCTGGGCAATCTGGCCGCGACGATTACCCTGCGCCAAGCCGATGGCCGCGTCAAGGAAGCCAGGGTGCCTTACGGCTCAGTGGCCCTTTTGCCGCTACGGGCCGATGAAAAAGCCTCACTGGAAATTCAACTGGGCAACGCCTTCCGGGTCGGCAGTTCCGAGCGGGGCGCGATAGTCAATACCGCCCCCGGCAAGGAAATCTCCGGTGGGGCACTCGGTTTGATTATTGACGCACGGGGCAGGCCGATCAAATTTGCCGCCGACCCTACCGCCCGTCAGGAACAGGTGGCCGGTTGGTACAACGTGTATAAAGCGGCGGTGCAACAGGCCGAGGAGGAAGGTTCGCACGATTTTGCGACCGCTTCCGGCCCCGCGCAACCGGTCCAGCCTACCGGTAGTTTGATTACCGCAAGCGAAGCTCGTGGACTGCAAAAAACCAGCCAGTCGCCGGAGAAACCTAAACCGGTCGGTCGGAAAAAGTAAAGTAGTAGAAAGTCAGAGCCGAAATGAGCGCAAAGTACAGCGATGGGGCCAGTGCCTCGCCCGGCAGCATTATAAAACAGGCCCAGGTCAGTGGGAGTGGCGTGCGAGCCGCCGCCGGAAATCAGTATTTACCGGTTCTGGCCCAGAATGTAACCCTGCGGGTCGAACGACGCTTACCGTCGCTGGGTGAAGTAGTGGTGGCCCCCGGTCAACGGGTCGATAGCGACTCGATCCTGGGTCGGACTTTGCTACCGGGCCGACCGCGTGTCTATAACCTGGCCGAGATAATGGAGGTTTCGCCCCGCGATATGACCCGGCTGATCAAGAAGCCGGTGGGCAGCACTTTTGCCAAAAATGAAGTGGTAGCCGCGCGTAAGGGCTTTGGCAGCCTCCAGTTCAAGGCTCCGTTTGAGGCTATTCTATCGATAGCTGATAGTGCAACCGGTTATATCAGCCTGACCCCCCAGCCGGAACCCTACAACCTGGAAGCCTACGTGCGCGGACAAGTGGCCGATATTATTCCCAGCTACGGGGCGACCATCCAGCTACAGGCCAGCTATGCGCGGGGGGCTTTTGGTTTCGGGGGCGAACGCTACGGGGTTTTGCGGGTGCTGGCAACCAAACCGACCGACGCGATTGACCCGGCAGCAATTGACCCCCGAACGACCTTTTTTATTTTGCTGGGCGGTTCCTTTATCACAGCGGAAGTGCTGCGACGAGCGGTAGAATTAAAAGTCCGCGGGATTATTACCGGTAGTATTCGGGAGGAAGAACTTACCAAATTTTTAGAGTACCGGCAGCGCGAGGCCTTTTATCGGGTCGGCCAGCACGCCTGGCGTTTTCCGGCTGACCTGAGCGGTCAGGACAGCCCCCTGACGCTGGTAGTAACCGAAGGCTTTGGAATGCGCCCGATGGCTAGCCGGTTGTTTGAAATGCTGCTCGGTCACGACGGCGAAGAACTCTCGATTGACGGCACCACCCGTTTGCGGCGAGGCTGGCAACGACCCGAAATCGTGATGCCGGTAGTGACCAGCCGGGAAATTAGCCAGCTTTCGACCAAACTGGGAGCCGCCGACCATCTGCCCAAACCAGGCTCGACCGTCCGGTTGATCAATCCGACTTATCTGGGCGCGATGGGTCAGGTCATCAGTTTACCACCTTCCCGGCGAGGGGTTAGCCCCGGTCAACTCGACCGACTGGCCGAAGTAGAGGTTTCCGGCAAACGGCTGGTGCTGCCTTTCGCCGATATTGAGGTCATCGAGCAACCCGGTCAGGCTCCCGCCCCAACCGTTACCAGCCGCCAACTGGTTTAGCCGGACGGTACTACCTACCCTACCGCAATAGGAACAATTAGGACTATACGGGTGCCAGGCTATAGGGTATAATAACCTTATGTGGTAAATTCCGGTCACAACCGGATTTGACACAAAAAACTGTGGTTTAGCTGATCCATCACCTACATCCAGTTTACTTAATACACTACCTGACCTGAAATATTCAATGCAGTTATATCGCTTTAATAATCGAAAATGGTTCGGGATAGCGGTGGGTCTGCTGGTCGTAGGCACTCTGCTTTTTTCGTTTGCCCTGATTTTTAACTTGCTTCCCCGCAATGGTAGCCTGGGTTTCCTGTGGGAAATCGTCCGGTTTAGCATGGCGATCCTGATGCTGGTTTCCTGGGGTATCCTCAACGTGACCGCGCCACGCCCGGCTGGATTTGTAATCGCGCTGGCCGAAATGGGTCAAGAACGATATGTCGACGGGGCCGCCGATGGTATGATCCGGCCTGAACGCAAACGGCTGGATAGCCTGCTGCGGCGGGGCAGCGAGGGCGAATATGACGAAGAAGCCCCGGCAGTCCTCGGCAATAGCCGCTTTCTCAACGAATTGCGCCGCAACCGGTTGGCCGGTCCGGCAGGGGAACTGGCGGCGGGTAAACAGGTGCGGGCCTTGCCCGGTGGCGGTAATTCGCTGGCCTCCTCGACCGCACTGGCTCTGGCCGAACGCGGACGCACCCGCAGCAATACGGAGAATGGGTTTGGCACTCCCGGCGAGACAGCTTCCGGTTCAAACCGGGCGGCGGCTCTGTTCCGGCGGCAGGGCGAAGCTTTCCTGAACGAATTTGACGAGGACGAAAAACGGCCTTCCAGTAAGGTAAAATTTCAGCCGCCGAACAGTTTTTTTGACTGGGAAGAAGCGGTGGGGGCTAACCGTCTGACCGATTATCTTCAAAACCACGTCCGGGAAGAACTGGCCGGTAGCGATTTGAAAAATGGGGTAAATCTTTATCCACTGGTATTTGTAAAAAACCGGGAAACGGCCCTGCGCGAAGCCGATGTACCGGGGGCCGATGCCGTGATCTGGGGCTGGCAGAACTACCGCACCCGCCGCGATTTTGTACCGGTTTTTGAATTCCGCCAACCCCTGGAAAAGAACCGCCCGGCGCGGGGAGGCATGGAAATTTTGGGCCTCAAAAGCTTTGATCTGGGTACCCAGACTGCCCGGCAGAGTACGATCTTTACCGCGTTTGTGGCCGGTCTGGGAGCCTATGGCTATGCCGGGGAAGCCCCTTCCAAAGAAGATGAGCAACTATACTATCAAAAAGCGCGCTCCGAATTTAGCCTGTCTTTGACCGCTTCTTATATGTACGGCGATAAAACTCATTACCTGGACGCTATCGACCGGGCCATTACCTACTTCTTTATGGGTAACACCTGCTATTACCTCAACGACCTGGATAAAGCGGTTTACGCCTACCGCGAAACCCTGGCGGTCGAACCCAATATGATCGAGGCCCGGCACAATATGGGCGTGGTGTTTTTCTTGCAAGGCAAATACGATTTTGCCCTCAAAAGCCTGATCAAAGTAATCCAGTTGCGGCCTAACCTGGCAATTGCCCGGCTAAACCTGGGTATCGCCTACCTGGCCCAGAAACAATTTACCCCGGCCCGGCGCGAATTCCAGAATGCGATCAAGCTAGACCCTCGTTTTGCCGGGGCTTACCGGGCGATTGGCGTAACCTACCGCGAGGAAGGCGATTACACCAAATCCATGCAATACCTGGAGGAAGCCTTGCGGGTCAGTCCGGCCAGCAAATACGCCGAGGCACGGGTGGATATGGCCCTGGTTTATGCCGAGCAAGCGCGGGCCGAAAATATCAGCGAGGATGCCGCTTACGATTGTTATCATTCGGCGACCCAGCAGTTGCAACAGGCTATCACCGAAAACCCCAACCTGCCCGAAGCTCATTACCAGCTAGCCCGCTTGCTCTATAACGGCGGTCAGGAAGACGAAGCCGGTCTGGCCCTGCTGGAAGCGGTCCGCTTGCGCCCGAACTTCAGCGATGCCCTCCAGCTATTGGCCGAAATCTACGAAAAGCGGGGCCGGATCGATCTACGCGACAAGTACCTGGAAATGATGATGAAGGCCCGGCAAGCCAGCTCGGCTACCACCCCCAAAGAATTGATCCAGCGTGGCATCGGGGCGCGGTTGATCAAGGATTATGTGCTGGCCCGCGAGGAACTGGAAAAAGCTCTTAAAATGGAGCCTCGCAACACCGAAGCCCTTTACGAACTGGGGGTAGTTTACCAGGAGATGGACGAACCGGAAAAAGCCCTCAACACTTTTCAGACCGTGCTGAAATTGCCCTCTCCACCGGTCGAAGTCTACAACCGGATCAGCAACATCCGGTTTCAGCAGGACGACCGGCAGGGCGCACTGGATATGCTGCGTCAGGCGATGGCGAGCGATCCTAACAATGCCCGCTTGCATTATTACCTGGGCAACGCCTACCGCAAACAGAAAACCGACGGTAAGGCTATCGAAAGCTATATCCGGGCGATCCAGCTTGAACCGGATATGGCCGAACCGCATTTTAACCTCGGCATGATCTACCTGACCCGCAAGCAGCTAAACGATGCCATTCTTCAGTTTCGTGAGGTGGTCCGCATCCGACCGGAAGACTACGAGACTTACCTGTTTCTGGGCCGAGCCTACCGCCAGAGTAATCAGATTGAACAGGCGGTGGCCGCCATTGAGGAAGCAATTTCCCTCAAATCCGATCTGCTGGAAGCCCGCCTGTTACTGGGCGAGATTTATCTGCGCCAGGCCGAACCGGAACGTGCCATTGAGCAATTGACGGTAGTCCAGACCTATAACCCCAAAGACCTGCGCGCCCGCGAACTGATGGGCAAAGCCTACGCTCAGGCCGGACAGTTGGTACGGGCCATCGAAACCTTTCAGGATATTATTGCGGTAGCCCCGGAAAGCGTTTCGGCCCACTACAACCTGGGGGTTTCCTACATTTCCCAGAAACGTTACAGCGAAGCGATCTACGAATTTGGCGAGGTGGTGCGCTACAAACCGGACGATGCCGACGCATTTTTTAATATGGGAGTAGCCATCCACGAACTACTCAACGGACCGGACCAAAATACGCTCCCGGCAGGCCAGATCGATGAGCTTTTCAATCAGGAAGTTAAAGTCTTTTTGCAGGCGATCAAATTACGCCCGACCAACCCGGAACCTTACCGCTACCTGGGGCAGCTATACACGCGGATCAACCATATCGAAGAAGCAATGAAATACTTAAATGAATACGGACGGCTCAAAAAACAGGGTTAAACCGCCGGGCCAGGTCGGCTACCCTTTCGGACTATAAAAGCTTTGAGTCGAGGCGAGGTGAGCTATGAGTCAGATAGAAAAAAACCAACCGGCTATTTTTAATATTAATCCGGCTGAATGCACTATTCTGGTGGTCGACGACAGTGAAAACGTGGTAGAACTGGTGGTCGCTTTGCTAAGTGTCCAGCAATACAAGGTAAATTCGGCTAGCTCCGGGGCGGAGGCTTTGAAATATCTGGCAAATGGGCTGCCCGACCTTATTATCACCGACTTGATGATGCCCGATATGGACGGTTTAAACTTGATCGGGCGTATCCGGCAAAATTACGCTCAATACTTTGTACCAATAATCATGTTTACCGCCAGCAACAACGAAAACGACCGGATCAAGGCTCTGACCCAGGGGGCCGACGATTTCCTTACCAAACCGATCAACCGCTATGAACTACAGGCGCGAGTACGCAATCTGCTGCGGCTAAAGAAAACTCAGGACAATATTACCGCCTCTTTGCAGGAACGCGAACGGCTGCTCCGCGAGGTAACAAACCGTTATCTGGAACTGGAATCGTCGCAGGAAGGCCAGCATCATAGCCTCAACCAGCCTATCGAAACGATGTTAACTACGATCAGGGCGATCTATATCCAGCTACAACAGCCGGTTCAAAGAGCGCAAGCTTATATCGATCTGGCCGCCCAAAATTATATTTCGCCCGGTCGGGAATTGGAACTCGCCAAATTTGAACTGGATCGTATTACCAAAACCTTGCAAGGGCTGGAGGAAGTAGTTAAAAGCGGCCAGCTTGGCTAATTTCTCGTTTGGTAAGCCTATTTCACTACAGACCGGTCAATCGCTCCAGTTCTTCGAGCCGAACCGTAGCTCTGACTCATGCCCATGCAGTAAGCCCATAATTTCAGCCGACCAACCGCCACATCGGTTTAGCTCCTTCCTGGCGAGCAACCTCAAACCGGTCTTTGTAAAAATATAGCACTTTGTTTATATCGCTGCGGCTGATTTCAGCTACCAGGCCGCTTTTGATCAATTGTTGCCGCAACAAACCGGCGTCGGCCTCGGTTAACTGGGTCAATATTTGAGAGATCGTGGCGGCCAGAGTCTCGCGGTCGGGGCCGCTACCGGCAGGCCCGACTAAGGGGGCCGGACTATTACCCACCCGGTCGGAACCGGGGCTGGCCGGGCGACTTTCCAGAAAGCTAACCCGTTCTTCAAGTTCGGCCAATCTGGCCCTCAATGCCGCAAGCTGACCCCGCATTTCTTCAGTTTGCTCTGACATGGCTCTTTCTCCTTCCCGGTTAATTTACCAGCGACACCCAGCTATCAAACTCAGGTTTTCCGCACTCCGACGCATTGCAAATGCTCTCCCCCTGCCAGTCCTACGCCAAATTGCACAGTCCTGAACCCCCTGATGCGTAAAGCTTTAAGGTAGCTACCCTGATTGAAAATAAAATCCGGCCCCGGCAAGCTACCGGCATATATTATAGTCACCGGGGTGGTGCAACTACCCGCCGGGTTGAGATAAATATGGGTGGTGTTAAGGTCAATTACCGGCAAAGCACTATGAACCGTCACCGTCATCACGCTAAAAGCAATCGCCTGGCCCGACGGGGTATGTAAAAGCGCATAGGTAAGCGTCCCCTGATTATTACTATCGGTAGGTGCGCCATAATCGTCAGGATTGCTAACCGTATTGCTCACCGGGACCGCCCCGGTAGTTAGTGCGGCTGAATTGGAAAATAGCGAGGTGGCTACCGCATTAAAAGCCCGTACCCGGTAAGTATACTGCGTCGTCGGCCAGACAGTTTTATCCTCATACACCGTCACCCCGGCCCCAACCGTCGCCAGGCTGGTCCAGGTCCCACCATTGGTAGTTCGCTGAATTTCAAAGCCGCTTTCGTTGGTCGAATGACTGGTCCAGCTTAAATTTATCTGCGCGTAATCGGGCGAACCCGCTAAAAGGCTCAGGCCGTCCGGGGCGGGTAGGGGAGTGGCCGCCTGGGCAATATTGGAAAAAGCCGAGTTTAATTGATTATTTTTGGCTAATACCCGGTAATAATAAAGGGTACCCGGTGTTAAGCCGCTATTCTGGAAACTTGTGCCGGTCTGAGTGACTACCGTACTCCAGTTGGTCTGGTCGAGACTGCGTTGCAACTCAAAACCGGTCTGATTGGTAGCCTGATTGGTCCAGTTCAAATTGATCTGGCTGGTTGAGACCGCCTGAGCCGTCAAATTGGTGGGGGCCGTCGGTGGCTGATAAAAATCATCAAGCACCATAATATCGCTGCGGATGTAATTATTATTTACATCGACGGCCACTGCGGTCACGGTATGATTGCCCGGCGAGACAGAGCCGAAAACATAGCTAAAACTATTGCCACTGCGAATAGCCGGGGTAACAGCCAGGGCGTTAAAACCCTGATTATCCAGAAAGAAAGCTACGTGACGCATCCCGCTACCACTATCGGTGGCAGTCGCACTAATAGTCAGTTGCTGGCTTTTTCCATTATTAAACTGGCCTTGATTGAGAACCAGGACCGGTTGCGTGGTGTCGGCGGCAACGGCTAAAGGCTGGTAGTTGTTGACCGATTGAATGAAATCGGCGGTGGAAATCGCGCCATATAAGCCGCCTGGGGCATAGCCAATCCCCACCGTATCATAGCAGCCAAAAATATTGTAACGGTGCCCCCAATTTGAGCTAGAGTCGGCGTACAACCACAGCCAAACCATATAGGTACTGTAGGGCGCACCGGCAATAATTTCGCCCCAGCCTGAGTAGTGAGTAGCGATGCCGGGGGCAGTCGTGATGCGGGTAGCACTGGTACCGTCCACTCCATCATTGTGCGCGAAAAAACCAAAATCAATCAGAACCTGGCTATGATTGAGGGCCACCTGAGCCAGCACCGGATTATTCTGATTAAAAGGATTAAGACCACGCGACAGGCGTTCCTGGTTGAACAGCAAGAGAATTCGCTCGGCAGGTGAGCGGCTGAGAAAATCGGCGGGAAGATTTAAGGCTCCCAGACCTTCCTTCGCGCGGGCGGCATTGAGAGCCACCAGGCCGCTTTCCTCATTGTAGATGGAAGCTTGAAGATCACTTGCCGGATGAGTTGTAATGGAACAGGCGGTAGCCTGAGCAATCTGAGCCGGTGTAGCAAAGCCGCTGGAACCGGCCAGAAGGCAAAATAGTAGCAATAAACTCAAACCGGCTAGTCGCAGGCGAGAACGTAACAAAAACGAAAAGAAGAACATTATTTTTCCTGACTGCCTAGCGAACGATCTTTTCCACCCGGTCGCTAAACCGATAAAGCTTGGTAGGACCATAGTTGCCGCCTGGTCGGGTTTCGGCCAGTTCTTCGAGCATATAATCGCCGTCCTGTTTGGTCGAGTTTAGCTCCCGGATCGTAAGACGTTTGCGAAAGTTGCGTTTATCGAGTTTTTCGTGCCAAATAATCTCGTAAATTCGCTGTAATTCGGTGAGGGTGAATTTTTCCGGTACCAGTTGAAAAGCCACGTTGGTATATTCCAGTTTTGAGCGAAGCCGTTGCAAGGCATAATCCAGAATCAACTGGTGGTCAAAAGCCAGGTCCGGCAGGGCGTACAGAGAAAACCATTTGGCCTCTGCCGCATCACTCCCGGCCTGAACCGGCGTTAGTTGGCTGGCCTCGATCAGAGCCAAATAGGCGACCGTTATTACGCGGGTTCGCGGGTCGCGGCCCGGTTCGCCAAAAGTGTAAAGCTGCTCAAGGTATACCTGGTCTACGCCGGTTTCTTCTTTTAACTCTCGCAAGGCCGAGGCTTCCAGACTCTCATTCATTTCGATAAAACCACCAGGGATCGCCCACATATCCTGATAGGGCGGACCCTTACGCCGGACCAGCAAGACTTTTAGATCGTTATCCAGGATCGTAAAAATTACAATATCGACCGTGACGGATGGCCGGTCGTAATCCGCCGGATTATATTGGGCCAGAAATGCCTGCTCGGCGGGGGTTTCGAGCGGGTTAGTCTTTGGTTTAGTCATGTTACCTCTAAAATAGTGTTGATTTCACACTTGATTATAAGCGGTAATCCCTGGCCTGTCAATTCATTTTAACCGGACAATTAGGGCCTTTTAGAGTTTAACAATTTGAACCTGTAAAACTTTTGCGGTATTTTACATCTTACAAAGATTTGAACTCAGGCGTTGTAAAAAGGGTTATTCTCTGAAACGCTCCAAGTTAGCATTATGTCTTATTGCAAATAAACTGGATACACGATAAACTAAATTGTCTCAACGAAGTGACATAATCGTTATATTTTCAGGACTTTCGCTTAATGACGCATACCAACCTAAAAGCGGGGGTAGTGGGGGCCGGGTACCCACTGGGTGCCACGCGGGGGGTATAACAGGGGTCTCCCCTGTAAATACTCTTTTTATTTTCGCTTCAAGCTCACAAAGTGAACTTGAAGCGAAAGTCCTAATTTTCAAATTGACTTGTTCTAAGGAGAAGTATTTTCATGCAGACAATCCCGGCAAAATCGTCCCGAAATGCCACTCCAGCTACTGTTAGAGTGGCGATGTGGAGTGCCAGACATCGCTGGCTGGTGGTTGGTTTATGGTTTTTATTTGTAATCGGCGTTTTTGGGACCGGCAGTTTAATCGGCACCCAGACCGAAGGGGTAAACGGCGGGTCCAGTGGGGCCAACACCGAGTCGACCAAAGCCTGGGAAGTTTTTGACACCGGAGGCGCGCCGCCGCCTGCCGACTCGCTGGTGCTGGTCGTAAGCAACCCAACCGTCAAGGTCAGCGACCCTCAATACCAGAACGTGCTGGCTAAAACGACCGAAGGCCTGAACAAAATTAGCTATACCAGTGCCGGGCAGACCCAAAATGTGATCACGGACTTAAAAGCCCCGGTCGGGCTGGCCGCGCTGGCTCTCCTTTCCAAAGATCAAACCAGTGCCCGCTTTGTCGGGACGATTGGCGGCACTGACCGGGAAGTTCAGCCTAAAATGATACCGGTCCAGGCTTTTGTTAAAGATTTGCGAAGCCAGAATCCCGGCTACCAGTTTTATGTATTTACCAATAGTTCGATCAACGATGACTTTGACAAGATTTTGCAAAGCGATCTACGCGGTTCGCTGGTGATTACGCTGCCGCTGACCTTTCTGATTTTGCTAATTGCTTTTGGCACGGTAGCCGCCGCCTTGATCCCTTTAATTTTGGCCCTGACCGCCCTGCTAAGTGCCTTTGGTTTGCTGGCGATCTATAGCCACCTGATTGCAACGGTCGATAGTTCGGCGACCGAGGTAGTGGTCTTGATCGGGCTGGCGGTCGGTATCGATTATTCGCTGTTTATGCTGACCCGCTACCGCACCGAACGTCGTCACGGACGGGCCAAAATGACAGCCATCGAAATCGCCAGCAGCACCGCCGGACGCTCGGTGTTTTTCAGTGGTCTGATCGTTATGATCAGTCTGGCCGGACTTTTCCTGGTTAACGAGTCGATTTTTACTTCGATTGCAGCCGGAACGATTGGCGTGGTATTGGTTTCGGTCATCGGGAGCCTGACCTTCTTACCGGCGGTAATGGCGATTCTGGGCAACGGGGTCAACTGGGGCCGGTTGCCTTATTTTGGCCGCGACCGCGAGGAGGGTAGCGGTTTCTGGGCCTGGTTGGTGTCGCTGGTGATGCGCCGCCCGGCGGTTTTTGTGGTAACAAGCCTGGTGCTGTTGCTGGGGCTGGCGTTCCCCCTGCTGCATTTACGGTTGGGGTCGAACGGGCTGGACGGGTTGCCCGACTCGATTGAAGGTGTAAAAGCGATCCGCCTGATGAACGAAAAATGGCCGGATGGTACCATCCTCAAACTGAATGTAATCGTTACCCAGGCCGATCAACCGGCCACCAAAGCGGCCCTGGACAAATTTTCGGAGGCGGCCCTCCAGCTCAAAGGCCTGGGCGTGGGCGATAAGCCGGTTTATTCCACCGATGGAAAAGTGGTCAATTTGACTTATGTAATGGCCGGTTCGCGCAACGACCAGTCTAACCAGGAAATTGTCCAAAAATTACGGCGCGAGGTTGTACCGACCTACCTGAAAAGTTTGCCGGGAGTGCAAGCTTACGTGGCCGGGGGAGCCGCCGCCACCTACGACGTGGTAAACCGCTATATCAACTCGATTCCACTGGTTTTTGGTTTTGTGCTGGGCTTGAGTTTCTTGCTGCTGCTGGTAGCTTTTCACTCGCTGATTATTCCGATCAAGGCGATCATCTTAAACCTGTTTTCGAGTGGGGCGGCTTACGGAATAATGGTGCTGGTTTTCCAGGACGGTTATCTGAGTCAGCAAATCGGCTTTCGTCCGACCGGGGTAATCGAAAGTTTCGCGCCGCTCTTTTTGTTCACGATTTTGTTCGGATTGTCGATGGATTATCACCTCTTTATTCTAACCCGGATCAAGGAAGCCCGCGACAAAGGGGCAAGCTCAAACGAGGCGGTTGCCAAAGGGATCAGCGTGACCAGCGGGACAATTACCAGTGCCGCCGCAATTATGGTGGTGGTGTTCTCGGTGTTTGTCACACTGCAAATAATAATTGTGCGGCAACTGGGGTTGGGGTTGGCAGTGGCGGTCTTTATCGACGCAACGGTAATCCGCAGTATATTGCTCCCGGCGACTATGCGCCTTTTGGGCGATTGGAACTGGTGGTTGCCAAAATTTCTGGACTGGCTTCCCCAGATTACTATCGAAAGCGAAATCGAGGACGAAGAAGAAACACCGGCGGAGCTGGTTCAGGCCAGTCAAACTCTTAACTAAAGGTAACTACTCACCAAACCACTGTAAGGGATCGAAGCAGGGGTCGTGGGGGCCGGGTACCCTATGGGTGCCCATGCGGGAGGTCACAGGGGTCTCCCCTTTAAATCTCTTTTTCCCGCCCTGGGGTCTGAACAGTTACAACTTAAAAAGTGAAGCGAGGAGGTAAAAATGACCAAAGAGATTTCGCAAGAAGGACCATTGGTCCAATTTTACCGGGAGAAAGAGCCGGACACGGCAGGACGACGGCTTTCCCAAATCCTGGCCTGGAGTGATGACCAGCTAGAATACACTCACGACTACATCCAGTGGCTGTTTCCACTCCAAACCTACAGCCAGTTTAATGACGATGCCCCAATTCTGGACGAGGCTCAGATCAATATCTTTCGGGGCGACCGGGACTTACAGGCAAAAGTGTTAGAGGCTTTCCGGCGAATGCTCCGCTTTTACGGCTTTGATTACCAGGACCAGGCCGAAGAAAGCGATTTCCCGCCTATAACTCGCTCTGCAAACTGGCAGCAGCACAGGGCCAACTGGCTAACCTCCGGCAATCATAACTTTTTGCGGATCACCCGCATCTTGACCAGTTTGCAACTTTTGGGTCTGGAAAGTCAGGCCCAGGCTTTTTTCAGGGCACTCCAGGAGATTTATCAGCAATTACCGCAAGGGCAACCTATCGGCCCAACCAGCTTTAACTACTGGAAAGCGGCGGCGGGCGACCGCTAGACCGTACACAGGGGCAATTAGCAAATTTCTGGACAACCAACCACTTTAGCCGTTAAAATACCCTCATCACCTGTTTTTATAACTTTATAACTGAGTTGCAAAGGAGCAGCCAATGGAAACAGAACGCCCCTGGTTTAAATCATACGATTACTGGGTTCCCCGCACCGTAAATTACCCCCACCAGTGGGTTTACCGCCTGGTCGAGATAGCCGCCCTGCGCAACCCGACTCGCCCGGCCCTGGTTTTCTACGAAACCTCAATTACTTTTCGAGAGCTTAAAGACCAGGCCGAGCGATTGGCCGCCAGCCTGGCCCAACTTGGCGTAGGAAAAGGCGACCGGGTGGGGCTAATGATGCCCAACTGTCCGCAATATGTAATTGCCTTTTATGCTACTCAACGGCTGGGCGCAATTTCGATAGGAATGAACCCCCAGTTTGTCTCGCGTGAGATTAATTTTGTGGCGAACGATGCCGGTATGAAGCTGATTTTCACACTTGACGCGCTTTTACCGAATGTTCAGGCGATCCAGGCTCAGACCCCGCTGGAACAGGTTGTTTTTACCAACCTGATGGATTACGCCGGAACCGCTCCGGTAAACTCCCAGGTCGCGCCTACCGCCAATTTACACGACTTCCGGGCACTGCTGGAGGCCGGGCAAGACGCGGAACGTCCGGCTTATCCCCAGATTAACGCGACCGAAGATGTGGCGGCCTTCCAGTACACCGGCGGCACAACCGGCGTACCCAAAGCCGCGATCCTCACCCATTACAATCTGGTAGCCAACACTATTCAGGGGGTGATGTGGGGCCGCGAGTACGAAAATGACGAACCGGCCAGGGTACTATGTGCTATCCCCATTTTTCACTCCTACGGCATGACCGTTATTATGCTGCGCTGCGCGTTCAGCCGGGGTACGATTATTTTGCTGCCCCGCTTTAACGTCGAAGAAATGCTGGACGCGGTGGACCGGCACAAACCGACCAGCTTTCCAGGAGTGCCGGCCCTGTATGCTGCTCTGTTGCAACATCCGCGTGTTCAGGCCGGAGCCATGCGCGACATAAAGTATTTTGGGAGCGGTTCGGCTCCCCTGCCACTGGAAATCCGCTACAAGTTCGCCGCCCTGACCGATGGCAATTTTGGCGAGGGCTACGGTCTGAGCGAAGCCAGCCCGGTGACGCACAGCAACCCGACCTTTAACCCCTATAAAGCGGGTAGCGTCGGGCTGCCGATGCCGGATACCGATTGCAAAATCGTCAGTCTGTCAGATGGCGAAACCGAGGTCGAGCCGGGCCAGCCGGGCGAATTATGTATTCGCGGGCCGCAGATTATGAAGGGTTACTGGAACAAACCGGAGGAAACCGCGATAGCCCTGCGCGATGAGTGGCTATACACCGGCGATGTGGCCCGGATGGACGAGGACGGTTATTTTTACATCCTGGAGCGGAAAAAAGACATGATTTTGGTCGGGGGCCTGAACGTCTATCCCGCCGAAATCGAGGAAGCCCTTTACCGTCACCCTGCCGTGCTGGAAGCGGCGGTGATCGGTGTCCCGCACGAAATGAAAGGCGAGGCGGTCAAAGCCTTTATCGCCCTCAAGCCCGATCAGAGCGTCACCGCCGAGGAAATCATCGAGTACTGCCGGACCGAACTGGCCCGCTACAAAGTGCCTTCCCAGATCGATTTTATCCCGGCTCTGCCCCGGAGCGCGGTCGGCAAGGTGTTACGGGCCAGGCTCAGGGAGTAATTTCGCCATAACAAAAAGCCGCCTTCGATGTTCAGTCGGGAGGCGGCTTTTTGTTAGTTTGTAACTGTTCAGACCCCAGGGCGGGGAAAGAAGAAAAAAAAGTTTGCAGGGGAGACCCGTTTGACCCCCCGCAGGGCACCCAGGGGGTACCCGGCCCCCACGACCCCTGCTAATCTTTTGGTCGAGGCTAGGTGAATAGTGACGTTAGTTTTTGCTAAAAATTCTAGCGCGTGGCAGCGGCAGTTCCCTCGATGACCTGGGGTTGCAGCCCGGCACCGGGAGTGATCAGACCGGCCACGCTGGCCCGTAATCGTTCGAGGGTAACAGGCGTGTATTTGAACTCCGGTGTGCTGGTGCGTGGGTCGGTGGTGGTACTGGTCAGGGCCGCCGCCGGGGCTTCCCGGAACTGAGCAGGCATGAAGGCCAGACCCGCCGGTTGAGCCAGCGTACCCTTGACCTTGATTTCCAGCCCACCCCGCGCCGAAGTTACCCGCACAATATCGCCACTGGCTAACCCGTATTGAGCCATATCCTGCAAGCTCAATTCCAACTCCGGTTCCGGGTCGAGCGATTCTAAGACATAATTGCGGCGCGACATCGTGCCGGAGCGGTCGTTAGCCCAACTGGTCCGACCGATACACAATACCAGTTCCCCGGCAGAAGGGGCCGGCCGCTCGGCGGCGCGGGCTACCATAAATTTAGCCTTGCCACTGGCGGTCGGGAAGTTCTCGGTAAAGAGGATCGGTGTACCATCCTCGGCGGAACCTTCCAGCGAAACCGGCCACTGCAACCCGGCCCGTTCCATCACCATCGGGGCCGGCTGGTTGTAGACCAGACCCGGCTTGAACGTGCGGATCGCCCGTCCGCGTTCCAGTTTTTCGTAACGCACGCCGTTGTAGAACCGGTTGACCCGCGAGATTTCCAGCATAATGTCAGCCGGGGTTTTGTAGCTGGACTTGAAGCCGGGCCGGTCGAGTAGTTCGGCCAGAATTTTCCAGTCAGGGCGGGCAAAACCAGGCGAAGCGACCGCTTTGCGAATACGCTGGACCCGCCGCTCGGTGTTGGTGAAGGTGCCGTCTTTCTCGGCGTGGCCGGAGGCAGGCAGTACCAGGTCGGCAAAACGGGCCGTTTCGGTGAAGAACAAATCTTGCACCACCAGAAATTCCAGCTTTTCCAAGCCGCGCTGAATTTGCTGCAAATCGGCCCCGGTCATAAGCGGATTTTCGCCCATGATGTACATCATTTTGAGCGAACCTTGCTCGGCGGCCTGGAACATTTGCGAGTAATTCAGACCCGGTTTAGCCGGAATACGGTTGTTTTGACGACCAAACCACTGAGTTTCCAGGGCGGCGCGGGCTTGCTCGTTGCTGACCGGTACGTAGCCCGGCAGGTAATCCGGCAGACAGCCCATATCGCTGGCACCCTGGTCGTTCGCCGAGTCGCGGATACCGTTCAGACCAGCCCCCATCCGGCCCAGGTTGCCGGTCAGGAGGGCCAGGTTTGCCAGCCCGCGCACGTTATCGACACCGTTCTTCCACTGGGTCACGCCGGTGCCGTAGATAATCGCCGAAGGCGGATAAAGGGCGGTTTTGTCGTCCAGCTTGGACGAGGTACCGCCCTGCGCGTAAAGCTGGGCCGCTTCCACCAGTTGCTCGATAGCCACGCCAGTGACCTGGCTGGTGCGTTCGGGGGTCCATTCGTTCAGGGTAGCTTGCCAGCTTTCAAAACCTTCGGACCGGCTACCGATAAAGCCGTTAGCCTGCCAGCCGTTTTTCACAATGATATGAGCTAACCCGTTGTAAAGGGCGGCATCGGTGCCGGGCCGGATTTGCAGCCAGACCGTCGCCCGGTTGACGAACTCGACCTTGCGCGGGTTGACCACAATCGTGGCGACTTTGCGGCGTTGAATTGACTCTTGCAACAGGTAAGCCATTACCGGCGCACTGACATCCAGGTCGGCCCCGGTAATAAAGTAACAGGCCGAATAATCTTTCAAGTCCTGGATTGTGTTGGTCATACCACTGAGGCCAAGCTGTTCTTCCAAAGCTACAATTGAGGCAGCCTGGGTAAAGCGAATCGGGTTATCGATATTGTTGGACTGCTGCAAACCACGCGTCAACTTTTGGAGTAAATAATTTTCTTCGTTGGTAGTCTTGCCGCTGGCAATCGCCCCAAACTGGTCGCCGGTGAATTTGCCCAGGTTTTGGGCCAGCAAATCGTAGGCTTCTTTCCAGGTTATTTCGACATACTGGTTATCTTTGCGCTGCAAGGGCATTGTCAGGCGGTCGGCACTGTTGGCATACTGGTAGCCGTAGCGGCCCTTCACACAGGAGCGCGAGTCGTTGACACCGACGTTCTCGGCAAAAGTGGCTTTCTCGATCAAACCGGTATTATTTTCGACTTCCAGGTTCATCGAACAACCCACCGCGCAATAGTTACAGGTGGTAGGTGTGCGCTTCATGGTCCACTGCAAGCCGTTATTTTCGTACTGGACGTGCATCAAACAACCGACCGGGCAAACCTCGACGCACAAACCGCAACTGGTGCAGGGCGATTTGGTCAGGTCGGAACCCCAGGCCGAGTCGATATAAGTGGCGATACCGCGATTAACAAAAGTCAGGGCGTGCGCCCCGATCAACTCGTCGCAGACGCGGACACACTGACCGCAGACCACGCAGCGGTCGCGTTTAATCAAAATGGCCGGACTCAAGTAGTCCTGTTCAAACCACTGTTTTTCGCGGGCCATCCGGTTTTCGGTCATGCCGTAGTGCCAGGTGGCGTTCTGGAGGTCACAGGCCCCGGAAGCCGGACAAATCGGACAATCCAGCGGGTGATCGACCAAAAGCGACTCCATGATAAATTTCTTGACTTCGCGTACTTCGTCGTTTGAGTTTTCGGTAAAAGCGACCAGGCCATCTTTGCATTCGGTAGCGCAGGCAATATCAAAGCCCATCCCGCGTTTGCCCATTACACCGACGGTACACATCCGGCAAGCCCCAAACGGGCGCATATCCGGGTGCATACAGAAATTCGAGATGTAAATACCAGCCGATTTGGCGGCCTGAATCAAAAACGTGCCTTTCGGTACGCTTACGTCGATACCGTCAATTGTTACCTTTACATCGTCCGCCATTAGTTAAACTCCCTGTGGTTCATCGTTTTATTTTAACTTTCCAGGCTTTGTTGCTTTTATTTTGTAACTACTCAGACCCCACCCCTAACCCCGCCCCAGGACCACCAGTGGACGGGGAAAAGAGGGATAGGGATAGAGTGGAGACCCCTTTGCTACCCCCCGCAGAGGTTGCACCTCTACGACCTCCGCTTTACAACTTTTTGGGTTGGCGGACTGTGTAGCTTTTATTTTTAAATCTTTTCGGGGTCGATCCCCAGTTCGCGTAATTTGGCCCAGGCTTTTTCTTTGGCTTGCCGTTCGGCTTCTTCCTGCACCTGAGCTGCTTCTACCTTTTTCTGCTCGGCTTCCAATCTCTGCTCCGTCGCTAATCTGGCGGACTGTTCGGCCAATCTAGCGGACTGTTCAGTCAACCGAGCGGTATGCTCGGCTTCCTCGCCGGTCGGGCGCAACCGGCCCTGACGATCCTGAAAACGTAAATACATCTCATCCGCGATCAGATAGCTGGCTAGCTCGGCACTCCACAGGCGGCCCTGGTCATCGAATTGCAATTCGCGGGCGAACCCGGCCTCGTAACTCCAACCGCGCAACCGAGAAGGCTGACCGGCCCACGAGCGCGGTGTGTTAGGGTCGTAGGCGAAATATTCCTGCACCCCCATTTGAGCATACCGCACGATCTTTTCGTTCAAATCGCGGCCCCAGGTCGCGTCAGAGGCGATTTCAAAAACCACGCCGGGGGCCGGATGATCTGGCTGGCCCATGCTCCAGCTTCGGATATTCTTGTCAGCCGGACTTAGCCGGGTTTTGTACACCGCCACATCCGGGGCGACCGTAGCATAAGTGGGCTGGGTAATCAGTAGGTTGGCCGCAATAAACCAGCCTTCATCCCTGAACAGGTAATTAAACACGCTCACCAGATAATAGATCAGGTAGTAATGCGGGTTGCTTTCGGACACTTCTTCATTATCCTCTGCGAAAAAATCCTCCGGCCACACCACCGAATAATCCAGGTTCTGGGTTGACATAGTGCTTACCTCTTAAAATTCCGTCCGGGACGACCACCTGGCTATAAACCCTGGTTGTCGCGGACCGCCTTCTTACTGGCCCCCACCCGGTAACGCGAAATCATAACCGACTTTACCATCGACCCGCCGGAAATCGTGGGCAGGCGCGACCCCGTAATCCCAGACCATCGCCGGGCGATGTTCCATCGGGCAAACATTGGCTTTGCAATATCCGGCCCGGATATGCTGTAAAAGCTCCTGTTTGAACTCATCGAAATACAGCATATTGATGATCGGCAGTGGAGCGGCCTGACCCAGCCCACAAATCGAATGCTCGATGACCATCTTGCCCAGGCTTTCCAGCTTCGGAATATCACTTTCCTTGCCGTCACCGTTCTTGATCCGCCACAACATTTCGGTCAAACCTTCGCAACCGACCCGGCAGGGAATACACTTGCCGCAGCTTTCGTCGCGGTTGTAGCGCAAAATGTAGTAACAGGCATCGACAATACATTGCTGGTCGGTATAGGCCGTAAAACTACCGCTACCGAGCAAACAGCCGTATTCTTTTTTGCCAAAAACATCAATATCGAACAGGATCGAATCAAAGGTCGATTCCGGGAAGGAACCGCCGGACACCGCGCCGGTCTGGACGGCCCGGATCGGGTGGGCCGGGTCGGCGGGACCGCCACCTACGATCTCAATCGCATCACGGATCGGGCCGCCAAACGGAATTTCCGCAATACAAATCCGTTTGAACGGGCCGGACAACATAATAACCTTGCTGCCAGGGCTGCCTTTGCTACCAAAACCGGCATACCAGGCCCCACCATTCATCAAAATCGGTGGAGCGTTGTTAAAGCTTTCGACGTTGTTTACCAGCGTCGGCTGACCCCACAAACCGGCCTCCGCCGAGCGGGGCGGCTTTACACGGGGCATACCACGCGTACCCTGAATACCGTACATCATGGCACTGGCTTCACCCGAAATGTAAGCTCCAGCGGCGATAATTACTTTTACATCGCAGCTGAAACCCGACCCCAAAATATTCTCGCCCAATAGACCCAGCTTACGGGCATCTTCGACCGCTTTGCCCATTCGTTTGAAGGCCAGCGGGTGTTCCGAACCTACATAAATATAGGCTTCGGGGATGGAAGTGGTATAACTACCGATCAACAGACCTTCCAGGACCGAGTGGGGGTCGCCTTCAAAGATACGGCGATCCTTAAATACGTTTGGTTCGCCTTCGTGACCATTGACAATTGCGTAGCGGGGGGTTCGTTTGATACCCTTGACGGTTTCCCACTTGATCCCCATCGCAAAACCAGCCCCGCCACGACCGCGTAAACCGGAAGTCTTGACCTGGTTAACGATTTCATCGGTGGACATATCGAACAGAGCTTTTTCCAGACCAGCATAACCGCCCTGAGCTATAAAATCTTCGATGCTTTCCGGGTCAATGTCGCCGCAATGACGCAAGACGATTCGCTGTTGCAAGCGGCCCCAATCGGTGCTACCGATATGCGGAATGCCCTGCCAGTCGGCTTCCTGATTGGCACCCCAGCGGTAATCGGGGTAATCGATGGTTTCCTTGAGCCAGGCGAAAGCATATTCAGGGCAGGGGTCGTTGCCTTCGACATAGCGTCTCCAGAGTTCGTTGGCGCGGTTGGCATCGACATCGCCATACAAAATGCGCGGGTTGCCCGGCTTGGCAATAAAGACGGTCGGTTCCATCCACATCGCACCCAGGCTGGCAACAATTTTTACTTCCACATTATCGCGGCCTTCGGCCAGTTGCTGGAAAACGTGCAGGGTGTTTTTGGCCCCGGCCATGATCGAACTACCATCAATCACGCACTGGATGACGGTTTTTTGCTCAAAGAGCTGGTTACGGGCCTCTTTTAGGCGGGTGCGGAGCTGGATTAACTCGTTCCGATCCATCTGTTAAAACTCCTCTAGCTTGTTTGGTTTATTCATGATCGCCGTGCCTGGGGCCGCCCTGTGTCACTTCATCTATCAGGCCCAGCAGCCGGTCGGGGGTCAGGTGGCCGTAATAGGTATGCTCCAGTTCGGCCATCGGGGCTAGCTGGCAGGCTCCAAAACAAAAGTTGGCCCGCTCCAGAATAAATTTTTTGTCGGGGGTAACTTCGCCGTAATCAATGCCAAGTTTTTCTTTGACCGCCCGGTGCAGTTCCTGTGAGCCGCAAACATAGCAAGCCAGACCCTCGCACAATAAAATCCGGTGGTCGGCCTGGTTGACTACCCGAAAATCGCTATAGAAGGTAGCGACGCCGTACACCTGGGTCAGGGGAATATCAAAGCGTTCCGAGACCAGCGCGGCGACCACATCAGGAACGTAGCCGAAATCGCGTTGTGCTTCTTGCAGAATAGGAATAAGGGCCTCGTTAGCGTTCCAGGTCGTGTAGCGGTCGATTATAGCGTTTACTTTTGCCAGTTCGATACTACCGTCCGGGTTGGAACCTTCCGAAGAACCTCCTCGTGTAATGGTCAGGGACACCGCATCACCTCCCAGAATTTTTAGGCTTATGAACAGAATCTAACTCATGTGGATTATACCATTTTGCTCTGCGAGCAACAACACTTTTGCGGTCAGTTTGTGATTTTTTTAGTTATTGCTGTGTAAACAAATTGATCGCACACAAAAACCGGCAGTTAGAAAACCTAACTACCGGTTTGAATTCAGGTCTAAACCTTAGAATTTAGCCTATTTGTGAGTGTGAGGATCGGTGTCGTGGTTGTGAGTGGCATCCTTAACCTTGTCACCAACGCTGTCCGCCGCGCCTTTAACGGTTTTACCGGCGTTGCCGAGGGCATCTTTAGCCTTGCCCAACAAACCTTCGCCTTTGCCTTCGGCCTCGTCAGCCACGCCTCGGCCCTTGAGCTCTTTGTCACCCAGCAAATCACCGGCACCCTGCTCAACTTTGCCGCCCATTTCTTTGGCTTTGCCGCTCAATTTGTCATTCGTTCCTTCGTTCATAACAGTTTCTCCTTTTTGTAAACCTTGTCCACGACACTGTAGCTCCAGCCGATTGGTTTTAGTTGCCAATTGTGCATAAGTCTACTGAGTAAATTAGTAGGCACTTTTTGTGCCAGCAGGTAGAGTTTTAAGACGGTGTTATATTTTGCGCTCAACAATTTGTCCCGCTAGCGAAAAGGTGGCATCAGGTTTAAAAGTCTGCTCAGATGTTTACAAACTGGGCCTGTGGGCTTATGATATAACCAAGCAAACAATCTTTATCTTTTCTAATTCTATATTTTGAGGGAGTAATTACCGCTATGTCGCGCAACGGCATCGAACCTTGCGAAAAACCGCTAAGTGAGGAAACCGAGTGTATTTGCGGCCTCTTGCCGGAGGGTCTGACCACCCTCGAAAGCGAGGAAGCTAGCCAACCCGGTTGCCGGTGCCGCCTGTGTACCGGCCTTTCCGAGCATTATTTTTACCGGGCCAGCCGTTTTGGACAATTCTGGGGCCTTGAAGTTTGTGGAATCTGCGGAGTAATCTGCAACGAGTACTAATAAACCCTGCCGGATTGTAAATTAGTTTATTCGGGAGTAATAGTCATGAGTTTAGCCATAACCGGAAATTCGACGGTCTCAAAAGAAGCCTTCAAAAAAGTGTTGTTGAACCGAAATAGCCTGGCTCCGCTGGAAGTACTCGATCATTACTACGAGAAGGAAGCTAGCTGGGGGGTGCGGGCCGACGTGCTGATAGCCCAGATGCTGCACGAAACCGATTTTTTGCGTAGCTGGTGGAGCCAGCCGCCCCGCCGCAATATGGCCGGGATCGGGGTAACTGGGGCGGCCCAGACCGCCAATCCAAGTAGCAACGCCTGGGCTTTGAGGTCGGAAAATAGCACCTGGTATGCCGGGTATTCTTTTGGCGATTGGTTCGCCGCCGTAGAAGCCCATTTCGCCCATATGTCGGCCTATGTCTGGCCGGACGAACGCAATAACGCCAGCCAGAAAGACCCTCGTTATGGGGCCGCCCGCCAGGCTTTCGCCCAGCATCACTGGGCCTATTGCCGGGTCTTGACCGATCTGAATGGTCGTTGGGCCGTACCGGGCACCACATACGGTCAAATGATCGAAGCTATTTTGAATATCGCCGCCAAATTGCCGGAGGCCATCATCAGCGTTACGCCGACCCCGCCCGCCGCCATGCCCACTAAACCCACTCAAATCCAGACCGGTCAACCGCAGGTGCTAGAAAGCTTTACCAGCACGCCTTCGCCTTTCCCGCCGGTCGATCTATCGCTGGGACAACCGGGCGTAGCCGCCAGCCTACCACCTACCCCGATTACGATCCTGCCGGACAAACCCGACCCGGTGCCTAGCCCGCCGGTCGAACAATCGTAACCGGGACGGGGTGTCATTAAGGTTCAGGCTGGCGCGAATAAACGAGCGGTCCCGGACGGTCGCCTTAAGTCGGGCTTTTGGGATTTTTGTGGGGTCGGTTTGAGGTAAAGCGGGTAGTTGATATTTTTAAGGACGTTGGTAAGCGGCTAAAATGGGAACGACAACCGGGCGAACCGGTTCGAGTGGTGTCGGAAGCGGAGCAGGTAGGGTTTAATTATCGGAATGGAGGCCGCCGGCAGGATTAAACCGGTACCCCATACTGCGCTCGGTGAGAATAAACCGGGGGCGGCGGGTGTCGACTTCGATTTTGGCCCGTAACCGCTTGATGGCACTATCAACGGCCCGCATTTCGCCACCTTTAGCCCATCCCCAGGCCTGGGCCGCCAGTTCCTCACGGGTAAAAACTCGGTTGGGGTTGGTCATTAAGAATTGCAACATTGAAAATTCGCGGGCACTCAGGCTGATCTTTTTTTGATTTATTGTTACCTCTAAGCGGCCCAGACTAAGGGCCAGCGAGCCACTGGTCAGGGTTTCCGGCAAGACCGGATCGCTATTTTCCAACCCTCCAACCTCGGTGCGTCGCAAAACCGCCGTAACTGCCGCCCGCAACCGGCGAGGGGTAAACGGCTTTTGAAGATCATAATCGGCCCCTTCCAGCACCAGATTACTGCCTTCTTCACTTTCAATATCCACCAGCGCAATAATTGGGACCAGCGAGACCTCTCTAATCCGATCAAGTAGAGTTTTACTGCTGCTGGTGTCATTGAGACTTGCGCTCAAAAAGACCAGGTTATAAGAATAATTTTTGATCTTTGCTAAAGCTTCAATTGCAGTTTTGACATAGTCTATTTTAAAATTATCGCTTTTTAGCAAAGCTCGCAAAATTTCTAAATAATCTTCATCATCTTCTATAACTAAAACATCCACGTTTAGAACTTCTCGCAGTTCAAAGTCATTAAATACTTTAGTAGTCAGCACTTACATCTCCTTCAATTTTAGCACAAAACGTTCCAACGACCCACCGAAAGTTATCTTTTGCAAAGAATTATTATTTTTATTACACAAAAATAATAATTGCTGCATATATAACGGCAATCTAACCAGAGAATGTATGGTTCAGGTCGCTTTCGTGAATATAAAAAGCAAATATTGTGCCAGCTAATGTGTCAGATTTGACACATTAGCTGGCTGTGATATTATGTGTCAATATTGGCACATCTAGGTTCAAAGCTTGTATTTAATACAAGAACCGTTATAATTAGCGAGACTTCATAATATGCTCAAATACAAATAAAAATATAAGAGGAGCAACCACGTGAAAACGGTGGCCGTTCTGGATGATGACGATAGTCTGGTAGAATTGTTCCAAACATTTCTAAGTGAAGAAGGTTATGCGGTGAAAAGAGTAGTTTTTTCGAAGATTCTACCTGAAATCCTGGAAAATATTCGGGTTACGCAGCCTGATCTTTTGATCCTGGATGTTCACCTGCCGGGTCTGGGCAGTTTTGAAATCATGCAAGGGATAAGTGCCGATCCGGGTCTGAAAGACATTGCTATTCTGGTAAGTAGTGCCAGCCGACCTTCGCTGGGGATTTTGCAACAGCTAATGAAAAACGCCCAACTAAAAATGCCAATGATTTTGGAAAAACCGTTTGACCTGGATGAACTCGCCAGAGCCGTCGAAACTTTAACCGGGTCTTCTCCGGCCAGTTAAGCCGACTTCCTTTGCTGAGTGCCGGTCCTGAACTCGAATGGTTATTTTTTCTTGAAAAGAAATATGTATTCGTGCTTGAATATATAAAAACCCCCGACCAGTGCCCGGTATTTCCACAGTTCTTTTTGATTGCGCTTCCCCTGAGTTTCCTCAAAATTCTTGACAATGATACTTTTCAACAGGAAATCCCGCTTTAATACTTCGTTCATGCTCATAAAACCGAGCGGAATCCATTCACCTTTAGAAAATTTATCGCCGATCACCAGCGCGAAATAACGACCACGTTGCAGCACTTCCCCGGCCCGGTCGATTACCTGGCCCAGTCCAGTTAAAAAATCCTCGACGGTCGGGGCATTGGAAAGATCGGACTGGTCGGGGCTAAACTTGATAATATCAAAGTAAGGCGGGTGCATTATCAATAGCTGGACCGACGGCTGACCGAGTGAGGCCAGCAGTTGGCGATAATCCAGGCTGGTACTATCGCCGGTGACAATCTGGCTAGTTACATTATGCGGGTTGGCTTCTTCTAACAAAAGCTGGCGAGACTGTTGAGCAACCGCCGGTTGTAGTTCTACGCCCAAGCTATGCCGTCCGAGTCGCTGGCTTTCAACCAGGGTCGTCCCCGAACCGGCAAAGGTATCGAGAACCCAGTCGCCCTGCTTGGTGTAGCGTTTGAGTAGTTGATTGGGAATCTGGGGGACAAAATTGCCCCAGTAATCGGCCCGGTGTACTCCCGACCGGTCGCGCCGGGCAACCAGCCAGAGGCTATCGGTGTAGATGTCGCTATATTCTTTCCAGCGATTGAGGTTTATATCGTTGATCGAACTGGTTTTGACCTTTGTAAAGCTTTTTTCAAGCCGGTCGAGATAATAATGAGCGCGTTCGAGGGTCAACGATTGGGAAATCTGATTAAATTCCTCAAGCAAATAGGCCCGGCCAAGCTCGACCAACTCGCCGGTAGGCTCCGCCGGAGGTTCGTCTAGCCGGTCTAAAAGCGCGGTTATGGCACTCCGCAGCCCATTTAGCGAGGGAGCAGCCCGCAATTGGTCGAGGGCTGACAACATTTTTGGTTTATCGACGACCAGCAACGCGCCGGCCAGAGCTGCATCTGTCAGCAAAAGCTTGGTCTCCTTCCTGCACAATAAAGATATACTTATTGTACACGCACATCATGCGTTATGTAAAGAGGCCAGCCGTCTGAAATTATTAAATTAGCTGCAAATCGCCGATCACCTGGGGTAAAATTTCCAGCACATAATCGATCTGAGCCAGGGTAGTTGCGCGGCCCAGGGTAAACCGGACGGCGGTATGGGCTAGTTCCTCGGTCAGACCGAGAGCGGTTAGCACGTGACTAGGATCGGTCGAACCGGCGGCACAGGCCGAACCACTGCTGCACAATATACCGTGTTCTTCCAGGCTCAACAAAATGGTTTCGCCGCCGACCTCGCGGAAACAAAACGAGGCATGACCGGGCAGGCGGTCGGGCGGTTCGGCCCCGGTGAGAAAAGCCTGGGGCAGCCGTTCGCGCACACCGGCGATCAGATGGTCCCGCAAAGCCGCCAGGCGCGGAGCCTCATAGGACAGCCGTTCGGTCGCCAGTTTGAGAGCGGCGGTCAGGCCAATAATTCCCGGTAGATTTTCGGTACCGGCCCGCCGGTTACGCTCCTGCGAGCCGCCTTGCACCTGTGCGGCCAGGGGCGTTCCCCGCCGGACGTAGAGTAATCCGACACCCTTCGGTCCGTAAAATTTATGGGCGGCCAGCGTCAGCAAATCTACCTTCAAGGCGGCTACATCCAGCGGAATCTGACCGGCTGCTTGAACCGCATCGGTATGAAAGGGTATGCCACGCTCACGGGCAAGCTCGCCGATCCGGGCGATGGGTTGCACTGTGCCAATTTCGTTGTTCGCCAGCATCAGACTGATCAGGCCGGTCTGAGGGGTAATTGCGGCTTCGACCTCGGCGGGGTCGACCCTCCCGGCGGAGTCTACCGGCAAAAAAGTGACCCGGTAGCCTTGCTGTTCCAACCAGTGAGCCGTATACAAATTGGCGTGATGCTCGGTTGGGGCGGTAATCAGATGGTTGCGGTCGGACTGGCCGAGTTGCCGCCAGCCTTCCATAACCCCTTTCAGAGCCAGATTATCGCCCTCACTACCGCCACTGGTAAAAATAATCTCGGCGGGACGGGCATTCAGTAGCCCGGCTACCACCCCGCGAGCCGTCTCCAGATCACGACTATTGGCACTGGCCGGACCGTAACGGCTGGAAGGGTTGTAAAATCGTTCGGTAAAGTAGGGAGCCATTGCGCCCAGCACCGCCGGGTCGAGCGGCGTAGTCGAAGCGTAATCCAGGTAAATTTGTTTGTCCAGATGTTCCATAGTCAGCCGACCTTTAAGCCAGATTGGGCGATTTGAATTCAAAGTCCAATCCAATATCGAGGGCGGGTGCCGAATGAGTGAGGGCACCAACCGAAACCAGATCGACCCCACTATAGGCAATATCGCGCACAGTGTCGAGATTTACGCCACCGCTGGCTTCGGTCATGGCCCGGCCATTGATCAACTCGACGGCCTGGCGTAACATCGCCGGTCCCATATTGTCCAGCAAGATCACGTCCGCGCCTCCGCTCAGAGCCGCTTCGATCTGGTCGAGGCGGTCCACCTCAACCTCGATTTTTACCAGGTGAGGCAAATTAGCTTTGCCCGCGCGCAAAACATCTTCCAGCCGCAAACCGGCGGTCAGCAGCGCGGCCAGGTGGTTATCCTTGAGCATCACGCCGTCGCTCAGGTTGCGCCGGTGATTGTAGCCGTCCCCGCAGCGCACGGCGTACTTTTCCAGGTCGCGGAGCAAAGGGGTAGTCTTGCGGGTATCGACGATCCGGGCCTGGCTGCCTTCGATCGCCTCGACATAGCGGGCGGTCAGGCTGGCGATCCCACTCATGCGCTGCAAGAAGTTGAGGGCCACCCGTTCGCCACGCAATAGACTCCGAGCCGGACCATAAGCACGGGCCAGGGTCTGACCGGCCTCCAGGCGACTGCCATCGGGCCGGGTAGGTTCAAAGCGGATTACAGGGTCGACTGCCGTATAGACTGCCGCCGCTACCTCCAGACCGGCTAACACGCCCGGTTTGCGAGCCACAAAGCTGGCCGAGGCCGCAATATTGGCCGGAACAAAATAATCGCTGCTGACATCGCCCCAGCCGAGGTCTTCTTCGAGGGCGGCCTCGACTATCCGGCGCAATTGACCGGGCGTGATTTCAAGCTTCAAGCCTGGTTTATCGTTTAACATTTCCGGCTCCTTTCCTGCTCTAAGAGTTATTGTCAAAATTACCTTTACTCATATTATAACACGGCCATGCAAGTGCTAGAGATAGATTTGATAAACAATGGGGGACCGGGGCGGGTCGAAAAAACAAGCCGCCAGAAGGTTAAATAACCATCAGGAAAAAGGCGGTTAAAAAGCGACCCCTGGTTCAGAGGCCGCTTTTAGTTATATATTTTGGGTCTTAGCCGGGTTGGATGTATCTGGCCCAGGTTTCGTTACCTTTGGCCTGACCCAGCAGCACGACCGCGATATACCCCGGTTTGGCCGGTTTGTTGTGCGGGATCATGCGGGCATCGACTGGCATTTTATTGCCCTTTTTCCGGTTACAGGCGACACAGGCCGCCACCACATTCGTCCACTCGGTTTTACCGCCGCGCGACTTTGGAATTACGTGATCAATCGTCAAAGGTTGTTCAGTAGTTCCGCAATACTGGCAGGTATAATTGTCACGAGAGAGAAGGCTGCGCCGGGAAAGAGGGAGATTGAAGAAACGAGGAACGGGTACATAAGTGACCAGTCGGATAACTACGGGATAAGGGAAAGAGGTCCGTTCAGCCCGTAATTTACGCTCCACGGCTGCTTCGATCACCTCCGCTTTTTCTTTCAGCAGGAGGACTACCGCCCGTTTTAGCGATACAAAGCTAATTGGCTCGTAGGTGGCATTGAGTACAAGAACCTTGCTCATAACTATCCTTTTAGCCTGGCGTGCCTGCAATTGGCAGTTGCATCACGTCAAGACTTCTTAATCCGCGCCCGGTGCCAGTTCACTTACTGCTGGATCGGCCCGGCCTGTATACTAAGCAGGATGCCGACGGCGTTCGGAAGGGTAGCAATCCATTGTTAAAGTCGACCGGTGAGGCCGAAGAAGTTGTTGGCCCCAGTAACCGGCTGTTACCGAGGGGAGGCTTTGGCTCAATCTATATATGGGGTAAAGAGCCATCCCTACCACAACATATTTTAAGGCTCAGTCGTATAACTGTCAACTATCAATTCGGTCTAAAACATCTGATCTTACGATAGATAACAAAATATAACAAAGTTCTAATCAATGATTCGCACAGCTTCATAAGGCTGAACCCTCACCGGTCAGTCAAGTCTGATAAACAGATTGTAACAGTTCAGACCCCACCCCAGGGCGGGGAAAAGAAAAAGAGAGATACAGGGTAGACCCCTGTTGTACCCCGCGCAGGGGTTGCACCCCTACAGTCCCCGCTAATTTTCTTGGTGCTAGGGTGTATAACTACAAACAGACTAAGCTTTTTTTGGCAAATACTCACGGAACCAGCCGAGGGTGCGTTGCCAGGCATCCGCCGCCGCTTCGGGCCGGTGGGCTTTGCCTTTATTGAAGAAAGAGTGGCCCGCGCCAGGATAAATTTTGACATCTACCGGGCGATTGTACTGCTTCATCACTTCTTCAAGCTGGTGCGCCTGTTTGAGAAAAAACTTGTCGTCGGCCCCATAGCTACCGAGGGTCGGACAGGCTTTTTCGAGGGTAGAGGTCGGGGCGGGCAGACGGCCATAAAAAATCGAGGCACCGCGCACCTGCTGGTTGTGGACGGCCAATGCCAGAGCAAAACTGCCACCCATACAAAAGCCGATCACGCCCAGTTGACTGGTATCAATGTCGCTCTGAGCGTTCAGAAATGTAATGGCCTGGTCCAGGTCGTTCATGGCAAAGCTTTTGAGCGGATTGCGCAGAATGCCATATACCAGTTTCAAAATGCAGATCGCCCGGATATTGCCGCTTGAGTAAAGGTCGACCGCCAGGGCCGCGTAACCTTCCCCGGCAAAGCGGCGCGCGATCTCGCGTATATCTTCGTTCAGGCCGAAAATTTCGTGAATAACAATCACGGCGGGTCGTTTTTCACCCGTTTGGTTCGGGTCGTCGGGTTGGGCCAGGTAAGCTTTGAGTTTGCCCGCTTGAACCTCAGCCGTTTTTACCGGCTTTTGGATAGTGTTCTCAACCGTCATAGTGCCTACACTTTCTTTATTATTTATAGGACTTTCGCTTCAACCTCACTTCGTCAGCTTGAAGCGAAAATAAAAAAGGATTTAACATGGGCACCCCTACAGAACCCGCTAATTTTCTTAGTGATACGGTGAATAGTTACATTATGTATTTGTAAATGTTCAGACGCCATCCCATGGCGGGGAAAAAGAAAAGAGAGAAAAACAGCGTTTTAGGCTGGCTTTGCACCGGTAAGCCGAATTATAGGCTGCCAGCGAGGATTTGCAAAATTGTTTCGCGGCCTGTTTTGCCCTTTCTGTAGCCTAACTTTAGCGAGTTAGAGATAACCGGCAGCAGGCGAGTGTTATAATGGAAAGAGTAAGCCTAAAATTTGGAGAAAAATGAATGAGTTATGATTTTAGTGGGAAAACAGTCCTGATTACCGGCGGGCAGGGCGCGCTGGGAGCGGCAGTAGCCCGGCGGTTTGCCACTGAAGGAGCCAATATTATCGTGGCCGACCGGACGTTGCCGCAAGAAAAGTATGTGCAGCCCGGTTATGATTACCAGATTCTGAACGTATTGGATGAGGAAAGTGTTAAAGCTTTTTTCGAGAAGTTGAGCGGTTTGGATGTGCTGGCGAACGTAGTGGGCGGCTACGCGGCGGGCGACCCGGTAAGGGACCTCGAATTGAGTGTCCTGGAAAATCAAATCGAATTGAACCTGAAATCGGCCTTTTTGTTGACCAAATACGCTCTCAGGAAAATGGACCCGCAAGGCGGCAAAATTATCCACGTAGGCAGCCGGGCCGCCGTCGATAAGGGAGCCAATAGCTTTGCCTATAGTATGTCAAAGGCCGGGGTTGTGCGGCTGGTCGAAGCGGTGGCGGCGGAAACTCAAGGGCAGTCGGTAAATATTAATTGCGTGCTGCCGAGCATCATGGATACCGCCGCCAACCGGGCCGCCATGCCGAAAGCCGACCACGCCCGCTGGCCCAAACCGGAAAGCATCGCCGGGGTAATCGCATTCCTGGCCTCACCGGAGGCCGAACTGATCAACGGAGCAGCCATCCCGGTCTACGGTCGAGCCTAATTTTATGGCGGCTAAAGCGACAAGATATACCCACCGTCCTTTGAAAATTGCTTTGCTGGCTCCGCTGGTTACGCCCATTGGCCCACCGTTTGTGGGGGGTGCCCAGGTGATGCTGCACGACCTGGGGCTAGGGTTGGCCCGGCGGGGACATCAGGTTAGTTTGTTTGCCGCGACCGGTTCGCAAATGGAGGCGGCGGTGAAACTGGTGGAAATAACGGTCAGACCGGGCGAGCTTCGTCCGACCGACTTTAACGCGCCAGAGAGCGACCGATTAAGACAGCCCGGCGCAGCTTTTTTCCGGCAAAGCGAATTGTTTTTACAGATTTTTCTGCAATTGGGCCGGACTCAACCGCCCTTCGATATTGCCCACGCCCACGCCTTTGATTGGCCGGTTTTTGCGCTGGGCAGCCTCTCGCCGGTGCCGGTGGTCCACACGGTTCATTTACCCGACCTCGATCAAAATATTAAGGCGATCCTGCAAACCAGCTATGCCGAAACCGGCTATAGCCAGGCGGTCACTGTTTCGCAAGCTTGCGCGGCCACCTACGGCCAAAATTTCCGATTTGACCGCATTATTTATAATGGCATAGAAACTGCGGCGATTCCTTTTGGCGAGCGTGGCGAAGGCTATTTGATGTTTGCCGGGCGGATGACTCCCGAAAAGGGACCAGACCTGGCGATCAGGATCGCGCGGGCAGCCGGCCGCCGGTTGGTGCTGGCGGGCGGAGTCTACGACCGGCTATTTTTCGAGCAAGTGATTGCGCCGGAACTAGCTACCGACCCGAACCTGACTTATTTGGGGCCTCTCGACCGGGCAAACCTGTTCCAGTGGATGAGCCGGGCCGACGGTTTGCTGTTTCCCAGTCGCTGGGCCGAGCCGTTTGGACTGGTGCTGGCCGAAAGTCTGGCCGCCGGTACGCCGGTGATTAGCTGGCGCAACGGGGCGGCCCCGGAAATCATCGATCCAGGCCGCACTGGCTTTTTGATCGACTATAATGAAGACGGCAGCGACCAGGCTATCGAGGAGGCCGCCCGGTGCGTGTCCCAACTGAGCCAACTCGACCGGCGCGAGTGCCGCCGCCAGATCGACGAACGGTTCAGCGCGGAGAAAATGTTAGACGAATATGAAAATTATTATCACGAGGTTATCGCACGATGACAAAAGCGGTCTTAAAAGATAAAGTCGCGGTGATCACCGGGGCCGGACGCGGGATCGGCGCAGCCACCGCCCGGCTGTTTTCGCAGGAAGGGGCGCGGGTGGTGCTTGCCAGCCGCAACGCCGACGAACTTAACGCGGTTGCCAGTGAGATCAACGACTTTTTCGAGTCCGGCCCGGCCATTGTAGTCCCGACCGATGTCAGCGATGAAAAACAGGTACAAGCTCTTTTCGCCCAGACCAAAGCTACTTTTGGCCCGGTAAATATTCTGGTCAACAACGCTGCGACAGTCGAGGTCGGGCCGTTTGTCGATATGGAACTGGCGGTCTGGGAAAGCGTGATGAGTGTCAACGTGCGTGGGCCATTTCTGTGCAGCCGCGAAGCTTTTCGCCAGATGATCGAGGCCGGTCAACTGGGGGCAATCATAAATATTACATCGTTGTCCGGTGTGCGCGGGCCAGAGAAATTTCCGGGGACCAGTGCCTATGTTGTCTCGAAATACGGAGTGCTGGGCCTGAGCGAAATTCTGGCGGTCGAGGGTCGGCCTCACGGCATCCGGGTCAACAGTGTCGCACCCGGCGCGGTCGAAACCGCGATGCTCAAAAAAGCCGCCCCTTTCTTAAAAACCAAAACCACCCCCCAGGACATCGCTAAAACTATTCTTTACCTGGCCGACGATAAGCAATCCGGCCATGTGACCGGCGCAAATATTGAAATATTCAGTAATGAGATTTGAAAGAAGTTTATAGTTTTAGGACTTTCGCTAAATAACGAAAATCGGTCTGAAGCGGGGTAAGTAGGGGTGCAACCTCTGCGGGGGTATACAGGGGTCTCCCAGGTTAAATCCCTTTTTACTTTCGCTTCAACCTCATTTTGTGAGGTTGAAGCGAAAGTCCTAAGTTTATAGAGGTTTATAAAGGTATGGCAAACGTATTTATAACTCGCCGGGCGACCTTCAGTGCCGCCCACCGTCTGCATAGTCCGGCCCTGAGCGAGCAGGGAAACCGCGATTTGTTTGGCAAATGCAATAATCCGCATGGTCACGGTCATAATTATGTACTGGAAGTGACCGTTCAGGGTGAAATCGACCCGCGCACCGGCATGGTGATCAATTTGACCGACTTGAAACAGGCTATCGAGGAAGCGATTATAAAGCCTTATGACCACCAGCATTTGAACTATGAGCCGCCTTTCGACGAAATCAACCCAACCGCCGAAAATATGGCGGTGGTTTTCTGGAAATTACTCGAAGCAAAATTAGGTACTGGTTTACTTTTTGAGGTAAAATTACACGAGACTGAAAATAATAGTGCGGTTTACCGGGGAGGATAAACTATGCCCTCACGAGGAGATATAACTGCCAGCGAGGTTTTCGCCGACCGGGAAATGTTAAACCGGCTGGGTTACGGGATTTTCGATGTGACTTTTGGTAAAGACGAGGTGGGTTTCGAGAACGTAAAAGACTTTTCGTATGTAGTGGCCCAGGACGAGGATCCCAAACTTTACCGGCGCAAAGTCTTTGGCTTGATCGGTCGCTACTACCCCAACGATCTGGCAAAAGCTATGTGGAATAAATTTATCGACCACAAGTGGGTTTTATCCGAACAGGCCGGGAAGGAAATCGACCTGCGCACCGCCGCCATCGATTGGTTTAATAATTACAGCCACCAGTTCTTAAAGGAGTGGACCTTCAAACAACCGGAGGTGCCAAACCGGGTCCGCAACCAGTCCGAACCGAGCAAAGGGATGGTGGGTTTGATGAGTGCCTCGGTTTCGCCCAGTGTGCGCGAATTGCTCAATGCCGGGTTTAGCATCGTGGATATTGCGCGGGCCGCCATCGTCGAAGCGGCTAAACCGGGTCACTGGAAAAGTGTGCCGCTGACCAAAAGCCCCCGCCGCCGTCTAAAGCTAGGTTTACATCTGAGCGGAAGGCGTAAACTGGAAGAAAGCGGCAGCAGTGCCGATGCACGCTGGAAAGATGACCAGCATTATCTGGTACTCAAAAAACTGGACCCTGCCGAAGTCAGCCAGGGGCGTTACTACGTGCGGTTGCTGGCGAACCTGACCGGTCACGAACCCAAAACGCCTGAAGAAGCCGAGCGACGCTGGACTGAAATTTTGGATCACAAATGGTACATGAGCGAACGGGCCGGTCAAGATGTAGGTATACGGGCGGCGGCTATCGATTATTTCCGGCGTTTGAATTTGTTGCAGGAAGCCGAAAGCGGTTACGAATTGTGATAGACCTTTTTGACTTATTAGAAATTAGAAAATTGAAATATATTAAAAAGAGGTTACACTGAGCTTTGTTTGAAAGCCCTCGTGTAACCTCTCTCCGCCCCGCATGCGGAGAGAGGTAACAGAGGGTTAGGAGGAGAGATTGTTGTAGTCTAAGGAGCAACGCTATAAAGCGATGCGAAATCAACCTTTGTGAAGCTTTGTGGTTGATAAAACTTTGTAAAGAAAAAAGTTAGTATTGCGTTGTGTATGACTAAGACGATTTTAGTCCTTAACCTTAACTTTGTCAATCCCCAAAACGTACTAATTCGCCTTTCTTAAAAAGATTCTATAAAATTAGCAAGATTATCTCAAACTTGAGATTCAGGCTGAAAAAGAGTACAATTGTGCGACAAATTAAAGTATTTAGGCTGTGCTGTAACCCACTTTACCGGTATGTTGCCGCCTAGTTTAGCCGATTGTAACAAAAGATGAGTGAACGCGCCATTTCCGGCAAAGGCCGGGACGAAGAACGGGCTTTTGAAGCCACCCTCAGGCCGCGCCGGTTGGCCGAGTATGTCGGGCAGGAAAAAGTCAAAGAAAATTTGCAGATTTTGATCGAGGCGGCCAGGGCACGTAAAGAGCCACTGGAGCATTTGTTGTTCTACGGTCCGCCCGGCCTGGGTAAAACCACTATCTCCGGTATTATTTCCTCGGAAATGGGGGTCAATTTGCGGATTACCAGTGGTCCGGCCATCGAGCGGGCCGGTGATCTGGTGGCGATCTTGACCAACCTGAAGCGGGAAGATATTTTGTTTATTGATGAAATTCACCGCCTCAACCGGACTATCGAAGAAGTTATGTACCCCGCGATGGAAGATTTCGCGGTGGACCTGGTGACTGGCAAAGGCCCCAACGCCCAGAGTATCCATTTAAAATTACCCCGCTTTACCATTATCGGCGCGACGACCCGGCTGGCCCTGTTGAGTTCGCCTTTGCGCGACCGGTTTGGGGCGGTCTACCGGCTGGATTTTTATAGCCTGGAAGCGATGGAGCAAATCGTAAAACGCAGTGCCACGATCCTCAAAGTCGATATTGACGAGGAAGGGGCCGCCGAAGTCGCTCGCCGGTCGCGGGGAACGCCCCGGATTGCTAACCGCTTGCTCAAACGGGTGCGCGACTATGCCCAGGTGCGCGCGGGCGGCAAGATCACCAGACCGGTGGCCCAGGAAGCCTTGAGCCGCCTGGATATTGACGAGCTTGGCCTGGACGATGGCGACCGCCGGGTACTATCGGCCATCATCGATAAATTTGATGGCGGACCGGTCGGTATCGAAACTATTGCCGCCTCGACCAGCGAAGAAACCGACGCGATTATGGATGTTTACGAGCCGTATCTATTACAACTGGGTTTTATCGCCCGGACCCCACGCGGTCGTGTGGTGACTCAGCGCGGTTACGACCACCTGGGCCGCAAACCGACCACTCGCGCCCGTGAGCGTTTGGGTCTGTTGTTACAGGAAAACGCCGGACCGGTGGTCAGTCCGACGCAGGGCCGCTTGTGGAGCGAAGCCACCGCTGAGGAACCATTGGAGTGAGCCACGAACCGATCCTGATGAGCGACTATGATTACGCGCTCCCGCCCGAACTGATCGCCCAGACCGCCGCCGAACCGCGTGACTCCTCGCGTCTGCTGGTGATTGATCGGACCGCGCAGACTGTCACCCATTGTCCGTCCTTCCGGTCGCTCCTGGATTACCTCAAGCCGGGCGATACTTTGGTGGTCAACGAAAGCAAAGTGATCCCGGCCAGGGTCTTTGGTCACAAGACGGCTACCGGTGGAGCGGTCGAGCTTTTGCTGTTGCGTCCGGCCCCGGCCAGCTTCCAACCCGCCGGTATTGAAATGAGTTTGCCGACCGTCTGGGAAAGCCTGGTCCGGCCCGGTCGAGGAATGCGGACCGGCGTAACCCTGGATTTTGGAACGGCAGAAGACACTTTGAGGGCCGAAGTGGTCGGCGAGTCGCCCAGTAGCGGACGTTATATTGCCTTCGAGCGGCCTCCACTGGATTTTTTGGAGCGTCACGGCCAGTTACCCCTGCCGCCTTATATTCACCAGACCCCCGCTGACCCGAACCGTTACCAGACCGTTTACGCCAACCCCGCCGCCGCCGGAAGTGCCGCTGCGCCAACGGCAGGTCTGCATTTTACGCCCGAATTGCTGGCCGAACTGGCCGAGCGTGGCCTGAACTTCGAGCGAGTCCAGCTTCACGTGGGATTGGATACCTTTCAGCCGGTCAAAGAAGAAAACGCCCTCGAACACCCCATGCACAGCGAATGGTGCGCCATCTCCGCCGAAACCGCCGAACGGCTGAACCGGACGCGCCGCCAGGGTGGCCGGATCGTGGCCGTCGGCACGACCGCCGTTCGCACCCTGGAAACCGCTTTCGAGCAAGCTGGTACCGGTCAACTGGAAGCCTTTGCCGGGGAAACTCGCCTGTTTCTTTATCCGGGCAAAACCTTAAAAGCGATTGATGCCCTCATCACTAATTTTCACCTGCCGCGTTCAACGCTGCTGCTGCTGGTAAGTGCCTTTGCCGGTCAGGAATTGATCCGGCAAGCCTACGCCGAGGCGGTCCGGGAACGCTATCGCTTTTTCAGTTTCGGCGATGCTATGCTGATTGTTTAATTTTGCAGTAACTACTCAGACCCCACCCCAGGGCCACCAGTGGACGGATGAAAAGAAGAAGAGGGGTAAAAGGGGAGACCCCTGTTTTACCCCCCGCAGGGGTCGGGTACCCTATGGGTGCCCTACTAACCCCGCCTCGAAACAGGTAGGCTGAACAGTTACATTTTGCTGTGATTAAATCCCGCCTCTCCCCCTTCTCTACCTGCCGGACTTTCACTGACTTTAATTAACCTGGTTAAGCCTGAATATCAAGTTTAACTTATCATTAATAAATTCTTAAACTGGATTTAACGTTGCCGGGTTATACCTATGATAGCAACCTGGCAGTACGTGAACTTAATTCACGTCGAGCGATCTTTGGATTGCCCTGTCTTACCCCAAGCACTGGCTCTGTTTCAAGAAGAAAGTTCAAAAATTAATAGCAGGAGGCATAATTGCCAAATTTTAGATTACCCCCTTTTAAGCGAAGGGCTAGTGGTTTCTTTCCACGAGTAAGTCCAAAAATTGCCGCGCTCGTTTTGTTAAGCATATTGCTGGTCGGTGGGCTGGCGACCGCCGCGACAATCGTGACCCCCGGCAAACAAGGCGACGGTACGATAGTGGTGCCATCCAACCAGGTTTTAAAGACCGCCGGAACCAGCACTTTATTGAGCCAGCGTCCGGTAGATATTGCCCTGCGGCCCGACGGCAAACAACTGGCCGTCACTACCACCAATCTGACTTTTCTGATCGAGGCGGCCAGCGGCAAAGTAACCCAGAGTTTTGATAAGGGTAATCGCAATGTAGCCGGGCTGGCTTATAGCCCCGATGGTACTCACCTGTACTACTCCAAAGGCGAAACTCACCAGGTGGCCCTGGTCGCCATCGACGCTAGCGGCAATGCCAGTGTGGAAGACGAAGTGGATACCGGTAAAAATAGCTGGCCGGCTGGTTTGTCGGTCAGCCCGGACGGTAAAACTTTGTACGTCGCTCTGTTCGGTACCAATAGCCTGGGCATCATCGATATAGCCGGTAAAAAATTGAGTAAGTCGGTGCCGGTGGGTAGTTCCCCGTTTGGCTCATACGTTTCACCGGACGGCAAAAAAGTTTATACCAGCAACTGGGGTGGCCCCAAACCGGCGGATGGCGACAAAGTTGATCCGGTCTTCCCGGTAAAAATCAACCCGGTCACTGGCGCGGCGGCGGATGGTAGCGTGTCGGTTTACGATGTGGCCGGTGGACAGGCCCAACCGGACATCAAAGTAGGTCTGCATCCGACCGCTATCACCTTCGACAAGAGCAGCAGTCGCCTGTTTGTAGCTAACTCCAACGAAGATACTATTTCGGTGATCGATATTACCGCCAACGGTGCCAACAAGGAAATGGAACGCATCGGCGTGAAACCGTCGGCCAATCTGCCGTTTGGTTCGCTACCCAATGGACTGGCCCTCAGTGCGGACGGCGCGACGCTGTATGTTGCCAACGGTGGCAATAACGCCATTGCGGTGGTATCGCTGGCGGCAGGTTCGCGGCCTACGGCGGCCCAGACTGGCAGCCAGACTACCAAAAGCAGCCTGTCTGGTTTTATCCCGACCGAGTGGTTCCCAATCGGGGTAGTTTTGAACCCGGCCAACAACCAGATGTATATCGCTAACAACAAAGGCGAAGGCTCGATCAATAACCTGCCTGCCTACGACTCCAAAAGCGTCTTTAACCTGACCGGTAGCGTCTCGATTGTACCAGTGCCGGACCAGGCTACCCTGGCGACCTACACCAGCCAGGTGGATGCCAACAGCAAGTATACCGCCGCGCTGGCCGACTCGGTCCAGGCTTCCCGCAGCGATGCCGCCCCGGTCCCGGTCCCCGCCCGCGTCGGCGAGCCTTCGGTTTTCAAACACGTGATTTACATCATCAAGGAAAACCGCACCTACGACCAGGTTTTTGGCGATATGGGCAAAGGTAACGGAATGCCTAGCCTGACGCAGTTCCCGCGCCAGGTTTCACCTAATCATCACGCCCTGGCCGACCGCTTTGGTCTGTTTGATAACTTCTACGCCTGTTCGGTCAACAGTGCCGACGGCCACCAGTGGACCGACCAGGCGATTGCCAACGTTTTTGCCGAGCGAGTGTATGGTTTTTACCCATCCAATAACCCCAAAGGCATTACCTCCTATGGAAATAGCTCGCTCGACCTGGTACCCGATTCGCTGTGGAGCAACGCCCTGGCCCACAAGGTCAGTCTGAGAAATTACGGCGAGGACGGCAATAACACGGTGAAACAAAATGGTAATGTCGTAACGAAACTGGATTGGTCGGCCATTTACAACGACTGGAAAACCAAAGGTGGTCAGTTTACCATTACGACCGACGCGATTACCCCGCCGCTGTTTGCTACCGAGGACCATTCTTACCCCGGTTTTGAAACCGCGATTACCGACCAGATTCGCATGGACGAATGGCAGAAAGAATTTAACGATTTTGTTAAAAACAACAACCTGCCCCAACTCCAGGTCGTCTGGTTGCCCGACGATCATACTTCGGGCGTGCGGACCGGTTCCCCGACCCCGGAAGCGCAGGTAGCCGACAATGACCTGGCCCTGGGTCGCTTGATGGACAGCCTTAGCCGTAGCCCGTACTGGAAAGATACGGCGGTTTTTGTGGTAGAAGATGACGCGCAGGATGGGGTCGATCATGTCGATGGACACCGCACCGTCGGCATGGTGATGAGTGCCTACAACAAACCGGGTCAGGTCAACAGTACCCTTTACAACCAGACCAGCATGGTTCGCACTATCGAGCAAATCCTGGGTCTGCCGCCGATGAACCAGTTTGACCTGACCGCCTCCCTGATGAGCGATGCCTTTACGACCACGCCTGACCTCACGCCTTATACCTTCCTGCCCAATCAGGTGCCGCTCGACCAGCTAACCGGCCAACCTCAGAGTACCACCGGTCAGGCCAAAGACGACATTTTGGCTTCCAACAAACTGGACTTCAGCAAACCTGACCTCAGCAACCCGGCGGTTCTCAATCCGATCATCTGGCGGGCTACGATGGGCAACCAGCCTTATCCGAATTTCGCCTGGCTCCAAAACTCCTCCAACACCAGCAATATCGCTAAAGACCCGGAAGATGAAACCAAAACTGAGGTTAAAACTACCCCGATCACGGTAGACACCGTAAAGAAGGATGAAGAAGATGATAAAAACTAGAACAGGTGGGTTTAGCTGGTTGTGGCTGGCTCTGCTGGGTCTGGGGATGGTCTTTAGCTTGACCGGCCCGGCCCTGGCCGACGACACTATGCCGATTGCGACGGCCCGCGCCGCCAAAGATGGGACTACCGCTACAGTGCAGGGTAGCGTCACGGTGGGAACCAAGATTTTTGACGCTACCGGCAAGAGCTTTTATCTTCAGGATAGCAGCGGGGGTATCAATATTTACTTTGCAAAAGGTAATTTGCCGGCGTTGGTCGAAGGCGACACGGTAAAGGTCAGCGGCAAGTTAGTTACTTTTGCAAACCACCGCGAACTCAGCCCGGACGATCTGACTGGCGTAACCAAAATGAGCGGCGCACCCACCAACTCGATCAAACCGTCGCTGATCCACACCAGCGAAGCCCCGGCCCACTCCGGCCAGTTGGTCCAGGCGCAGGGTCAGATCGTGGCCGGTTCAACCGATTTCTTTACCATTACCGACAGTACCAACCTCAACCAGGGCGATATTGATGTTTACATCTACGAAGAAGCCGGGATCGGTTACAACGCCCTGGCTTCTTCCCAGACTGTGTGTGTAGTTGGTATTGTCGACCCGTACAATCGCAAGCAGGAGCTTCTGCCGCGCAGTCCAAAAGACATTGTAAACGGGAACTGCCCGGCTGCCAACAACATACCGGCTCAGGGCGGGGGCACCGGCGCGAACTCGGCCAATTCGGGAGCCGGCGCAGCCCCGGCCACCGGACAGGGTGGCGGCACCACTGGTAGCCAGGCGGAATGGCTCTGGTTGTTGGCTCCGCTGGCGGCCTTGCTGGTAGCGGCAACTGGCTTGTTGATTGTGACCGGCCAACGCAAACCAGGCCATAAGTAAGGATTTGCACCGGTTTTAAAACAAAAAAGTACCTGCCTCTGAATTTAAGAGGCAGGTACTTTTTTCATTATTTAGTGATTTTCGTCCGCCGAATCGGTGTCGAATTCACCCAGTTCAGCTTTGATGACCGCCTGGATAATACGCTTGGTACGCTTGGAAATTTGTTTGCCTTTGAGCTTAAACAACCAGACCCGGATTTCAGGATCGAGTTCTTCGGTCGCTAGCGGCTGGGGGGAATCGGTATCAAGTTCCAACAAACCGTCAATACTGAGTCCAAACACCCGTACAATCCGAGTCAGGGCATCGACGGTCGGGTTGACTTCGCCGGTTTCCAAACGGCTGATATAGCTGGTACTCATTTTACTGGCCCGGCCAAGTTCTTCCTGGCTCAAGCTGGCATCCAGCCGTAAGCGGCGGATACGTTCGCCAACTATTACTTCGCTATCACGTTTGCGCCGACGCGGCTCGATGGTCTGGCTATTGGAATTGCTGGAACCCCGTTTGCGACCCCGGCGGCGCGGTTCACGCACTTCCACATCACTGGCTTCTCCACGAGGCTCCTGAACTGCCGTCTTACCATTGTTGTTTTTTCCGTTAAGAGCCGCTTTCGGGTAGGCCGGAGTAGTCGCTGGTTCCATTTCCGTGTAGTCATTAGTTTTTGTCATATTTGTGTTCACTTTCCTTACTTTATTGCCTTTGCCGTTGTCTTGGCTCATTTTCTTTCTATCCCGCTATACATAATCTTGAACAAATAGATAAATAATAGACATGAAAGTAAGAGCGAAATCGATCTCAGGTTGATAGGTAAATCATTATTATAGTTTAAAGATTATAGCAGAACCTGTGAATCTATTCAAGCTATTGACACAATACTAAGGGTTTATCTATTCGTTTCGAGATTTATAAGCTTTTCTCAACTACCTTGATTTGCAAATAAACCTACTTTTGGACCAGCAATCATTTCCAAAAGCTAACCTGAGTTGCTTGCAGGTCAACAATAGTTAACAAAGTTGTTAATAAACTTTACTTGAATATAATTGAAGCACGATATGTGCCACGAATGTTATTTAACAAATCCACAATTATTAATTTTTGGGAAGGGGAAATAAGCCGGTTGCAATCGATTAAAGCGTGATCATTGGCCCTGATAGCCGGGCGGTCTTTTTTCTACAAAGGCCCGTAATCCCTCCTGGTAATCCTGGGTTTGCAGGGCCTCTTCGGTTAGCCTGGCTTCCAGTTCGAGGGCCTGGTCGAGATTCAAATTAGCCGATTTATAGAGCAGGCTTTTGCTCATACCGATAGCGCGGGTGGGACCTTTTGCAAGCCGGACCGCCAATTTACGACTTTCTTCCGCCAGTTGATCGGTGGTTAACACCCGGCTGACCAATCCTAGCCGCAACGCTTCCTCGGCCCGGATTTCTTCGCCCTGGAAAGCCAGTTCCAATGCTCTGCTCAAGCCGATCAGCCGGGGCAGAAAATAGGTAGTACCACTGGACGGGGGCAGACCGAGCCGTACCGAAACCTCGACAAAGCGTGCCCGTTCGCTGGCATACCGAATATCACAGGCCAGGGCCAGCCCAAAGCCGGTGCCAGCCGCCACCCCATTAACCGCCGCAATAATCGGTTTTTCGATCTGGCGCATTTGTTTGAGCAAAGGATTATAGGACTGGCGGATTTGCTCGGCTAACGAGACTTCGACCGGCGGATTTGAGTTCGCTGCGGCGGGTGGCCGGGCGAACGGGGCCGGGCGGGCTAATAAACTTTCGGTGGGTTCCGAGATGGGAACGGGTTGGGTACGCGGATTTTCGACCGGTTGTGGGCCGGAGCCGAGGGGCTGAAATTCGGCTACCAGTTGAGGTTGCGGGTCAGGCTGGCCGGGCAAAGGCTGGATATTGTAGGGCAAGGGACCTTGCTCGGAGCGATCAAAACTGAAATTGGGGTTAAAAGCTTCAAAGGCCGGGGAGGAGCGGTCGGTTGAGGCAAAGGTGGGGGCCGGAGCAGTTTTGGGAGCCAGTTCGGTTTCGGCTCGCTGGCGGAAATCTTCCCCGCCGCAAAAAGCTTTCCCGGCTCCGGTTATCAAAATCGCCCGGACCTGGGGGTCGCGCTCCATACCCCGAAAAACATCGGTCAGTTCCTGTAACATCGCAGGCGTAAAAGAATTTAACTGGTCAGGCCGGTTTAATGTTACGCTGCCAACCCCTTCACTGCGATCAAAAATGATAAATTGATACGCCATTTTTCGCTCCTTAGACCCTTTTTGCGTTATAAACCGGACCTCAGCAGCCTGGTTTTCTTGTTTTGCCTATCGAAAATAAGAGGCAGTAAGGGCAGTATACCGGATCAATTCAGAGAGCGTCAATGGCAACCGGCAATATGGACTTGGTCGTAATATATTGACGGTTAATATTCTGGGTGTGCTATAATTAATAAAATATGCCGGGCTTTCCGGTCTTAGCAGCAAATATTGGCTTTTATTGTTAACAAAGGTTTTAATATATGTCGAGTAACAAATATACTAATACTAAAGCCTTACAAAATTTTGCTATCCCCCCGGCCCGTATTTTATTAGTCGATGACGACCACGATATATTACAACTTCTGGAATACAGCCTGGCTCAAGAAGGCTACAAGATACAGACTACCGACAACGGTCAACAAGCCCTGAAATTGTTGGACGAATTTTCGCCGGATCTGTTGTGCATCGACTATATGATGCCGGTGATGGACGGTCAGGAATTAGCCCGCCAGATTCGCGCCCGCCAGGATATGCTTTATATACCAATCATTATGCTTACGGCTGCCGGTAATCAGAACTTAAATAAAATTTCCAGCCTGAATAGCGGGGTAGACGCTTATCTGACCAAACCAATTTCGCGCGAAGAATTAAAAGTTACCATTCGCAGTCTGCTACGGGTCAAGGTCGCGCAGGACAAAATGCTGGCGGCTCTGGAACGCGTATCCGAGGTACAGGATGAATTGCTGGATTACGAACGGCGGCAGGGTCAATATGAAGCAATGCAAGCCACGATTGCCACCTGTACTGTCGAGCTTTCCACCCCGCTAAAAATGGCCGAAGCGGCTTCCAACCAACTGGCCCGGTTGCTAGCAAACCAGACCGAAACGTACTCCAGTGTAAAACAACTTGGCGAAGCCATTAACCAGTTTCATCAGGTTATCGACCGGCTCAACAAAGCCACCCACTTTAATACCCGCGACGGTAAAGATGCCCAGGTATTTTTGGACCTCGATAAAAATTAAGCTGACAAGCCCAGGCCCACCCGGTCAGGGTCCGATAAAAGTTAAAAACTCTTTACAAGTGTTCCTGTTTGGGCTATAATTTTATCATCACGCAACCGGAAGGTGGTCATTTAGTACCGTACTCTGGTTTTTTGTTTTTTGACCTTCAATTTGACCTTTGATAAGGTCAGGAGGTGCTAGTATTCTTGGTTTACACAAAGAAGTAAAACCAGGACCCGGTATTTTCCAATCCGTAGTTAACACCCTTCGCGGTTGGAAACAAGCTTTGCGCTCCGTCGCAAATTATTATAACCAGCACCCAACCGAGGCAATCTACCCCAGTCGCCCGGTGGCCTTTATTCTGGAATAACCATAGTAATTTGCTATGAAATACCCTTTCAAGCGGCACGCAACAGCCTTTTTTTCCGATATTACTAACTGAACAGCTTTCGAGGTCCCTGTGTGGACCCGGATCAGTTCTAATATGTAACTATAGGTTCTGTTTAGTCGTTATTTTAGTATTACTACCCGATTTTAGTGTTACTTTTTGCCCAAATTGACAGTTTTCCTTTAATCTGGAGGCTGGCGGTATAGGTGAAAAGTGGGGTATGCACAACAAATTTAGAATGAGGAGACTCATGCATGAGCGAAGTTAAGACCATTCAACTTACTGCCGAAGGTAAGAAGAAACTTGAAGAGGAGTTACTAATCTTACGTACCGTCAAACGCCAGGAAGTCGCCGACCGCATTCAGCAGGCTAAAGCCTACGGCGACATCAGTGAAAGCGGCGAATACGAAGATGCCAAAAACGAACAGGCCTGGACCGAAGGTCGCATCCGAGAACTGGAACAATGGCTATCCCACGCTGAAATTATCCAGGATACCGGTAACGGCGACAAAAGCATTGTTCGGATTGGTACTAAGGTGACGATCCGCGACGAATCCGGCGACAAGGAAGTATTTATGCTGGTGAGTTTGCCGGAAGCCAAGAGCAGCGAGAATAAAATCAGCAATGACTCGCCCTTCGGAGCAGCAATGGTCGGCAAACGTAAAGGCGACAAATTTTTTGTGGATGCCCCGGCGGGCCGCCTGGCTTTTACGGTTGTCTCTATCGAGTAGCTTTTGTAAAGATAAATGTAAAACAAGCGGTCGGGCTAACGCCTGGCCGCTCTTTTTGTTATAATGCTCGAAAATTAACTGATTAAGCTGGAAAGGTCTTTATAAGGTGAGTCAAGAAGAAATTGCAGTTAGTCCTTCGGAAGATAACGGACATAAACTGCCCCCGCATCTGGAAGCTTTTGAAAAGGACTTTGACCTGGGCGACTACCAGCGGTTGCGCCTGGAAAAAGCCGAACGTTTGCGCCAGGCCGGACGCGAACCCTACCCGCCCCGCTTTGAAACCCGTACCCATACGATTGCCCAGGTGCTGGCTGATTTCGATCAATTTAAAAAAGATGAACACGCCGACCCACCTATCGCCGGTCAAACTGTCGGGGTAGCCGGGCGGATTCATACCAAACGCGATAAAAAGGTGATTTTTGCCGACCTGGTGGAAAACGGCCAAAAAATTCAGCTTTATCTCAAAGATACCCATTTGAAGGGTGGAGCCGCCGACCTGGAGCTTTTCAAAGATACGATTGACCTGGGCGACATCGTGGGGGTGAGCGGTATTCCGTTTTTCACCCGCACCGGCGAGAAGTCGCTGGAAGTTCACGAATGGACGATCCTGACCAAAGCGATTAATGTGCCGCCCGACAAATACGATGGCCTCAAGGATGTCGAATTGCGCTACCGCCAGCGTTACGCCGACTTGCTTGCCAACCCCGAAATATTTGAGGCTTTTGCCAAACGCTCGGCTATTATCAAGGCCATGCGCGATTTTATGCACGCTCAGGGTTTTATGGAAGTGGAAACGCCAAGCCTACAACCGCTATATGGCGGTGCGTCGGCCCGGCCTTTTACCACTCAATATAACGCGCTAGAGCAAACTTTTTATCTGCGGATCGCCGACGAACTATACCTGAAAAGATTGCTAGTCGGCGGCTATAGCAAGGTCTTTGAGATATGCAAGGACTTTCGCAACGAGGGTATCGATTACCGCCATAGCCCCGAATTTACCATGATGGAATGTTACCAGGCTTTTGCCGATTATAACGACATTATGCGGCTGGTCGAGGAAATGATCCCCTATATCGCCCGGCAGGTACTAGGTACTACCCGGATCAAAAGTCGCGGCTACGAAATCGAGCTAGCCGGAACCTGGCCGCGCCTGAAGCTACGCGAGGCGATCCGGGAACGCACCGGCCTGGATTACGAGGCTTTTCCAGACCAGGTCGATCTGTACCGCGAGATGGGAAAGCTGGGCCTCAAAGAAATGCCGCCGTCGGATACCGTCTGGCCCAAACTGGTCGACGAACTGATGAAAGCGACAGTGTTGCCGACCCTGGTCCAGCCGACCTTCCTTTATGACTATCCTCAGAAATTGTCGCCGCTTGCCAAACGGAAACCCGGTCAGCCCAACACGGTCGAACGCTTTCAGCCATTTATCGCCGGGCTGGAATGCGGCAACGCCTTTAGCGAACTGAACGACCCGGTGGACCAGTACGAGCGGTTCCGCGAACAGGGTCGCAACCAGGCTGCCGGTGACGATGAGGCTATGCAGATGGACAAAGATTTTATCAACGCCCTGATGTTTGGGATGCCGCCCACCGGTGGTCTAGGGATCGGGGTGGACCGGTTGGTAATGCTCTTGCTCGACCAGCCAAACATCCGCGATGTGATCTTGTTCCCGGCTATGCGAAATATTTAAAGTAGAACTTTTGCTTAAAGTTGAGAGCCAGCCTAAAGCGGGGGTCGTGGGGGCGCAGCACCTGCGGGGGGTGTAAGGGGTCTCCCCTGTAAATTCTCTTTTTACTTTCGCTTCAAGCTCACCGGGTGAGCTTGAAGCGAAAGTAATATTGATAATAACTTAAGAGGAAAACAAGCAATCTGGTGATGGAAAGCTGATGGAAAGCAAAATATTTAAAACAAAATTGCCCGGTCTGTTGCGGATCGAACGACCGGAGCAAGCCGAAAATGATTTGCTGGCAAACCCGGTGATAGATGTAGACAAGCTAAACGCTTTTAACGGCGGCAACTTCAAAGTCCGCCAGATCAATCATTCCCGGTCGGTCAAAGGGGTTTTGCGCGGCTTGCACGCCGAACGCTGGGAAAAAATTGTGTGGGTGCCGCGCGGTGAGGCGTTTTGCGCGATTGTCGATATTCGGCCCGAATCGCTTACCTTTGGTCAGTACGACCTGTTTGAATTGAGTGCCGCCAACCGGCAAGCCCTGTATATACCGGAAGGCTTCGCCAATTCGCTGTTTGCGCTTTGCGATATGGATTATATGTATATGGTCTCCAAGACTTACGACGGCAGCGATACCTTTGCGGTAGCCTGGGATGACCCGGACCTGGCGGTACCCTGGCCGGAGAAAAACCCGATCATCAGCCAGCGCGACCGCCAGAATCCCTGTTTACGCCAGATTTACCCGCAACATCCCCGGTTTAGCGAGCCAGTTTAAGCAGCGAGCGGCCCAGGATTTCGACTGCCGGGGATAAGCAAGCTTCGTCAAAATCGAAGCGCGGGTGGTGGTGGGGGAAATCCAGGCCGCGTGCGCTATTGGAAGAACCCATCAGGAAGTAACAACCCGGTTTAGCCAGCAAAAACTCCGACATATCATCGGCAATTGTAACCGGCGAAACGGTTACGATATTATCGCTCCCCAGCACCGTCGACCCGGCCTCGCGCACCGCCGCCGTAATGGTCGGGTCGTTGACCACCGCCGGTACGCCAATTGTAAATTTAATATCGACGGTAGCCCGCATCGAACGCGCTACGCCCTCGGTCAATTCCCGAATCCGGCGTTGCAAATACTCGCGGGCTTCTTTATTAATGGTGCGGAAGGTCCCGGCGATTTTTGCTTCCTCGTTGATGATATTAAAAGCACTGCCCGAATGAAAACTGCCGACCGTGACCACCGCCGGTTCGAGTGGGGTCATTTCGCGGCTGACCAGGGTCTGCAAAGCCACCACCATTTCCGCCGCCACTACCAGGGCATCAACGGTCTGGTGGGGTAATGCGCCGTGACCGCCTTTGCCGCGCACGATGATTTCGTAGCCGTCGGCGTTGGCGAAAATCGGCCCGTTGGTGATGCCAAGCTGGCCGACCGGCAAATTATTCCAGAGATGTAAACCGATTACGGCATCGACCTCCGGCGAATTTAAAACCCCGTCTTTGATCATTTTTGTCGCGCCACCACCGCGTTCTTCGGCGGGTTGGAAAACAAATTTAACCGTACCGGGCAATTCATCCCGCCGGGCGGAAAGGATTTCGGCCAGGGTCAGGCAGATCGAAACGTGTCCATCGTGGCCGCAAGCGTGCATGGCCGCCGGGTTCTGGGAACGATACTCGACCTGATTTTGCTCCAGAATCGGCAGACCGTCCATATCGGCCCGGACCATTATAGTTTTGCCGGGCAAACCGCCTTTGAGAGTACCGACTACGCCATAGCCACCCACATTGGTTTGAACCTCGGCCAGACCGCCCGCCTTGAGGCGCGCGGCCACCACCTCGGCGGTTTGTTGTTCTTCAAAAGATAATTCCGGGTGACGGTGGAGTTCACGCCGCATCGCAATCATGGCCGCTTCCCGGCTTTTGATCTCCTGCTTCAAACTTTCTTCGAGTGCCATTATTATTCCTTTAATCTATGACCTGAAAAAAAACCGCTTATTGCGCTAAATCTTGAGCAAATCGGCAATTATAACCTGGGTGTGGGCCAACCGGTCGTGCAGGGTTTTGCTTTGCGGGTCCAGCAGACAGTAAACAAAATCGCCAACCAGTACCAGCACCGCCAAAATCAGGGCCAAACCGGAATTGAGAAAAAAACTACCGAGCATATATAGCAGGATCGCCAGGTTGCTAATATACGTAAAAGAGTAACGGATTAGCAAATCCCTACGCGTTAGCGGCTGACCGTCGTCGCTAACGACCTTCAAATTTAACAGGTGTTTACCCAGCGTGTTACCGCGCAGCAGGGTGGCAAAAGTAGCATACAGAGTAAAGACCACGATCCATAACAACTGGTGGATCGGCAAAGGCAAGCCTACCGTCAGACCGGCCTCGGAAACCGAACTATCCAGGCCGCCAATGTTCTGGGCAAAGAAAGTGTGGGGCAACCAGATATAGTAACCTAAGAGGTTAAAAGGTATAGCGATCAAGCCAAAATCGATCAGGAGTGCCACCAGGCGAGGCCCCCAGGTCGCGCGCCGCAACTGACCGATTTCTTGCTGTAAAAATTGTTGAGTGTATCGATAAACCGGCGGTCTAGGTTGGTAGCCGGTCTGGGTGGGAAAACGCTTCATAACGGATTAAACCTTCCATTAAACCTTCGTAACTACTCAGACCCTACCCCTGATTCCTCCCCAGGGCCACCAGTGGACGGGGAAAAGAAGAAGAAAAGAGGTATCCCAGGGAAGACCCCTGTATACCCCCCACCCCCACTGCCCCCGCTTTAGTTCCGTTTGTGGGGAATAAGGCTTGAGTAATTACAAACCTTCATTGTTTGAGATAAACTTAAAATAAAATCCACTGAACTATACTCGAAACGAAATATATTTGAAATAGATTTTTTGAAATAGATTTAAGGTAGGAACATAGCCACAAATCTTGGTTAAGTATAAGAAATCCGGTAAGGCCCTGTCAACCCCTCATTTTACTCATTTATGTAAATCTGTGTTCGGAAAATTAGCACTTTCATGCGCATTTTAAAGGCAGGTTAGTCAGGCCAGGTTCAAAACCGTCTTACAGGGGGTATACATGGACAATAAGTATCTATGTTGATTAGCCTTTTAAGAGTACAAAAACAGATCGTTAGCTATTGACATTGAGCGGCGATTGGAGTAAGCTTTCATAGCATATATAAAAGGTTGGTCTGGTTTGACCGGCGAAACCGTCATATATAACAGGCTGCTCTGGCGGCTAGACTTTTAAGATGAAGGAGAATCAGGATAATGGCTAATACAATTGATCAGGAAGTAATGGCGGGTACTGCTAGCGATACCCTGCTGACCGTTACCAACGAAGCCCGTGAGCAGCTCAAGGAAGTACTGAGCCAGGAAAATAACCCGAACATTGCGCTGCGCGTATTTGTACAGGGTTCCCGCGCGGCAATGGCGTTGGACGACACCGAGCGCGAAGACGATGTAGTATTGAACTTCGACGGTCTGCGGGTGCTGGTCGATGAAGAGAGTGCCCCCTATCTGGTCGGCGCGATCATCGGCTATCAGGATACCCTGATGGAGCGTGGTTTTACCATCGAAAACGCCAATCTGCCCGGTTCCGGTGGTGGTTGTTGTGGCGGTAACTGCGGTTGCGGCAAATAAATAACCGGTAATAGGCCGAACCTGCCCACAGGTTTTGCAACGAAAACTGGGCTAGCCATACTCTGGCTGGCCCTTTTCTGCGTTAGGGACTGGCTGGGTCACTGCCCTTCAATAAAATAGAGAAAGATTAAATCAAACCGCCCGGTGGTACCGGCAATCTATAAAGAGGAAATATGTACCAGTTGACAAAAAGTGTTCAATTCGACGCCGCTCATCAGCTACGCGATTATCCCGGTAAGTGTGCTAATTTACACGGTCATACCTATAAGCTGGAAGTCTGTATGGCCGGTGAGAAGCTCTCCGAGCTCGGGATGTTATACGATTTCTTTGACCTGAAAAAGTTGATGCAGGGCATTGTCGAAACGCTCGACCACCAATTTATTAATGAAATTGCCCCTTACGACGAGATCAACCCGACCGCCGAAAATATGGCCTACCAGATTTATCAGACCCTCAAACGGCAATTGTTGGTCCAAAATCCGGCCTTGAGCCTAAAACACGTCCAGGTCTGGGAAACGCCGACCTGTAGTGCCACCTATAGCGAGGATTAAAAAGTATGCTGCAAAAATATCTGGGGCCGGAGTTGTTAACCTATGATGGCCGCCAACTGGCTCCTCACTGGATTTATCGCCAGCACGATTTGCTGGGTGACGCTATCGTAAGCTTTCGGGGACCGTGTGACGTTAAAATTACCGAGATGGTCGACCTGGAGGACGTAAAGGCAGTGGCCCCGATCTACAGCCGCGAGATGCTGCATTTTATCGCTGAATTTTTCGATCTGGACCTGGAAAAAGCGGTTTACCGCCAGCGTTTGTTGATCGTGACGGCCAAAGAATTTCTGGAAGAACGGCTGACCCAACCGGTCCAACGGCGCGGCGACGATCTGTTTGTATCCCAACCCAGTACCGGTCTGCCGGGCAAATTAAGTGTTTCGATTGCCACTTCCAGTCCGGTTTCAACCCTGATCCACACCGGCTTTAACGTGATTAGCGAAGGAACCCCGGTGGCGACGGTTGGGCTAGCAGACCTGGGCCTCGACCCGGACGAATTTGCCGCCGTCGTGCTGGAACGTTACACCGCCGAAGTTACCGACATCTGGCAGGCTCGCTGCAAAGTCCGCCCGGTTTTCTAAGCCTGGCACGTTATGTGACTATATTACAGGTGTCGATACAAACAAAATTTGAAACATTGTGAGATTAAAGCGAAAGTCCTGACTAATCGCTAAAGGAGTTGAAATGCCTGTAGATATAGTGGCTACCGAAGAAGTAGACATCACCGAAACCAATTTGATGGCGGCGGCTATCTTCGAGAACAGCCAACAAGCCGAGATTGCTTTTGGACTTTTGCAGCAGCTTGGCTTTGGTGCGCGGGAAGTGAGTTTTTTGCAACGCCGGGGCGAGGTGCTGGCCGAGCTTGACCTCAATCAGGACGAAGGCGATCTGATTGACCGGGACGTGCAACCGCTCGCCCACAATCCATTGATGGGGGCGTTGGGTGGGAGCGCGATTGGCGGGGCTACCGGCTGGCTGGTGGGTCTGGGGCTGCTGATCATACCGGGGGCCGGGCCGTTTCTGGCGGCGGGAGCACTGGCGGCACTATTCACCGGAGCGGCGGTCGGGGCGGTCGCCGGAGGAGTAGCCGGCGCTCTTTTGCTATGGGGTGCGCCTAACGATGTCGCCCATCATTATGCGGGTGCGCTGGAGGGTAGCCGGTGTCTGCTGGTGATTGCCAGCCACCGCCTGGAGAAACAACAACTGGCCGCCCAGACGCTGGGCCGGGCGGGTGGGCAGGATGTGCGAACTTTTGTAAAAGAAACCCGCTAGAAAACTAAAAAACTTGTAGGCTTGACAAGTCCGAGGTTTCAGGCTATTTTTAAGGAAACCTTTGGGTAAGTTGAGCGAAATAACAAGTTATGAAGCGATTGCTGGCTTTTTTACCATACCACTTCTGCCTCGATTTGATTTGCCATCCTGATAGTAGCCCGGTAGGCCGCGAAAAACGTTTTCAAGCCGTAGCTTTGTTTGTCGACATCGCCGGATTTAGCCCCTTGAGCGAAGCCCTCAGCCAGCACGGAAAAGCCGGCAGCGAAGAACTGACCGCCCTGCTCAACGATTATCTGAGCGCGATGATCAATATAGCCCACCGGTACGGCGGCAGTATTGCCAAATTCGGGGGCGATGCCCTGACCATTCTTTTCACTTCTCCCGATCAACCGGAAAACAGTACCCGCCGGGCCTTGCGATGCGCCTTGGATATGCAAGACCAGATGAGCCGCTATACTCACCTTACCACGCGCGCGGGCGAGTTTGTACTTTCAATGAAGGCCGGGCTGGCCGGTGGTATGGTCTATTGTACGACGGTGGGCGACCCGGCCCTGAGCCTGGAATATATCGTGGCCGGTAAGGTGCTGGAACGGGCTTCACAGGCCGAACACCTGGCCGGGCCGGGGGAAGTAGTAATCGAAAAGAGCTTAGTGGCGGAGGCCGGGCCGCTGGTGGTCAGCCAGTCCTTGAACGAAGATTTTGCCAGGGTGCAAAGCTGGACTCAACCGGTGGAAGCGATCCCTTTGCCGGTGGTTGATCCTGACCCGGCCATACTCGCCCGGTTCGCACCCTTCCTCAAAGCTTTTCACCATCCCCGGATCGTCCAGCGGTTCGAAAGTGAACAGGCCGACTTTATAAATGAATATCGGAAGATAACCATTATGTTTGTCGGTTTCGAGAGCTTTGATTATGAAACCGACCGGGCGGTGGGCCTGAAACTGCAAAACTACCTGGGCAAAGTCATCCAAATTATTCATAACTATCAGGGCTACTTGCGTCAGGTCGAAATGGGCGACAAAGGCAGCAAATATATTGTGTTGTTTGGCGCACCGGTGGCTCACGAAAACGACCAGGAACGGACGTTACGCTGCGCCCTGGAATTACGCGAAGCGGCCCTGCAAAGCGGCATCCGCACCCGCACCGGCATTGATAGCGGCCAGGTTTATTGCGGCCAGGTGGGAGCCTCGGAACGCCAGGAATACACCGCCATCGGTGACGCGGTTAATATGGCTGCCCGGTTGATGCAAGCCGCCCCGGAAAATCAGATTCTGGTAAACCAGAGACTCCAAACGCCACTGCCACACAGCTTCGAGTGGGTCAGGCTGGAACCGCTGACGGTCAAGGGCAAAGTTGCCCCGCTAACAGTTTACCGGCTTGAAAACCTGAAACATAATCAGGGGTTGCGTCTCCAGGAGCCGTTGTATACTTTGCCGCTGGTGGGCCGCGAAAGTGAGGTAGCCCTTTTCAAGAACCGGTTGGAAAAGGCCCGGCAAGGCTCCGGCCAGTTAATCGGGCTGCGGGCCGAGGCCGGAATGGGCAAATCCCGCCTGACCGCCGAAATTATTCGGGAGGCGATTGCCAGAGGCTTTGTGGCTTTTGGGGGAGCGGGTCAATCTTATGGGACCAATAGCAGCTATCTGGTCTGGCAAAATCTGTGGCAAGGCTTTTTTGAACTGGATTCGGCCAGCAGCCTGACCGAGCAGCTCGACCAACTGGAAAGAAAACTATATTCGCTCGACCCGGAACTGGCGCAGCGTTTACCTTTACTGGCTCCGGTTCTCAATTTGCCGATCCCCGATAACGAACTGACCCAGGATATGAGCGGGAAATTGCGCAAAACTTCGCTTGAAAATCTGCTGGTCGACTATCTGCGCTTTTACATACTCCGCCAAAACCAGCCGGTCTTGCTGGTGCTGGAGGATTGTCACTGGATCGATTTGCTTTCGCAGGAGTTGGTCGAAAATTTGGCCCGCAACCTGGCCGATCTGCCGCTGGTGATGGTGCTGGTCTACCGGCCCTACCAGCTCGAACAGGACAACCACGAACACGGCGATTGGATCGAACAGTTGAAAAAACTGCCCTGGATGTCCGAGGTGACGCTAGCGGAATTTAGCCTGGGTGAAGCCAGCACCTTTATCCGGCTAAAGCTGACCGAACTTTTTGGCGATCAGGCGATAGATGAAGGACTGGTGGAAGACATTGCGGTCAGGGCACAGGGCAACCCCTTTTACCTGGAAGAACTGGTAAATTTAATTTTTGACCGGGGTCTGGACCTGGCCCGTTGTGAAAACCTGACCGGGCTGACCCTGCCCGACAGCCTGAAAAGCCTGATCGTCAGCCGCATGGATCAATTGGGTGAAGCCGAGAAAACCACCCTCAAGGTCGCCAGTGTCGTCGGTCGGTTGTTCCGGCCAAACTGGCTCTGGGAGATTTGTCCGGCGGTGGGCGAACCGGGCGTGGTACTGGGGCAACTTGAATACCTGAGCCGGTTGGATATTACCCCGCAGGATAAACCCGAACCGGACCCACAGTACCTATTTAAACACGTGTTGACCCAGGAAGTCGCCTACGAAAGCCTGACCAATAGCACCAGGGCCAACCTGCACGAAGCCGCCGGAGCCTATATCGAGCGGGCCTACCCGCACGAGTTGGATCGCTGGCTGGATTTACTGGCCCATCATTACGGTTTGAGCCGCAACTGTAACAAACAGGCCGAATATTTCCGCCGGGCCGGAGAAAATGCCCAGGCGACCTATGCCAACGAAATTGCCATCGATTACTACCGGCGGCTATTGCCTTTGCTGGAAGAACCGCAGCAGGTTGAAATTTTGCTGAAATTGGCGGCGGTGATGGAACTGGTCGGCCAATGGGATGAGGCGGTCAGCCTGTACCGGCAAGCCGGGGCAATTTGCCAGAGCCACCATGACCAGGCCCGCCGGGCGCAATGTCAGGTCGGGTTGGGTTGGGTGTTGCAAAAGCTGGGGGAAAGCAGCAGTGCGCTCGAACAGTTCGAGGAGGCCCGGCTATTGTTTGAAAGGCTGGAAGACCGGGCCGGGTTGAGCCAGGCTCTTACCGGCATCGCCAAAGTCAGTACGGCCCAGGGCGATTATCCCAGAGCCTACGAATTGCAGGAGCAAAGCCTGGAATTTCAACGCGCCGAAGACAATCTGCCGGGCGTGGCGGCCAATTTAAATGAACTGGGCGAAATCGCGTATAGCCAGGGCGATTTCCGGCTGGCTTATGACCTACTCTGGCGGTCCTTAACGATTATGCGCGAACTCGGCAACCGGCCCGGTATTGCCGACGTGCTGAATAATCTGGGTAACGTTAGCCGGGGAAAAGGTTTGCTGGAGGAAGCCCGCGAGCTTTACGAGGAAGGGCTAGCCTACCGGCGCGAACTGGGCGATAAACGCGGTGTGGCCGACACTCTCAACACGTTGGGAATCTTAGCCTACTTCCGGCAGGAATTTGAGGAAGCCAGCAAACTCTACCAGGAGAGTCTGGGCTTGATGCAGACGGTAGGCTACCGGCAGGGCGTTGCGACCATCTTTAATAATTTGGGTAATATTAGCCGGGAACGGCAGGACTTTGAAGCGGCTCAAAATTTCTACCGGCAAAGCTTTCTAACTTTTCAGGAAATCGGCGATAAACAGGGATTGGCGTTTGCCCTCAATAATACCGGCCTGATGACGGGCCTGATGGGCGATTGGACCGCCGGCGAGTCCTTGATCCGGCAAAGTTTGACCCTCCGGCGCAGCCTGGGTAACAAGAAATGGATCGCAGAATGTCTGGTCGGGCTGTCAATGGCGGCCACCGCGCAGGGTCAGTATGAAAGAGTGGTCCGGCTCAGTAGTGCTATCGAAAGCTTGATCCAATCGATCAATATTAAACTCGACCCGACTTATCACCAGCGTTACGAAGCCAGTCTGGACAAGGCGCGTAATACCCTCGACCCGGCATTATTTGATACAGAATGGACCACCGGCCAGGAATGGGAGGGAGACCAGGCGATTAATTATGCCTTAAACCAGCCTGAGCAAAGCTAATTTTTTGAAGGCTCCGGCAGTTCTCACCCCTTTACAAGCCAGATAAATCCCAATTGTTAGAAAAACACTAATTCCATCATGGCATTGACAAACCACCTAACGGGGTCTATACTTTATAGACCAGTCAAAGTCGACCGGATATATAAAAATCTTGTATATAGATATATAGCAGTATTTAATTAAAGGAGCGCAAACAATGGGAGCCAAAGCTGTTACTGATAACACTTTTGAGAAACAGGTAATCGAGGCCAGCCGCAGCAAGCCGGTCCTGGTCGATTTCTGGGCCGAGTGGTGTGGGCCTTGTAAAATGCTTTCGCCGCTGGTCGAGCAGATCGCTGGTGAGCAGTCCGAGAAACTGGAAGTCGTCAAGCTGGACGTGGACAGCAACCCGGAAATTTCACAGCAATACCGCGTGATGAGCATTCCGACCTTGATTCTTTTCAAGGACGGCAAGCCGGTCAAGCAAGTAGTTGGCTATCAGGCGAAGGAAAAAATCCTTTCGCAGTTGGAGAGCCACCTCTAGTCCTGGCTGACCAAATAAACTCAAGGCCACCCGAAAGGGTGGCTTTTTGATTAGCTTGTTAAAGTTGCACCCGGCGCGGCGACACCCGGCTTTTTTCGGCTTTTAAGATCGCCTCGATCCGGTCGACGGTGGCATCGAGTTCGCCATCGCGGTTGATTACCAGGTAATCAAAACTGGCGGCGGCTTTCATCTCGCGTTCGTAAGTTGCCAGTCGCAGGGCCAGACTGGCCGGGTCTTCGGTGCCGCGCCCGACCAACCGGCCAATCAATTCGTCGCGGGTGCCGGGTGCCAAAAAGATAAACACCGCGTCGGAAACTTTCATTTTCACCTGAGCCGCGCCCTGGACATCGATCTTTAACACGACATCTTCATTACGGGCCAATGCTTCGCGGACCCCGGCTTTGGGAGAACCATAATAATTGCCGTAAACGGTGGCGTTTTCGAGCAGTTCGCCCTGGTCGATCAAGGTTTGAAATTCGGATACCGTGCGGAAATAATAATGCTGGCCGTCGACCTCGTAAACGCGGCGCGGTCGGGTAGTGGCGGTCACAGCGTAATGAAACGGCAACTCCCGTTCTTTCATTCGGGCCAAAATGACATCCTTGCCAACGCCACTCGGCCCACTCAGCACAATTAAAAGGGGAGGAACCGGTCGCGTACCGGGCGAAGCAATAAAATCGTCATCAAACATTTAAGAGGGAACCCCCTTCTACGGCATCAAAAATATACATCTGGGCCGCTAAACCGGTTTGATGCCGGTAAACCTCGACTACCTGTTGCTCGAAATCAGCCAGGGCGGCTTCCTCGACCACATTAACCGTACAGCCGCCAAAACCGCCGCCGGTCATGCGCGCCCCGATGACACCCGGCAATTGCCAGGCCAGTTCGACCAGCAAATCTACCTGCGGGACCGTGATTTCAAAATCGTCGCGCATACTGCGATGCGAGGCCGCCAGCAATTCGCCGAACCGGGCCAGGTCGCCCGGCTCCTTAAAGCCGCCTTCCAGCAAACTGACTGCTTTCAGAGTGCGCGCGTCCTCGGTTATGACGTGGCGGGCGCGTTTGGCCGGTAAAGCGGGCATCCGGTCGAATACGGCCTCCAATTGGGGTAAACTAAAATCGCGCAACTGGGCTTTTTCATCTTTCTGATAAGCCTGGGCCAGAAAGTGGGCGGCTTGCTCACACTCGGCCCGACGCTGATTATAGCCGGAGGCATCGTGGCGGTGGGGAACGGCACTATTTACCGCGACCAGTTTCAGGCCGCGACCGGCAAAGCCCAGCGGGACGGCCCGGTATTCCAGTGACCGCGTATCTACCAGCAGGGCACTATCGGCCTGACCCAGCGACGACACAAACTGATCCATAATGCCGGTATTGGCTCCCACAAAACCATTTTCGGCCAACTGGCAGGCTAATGCCATGCGTGGTCGGTCGATTTGGTCGGATGGCAGCCCGGCCAGTTTGAAAAGCGTCAGGGCGGTGGCGATTTCCAGGGCCGCCGAACTGGATAAACCGGCTCCCTGCGGTACGTTACTTTCGATCAAAATATCGGCTCCCGGCAGCTTCGCCAGGTCGAGTAAGCCCTGTTGCTGCAAGGCCCAGGCCACCCCACTTACATAATTCGACCAACCAGCCTCACCGCTAGCCTTGACCAGTTCCGATAGATTAAAAACTACCGGTTGGTCGTAGCCGCTGGAATAAAGCCGGATTTCCCCGGTGTTACCGTTGGCTGCGACTGCTTGCAAAACGGTCCGGTTGATGGCGACCGGAAAAACAAAACCACCATTGTAATCGGTGTGTTCGCCAATTAAATTTACCCGACCGGGTGCCCGGCTCACGAACTCGACCGGACGGCCAAATTTATTAGTAAAGTCGTCGTGCAAGGTTTTCAGACGCTGCTGATCGGATGCCGTCTGGGTCATTACCTGAACCTCCTGTTCTTCATCAAAAGTTAATCGCTCTATTATGCTTTAAACTAGCTTTTTTTTCAAAAAGGTTCCTCGGACTGGCACATTATTTGCCCCATTTGGGATAGAATAATTTAGTGTAACTACTCAGGCCCCACCCCTGATCCCTCCCCAGGACCACCAGTGGACGGGGGAAAAAGAAGAGAGGTAACAGGGGAGACCCCTGTTACCCCCCGCAGGGGTTGCATCCCCACGACCCCAGCTAAATTCCTTTTGCAAGAGGCAGGTTGAGTAGTTACAATTCAATGACAAAAACAGAAAAGTTAAATTTAGAACTGGCCAGCGACTGGCCGCAGAAAGAGAGCTTACCGGATGGCAAATCTGAACGACCCGCAAGCCGCCCTTGACCCCGGCCTGACCGCCACCTACGACTCGCTAGAAATTTTAAGAGATGTGGCTAAAACCTGTGTGCGCTGCGACCTGGCCCGCACACGGACGCAGGTTGTTTTTGGCGACGGACCGTATTTGCCACCCGGTCAGGTCGGGGTTATGTTGATGGGCGAGGCTCCCGGCGAGGATGAAGACAAACAGGGCAAACCGTTTGTGGGCCGGAGCGGTAAACTGCTAAACGCAATGCTAACCGAGGCCGGGTTGAGCCGCGATTCGATCTGGGTAACTAATACCAACAAATGTCGTCCGGTGCTGATCGAGGGCAATATGTTCAAAAACCGGGCACCTACCCCACCGGAGCAAAAAGCCTGTGAAATCTGGTGGCACAATGAGTTAGCCTTACTCAAGCCGCAAATTATTCTTTGCCTGGGCGCGACGGCGGCCAAAAAGCTGCTGGAAAACAAAACCTTTATGATTACCAAAGACCGGGGTCGCTGGTTTCAAGGCCCCAACAATACCGAGGTGCTGGTTTCGTTTCACCCCTCGTACATCTTGCGGCAACGCGAACCGGAACTGACCACCGTTAAACAAACAGTGGTAGAGGATATTATATTGGTTCGAGAACGGCTGGAAGCCTTACGCGCCGGGACCGCCCAACCCCAACCCTGGCAAAAGCCTAAGCAACCGCCGAAAGAGGAGGATAGCGGGCAGCTTTCGATGTTCTAACTGTTTGAAAGTTCTATAATAACTTAACAATTGCATAATTATTTCACAATGTTTCGATGGGGGGTTTCAAGGGGCACCCAGGGGGTACCCGGCCCCAGGACGGGGGCATAGCGGGGGGTCCCCCGCGCTTTTCCCTCTTCCCCAGCGTCGCATAGCGACGCTGGGGGTAAAAAAGAGTGTTGGGGGATGTGCCCCAAGTCCCCCTTGCAGGGGTTGCACCCCTACGAACCCTGCTTAGTACTTTGTGATTTTTTATGCAATTAACAAGTAATAAGTTTAAAAGTGGCCGGAAGGTTTCAAAGCAGCTTTTGGCTACTTTTTATTTAATCTATAGCTAACAAACAGTATATGTTAAATAGTTTATTACTGCAAAATAAAATACCAGAAAACTCATTACAATAACCCCAGAGATACTAAGCACTGCTATAACGTTAGTTAAAAAATAAAATGCGGGTTGGTATTTTAGGTATCCGTTCACGGGGTAGCGAAAAGAACAGGCGCAGGGGTCTTGAACCACTGAGCTTGTAAACACGCGGTGAGATAATTTAAGAAGTTTTGCCCTTGTTTTTGAGCCGTCGCACCTACCGACAGTACTCGCTCGACA
>JBBQGA010000007.1:0-196629 GCA_038322625.1 Chloroflexia bacterium
ACTCTACTGGTATCAAGCTGACTAAAATTGCAATGGCAGCCTTAGAAACCCAAATCGAGCGAAAGCAGGGTCTTGAAAAATGGTTTGTGGACATCTCCTTTGCCAATACTTGGAACGCTTAATTGTTTTTAAGTCCCTAAGGTAAAATCGGCAGAAAATTTTCAATAGAAATAAAAAGAGACCACTTGGTCTTTTTTTTATGCACGCTCATAAGCTCCGAGGAAATCATTTCTTGAAACACCAACTTAAGTACATATTGTTCTTAAAGTTGAACCTTTTATTTTACTATGGCCTTTACCGGGAATTGTAAGTGGTGTAGTGGTACCGTCAGGATTATGTCTTAACAAGCCGCCATGCTCACGTTCCTTAACAACCTCAAATCCTAATAATTCAAATGCTCGGATTACCTTAGCTCTTGGAACATCAACCGGAAACTTATCCATTTAATACCTCATCTTTCACCATAGATTGCGAGAACCCTTGGTATTGGTTAATTTTAACCTTAAAAGTATTTGATTACCTTTCCTATCAGCCCTCATCGCTTTTATTTGATCTTGATGCTTGGTGTTTTAATGGTCGGTTTTCAAAAATCGGAAAACAAGCGGGTTAGGGCACAATAGTTTTAAAACCCGCGCCTTTGAATAATTTTCGCAGAGGTGTTTATTACCTTTCAAGCGTCTAGTTTCTTGAGAGGTAATAAACACACTTATTTAATAAGAAAAACCGGATGGTTTGGAGGCTTGCTGGCGGGCACTGGCGATATTGGTTTCAAAACCCTGTTGCAGTGAGGCAATATCCGAGGTCAGTGAAATAAACTTAAAACCTTCTTCGGCGCGTTGCCGGGCGGCAGGGCCATTGCTGGAAAACATACCGAGCGGAATGTTGTGACGAGCGGCCACTTTCTTGATCCGGTCCAGGGCCTGGTTAAAAACCGGCTCGTTGCTTTCGCTGCTGGGGGGTAGACCGAGCGAGGCGTGCAGGTCGTTGGGACCGATCAGGGCCATATCGATGCCCGGCACCGCCAGAATTTCATCACAATTCTCGACCGCCTCGCGGCTTTCAAGTTGGATGGCGATCAGGATTTCGGTGTTAGCCTGGTTATAATAATCGGTCCGGTTAGCCTCAAACGCCAGATTAGAGTAAGCACCGCCGATGCTGCGACCTCCTTCGGGTGGGTATTTGGCGGCCCGGACCACCGCTTCGGCTTCCTCGCGCGTGTTGACCATCGGCACCAGCAGCCCGTAAGCCCCGCTATCGAGGGCGCGTTTAATGTTCTCGACTGAATTGGAAGGAACCCGCACTATCGGAACCGGACCGCCCACATCGGCAATTGCCCCGACCATCTGAGCCATCAGGGTTTGATCAATCGGGGCGTGTTCGGTATCGACCATCAGCCAGTCCAGGTTCTGACGAGCAATTAGCCGGGCCGTGAAAATGTTAGGTATCATTAGCCAGGCCCCGAAAACGGTTTCGCCCCGCTTGAGAGCGGCTTTTACAGGATTTGTTTTCATATTTCCTTTTTCTGAATTTAAAACTTTCTACGACACTTTTACAATACTGGTTTCCGGTCGTGGTTTCTTCAAGATGTCCTGTTCTTCCTCTTCCTCGACCTTGCCGCGCAGTTTTCGTTTGAACCAGTACAGCGTGATAAGGACGACCGGCGCGGCGACCATCATAATCGCAAAGCCAAAGGCGTGATCGAGGGCAAAGAAAAGCAAGAAGCTATCGTTATGGGCCGGGAGCAAGGCCGGCTGGTCGATCAAAGGGGCAAAATAACCGTAACGCCAGTAGTACCAGACCAGCCAGACAAAGGCATTAAAATAAGTCATCCAGCCCAGCAACAGGGCGCAGCAGTTGAACAGACGACGACCGGGGAAAAGGGGCCGCCGCAGTTGAACCATCTGCAAGTAGGCCAGGTCAACCCGACCCGACCGCCGCGCTCGGCGTTTCTCAGCCCAGTCGAAAAAGAATAGCGGTATAAGTAAACCCACCGCCAACCCAACCGCCGAGCGCGATAAACTACTGGTGAATAAGTCCGGCAGACTGATCGAATTGAAGGCAAAATGTTGACCCTGCACCCAGTAGATCAGATAGGGCAGGGTTGTGGCGACCAGGGCGGCAAAGGCAGCCAGAAACGCTAACGCCGACCGCCAGATCAAAAGCAGTAGCAGGGGCAGTACCAGCAACACCACCGCCAGGATCGCCCGTTGCCAGCGGTTCTGGGCGAACCATTCCTGCTGGGCTTCTTCCATATCAGTCCGAGTATAGCGCAACACCGAATCGACCACCTGCACAATTCCATCGTAAGAGCCGAGCCGGTAGTTTTGCTGGGCCAGCTTCACGTTTTTCTCGGCTTCGACCGCCGCCGAGTCATTGACCGCCAGGGGCAACACCAGGCCCAGTCGTTCGCGGTAGGCCACGTCCAGGGCTTGCCGCTGTTCAGCAAGTGCCAGAAACTTTTCGCCCTGATCGACGGCTGGCATCGAAAGCAGACTACTTAAAATCCGGCCCTGGTTCTGGCGTGGAATCTGGATACCCAGCAGGGCCGCCACCGTACTGGCGACATCCTCCTGCCGGCCCATAATCTTCTCGCCCGGTTGTACCGCCTGGCCGACCATCAAAAGCGGAACGGTCCAGCGATCCCCGGCTTTCACCGAGTCATCCCAGTCGCCGGTAATAATCACGGTGGTATGGCGCAGGTCCATTTCGTCGCTGATCAAGCGGCTCAAGGCGGTATTCAGGTTCTGGCGAGCCAGCCGGGCCTGGTTTGAGTTTAGTCCGTAATCCTGCTGCGCCCGGCCCAGCGCGCCAAGTTGGAGCAAGGTAAAGTTAGCCGATCTTTTTTTGAGAAAGTTGAGGGCATTATCGGTAATATCGGTAGAAGGCTGGCGGGGGTCGAAAGTCGTGTAAAAGTCCAGAGTTGCCGGGGGCAGGGCTTCAAACCAGGGCTGGCTGCCAAACAAAGCCGAGGTAAAGCGGTTTGCTTTAACCATGCCGAAAAGGTTATCAAACTGGTTTAATTGCTGGCGGGGGGTAGGGGTATTATCGGAAGGATGGGTCGGGTCCAGTTGAATACCACCGGTCAGTTCGACATTAGCACCGGTTAGCAGCGTCACCAGGGCCGGGGCACCCGGTTCTACCGGGTCGGTAAATAGGTAAGCTCCGGTGCTGATCCGCTTAAAGGTTTCGTCTTGCAGGGCTGGCATCGCTTCCACGTCATCCAGACCCAGGCCGTTAACTACCACCAACACCACCCGGTTTGTCAGTGGGGCGGTGGTGCCAGGCTGATTAGGGCTGGTTTTGTCGGGTGGATCGACCGGGTTAATCAGGGATTGAACCGGGGCTACCTCCAATTGGAGCGGCTGGTAACTTTCGAGCGAGGTGCGCATACCGCTCAGGCTGTAATAAGCACCGCCTGCCAATATTGCGATCACCACCAGGTAAAAAAAAGGCCCACGTAGCCGGCTTAACCACAGTCTTAGCATAGGCACTCCCCAGATAAACGATAAATTCGATTGGAAAATTATTAAAATGATTTATAAGCGTATTTTAGGTAAAAGGCTAAAGACCGACCTAGCCGGGCCGAATCGTTAAGACTAATGCTCTTTGGTCGGACCGGTCCGGTAATACCAGGTCTGGTTGCGCTGGTGCCTCAGGGCTACACTCTCGACCAGGCCAAGCCCCATAAAAGTAGTCCAGAGCGAACTTGTGCCGTGACTGATCAGGGGTAGTGTAATACCGGTGACAGGCATCAGCCCCAGGTTCATTCCAGCATTTACAAAAATTTGGAAAAATATCATGACAGCTACCCCCACGCATAAATACCGGCCATAGGAGTCGGCGGCTTTTATCGCCACGTTTATTATCCGCATGAGCATCAAAGCCAGGACCGCCATCACCAGCACCGAACCGGCAAAGCCAAACTCCTCGGCGATAGTCGAGAAAATAAAGTCGGCGTGGGCAACCTTCAAATAACCTTCCTGAACCAGCGGCCCCTGCATATAGCCACGCCCGACCAGACCGCCATCCTCCACCGTCTTGCGCGATTGAATAAGATTATAGCCGTCGTGGGTAGGGTCTTTGTCGGGGTGCAAGAATAATTCGAGCCGGTCTTTCTGGTACTGTTGAAAAACCTGAACCTTACCGCCGGTCATGTCTCCCAGGTTCCAGACCCCGATCAACAAAGGCACCGCGATCAATACCAGGGCCACCAGGTGTTGCCAGTCGGCTCCGGCGGCAATCGTCATGCCGAACCAGATTGCCAGAAATACCAGGGTGGTCCCCAGGTCGGGTTCGATAAAGACCAGCACCGTAATTGGCAAAATCTGCAAAATCGAGAAAATAAAAACCGGCAACCGGCGCACCCGGTGTTCGTTGGTAACATAGAAGCGGGCCAGCAGCATCACGATCAGCAGTTTGGCCGGTTCGGAAGGCTGAAATTGAAACGGTCCAATTGGAATCCAGCGGGTCGAGCCGAGAGTAGTTACCCCCAAAATTTCGACCAGTAGGAGCAGACCCAGGCAGGTAATATAAATAAATAGCTGCCAGCTTTCAAAAAAGTGATAATCCAGCCGGGCCAGTATAAAAAACATTATTAAACCAATGCCCATTCCCTGAGTAAGCTGGCTAATATCCAAATTAATCGCTTTGAGTTTGGGGTCGCCGTTGATAGCACTGTGGATCATTGCAACGCCGAAAAGACAGGTGAAAATGGTTGCCGCAAACAGGGGAAATTCAAAGTTACGCCAGAAAGAAAGTTTTAGCATGATTCCTACACTACAGATAATTCAGAGAAAGGCAGCCGGATAGTCCATAGATTTACATAATTAACACTATCCACCTTTTGTCAGTATAGCAGAAAGTGGAGAGATTGCAAGATTTGGCACATTTTTTCCCGGTTGCAATTTTAAGAGAAGATGTTACAATGCAATAGAGTATTCATTCTATTTGTCAGACAATTAGACATAAAACGCAGGTCAGATTGGCCGAAATATTTGCGGAACCGGACAATGAGCCAGTATAAATAAAGATCAAAGGAGATTGAAAAATGACGACAGAAGTGGGTAAACTTGGTACCAGTCAAGCCAAATTGGGCGACCGGGAAGCAGTAATTATCAGTGCGGTACGGACCCCGGTTGGCCGGGCCGGTAAAGGTAGCCTCAAGGACTTGCGGATCGACGACCTGGGTGCGCTGGTGATAAGGGTGGCCCTGGAACGAGCGGGCAACCTGGATACCGCTTTAATAGAAGATGTAATTTTTGGTTGCGCTATGCCGGAAGGTGAGCAAGGCTTGAATGTCGCCCGCAATATCGGGGTGCTGGCCGGTATTTCGGTCGGGGCCGGTGGAGTTACGGTCAACCGCTTTTGCGCCAGTGGGTTACAATCGATCAATATGGCCGCTCAAAGCGTGATGCTGGGCCTGGGCGATGTGTTTATCGCCGGTGGGGTCGAGAGTATGAGCCGGGTGCCAATGGGTGGTTTTAACCCCTCTTTTAATAAAAAGCTGGTCGGCGGCAAATCCGGTTTCCCCGAAGTATATATCCCGATGGGCTTGACCGCCGAAAACGTCGCCAAAAAATATAACGTCAGCCGCCAGGAGCAGGACGAGTTCGCCTACCGTTCGCACATGAAAGCGATCCAGGCTCAGAAGGATGGGATGTTCAAGGACGAAATCGTTCCGGTAACGCTTTCCAACGGTTCGATCTTAGAAAATGACGAAGGCCCTCGTGCCGATACAACTATGGAAAAATTAGCCAGCCTCAAACCGGTGTTTGTCGAAGGCGGCAGCGTGACCGCCGGAAACAGCAGTCCGCTCAACGACGGAGCCGCTGCGACTGTGGTAATGAGCCTGGGCAAAGCCCGCGAGTTGGGTCTCAAGCCGCTGGCCCGGATCGTCACTATGGCGGTTGCCGGGGTCGAACCGGAGTTGATGGGGATGGGACCCGTTCCGGCGGTGCGCAAAGCTCTGGCTCGCGCCGGTCTCAAGATCGAGGACATCGACGTGATCGAACTGAACGAAGCTTTTGCCAGCCAGGCCCTGGCGGTGAGCCGCGAGTTAGGCATTAATATTGATAAGCAGCTTAATCCTAAAGGCGGCGCGATTGCCATCGGGCATCCGCTCGGCTGTACCGGTTCGCGGATAATGGCGACCCTGCTCAACGATATGCGCCAGTACGACGCTCAAATCGCTATGGAAACGATGTGCATCGGTGGCGGTCAGGGTCTGGCGACCATTCTGGAACGCTTAAACTAACTTAGAAGCCAGCTTTTGAAATTGTACCTGTTCATATGATCTACTTCAAGGGTATTTAAGCAGGGTACGTAGGGGTGCTACCTCTGCGGGGGATCAAAGGGGTCTCCCCTATAAATCTCTCCTCTTACTTCCCTCCTCCAAAGCGAAGTCTGGACAGTTACATTAATTTTACGATGAGGAAAAGGAAATGGCTTATAAAATTGAACGAGTAGGCGTGCTAGGCGCGGGCGTAATGGGGGCTGGCATTGCCGCTCACCTGGCGAACGCCGGTATACCCTCGCTGCTACTGGATATTGTTCCCAACGGGATCGCCAAAGTAGCCCCCAAAGCCGAGCGCAACAAACTGGCCCTGACCGGTTTACAGACTGCCCTCACGGCCAGCCCAGCCGCTTTTTACAGTCCCAAGCTGGCCGAGAAAATCACGACCGGCAACTTTGAAGACGATTGGGCAGCCCTGGCCGAATGCGATTGGGTGATCGAGGTGGTGGTTGAGCGGCTGGAGATCAAACGCGAGGTGTTCAAACGGCTGGCCGAAACGGTTCGACCGGAGGCGATTATCTCCAGCAATACCAGTGGCATCAGTCTGGCCTCGATGATGGCCGGAATGCCGGAAGATTTTCAACGCCGCTTTTTAATTACCCACTTTTTCAACCCGCCGCGCTATATGAAGCTGATGGAACTGGTCGCCGGACCGCAGACCGACCCGGAATTATTGAGCTTTATGTGGACCTTCTTTGAGGATCGGTTAGGCAAGGGGGTGATCGAGGCCAAAGATACCCCGAACTTTGTAGCCAACCGGATCGGCATTTATGGCATGATGGCAACCCTCGACCGGATGGCAAAACACGGCCTCAAGATTGAGGAAGTCGATGCGGTACTGGGCCGGGCAAGCGGTCGCCCGCGAAGTGCGGCTTTCCGTACCAGTGACCTGGTCGGTCTGGATACCTCGCTGCACGTGGCTCGCAACGTCTACGACAACGCCACCGGCGACGAGCAGCACGAGATGTTCCGCGTCCCGGCCTGGCTGCAAACGATGGCCGACAACAAATGGCTGGGCGATAAAACCGGTCAGGGCTTTTACAAAAAGATCAAACAAAACGGCCAGACCGTGATCCAGGTGCTGGACCCGGCGACGATGACCTACCGCGATCAGGAAGCCAAACCGCTGGCCGATACCAAACTGGAAGAAGCCGAACGCCGCTCCGACCCGCGCAAACGGTTGGAAACGCTGGCCTACCTGGACGACCGGGCCGGGAAATTTGCCTGGGATTTGCTGGCCGACACTCTGCTGTACACCGCTAACCGGTTGCCGGAAATCGCCGACGATATTTTGACCATCGATAACGCCATGAAGTGGGGTTACAACTGGGACCTGGGTATTTTCGAGACCTGGGACGCGCTCAACCCGCTAAAAAGTATCAAGCGGATGCGCGAGGAAGGCCGGACGATCCCGGAGTGGGTAATGAAATTTGCCCAGCAAGGTCAGGATTTCTTTTATATCGAGCAAAATGGCAAAAAGAAATTCTGGGACTTCAAAGAGGAACGCTACCGCACTTTACCCGAAAACACCAGCCGTCTGAGCCTGACTAAAATCAAACAGGACAAAGCCAATGTGGTGCAAACCAACGAGAGTGCCAGCCTGCTCAATATCGGCGACGGGGTGTTGTTGCTGGAATTCCACGCCAAGCTTAACTCGATTGACCCGCCCATGATGGAGATGGGTATGCGGGCTTTGGCGACGCTCAATGGCAGCGATGCTTACAATAGCCTGGTGATTTCCAACGAATCGGACGATTTCTCGGTCGGGGCGAACCTGTTTGTGGCGATGATGGCCGCCAGCGAGGGTCGCTGGGCCGAACTGGAGGAAGGTGTCAAGCTATTTCAGGACCTCAACATGGGTCTGAAATATTCACCCAAGCCGGTGGTAATCGCGCCTTTTGGCCGCACGTTGGGCGGTGGCGCGGAAGTCGTAATGGCCGGGGCGAAAGTCCGGGCGTTTGGCGAAAGTTATATAGGACTGGTGGAGGTCGGGGCCGGTTTGATCCCCGGCGGTGGGGGCTGCAAGGAACTCTTGCTCCGCAACTACCAGAAAAATCGCGGCATGGGCGGCCCAATGCCGGTGGTCCAGAAGACTTTTGAAACGATTTCCTTTGCCAAAGTCAGCACCAGTGCCGAAGAAGCGCGGTCGCTCGGTTTCCTCCGCAAAGATGACACGATCACGCTCTCCCGCGAACGGCTGATCACCGAGGCCAAAGCCGATGCGCTGGCTCTGGTCCAGGCCGGTTACAAAGCACCCGAACCGGTGGCACTGCGTCTGCCGGGCGAAGGTGGCCGCCTGGCAATCGAGCAAGCCATCGACGGGATGGTACTCACTCGCACTATCAGCGAACACGACGCAATCATCGCTAAAAAGCTGGCTTTCGTACTGACCGGCGGCGACGAAGCCGATCCTTCCCGCGAAGTTTCGGAGCAATACCTGCTGGACATCGAGCGCGAAGCCTTTGTATCGCTCTGCAAAATGCCTAAGACTCAGGAGCGGATGCAACACCTGCTCATGAAGGGTAAACCCCTCCGCAACTAGGTTTTAGACGTAAACAGTAAATAAAAAAGCGCCTCTCTCAAAAAGGTAGGTGCTTTTTTGTTTTCCTACATAGGTTTTGACTATTTTCAGAGTTTTATAACTCAGCTAATCTTGGTACAGATAAAATGATTATTACCTGTGCCGCCAACTGCCGAAATCTGAACATTCTTAAAACCCATTATCTTAAGACCCCATAAGGTAACATTCCCTTTGTTCAAGAGCAATGGACCTGAAAAGCCTGTAGCAGGTTTAATTGTTACAAGCGAGGTGCTCGACGAACAATCTCCTAACACGGTCACGCCCGCCGGAACCGGTCGTAACGCCCCACTAACCGTTACACTGGAAATCGTTGGCGAGAAGGTCACTGTTTGGCCCGGTTGCGTGTGTTTAAGAAAGTAAGATAATGTACCTGCCGCATCTTGATCAAGCACATCCCCCCGGTCGGTATTCACTATTACTCGTGTTGATACACCAGCCGTGGCCTGAGCTACTTTGGAAGGCGCAGAGTCGCCCAGTTCATTGTAAGCGATCAACCGGTAGTAATAAATGGTATTTAACGTCAAAGCTGTGTCGACATAACTGGTTACATTCGGATCACTAATGGTGGTCACATTTGCCCAGCCGGAAATACCATCGGAACTGCGTTCCAACCTTACCCCGGCAAAACCTGTTTTGGTCCAGTTTAAATTTATTGTCGTATCCGAAAGGGAATAAGCCGCCAGTGCCTCTGGTGTGGAGGGGATATTGAATACCATATTGATAGAGGCCGTAGCAGGGTTGGAATGATAATACCCTCTGGTAGCATTAACCTTGTAATAATAAGTGCGACCAGGTGTCAGGCTATTATCTACATACGAAGTAACATCCGGGCCATCAATAGAAACAACTCTATCCCATGGGCCGTAGGCGGTAAACTGACTCCGATATATTTCGTAACCAAACTCTGACGTTGAGTTATCCGTCCAGTTTAAGGCCACCGACGAATCTGATAAGCGGTTCAGCGTGAGATTACTGGGACCAACCGGTAGGTAAGAGGACTGGAAAAACGCTGAAGCAGTAGGAGAAGGTACCGCATCACCCACAGAATTGAAAGCCACCACCCGGTAAGAAAAGTAAGTATTTATTGGCGTGTTTGGCTCAAAATAATTATAAATACCTGCATTGGGACCATCCTCTACATAAAAATTAGCGGTTGTTTGCCATATGTTACCACCAACACTACGTTCAATACGATAACCGGTAGTATTTGGATAAACAAGCCCCTGAATATACTTACCCGAGACTAAAGGTTGGTCTGCTCTATCAGGCACTCTGGTGGATGTTTGTGTAATACCACTTACCACCGAACTAGGGGCGGACCGGCCAAAAGAGTTGAAAGCCGATACCTGGTAATAATAGGTTGTACCAGGCATTAAATATTGATCTTGATAAACGACAGTATCGGGCTGATGAACAAAAGCCAGTTTAGTCCAGGGACCGGCAGCACTATTACTACGCTCGATCAGAAAGCCGGTTTCATCGTTAGAATTATCTTGCCAGCGCAAATTTAGGGCTTGATCAGATACTGAATTGACCAATGGGTTAGAAGGTGAATTAGGAATTGCAGCCGGGCTAGTAGTGGTGACGGACACCACATTTGAAGCTACCGAAGGCGCATAATGATCGTCGGACAAAGCCCGGAAATAATAGGTTTTACCAGGAACAAAACCGGTATTGGTAAAAGTAGAAGAGGCGTAATCGTATTGAGTTGCGTATCTAGTTATCCAGGGACCTACAGTAGACTCACTAAACTCGATATAATTTGGATCGTTTTGTAAAGAAGAGTTATCTGTATAATGCAACTTAATGGCATTACCTGACAAAACGGTTGCGGTCAAATTGGTCGGGGCAGGCTCTGACCCGGTACTCGTACTACTTGTGATCAATGGCACTGCCGCCCCAAAACTATTATTTGCGGTAAGACGGTAATAATAGGTGACATTCCGATCTAATGAATAATCATTATGATTACTGATATTGGTAACATAAGCACCAGATAAATCAAGAATAGTTTGCCAGTTACCAGGAGAACCGGCACTCCGTTCAATCTTTAAATGAGCAAAGTCAACCCCATCGTTATAATTAATGGGACCCCAACCCAAACTTATCAAGTTAGGAGCATTAAAAGCATTAGAGTTAAAATAGCTTGGCGGGGTAGGTGGTTGGGTGGCGGTAGCCTGGGCCTGGGGTTGGTTCTGACTTAACCATACAAGGGTGACAACCAAAACTAAAAAGCGAATAAGGTACGTCCAAATTTCAAAGCAAAGCCTGGCAGCATAAAGATAAACTCCTAATATTTAATTCCTAAATAATATATTGTCCAACACTAATAAAATACAACTACTTTGTGCCCGCTCCCAATGAGTAGTCTGGTGAAAAAGGTTTCTATTTTCTAATGAAAATGTACCGGAATTGCTAATATATATTATCATACTTTAAATTGTTTTATACTCTCTTTTTAAGTAATTTTAAGTAGTTATAAACTGGGTTTTTTCATAAAAAGCTACATCTACAAGATAGAAATCCGTCGATTTTTGTTCCAAAGATCACTTCATTTTAGTAAATACAGTTAAAAGAGGTATGAGGAATTATTCAAAGACAAAATAGCTTAGTGTTCGTATCTATATCTATCTCGTCTACAAGTCAATATGCTATAATCGAAGGCGGGTTGGTCTTATAAAAATCTCTCCACTCCTGGCAAACCCGGCCAAACATTTAAAAATTTTGAATAGGAGAATAAATTTATGACCTCGAGCTTGACGCCACTACGGCAGCGGACTGCCTGGAAATCGCTAGAGGCGCATTATCAAACCGCCAGCCAACTGCATTTGCGCGATCTTTTTGCCAGCGACCCGCAACGGGGAAAGAATCTGACCGCCGAGGCCCTGGGTATTTACCTGGATTATTCCAAGAACCGCCTGACCGCCGATACCCTAAAATTGTTATTGCAACTGGCCCAGGAGTCGAAACTGTCCGAGCGGATCGCGGCGATGTTTGGTGGTGAAAAAATTAACGTTTCCGAGAACCGGGCGGTTCTTCACGTGGCCTTGCGGGCACCTAAAGGCCAGCTGATTATGGTGGATGGGGCCGATGTCGTGCCGGACGTACACGCGGTGCTGGATAAAATGAGCGATTTTTCCAATAAAGTACGTAGCGGCCAGTGGTTGGGGCATACCGGCAAGCCGATCCGTAGTATCGTTAACATCGGGATCGGTGGCTCTGATTTGGGGCCGGTAATGGCTTACGAGGCCCTCAAATACTATAGCGACCGCCACCTCATTATGCGGTTTGTCTCCAATGTCGATGGGACCGATTTTGCCGAGGCGACCCGCGACCTTGACCCGGAAGAAACTTTGTTTATCATTTCCTCCAAAACATTTACGACTATCGAAACCATGACCAACGCCCGGACTGCTCGTGAATGGTCGCTCAGAAAGCTGGGCGATGAAAAAGCGGTGGCAAAACATTTTGTGGCTGTATCGACCAACGCTCAGGAAGTAACGAAATTCGGGATTGATACCGCCAATATGTTTGGTTTCTGGGACTGGGTTGGCGGTCGCTATTCCTACGATTCGGCGATAGGCCTTTCGTTGATGATTGCCATCGGGCCGGAACATTTCCGCGAGATGCTGGCCGGTATGCACGCGATGGATGAGCACTTTCGGACTACCCCTTTTGAAAAGAATCTGCCGGTTTTGCTGGCCTTGATCGGGGTCTGGTACAACAATTTCTTTGGTAGCGAGACGGTGGCGATTTTGCCTTACGATCATTACCTGGGCAAGCTAAGTGCCTATCTACAGCAGTTGGATATGGAGAGCAACGGTAAACACGTTACACTGGATGGCACTCCAGTGGATTACCAGACCGGCCCGATTATCTGGGGTCAGCCGGGGACTAACGGCCAGCACGCCTATTACCAGTTGATCCACCAGGGAACCAAACTAATTCCCTGCGATTTTATCGGCTTTTGCCATACCCTTAATCCGCTCGGTCGTCACCACGATTTGCTGATGGCGAATTTGCTGGCCCAGACCGAGGCGTTGGCTTTTGGCAAGACCCAGGCCGAACTGGCTGCCGAAGGGCCGGTAACTGACCAGACCCCGCACCGGGTTTTTGAAGGCAATCGCCCGACTAATACGATCTTGCTGGACCGCCTGACCCCCGAAACCCTGGGCAAGCTGATCGCCATGTACGAACATAAAGTGTTTGTCCAGGGTACGATCTGGAATATCGACTCGTTCGATCAGTGGGGGGTAGAGCTTGGTAAGGTGCTGGCGACCAGAATTATCCCCGAATTGGAAAATAAGCAGGCGACCTCGCTCAATCATGACAGTTCGACCAACAGCCTGATCGAGCGTTATCTCAAGCTTAAAAACGCGGCTTCCTAGCGTGAGCGGGCCGGGTTGCGCCAGTATGCGAAGCGTAACCCTGGCTGTGATAATTTTTAGCCTTTTTTCAGAAGTAGAAAGAGAAATTTGAAGTATGGGGCAATCCGTCAATCAATACCAGTATTTGCTGGAAATAATGCGAACCGGCGACCGCTCTGATCCGCAATTTGCCAAACACCAGACGCTTTACAAGAAAATTCGCCAGTTCTGCAAAGCTTGCAATAATCCCGACGAAGTTTGTGAGGCTGCCGAATGTAATTTTTATTCGCTAAAACCAAAAAAGGGCCACCGGGAGGAGTTGGACAGTCCACAAGCATAAGCCGGGGAACTAAAATGCGGCACCGGTTAAGTGCCGCAATTAGCGATGAAACAGAAGGGTTGGCAGGTAATATTTCAATCGAGGGCAAAAGGCCTAGTTAGCAGCGGCACCTTCCCAGATGCTCTTGTAAAGCGGGTTCTGACCTTTGATCAGGTCGACCCACTGGGCTTGCTCGATTTGCTGTAATTTCTGGAAAGCCTGGCTACAGGCCTGAGTGGCGGCGTAGCTATCTTGGCCCGACATCGACAGGCGTTGTTCCAAACGGCTTACAATACCATTTTCACCGAGGGTGCGAATCGATTTGGTCCAGGGAATACCGGCAATGCTGCGCACCCGGCCCAGACCTGGCCGCATTTTCTCGATAGCCGCCATGCGCTCTTCCATCGAGTTAACCTGATTCACGACGCGAACCAACGGACCTTCTTCAAAGTTGCGGCGCACATCAACCACCAAAGCTTTCGCCAGGTTCGGGAAGAAAATGGTCAGCACTTCGGCTTCATCAATTGTCGAAAGAACCTGAGTTATAAATTCATCGCGTTCCACTGTATTACTCCTTCTGCCATACTCACTAGCTGTTTCATAGTCTGACCGCATCTGGCCCGACCATTATAGGGGATTTGCTTTCCCTGAAAGTCTTTTACTGATTAAATGATAGCATAAAAAAGACCAGCTTCTATTTATGAAGCGGGTCTTTTAAGTAAACACTGATATTTTGTAGTATTTACTACTGAAGTCAATTTATTAAATTATATAATTAGGATTTTCGCTTCAACCTCACTTCGTGAGCTTGAAGCGAAAATAAAAAGAGTATTAACAGGGGCACCCAGAGGGTACCCGCCTGGTGTACCCCCCGCAGGGCACCCATAGGGTACCCGACCCCCACTACCCCCCCGTTTCAAGTTGGTTAGCATCATCAAGCGAAAGTTCTAATAATGTGATTTTGCGCTCCACACTTTGCCTTTAGCTAATTCAAAAGCAACTATCTCATGATCCCCTTTTGACTGAAATTGTTAGGGGTAGGAAATAGTTGCAATAATTATCCCTTATAGGCTCGCAAAAGCTCGATTAGCCTTTGAGAGCAGTTGCCAACCGGCTCTTGAAAGTATTGCCGACCAGATTTTGCCAGTGCGGCAGGAAATTTGTTTTGAGACTTTCCATTTCGGTGGCTCGCTGTGATTGGTAAGCGCGTAAAGGTGAGTCGTCCGGGTGCCCCTTGAGTAACCGCTCACATAGCTCGATTGCGACGTAATGATCGTGCAGCGTGCCGAGTATATCCTGGGTTTCGACCAGTTGCTTTTGAAGCGTTTTGAGCGTAGGGGGGAGGGCTTCTTCAAAAAACTCCAGAGTATAGCGTAATTGTTTGGCGGCAACCCGTAGGCGGTGCAATACCGGTTCCGGGGTGGCGGCGTGGATCACAGTTTCGTATGCCAACATCGCTTCGTAGCGTCGCCAGACCGTACTGGCTACAAAGTGACCGACCTGGCTAGGCTTTACCTCGTCGCTGACCCGGTGCCGACGTACACCCAGACCGGGCGTACCGGCGAAATGTTCGAGTTTTCGCAGTAATTTGTGTGTGCGGGAGCTATCCAGGCTTTTGAGCATCGTTTTGCGGGATCGGGCCTGATGGGTTAAGAGGTCCCGGTGGAGCGGTTCTAGCCCGGCCTGATCTTCTTCACCCAACTGGGCGCGGTAGTGGTCCAGGTGTTCCAACAAAACATCGCTGTCACGGGTATCGCTGAGGGCCTGGGCCAGCCCGCGCAAATTCTGCCGAAAGCGGCGGGTTCGCGCCGGGTCGTAACAGGTTTCTTCCAGCACTTTCAGACTGGCCCGTAGTCGTCGGGTAGCGACCCGCAAATCGTGGACACCTTCCGGGTCGCTACCATCGCGGGCGACCGGCTCGGCTTTAGCCATTTTATCCAGGTGATGGACCAGGATACTGCGACCGGCTTCGGCCATATCGGCACTCATAGTCATAGGCACCGCCGGGTCGGGCTGGTGATGTTCTTCAAATGTAGCAGTTTGAGTCGGTTCCTCGCCGCTCACTTCTACTTCTATTTGCGGAACGACGGTTTCCAGTGGGCTGGCCGGGTTGACCAACACCCCCACCGGCACATCTGCTTCCACACTTGCTTTTGTTCCGTTACGTCTTGCCATTGTAAACCTGCTTCCTTTCACGATATTACTGTACTCCTTAAAACTCTTCCTATCGTTATGCTTAGGGGTTGGTACGGGGAGTTAATTTGAGGGGTTATTCAATTGTCGAACTGGCCGGGCTTATTCCCAGCCGCGCCACTCAGTTTTCTGGTCGAAAGGCGTTGGGGTACGGTCGGTCCTGGGAACCGCCGCGTAACCCAGATAAACGAAAGCTACAATATGTTCGTGTGGTGCCAGCCCAAAAAAACTTTTGATTTTGGGATCGAAAGACGGTTCACCGCTCCGCCAGATCGTCGCCAGCCCTTCTTCTTCGGCTACCAGCAGCATATTCTGGACGGCGGCGGAAACCGCTTCTACGTTTTCAATATCCCGGACTTTAGGCTGTTTTGGTTCCAGGCTGGCAACCATAATAACGACCGGCGCCCGCAACGGTTTATTGCGTTCTTTGGTCAGGATCGCCTGGGCTTTTTCGTCATCCAGATCGGTCAGTTTGGCCGCCAGCGACTCGGCCATCAAATTGCCTAATTCGATGCGAGCGGCCCCGGCCAGCACCACGAAACGCCAGGGTTCCACCTCGTGGTGGTTGGGGGCGTAGGTGGCGGCCTGCAATATCCGCTCAATCAGGTCTTTTGGCGGTAGATCGGCTTTCATCAGGCCGATGCTGCGACGCGCCTGGATGGTATCAAATACGGACACGGCAGGTAACTCCTTTTACTTTGTATGATTTTGAAGTATCGGTTATAATACCGCAAAACAGGTTTAACAACAAACTTTAGGGCAAATTGATCCGGCTGTACTATTTATACCACATTCTACCGAAAGTAAGCCAGCCGATTTCTAAATGGTTGGTCTGATTAGCAGAAAAAATCGAAAACCAAAAACATACCGGAGATTTTGAAAATGAAAACCAAAAGACTGGGCCGGACCGGCCTGCAAGTCAGTGAAGTTTGTCTGGGTACGATGACTTTTGGCAATCAGTGCGATGAAACCACTTCGTTTGCGATTATGGACCGGGCCTGGGACGGCGGGGTGTACTTCTTTGATACCGCCGATGTCTATCCGCTCGGTTCGTCCACCGATACGCGGGGGCGCACCGAAGAAATCGTGGGGAAATGGCTCAAGGAACGCAACCGCCGCGACGATATTGTGCTGGCTACCAAGTGCCGCATGAACATGGGCGAAAAACCCAATCAGGGTGGGTTATCGCGCAAGTATATAATGTCGGCCATCGATGCCAGTTTGCACCGGCTAGGGGTGGATTACGTCGATCTGTATCAGGTCCACGCCCCCGACCCGGCCACGCCTATCGAGGAAACGATGGACGCGCTGAACGAGGTGGTTCGCAGCGGTAAAGCTCGCTACCTGGGATGCAGTAATTACCAGGCCTACCAGATGTCAAAGGCCCTCTGGGTTAGCGACAAAAAAGGGTTGGCCCGGTTCGAGAGCGACCAACCCCGCTATAATATTTTGTACCGCGAAATCGAAAACGAAATTGTACCGCTGGCGAAGGAAGAAGGTCTGGGCCTGATTGTATACAACCCGCTGGCCGGTGGCTTTTTGACCGGTCGCTACCAGCCCGGTCAGCCTCCCCAGGAAGGCACCCGCTTTACGGTTAATAACGCCGGTAAGATGTATCAGGGCCGCTACTGGAAAGACGCCCAATTCGAGGCGGTCGAGGAACTCAAACGCTTCTTCGCGCCCCGTGAGCGTTCGCTGACCCAGATCGCGCTGGCCTGGGTGCTGGCTCAACCGGCAGTTACCTCGGCCATCGTCGGGGCCAGCCGTCCCGAACAGCTTGAGGATAGTCTGCCCGCGATCAGCTTGCAGCTTGAGCCGGAGGAAATGACCGCCTGTAACGAAATCTGGTTCAATCTTCCACGCGCCCGCGACCCAATGTTAGCTTTGCGCTAAATTTTTAGCGGGAAAGACTATATCAACAAAAAGGGTTAAAAATTCCAAATATTTCTAACCCTTTTTGGCTTTATTGGTGGGATAGAAGATACTTTTTTACAAAAATTTTGCTGACGGACACTTATATCTTGAAGGGGAAGGTTTAAAGAATGGGTTTTGATAATAAAGGCTGTTTTGGCCTATCGTTGTTCTTGCTGCTATTTTTGCTGGTTTTGCTAACCACTTTTCTGGCACTGCATATCATCTAGGGACTGCGGCGGGTGCGAAGCTGCGAACGCAGGCTATCGATAGAATGAAGCTCACCGGCTTCGTCGAAGTACCACCAGTGTTCCCAGCCGTTACAGGAGGGGGTTTTAGCCAGGGCCGCCCCGACTTTGTGGATCGAGCCTTCCAGTTCGCCGCACTTGAGCGAACCGTCCACCCGGATCAACGCGACCGGGCCATCGTCACCGGGTTGGCGGGTGGTTTCCCGGCCTGGTCGGGCGAAGTAAAGTTTGCTACCGGCGTCCAACAGGCCGTTTTCCAGCAGGGCCGCAAAGGGTATGCGCGGCTGGCTGCGTTTGCTTTGCAGGGGGAAAACCTCAAAATCGAGATGAGTTTGCTGGGTCTGCTCGATCCGGTCGCGGGCGGCTCCGACATAAACCGGGTTGCGTTCGATCCCGATCCAGTGACGATGCAGACGTTTGGCGACCGCGCCGGTCGTGCCGGTGCCGAAAAAAGGATCGAGTACCACATCGCCCGGACTGGTGCTGGCTTACAGCACCCGGTAGAGCAGGGCTTCCGGTTTCTGGGTGCTGTGTACCTTCTGGCCGTTGACTTTGAGCCGTTCGTGGCCGGTACACAGGGCCAGTTCCCAATCGCTCCGCATCTGTTTTTCGTCGTTTAGCTGCTTCATCTGGTGATAGTTAAAAGTATATTTTTTTTGCTCTTTACTCTTTTTACACCACAGCAAAGTCTCGTGCGCGTTGGTAAAGCGTACACCCCGAAAGTTTGGCAACGGGTTGGATTTCAACCAGACGACATCGTTTAGCATCCAGTAGCCCAGGTCCATCATTATCGAGCCGACCCGGTAGATATTATGATAGCTGCCGATGACCCAGATCGTGCCGCTATCCTTAAGCACCCGGCGGCACTCACTGAGCCAGCGGCGGGTAAACTCGTCGTAGCTGCCAAAGCTGTCAAACTTATCCCACTCGTCGTTGACGGCATCGACCAGGGTCATATTGGGCCGCCACAACTCGTTTTGCAACTGTAAATTGTAAGGTGGGTCGGCAAAAATCAAATCAACACTTTTTTCGGGCAACTCGGCCATTCGCTCGATACAGTCGCCGAGCAAAATCGTGTCGAGGGGTAGCGGGGGAACGGCTACCTGGTTTGCAGCGTTAGCTACCATAAAATGAGAAATCTCCGCACTTTGGTTTTTACCGGTTAATTTTGAGTTGGACTGCTAACTTTTTAGCGAAAGCGCGATAGTAGCCACCACCCCGTGACAATGCGAAACGGTACCTACCGCGACCAGGGCGCGTGGCCGGGCCGGGGTCAGGCTTTCGGCCAGTATGAGAAGTCGTTGGCGGGCCTCGAACAAACGCCGGGCCGGAACCGTCCCGATACCGTGTACAAAATGATGACAGGTGAAGGTCTCAACGCCACTATATAGGCCGGGTTCGGGTGCGTCGAGCAAAGCGGTTGCCTGGTGGCCGTTGGGCAAACTGGCCCTCGACAGAGCCGAAGCCGCACTCACCGAAGGTTTGACCGATTGACCCGCTACAAAATTTCGCAAATCGAGATCGAGGTCCCAATCGCGGGGGCCTTTTACCGCCGGACATTTTTGAGGCTCGATACAACTGGAAGGACAGGTCCAACCGGCTCGGCTGATAAAATGATTGCCGCTCTGGTCGGTGAATTCGTAGGGTAAGTGCATTTTGTGGTCAAAACCGGTCCGTTCGACCGCAATATCGGAGCGGTCCCGCTCGACCAGGGCGGCTTCGGTGGCAAAGCGCAGCCAGTCGAAAAAGAGGTGCGGCGCGAAAGGGGCCGGGACGATCTGGACCTGATCGCCGTCGCGGTTAGGCTCGAAGGCCGCCGGGTCGGCCAGAAATTGCTGCAAAAAGGTTTGCCAATCGCTCTGGACAAATTCAAAGTTAGGCTTCGCGCCGTGTTCGGCCAGGGCTGCCGGGGCGGCGTTGCGGTCGACAATGATTAACCGGCTGTCGGCGGGTAATTTTCCTTTTTGAATAGCTTTGTAGAGCTGGCCGCTATGATATATACCGTAGCAACCGCCTCCGATTACGATAAAGCGCATGATAATTAAAAATCCCTTACTTCCGCTTTGACTGCTTCTACTACCGGTCAGGTTCCTGAAGCCCCGCGACGAGGCATGACGGTCTGGCATCCTATGATCCGGCTCACTTTATGTCAATTATACACATTCTGGCAAGCTTTAGCCACTCGTATCTGTTCAGACCCCACCCCTAACCCCTCCCCAAGGAGGGGAAAAGAGAAAGAGGATACAGGGGCACCCAAAGGGTACCCGCCTCTACGACCCCGCGCAGGGGTTACACCCCTCCAGTCCCCACTAATTTCTTAATGGTAGAGTGAACAGTTACAGCCACTCGATAAATTGCCGTCTGTAGAGCGATATGTTATAATCTGCCAAATTCGTTGAGAGCGCAGCAATTTGATATATAGGTTGTCCGCAATCTAATACTACTTGCTGCCGGTTTTCCTCGCTGGCAAGCTAACTTGAGCCTGATATAACTCCGATAACCGGATGGTTAGTCAAATTATTGGTATTAAGTGTTTTCAGACTTGCCCACTTCTGAGGTTGTATGAATTACCGAGTGAAACTTTTTATTCGCCATAGTTGGCTGGTAGAACTATAATTTACTGGCTATTCGTTTTTTGATAATAAGTTTTACGCCGGGTTGAACCTGTTTTTATTAGGAAAAGAGAGATTACTCTACATAGGAGCATTTGAACATGCGTAATAAAACTAGCATTGGCCTGTTGGTCGTGCTTTCGTTGCTGGCAGCTTTAATGCTGGTAGCCTGTGGCGACGCCACTAACACCGCCGGTACCGCCGCGACGACTGCCGCGAGTGCTGCTACTACGGCGGCCAGTGCCGCGACGACTGCCGCGAGTGCTGCTACCACCGCTGCGGCGGCTACCGGCACCGGCAAGAAAATCAAGGTCGGCCTGGTAACTGACATTGGCCGGATCGATGACAAGAGTTTCAACCAGTCGGCTTATGAAGGTATGCAGCGAGCCGGCAAAGATTTGGGCGTCGACACCAAGTATATTGAAACCAAAGACCCCAAAGACTACGCCAAAAACATCAAGCAGTTTGTAGACGACAAATATGATGTAATCATTTCGGTCGGCTTCTTGCTGGGCGATGCCACCATCGAGTCGGCCAAAGCCAACCCGACCATTATGTACATCGGGGTCGACCAGTTCCAGGCTCCCGGCAAAGAACTCAAGAACGTGGCCGGTCTGGTTTTTGAAGAAGACAAATCGGGCTTTTTGGCCGGTGTACTGGCGGCTGGTATGAGCCAGAAGGGCAAGATCGCTTCGGTACTGGGTACCAAGAGCGTACCGGCGGTCGCCAAGTTTGGTGAAGGCTACAAAGCCGGAGCAGCCTGGCTGGATACCAACCAGAAGGCGTTGGTCAAGGCTGGCAAAACCGAGGTTAACCTGACCTACCACGCTGACGGCGATACCGCCTTCAACGACCCGACCTGGGGTGCCCAACAGGCTCAATCGCTGATCCAGACCGGCTACGATGTGATCTTCGGGGCGGGTGGTAACACTGGCAACGGCGCAATCGAAGGCGGCGCGGGCGCGGGGGTGTATGTCATCGGCGTTGATACCGACCAGTATCTGACCCTGCCGAAAGCCGCTCCCAAATTGCTTTCCAGTGCCACCAAGCTGATCTCGGACGGCGTGTTCGGCCTGGTCAAAGCTGCTCAGGGTGGTGCCCTCAAGGGCGGAAATAATATCGGCCCGGTCGGCCTGGCTCCTTTCCACGACCAGGATGCTAATATTCCTGCCGCGCTCAAGGACGTGCTGAAGAAGGTCGATGCCGGCCTCAAAGACGGCTCGATCCTGACCGGTGTTAAAATCGGCTAAAATTTGCTAATATATATCAGGTTCCGGCACGCTCGGAACCTGATATATTTTTATCCGGCCTTTTAACTTATTTTCTCCAATCTAAAAACAGGTAAACTCTGATGAGTGTGGCTTCTTTGTCGAGTGAAAATACCCTTGTACGCCGCTTGCGCGACCTGGCCCAGCAACTGGTTTTGCCAATTCTCGGAATCTTCACCGCCCTGGTGTTGGGGGCAGTCGTAATCCTGATTTCCGGTTTCGATCCACTGAAAGCCTATGGCGGTCTGTGGGAAGGGGCCTTTGGCGATTTTGAAAAGATTAACAACACTCTGGGCGCGACTACGCCCTATATATTCACCACCCTGGCCGTAATTTTAGCCTTTAAGGCCGGTTTATTCAACATTGGGGCGGAAGGTCAATTTAAGATCGGGGCGATAACCGCCGCCTGGATGGGTATCAATGTCGGTGGCGCACCTTTTTTCATTGCGGTGCCGATAACGGTCGCGGCTGGCTGTCTGGCGGGTGCCCTCTGGGGAGCCATCCCTGGTGCCCTGAAGGCTTTTTCCGGTGCCCACGAAGTCATTACCACCATCATGCTCAATTACATCGCCAGCTTTATCACCGGCTATCTGGTCGGCAACGGCGGCCCCCTGAGCAACCCGTCCAAGATGACCACCACTTTTCCAATCGGCCAGAACGCCCGGATACCGACGGTCGTGGGCTACGATGGCGCGACCGGCACCGGTTCGACCGATAACCCGCTGCACTGGGGGTTTTTCCTGGCTTTGCTGCTGTGTGGCCTGCTGTACTGGCTGCTGGAGAAAACCCCGCTGGGTTTTGAAATTCGGACGGTTGGCCTCAATCCGAGCGCGGCCCGTTACGCCGGGATCAGTGTTAAACGGGTTTTGATCATCGCTATGTCGGGGGCCGGTTTACTTGCCGGTTTGTCGGGTACGCTGGAAGTCACCGGCAATCCTAATTTTAACTATCATTTTTTTGGCTCACTCGGCAACGGCTACGGCTTTAATAGTATTGCGATTGCACTGCTGGCGAAAAACAATCCCTTGGCGGCTATTCCCGCCGCGCTATTGTTTGCCGCCTTGCAAAGCGGGGCTAACCGGATGCAGTTTGTCAGCCAGGCCGCCGACGGTCGCCAATTGCCCAGCGATCTTATTTCGATGATCCAGGCGTTGGTTATCATTTTTATTGCCGCCGACCAGGTTTTGCGCTGGTTGTACCGGATCAAACTGGAGCAAAAAGAGCAGATAACGTTGTCTCGCGGATGGGGAAAGGTGGAATAAAATGGCTCAACTAATGGCGGACCGCGAGGAAAAGCTGGATAGTAGCCGTTCGATGGGCGGCTGGTTGCGCAACTCGCGCTGGCCGGTGATCGGGCTGGGTATTTTGCTCTTAATCTTTATCTGGCGGTTGATCGCCAGTCCGCAGCCGGTCAAAGATTTGCTTTCGCTGGTAACGCAGACCCTGGCCTTTGCCACCCCGATCACGCTGGGCGCACTTAGTGGCACCTTTTCCGAACGTAGCGGCGTGGTTAATATCGCCATCGAAGGTATGATGTTGAGCGGGGCTTTTTTTGGCACGCTGGTCGGTGCCCTGACTGGCAATATCTGGCTGGGCTTTGTAGTCGCGCCGTTCGCCGGGGTTGCCCTGGCCCTGATCCATGCGGTGCTGTCGATTTATTTCAAAGTTGACCAGATCATCAGTGGAACGGTCATTAACATCTTTGCTTTCGGGTTGACCTCCTACCTCCTAAGCCTGATTTTTAGCAGTGCCCGGCGCAACGCTGAAACCGAGCTTTTGCCCGGCATCAAGTTCAACCTGGATAGTTCGCCGTTTACCATCGGGTTGGTATCATTACTGGCGATTGGGTTGGTGTTTGTCTCGCACTACGTTTTATTTTACACAAGCTGGGGTTTGCGGACCCGCGCAGTCGGCGAAAACCCCAAAGCCGCCGATACCGCCGGGGTAAATGTCTTTCTGGTGCGGTATGTCAACGTGCTGGTCAGTGGTTTTCTGGCCGGGTTGGCCGGGACTTACTTTTCGCTCCAGGTAACTGGCAGCTTCCGCGAGAACATGACCAACGGCACCGGCTTTATCGCCCTGGCCGCCATGATTTTCGGTCGCTGGACCCCGCTTGGTTCGTGGGGCGCGGCTCTGCTGTTCGGCTTTTGTCAGGCACTCGATTCGGCTCTGCAAAGCTGGTACGGTCAAACCCTCGACTGGCTGCACCTGATCACCCAATCGCTGCCCTATGTCGTGACGATCATCGTCCTGACCGGCTTTTTCGGTCGCAGCCGTCCACCCGCCGCCGTTGGGCAACCCTACAGCAAGCAGTAAAGAGCTTAAAAAGGTTTACTCTTAACCTTACAAGGAAGTTAGAACACTCTGCGTTTGAAGCTGACAAACCCGGCCCGGTATAGCCCGCCTACCAGCAAAATCTCTGGAATTAACATCGCCAGAAAGCTGGTCAGATTGCCCATCCGGGTCACGCCAATCGAAACAAGCGAGCTAAAAACTAACCCGTTTATAATAAAAAAGACCGGGAAAATAACCATCGCTATAACCAATGTTACAAATAGCGTTTGCATGGCACTACGGGTAAAGATCGATACCAGGGCACTCAGGGTTAATCCACTCCAACCGCCTAATAAAACCAGGCTGTTTGCAGCGAAGATTGAGCTAAACTCTATAGTAGGCGGGTTGTAAAGGTCAGTCCAGGTATTTTGATAGGTCAGATGAGAAAGTAGCAACATCAAAAAATTAAAAAAGAAGAAAACGAATGACATTACAAGGCCGTAAAGCCAAATTTTGCTGCGAAAGATATTCGCCCGGCTGATCGGGCGGGTCAGCAGAAAGCTCAGGGTGTTTTTATCTACCTCATCCGAAAAGGCGTCCAGCCCGCCCAGCATACCAAGAAACACCGTCGCTATACTTGCGATACTCAACCAGTAGTCATACAACCCCTCATTAAACCGGGAGCGATATTGACCAAAAATCAGAATGACGCTTGCCCCGATCAAAGTGTAAATCGCTGTCATCAATATTAGCTTGTGGCGGACCGTAAGCCATTCCTTGTACCACATAACTTTTACCTCCTGAGTTTTCAAGGCTATACTAGAACATTTTGCGCTTGAAACTGATAAACCCGGCAATGTACAGCCCCACTACCAGCAACATTTCCGGCAGCACTATTCTGAGGAAATCTGTTACATCTTCTCGATTGGAGAAACTGATAAATTTAATTGAATAAACTGTGGTCTGAATGGCGGGAGCTAAAGCTACTACAAACGGCAATAATATCACCAGCGTTACCGTCAGGGTTTGCATGGCACTGCGGGTAAAGATCGATACCAGGGTACTCAGGGCCAGCCCCCCTAATCCGGCTAGTAAAACCAGCGCGGTAGCAATAATAGCGTTAGTGGTATTTATCATTTCGGCGGCTGCAACCCCTAAAAATTCCTGGTTGCAGTAGTTGCCATTCAGGTAGCCATAATTATTGAAGTAGTGCGGGGTATGATCGGCCAAAAATATTACAAAGCTGATCAAGGGGTAAATTATGATCATGCCGAGGCCGTACAATCCGACTTTACTCAAAAAAATCTTGCGGCGGCTGACCGGGCGGGTTAGCAAGAAACTCAAAGTATTTTTGCCTACTTCGTCCGAGAAAGTATCCAGCCCACCCAGCACTCCGATCATGAGAGTTATTACCCCCCCGATTAAAATCCAGTAGTCGAATAACTTCATATAGCTCGTACCCCGCGAGGAGTAAACCAGGCACAGTGCTCCCCCGAACAGGGTGTAAACCGCTATCATCAGCACTAACTTAAAGCGGACCGTAAGCCATTCTTTGTACCACATAGAAATTGCTCCTGATTAAATGATGCTTTAAGAACGTCTTAAAAACGGGAATTACTGCTCTCGATGGCCGGGCTGTCGCTTTCCATCCGTTCGCGGTAGCCTTGCAGGTAGGCAATAAACAGGGCTTCCAGATTCATGTCGACAATATCGACCGTCCGGGCACCCATCTTGCGCAGCTCGGCGGCGACCGCCTGGGCATCGCCCCGGACCAGCAACCGGTAGCGGCGGCCTTCCTGCATCACCTGGCGTACTCCCGGTATAATTTCCAACTCGTGATTCCAAACCGGCTGGTCAAAGGCGACCTTGATCGCTTTCTCGTGCAATTTCAAATTGTCCAGTTCGTCCTCGACGATCAGCTTGCCCTCGTTGAGGATCGCTACCACATCGGCGATCTGCTCGACCTCGCTCAGGTTGTGCGACGAGAAAAAGATCGTCCGCCCGGCCTGGCTGACTTCCCGCACGATATGGTTCAGGAACTCGTAGCGTTTGAGCGGGTCGAGGCCGCTGGTCGGTTCGTCCAGCACCAGCAAATCCGGTTCGCTACCCAGCACCAATGCCAGGGCCAACTGGCCTTTTTGGCCTTTGGAAAGCTTGCCGACTTTATCGGTGTGGGCCAGCTTAAACAAATCGAGATAACGGTTGACTGCCGCACTATTCCAGCGAAAGCTCAACCGCCGGGTCGTTTCGACAAGCTGGCTTACCCGCATATGGGTGTAAAGATTGTTGGTTTCGGCCATATAACCCAACCGCTGGCGGCTTTCTACGCTCTGGGTGGTAATATCGTAACCCAGCACATTTATAGAGCCGCCCTGCAAAGGTCGCAAACCCAGCAGCGTCTTGATGGTGGTGGTTTTACCGGCCCCGTTTGGTCCCAGAAAACCGTATACCGAACCGACCGGCACGTGCAGCGAAAGTTTTTCGACCGCCAGCTTTTTGTCATAAATACAGGTCAGGTTGTTGATGTGAATAGCCAGATCGGGTAAAGGAAATTCCAGGGCCGGGCTGTTCACAGGGCGTGACGCTTGCCAGCTTTGCGGTTTGTTTTCCATTATTTTATTCACTCCTTTGTTTGTTAGACTTTCTGACGGTCTGGTTCTGGAGGTTTAGTTCCCCTGCCAGTGGAATCTCAAAGCTGGCCGAGGCCGGTAAGGGGTGGGCAAGGTACCACTTTTCCAATTCCTGTAGAAAGCGATTTTCCAGGTCGGATTGGCCCAGACCCAGGTTATAGCCTTCCTGCACCAGACGGCGCAGATCTTCCTGAAACCGTACCAGTTCCGACTCGCGCAGGTTGGCTTCGACTCCAGGAGCAATAAAGGTCCCCCCGCGCACGCCGGGCCGGGTGTAGACAAACCCCATCAATTCTAGGCCCTGGTAAGCTCTGGCAATCGTATTAGGGTTCAGCGAATGTTCCTCGGCCAACTCACGCACGGTCGGCAGTTGCTCATCGGATTTGAGCATACCGGTCGCAATCGCCCGTTTTACCTGGTCGATGATTTGTTTGAAGATAGGTGCGCCGCTTTTGGCGTCAATGTCGAACCAGATAGCCATAGTGTAAAAATTATAACCTGGCAAGGCGAACCTCGCTTTTTTAACTAATAAAACCAGAGTTCCAGAATGTACTAATTGTACTAATTAATATATACAATAGGACAATCATTCTGTCAAGGGCCTTTTTTAAAGATAGGACTTTCGCTTCAACCTCACGAAGTGAGCTTGAAGCGAAAGTAAAAAGAGTTATTACAGGGGAGACCCCTGTATGACCCCCCGCGTGGGCGGCCCCCCCATTACCCCCGCTTTAAGTTGGTTTGCGTCATTTAGCGAAAGTCCTAAAAGATAAAAAAGACTGACGACCTAAAGAGGTCATCAGTCTTTTTAGAACTCAGAAGCGAAAGATCAGGGCCGCCGGGCGGCTGTCAGACGCGAAGCATAATATTCGTCGGCCATATCACTAATAGTTACCCCACTCGAATAATTTTCGGCGTGGATAAAGCGACCGCCGCCGATGTAAATCCCCGAATGGGAAGGACCCGGCATATAAGTATTGCTCCAGATCAAAACGTCACCCGGTTGGATCGCGTTGAGCGGAACCGGACTGCCTATTTCCATATCGGCCACCGAGTCATAACCACTTGTAATACCGTTCTGGCCCAGTACCCAGTGGATAAAGCCGGAACAGTCGAAGCCCCCCGCGTCGGGGCTATGGCCTCCCCAAACATACCGCCAGCCCAGAAACTGTTTGGCGTAGGTAACAATTCGGCTACCCAGCGGCCCGTTCGAGGGTGGGGCTTGCAGGGATGGGGCTTTGGGTTTCGGAGCGGGTGCCGGCGCAGGGGCGGCGGCTGGCGCGGGGCTATCGGTGCGGGCGACATAGCTGGCATCGACAAAACCGATGTCGCCGCTTTTGTCTACCCGGTACCACTTGTCGCCGTTATCGTCCTTAACCGCTGCGCCCAGTATCTTGACTACCTGGCCTTCGTACAGATACCCGGCACTGTTAAAACTTTTGCCCGGTCCGGTGCGGAAGCGAATCGGGTCGCCATCGGTGTTGGTAATTTTCAAAAAGCCGCCACCACCACTGGCAACGCTATCGCGCGGAGCCGTCAGAATATAGGCTACCGTGACATAACCCACCTGGCCTTTGTAATCGACCCGGAAAAACCCGTTGCCCTGTTTATCGGCAAACGGCCCACCCATAACCGTCAAAACAGTCCCTTCCGGCAAAACCGCCAGCACGGAAGCACTGCCACTGGCTTGTTGGCGAAGATTAGCCCCGTCGCCATCGGTATTGCTGATCTTGACCGGACTACCTACCGGCAGTGGTTTGACAGTTTTGCTGACTTTACCGGCGGAAATCAGATATTGGGCCATCGCATAGCCGGTTTTACCGTTGTAGGAAATTTTGTAAAAGGAATTGCCCTGTTTATCTTTAACCGGGCCGCCTTTGATCGTGACGACTTCGTTTTCGTCGATCATGGCGAGGGTGGAGGCAGCGGCGGTGGGATTATCGCGCATTCGTAGTTTATCGCCATCGGTATTGGCAACCCTGGCACTACTGCCGTTGGCTAGGCCATCTTCGGCCAGGCTAATGCTTACTGGTTGAAACAGGTTTATCATCAGGAACAGGACCAGAAATAGTCCCGTAGAGGTTAAAAAGCGGCGAGGTGGCCTGGTTGGTAGACTGAAATAATTGCCACGATTGAGTTTTTGATCCAAAAGACCCTCCTTGAGTCAGGCGAAGCTACCCCGCTAAGACGGAAGTTGCGGTGGGCGACTTCAGGTGTCCAAATTTTTGAAAAAAGATTTAAGGGGCTAAACTTGCCGGTTTGGGCCGCAAAGTATGCCACGATCTTAAAGCCACCTTCAAAATAAACCTGACTTGTACTGGTTACTTTTAAGTTTTTAATCTAAAAAAGCTCGGTGAAACTTGATTGAGCTTTGCACAGCCTTCAGTTCGCCCGGCTGTAAAAGTGAACGGATGGTAGCATAGCGATGCTACCTTGTCAATAATATTTATATTTTTAGCAGCCTCAACCACCCGGTTTTAAGCTTTTATTAATCTAAAAGGATTCTGACTACTCACCAAACCACTGTAAAGGATCGAAGCGAAAATCCTAAAACAAGCAAAAAGAGGTGGCCGGAACCACCTCTAAATTAAGATTGGAAGTAACTTATTTAGGACTTAGAACCGGAAATCGGTAAGCAACTTATGCTCGGTTTCGGCCTCGATATGCGCTTCCAGTTCGATATACTCTTTGATCGTGCTGTTTTGCACTTTCTTGCGCAAAAGCTCGTCGATCTGGTAGATGCCGGTCGAGTTGAGCATATTGACCTGAATATGGATCGGCTTGGTCTGTCCGGCACTGATCTCGACGCTTTCGATGGCGGCGGCACTGGCCGAGTGAATATTGACGTGGCCTTGCTCGAAAGGTATTCTTGCCCGGCCTTTTGCCATATCCAGCGCGTCGGCTACTTTCACCACCCCGGCCTCGACCGTCAGACAGCGTTGCGAACGCTGGTGGGCTACCACCGCGTGCAGGGTTTCCACCGTAATGATGGTCCGTCCTTCAATGTCATACAGGCCGTCGAGTAGTTCGCGCAGCTTGCGTTCGGCCAGCCACAGGCTGTGGTGTTCGTGTTCGTCACGATGCACACAGATGCCCAGATCGTGCATCAGGGCGGCCAGAACCACTACCACTTCAGCGTCGGCCTGAGTCATCCCGCTCGAACCGTGATGCTGGACGATGCTCGGCGTGATCCCGGCGTTCTGCAACAACCGCAGCATTTTGAGGGCCAGGTTCGCCACGATCTGAACGTGTACCCGCCCATGATCGCTGATACCCAGCCGTTCTATAGCGTTAACATTGGCACATTTCCACATTGTAAAAAGCTCGATGTCGTTGTTGACGCGCTCGATTACGGCGGCTAACTTCTGGTTATCGCGGCTTGGTACTTTGATCCGAGGTGGTACAGTGTTTACCGTATGGGTGTTTTCCAGGTGATCGAGGGTAACTGTTTCCGGCTGGGGTTGTCCGGCAGCGGTACTGATGATCTGGCGCGTATCCTCGTCCAGATTAACTTTCAGGCGTTCGCCCCGGCTGGGAATAGAATCTTGTAACATAATATTTAATTTTACCTTTCCTGACATAATCGCGGTCAGATCGCACCGGTATCGTGCCACCCTTACGGCCCTTTGCCGTTCCGCATCATGCCCAACTTACAATTTTTCTATATTTATTATACGTCTGCCCAGTCTACATTGTTTCGCTTTTCCGGTTCAGTTTGAAAACTAACCCGAAATTCTCTGCTCAGGTCAGGCTTACTTCTTGCGAAAAGTTGATTAGAGTTCGTTTATTATTATGACCTAACTTGCTGTCAGAGTGTGATTCTCTTTATATTGCTGACCTGGCCTGTGGTATAATATTATGGAAAAATTTATAAAGACTTTTGCAGATGGTACCAGGCTTTTCTTAGCTAATTCAAAAGTTTTTGCTGAAATAATGATATTTCTTTACTTGATATAGGTGGATTTAGCAGTGTTTAAAGGGCTTAAAAATATACTGACCGGTGGCGGTAATGATGCCGAGGTACGCAAGCTGGAAATCGTGGCGCGGCGAATAATCGAAGAACTTGCGCCTCAATATGAAAAATTGACCGACGAGCAATTACGCGAGAAAACCGCCGAGTTCAAACAACGGCTGGCAAAGGGTGAAAAACTCGACTCGATAATGCCGGAGGCTTTCGCGCTGGTCCGCGAGTCCGCCTGGCGAACCCGTAAACAAAAACATTATAAAGTCCAGCTAATCGGTGGACAGGTAATGCACCAGGGTAAAATTGCCGAAATGCGGACCGGTGAGGGTAAAACGCTGGTGGCAACCTTGCCCGCTTATCTCAATGCCCTGGAAGGCAAGGGCGTTCACGTCATTACTACTAACGATTACCTGACCCGGCGCGATTGCCAGTGGATGGGACCGATTTATTACCGGCTTGGCCTGAGTGTTTCGGTTATTCAAAGCAACGGCGGGAACCCGCAGCGACCGGATGCCTATATGCTCGATATGGATATGGATCATACCGGCGAAGGTGACGCTTCTTTCCGTTACCTGCGCCCGGTCAGCCGCCACGAAGCTTACATGGCCGATATTACTCACGGGACCAACAACGAATTTGGCTTTGATTATCTACGCGATAACATGGTGACAACGGTCGAACGATTGGCGCAGCGACCGTTAAATTTCGCAATCGTGGATGAGGTCGATAACATTTTGATCGATGAGGCCCGGACTCCTTTGATCATTAGCGGACAGGCCCAGAAAGCTCAGGACGATTATGCCCGCTTTGCCGCGATTGCTCGCCAGTTGCGTAAAGGCAAAGAACCCGCCGAAGGGGAAGAAGCGACCGATGGCGATTACTGGACGGACGAAAAAAAGCGGGTGGTGAATATCACCGGTCACGGTATCGGGCGGGTCGAACGCTTCCTGACTATCCCCGAAACCGAAGGCATGTACGATGATAAATGGAGCCACTACGTATCTTACCTGGAAAACGCCCTCAAAGCTAAAGAGCTTTACCTGCGCGACCGGGAGTACGTTGTCCGTAATGAGGTTGAAGTTATCATCGTAGACGAATTTACCGGGCGTTTGCAGGAAGGCCGACGCTGGGAGGGCGGTTTGCACCAGGCTATCGAGGCCAAAGAAGGGGTCAAGGTCGAGCATGAAAACATGACCTACGCCACGATTACCCTCCAAAACTATTTCCGTATGTACAAAAAGCTTTGCGGCATGACCGGTACGGCTGTCACCGAGGCCGAAGAATTTGCCAAAATTTACGGGCTGGATGTAGTGGTGGTCCCGACCAATCGTGAGATGGTCCGCAAGGACTTTACCGACCTGATTTACAAAAACGAGGCGGCCAAATTACGGGCGGTCGTCGAAGAAATCAAAGAGTTGAACGAAGTGGGTCGCCCGGTGCTGGTCGGTACGGTCAGCGTCGAGAAGTCCGAGGAGATCAGCAAATACCTCAAGCGGGCCGAAATACCTCATCAGATTTTGAATGCCAAGTTGCACGAAAAAGAAGCCGGTATTATATCGCAGGCCGGGCGACCGGGCGCGGTTACGATTGCGACCAATATGGCCGGACGCGGTACCGACATCATTCTGGGTGGCTCGCCGGAAAGCTACATCGAGGACGAACTTACCAAACGCGGCTTGACGGCCAGCGACCTGGGGACCGAAGCCTACCAGGAAGCCCTCGAAGCGGCGGAGGAAGCCTGGCAAGCCGCCCACGACCACATTATCAACCTGGGAGGCTTGCACATCATCGGCACCGAGCGTCACGAGTCGCGCCGGATCGATAACCAGTTGCGTGGTCGGGCCGGTCGTCAGGGCGACCCCGGCAGCAGCCGGTTTTATGTTTCGCTGGAAGATGATCTGATGCGCCGGTTTGGTTCGGAGCGGATCGGTGGTTTGCTGGAGCGGTTTGGCTTTGACGAAGATACCGCCATTGAAAACGGCATGATCAGCAAGTCAATCGAGCAAGCCCAGACTAAAGTCGAAGGCCAGAACTTTGATTACCGCAAGCATCTGGTCGAATACGATGACGTTATGAACAAACAGCGGGCGATTATTTATGAGGACCGCCTCAAGGTACTGGCCGGCGAAAGCCAGCGTGAACGGGTTTTGGACCTGTCAGAGAGCCGCTTGTCCGAGATCGTGGATGAGTACACCGTCGGCGATGAGTCGGAGTGGGATTTACCGCGCCTGTTGCGTAATGTCGGTCTGATTTTGCAGACCGGCCCGCTCGATCTGGCTCACCGGCCTAAAAACGATGACGAAATGGAAGAACTGGTGTTGCAAGCCCTGGAGGCTCAACTCGGTATCTCCCTGGAAGACCTGGAAGGCAAATCCCGCGAAGAACTCAAAGACCTACTGGCCGGGGTTGCCGAGCGTATCTATGACGAAAAAGAGGAACGGCTGGGTGCCGAAGATATGCGGCTGATCGAACGGCTGGTTATGCTGGACGTGTTCGACCGCAACTGGGTTAATTATCTGACCCCGATGGAGGAACTCCGACGCGGTATTAGTCTGCGGGCTTACGGTCAGCAAGACCCGCTCCAGGCCTACAAACGGTCGGCCTTCGAGATGTGGAACGATTTGCAAAACGATATTAAGCGCGAAATCGTTCAGAAAATCTGGTCCGCCGAGATTCAAAGAGCGTCCCAGGTTGATGCACCACGCAACGTAGTCGAAAGCGGCCCCAGCGAACCAACCGGTTCCAATGCGCCGGTCAAGAAAACTCCGGCGAAATCCTCCAAACTGAATCCAAATGCGCCGTGCTACTGTGGTAGTGGTAAGAAATTTAAAAAGTGTCACGGTCGAATGGTCTAGTTTAGTGTTTCTTTCGTTTCTCGTGAGAATTTTTGTCAGAGGCCGGGCCAATCGCCGGACCCGGCTCGGCGGAAAAGTGTAAATTCGCCGTAACTATTCACCCTAGCACCAAAAAATTAGCGGGGACTGTAGGGGTCGGGTACCCTCTGGGTGCCCCTGTTTATCTCTTTTTCTCTTTCCCTGTCCACTGGTGGCCCTGGGGCGGGGTTAGGGGTGGGGTCTGAACAGATACAAATCGCATTCTGGTAACGCAGTTAATTGAACTCAGGCTAATTGTATAAATTAAATCTGCCGCCAGGCTCGACCAGTACAGGCCGTCCTGACTGCTGTTTATATCCCGTAAAAGGGGGTTTCAATGTCACACTCACATCCTGATGGAATGTTTAATCTGGATAACACACCTACTACGAAATCAACTACCAGTTCGAGTGTAACCGAAATTGAATCAATCGGGCGTCTTGCGGGCACCGAGGAACTGCGGCGCAAAGAAGACTCGCGCTACCGGACGCTGGTGCGGCTGGCCTGTCTCCTAAATTCGGAAAGCAATCTCGACCGGCTACTGAGCCTGATTATCAAAGAAACCAGCCATCTGCTCGACGCCGACCGGGCCTCGCTGTTTTTGGCCGACGAAGAGGCTCAGGAATTGTACAGCGTGGTAGCCCTGGGAGCCGGTCGACAGATACGGGTTCCGTTTGGTTCCGGTCTGGCCGGGGCCGTTTACCAGACCGGTCAAACCATCAATGTCCAGGATGCCACCAACGACACGCGGGTTTACCGGGCTATCGACCGGGAAGGCGGTTATATCACCAATAACATCCTGACCATGCCCCTGCTCAACCACGCCAATAAAATCATCGGGGTGATCCAGGCGATGAACAAGAAAGCCGGTTATTTCGACGAAAATGACGAAGAAGTGCTGGAAGCTTTTGCGGCGATTTCGGCGGTTTCGATTGAAAATGCCACTCTGCGCCGCGATATAGAGCGGATGTTTGATAGTTTCGTCAAGACAATGGCAAAAACCATCGACTCTCGGAGTCCGCAGACTGCCGGGCATAGCGGACGGGTGGCTTTTTACGCCGAAAAGGTTTCGCTTGAACTTGGTCTAAGTCCCGACCAGGCGCGGGTAGTTTACCTGGCCGGGTTGCTGCACGATTTTGGTAAAATTGCCGTGCCGGAAGCGATCCTGACCAAACCCGGCAAGCTGACCGAAGAAGAATGGGTCCATATGCGCAATCACGTGGTGCAAACAAAAGATATTCTGAGCAATATGTATTTTATCGGAGAATTAAAACGAATTCCCCAGATCGCCGGTCAACATCACGAGAAAGTCAACGGTACCGGCTATCCGCTAGGCCTGACCGAGGTTCAGATCGAGCGAGAAGCTAAAATCTTGGCGGTCTGTGATGTTTATGATGCCTTGACCGTGCGGCGATACTACCGCGACCCGATGACCTCGGAAGAGGCCTTGAACTATATGGCGGGTTTGGTCGGGATTGAATTTGACCGCGAATGTGTAAATGGCCTGATGGTGGTGGTGGCTCAGATTGGTGCCCCACGCAACCCGGATGAAGATACCGCCGAACAGTTCGGTGATGTCATTACCAATCCGCTTAATTAAGTGTAAAGTCAACTGGGCAGAGTTACGACCTAATTGGTCAGTTTTATAGTTCTTGATTTCGCTTTCCATAGCCACCAGTCGGTTTAGCTGGTGTTTTGATTCCACCAGAACGGCCTACCGGTGATGATACCACCGGTAGGCCGTTCTGCTTAGTTATTTACTCGGATTAGTTGCGGTTGAAGTAGGAAAGCAACCGCAGGATGAACAGGAACAGGTTAAAGATGTCCAGGTAAATCCCGATTGACAGCATAATCGCGTTGCCAACGGTATCCTGTACCTTCTTGACCCGCTGTACGTCGTAGATCAAGTAAAAACTGAAAAGCACCGTACCGGCGTACAGATAGATTTCGTAGACCAGCCCACCAAGCGGGAAAATAAAGCCCAGGAAACCGACTATAAGCAGCGCAATTAGCCCGGCGAAGAGATACGGCCCGATACCGCTAAAATCCCGTTTGGTCGTCCAGGAGTAAGCACTCAGTGCCAGCGTCAAACCGGCGGTGATACCCAACGCCTGATAGACAATGCCGGACTGACCATTTGCCAGCATCAGACCGATTAAGGGGCTGATCGATAAACCGGTGACAGCCGCAAAACCGTACAACAAAATAAAGTTGATCGGCATCTTCTCACGGAAGGCGTACAGACCGAAGATCATCGCAATTTCAGCAACCATTACCAGAATGTAGCCGCCGACTCCGAACCGTAAACCCAGCGAAGTACCGACAAAAGTCCCCGCCATCGCCGCCAGCACCGAGAAAAAGGTAAAGGTCATGACTTTGGCGGCCAGACTGCTGCGCTCCGCCATGCTGATTGTGCCGTAGCCGTAGGGCGGCTGCTGCTGACCCCACCCGGCTTGAGGTTGCTGGTTCCAGCCACCCCGGCCATTATTTGGATTATTGTTAAACATTATTTCTTTCTCCTCGTTCTACTCAATATCGGACTTGCAGGCACTCGCTTGCCAATACTCTCCGTTTGAGCCAGATTGCCCGGTTAAAATAATCATAGCACAAGTTGCAACAATTACAATATCTCTCAGGTCCAGTCACGTCTAAAGTTATTATCCTACAAATTACATTTTTAGGCTACAAATCTTATCAAGTGGGCCACCTTTTACTGATAGCCCTCATTTTCACAGTTTATATACGCTCGCTCACCCTCGAAGTTTCATATCTGCGCCTCAAGAGTAGCTTGATCAGATTAACGCTAGATGAACGAATGGCCGGTTTAGCGTTTTTCTCGTTCGCGCAACTCCACCCGGCGAATTTTGCCGCTGACCGTTTTGGGTAGCTCGGTCACGAATTCGATCTCGCGCGGATATTTGTAGGGCGCGGTAATCTTCTGGACAAACTTTTGAATCTCGGCGGCCAGTTCGGGGGTGCCCTCGATACCGGTCTTGAGAATGATAAAAGCTTTGACGATCTCGCCACGCACCTCGTCCGGCTTGCCGATTACCGCCGCCTCCACGATGGCCGGGTGTTCGACCAGGGCACTTTCGACCTCAAACGGCCCGATCCGGTAGCCCGCGCTGATAATCACATCGTCGGCCCGGCCTACAAACCACAGATAGCCCTCTTCGTCGCGGTAGGCCCGGTCGCCGGTGATGTACCAATCGCCCCGGACGGAAGCGGCGGTGGCGGCGGGATTATTCCAGTATTCCTTGAACAAACCGACCGGACGCTCCGGCTTGATCCGTACCGCAATATCGCCTTCTTTGTTGGCTGGCAGTGGTTGGCCCTCGTCATCCACCACGTCCACGATAAAGCCGGGAGCCTGCTTGCCCATCGAGCCGGGTTTGACCACCATATCGCCGGTCGGGAAATTCCCGGCCAGCAGACAGCTTTCGGTCTGGCCGTAGCCGTCCCGGATCACCATGCCGGTCGCTTTGCGCCATACCTCGATCACCTCGGCGTTGAGTGGTTCGCCCGCCCCGACGCAACTGCGTAATTTGCTAAGGTCGTGTTTGGTCAGGTCCTCGACCACCAGCATCCGGTAGACCGTCGGCGGAGCGCAAAAGCTGGTTATGCCGTATTTCTTGAGTAAATCGAGGGTTAAAGAGGCCGAATATTTGCCGGTCGTGTGGTGGACAAACAGCGAAACCCCCATATTTAGTGGCCCAAAGAAGCTGCTCCAGGCCGCTTTAGCCCAACCGGTGTCCGACAGGTTCCAGTGCAGGTCGCCCGTTTGCAAATCCAGCCAGAACCGCCCAAACGCCTGGTGGCCCAGTGGGTATGAACTGTGGGTGTGTAAGACCATCTTGGGATAACCGGTGGTTCCACTGGTAAAATAAAGCAGTAGCGAGTCGCTGCTTTTGGTGTCGGCCAACCGGGTTTGATCCGCCGGTTCGGCTTCTACCAGTTTATCGTAACTCAGCCAGCCGTCCCGTTCGCCGCCGACCACGATCAAAGCTTCGAGGCCGGGACACTGGTCGCGCACCTCGTCAAACTTGGCGGCGTTTTCCGGGTCGGTAATAACGGCTCTGGCCTGGGAGCTTTGCAGCCGGAACAAAATATCTTTTGGGGTTAGCTGGGTAGTACCGGGCATCGCCACGATACCGGCTTTGATCATCCCTAGCATACTTTCCCACCATTCGGGCAGACGCGGCGTCATAATAAATACATTCTCGCCGCGTTTGATACCCAGCTTCAACAGTGCCCGGCCAAACTGGCTGGAGCGGTCGCGGAAGTGGGCATAACTTAACCGGCGTTCGTGACCGCTTTCGTTGACCCAGTACATCATTTCGCGCTGGGGGTCTTCGGCAAAATTATCGACTATATCGTAGGCAAAATTAAAATATTCCGGGACCTCTATTTTATATTCGGCATAAGTTTGCGCATAACTGGTCATGTTATGGGCTTCGTGGCCGGGTGATTCCATCGTCATCGATTTCTTCTCCTTCACAGTTTTGAATTTATTTAACGTTGCGGTTAAGCTGATATTAAACATTACCGGCTTTAAAAGCAAGCTTTAACGAATTAAGGTTTGCCAAACCCGGCCCGATGTTGCAAAATAAGCCGGTGAAAAATAATCAATTGCTGGTCGGGTTTGATGCCCGCATGGTGGCTTACCGTCAGGCCGGGATCGGACAATATTGCCTGAACCTTTTGCGCGGGCTGGCCCCCCTGCAAACTACCGGCGAGGGTTTTAAGCTGGTGGTCTACCAGAGTCGCAAGGAAAAGCGATCGCCGGTTCAATGGCTGTTCGAGTCAGGGTCGCCGGACGCGGTGCCCCTGGCTAAAAGGGTTTTGTGGACCCCCTCGCACAATCGCTTCGAGCAACTGGCCTTGCCGCTGGAATTGTTGCCGGGCGGCCCGGCGGTCTTTCACAGCCCCGATTTTGTGCCACCTTTGCGACGCTGGGCCTGGGGCGGCCTGCTACCGCACCGGATCGCCTCGGTAATCACCATTCACGACCTGGCTTTCTTACAGTTTCCCCACCTGCTGTCCGCCGAAAGTGCCGGTTACTACGGTCAGGTAAAACAGGCGGCCCACAGTGCCGAGCGGATTATCGCGGTATCGGAAAGTACCGCTCGCGACATTATCGAACGGTTGGAGGTGGCACCGGAGAAAGTGCGCGTAGTCTACGAAGCGACCAACCCGCTATACCGCCCGCTAGAACCGCTGGAAATCGAGCGGCTGGCTTCGACTAAAGCACAGGCAGTCGCAGGTCGGTTATTACAGGCGGGGATCGGACCGGCGGAATTGTTCTTGCTGTTTGTCAGTACGCTAGAGCCGCGCAAGAATTTGCCGACGCTGCTCAAGGCTTACCGGCAAGTGTGCGACAGGCTAGGGGACGCTGCCCCCAAACTGGTGCTGGCCGGTCGGGAAGGCTGGTTGTTTCAAGAGGTGTACGCCCTGGCCGAAACTCTCCAACTTGGCGATAATCTGGTCTGGCTGGGGGAGGTCAGCACCGAGGATTTATGGTATCTTTATAACCGGGCAGCGGTGCTGGCGATGCCCTCCCTTTACGAAGGCTTTGGACTGCCGCCGTTGGAGGCACTGGCTTGCGGTTGTCCGGTGCTGGTGGCGGCTACCAGCAGTTTGCCGGAAGTCGTCGGACCGTATGGGGTAAGCCTGCCGTCCCTGGATGTCGCCGAGTGGGCCGGGGCATTGTCGCAGCACTGGTTCGAGCGAGAAGCCAACCGCGCCCGGCTTCTCGAAAGCGGTCCAAAGTGGGTCACAAATTTTTCCTGGAAACGCGCCGCCCGCGAAACGCTGGCAATCTACCGGGAAGCCTGGCAGTCCTAGAATTGTTTAGAAAAATGTAACTACTCAGTCTACCCTCTTGCAAAAGGAATTCAGCGGGGGTAGTGGGGGTCGGGTACCCCCTGGGTGCCCCTGTAAATACTCTTTTCTTCTTCTTTTCCCCGTCCACTGGTGGCCCAGGGGAGGGGTCAGGGGTGGGGTCTGCATAGTTACAAATATATTTGAAAAAAAAGTTATCTGAAGAAGGACCGATGAAACTGATTGTTGGCCTGGGGAACCCCGGCACGATGTACGCCAAAAACCGCCATAACGCCGGGTTTCAATGCCTGGATTACCTGGCCGAAACCCATAATATCAAACTGGACAAAAAAAGCTACAAGGCAGTTTGGGGTAAAGGCACGCTGGCCGGTCAGGAAGTAGTTTTAGCCAAACCCCAGACTTTTATGAACCTGAGTGGGCAATCGGTTGGCGAGATCGTCCGGTTTTACAAACTCGATCCCAAACAGGATTTGCTGGTGGTTTGCGACGATCTGGATTTGCCGGTGGGCAAATTGCGCTTGCGACCCAACGGCAGCAGTGGCGGTCAGAACGGTTTGAAGAATATTCTCGAACTGTCGGGTACGCTGGATATTCAGCGGTTGCGGATTGGGATCGGGCGCGGTCAGGAAGCCAACGCCCGCGACCGGGTGTTAAACGATTTCAGTCGTGAGGAAGGCCCGGTCATGCAGGAGGTTTTCAAACGAGCCGATGCTGCTATTCAGTTGTGGCTTGCCGACGGCATGGCAAAAGCTATGAATTTCTTTAATTCCAATTAAATTAATTTAAATAGAAAGACGGCTCCGATGATGAGCCGTCTCTTCAAGCGTTACAAAAAAATTTTACCCCAGAAAGCGTCCAACTGACTTTTGCGAACCTGGCCGGTAACACTTGCCCGGTCGCAAAAGTTAGATCTGTCGGATTACTTTTTCTTGGCTGGTTCAGTAGCGGCAGGGGGAGCCTTTTTCTTATCCTTAGCCGAATCTTTCTGCTGTTTTTTCTTCGCTGAGTCCTTTGGACTTTTATCGCCCATAGCGCAAATCCTCCCTTCTCTAAAGTTAACTTCAAAGTCTTCTTCGCCATAAACACTCGAAGCATGGAGCCATTTTACACACAGATATTTACTTGTCAATACTTTGTGGGCATTTTGGGCGGTCTAAATTTTTATTAGCGGGTAATAAGGCGTTTTTGGCTACCGGATTGGTCAAAAACCTTATCTGGTCGGTCGGAAAAGTTTAATTTTGATATGGTACAATTAGTAATCGGCGGTAACTGTTCCCCTCAAAAGGATTTTGCAATAGAAATTTGCAAAAGGATTTAATCAATTTAGGTGTTAATAAGGATTTATAGTATGTCTGGCTGGTTTTCTCGGTTGGTGGTTCGCTGGACCGATCTGGCAATTATCGGGGTGGTGGTATCCAGTCTGGTAACCACGCTGGTCTCGCGCCACCTGAACGGGCCGGACGCTGTCCTGCTGCTGATACTGGCCCTGGTTTATATCGGGTTGGGGACAGTTGGTTACAATAATTTTGTGATAAATCATAACCCGCGTTTATTTATTTATTACCCGCTTCAGTTTGGGGTCATTAGTGCGCTTTGTTACGTCAGTCAGGTCAGTGCGGCTCTGTCGATTGTCGCGCTGGCGGCTCAAAGTGCCTGGGTTTCCTGGCGGCAGGCGATAGTAATGTCGGGGTTGCTGCTGGCGATGGTGACGCTGATCAGCCAGCTATACTATAACGATTGGGGTAATTCGCTTTCAAACTTCTTCAGTCTGGGTTCGGCCCTCGTTTTTGTATTTATTTTTACCCAGGTCCTGGGCCGGGCCGAACGGGCTACAATGGAAAACGAACGGTTAGCCATCGAATTGCGCGAAGCCAATCGTAAATTGCGCGAATATTCGGTACAGGTCGAGGAACTGGCGACCACCAAAGAGCGCAACCGGGTGGCCCGCGAGATTCACGATAGCCTGGGTCATTATTTTACGGTCGTAAACGTCCAGATCGAAGCCGCTCGGACGGTGATGCGCAGCGACCCTGATCGCAGCCGGGACGCTCTCCTGAAAGCCCAGACCCTTAGTAAAGAAGGCCTGGCCGAAGTCCGCCGCTCGATTGCTACTTTGCGGGTCTCGCCGCTCGAAAACCAGACGCTGGTCGAAGCTTTGCACAGGCTGGTCGAGGACAATCGCAGTGCCGGTATTGTGACCGAACTAAACCTGGTCGGTGAAGTCCCTAGCCTATCCGCCCCACAGGCCCTGACCCTTTTTCGCGTGGCTCAGGAGGGTTTGACCAATATTCGCAAACACGCCTGCGCCTCACGGGCCGAATTGCGACTGGATTTTTCCAATCCGGCCAGGGTCGATATGACAATCGAGGATAACGGTGTCGGGATGAGCAAGGCCGGTGGCGGCGGGTTTGGCCTGGTCGGTATCCGCGAACGGGTCCAGCTTTTGAATGGTTCGGTCGAGGTTAAAAACAGCCTGGGACAGGGCTTCAGGGTGAAAGTAGAGTTGCCGGTTTGAACATCATTCGGGTGCTGCTGGTCGATGACCAGAACCTTTTCCGGGAGGGTCTTCGTACAATTCTTTCGGTCCAACCGGATATTGAGGTGGTCGGAGAGGCCGGGAACGGCCAGGAAGCCCTGATCCAGGTGGCTCTGCTCCAACCGCAGGTGATATTGATGGACTTGCGAATGCCGGTGCTGGATGGTGTCGCCGCTACCCGTCTCCTACACCACCAGCAGCCCCAGTGCCGGGTTATTGTGCTGACGACCTTCGACGAAGATGAGTATGTCTTTGAAGGTTTGAGGGCCGGGGCGGTCGGCTATCTGCTCAAAGATGTTGCCAGCGAAAAGCTGCTGGAGGCGATCCGGGCCGCCGCCCAAGGCCAAACCTTTTTGCAACCCTCGATAGCCGCCAAAGTGGTGGCCGAACTCACCCGCTTGACCCAACTTCCAGCCCTGCCCGGTCAGCCTCCGGCCCAAAATCACAAAGCTCTGGTCGAACCGCTCTCGGAACGCGAACTGGAGATATTGCGGCTGGTCGCCACCGGAGCCAGTAACAAAGAGATTGCTGCCAACGTATATATCACCGAAGGTACCGTAAAAAACCATCTCACCAATATTCTTAGCAAACTGGCAGTCCGCGACCGCACTCAGGCTGTCCTCAAAGCCCGCGATCTTGGGTTGGTATAACCCGACCTTCAACCCTCTCAACTCTCTTTTCTAATTTATCTCCTAAAAATCTTTTGCTTTTAGGACTTTCGCTTCAACCCCACTTTGTGAGCTTGAAGCGAAAATAAAAAAGTTTTTAACAGGGAGACCCCTTATACCCCCCGCAGGGGCTGCTCCCCCACGACCCCCGCTTCAGGTTGGTTTACCTCATCAAGCGATACTCCTAGCTTTGTTTACCTAACCCACTTTCCGAACACAGGTCATAGCGATTTGCTTGCAGGTCATACCGTTTAATCTAACCTGACACTATGACCTCTGGCCCATCCATTCCCCCTTAAAGATTTGTATAGTAACATTGTGAGCAAAATAAACCGTCAGACTACGAGAGGAGTTTACAAAATGGTACAGGCAATCGAAACCCGGTCCGGTCAGTTGGCCGGTTCGGAAAACAAAGTTGCAATTGAAGTCCGAAATCTACACCGCACCTATGGCAGCAAAAAAGCCGTTGCGGGGGTTGATTTCGTGGTACTACAGGGGGAAATCTTTGGCATTCTAGGGCCGAACGGGGCCGGAAAATCGACTACCCTGGAGATTATTGAAGGCTTACGCCAGCCCGACCACCTGCCCGGTACGCAGGTGATGGTCGATGGCCTGGATGTGCAGAACGCTCGCCAGTGTGCCGAATTGCACCAGCGGATCGGGTTGCAACTGCAAACCAGTGCCCTTTTCGAGGAATTGACCGTCGCCGAAAACCTGGATTTGCTGGCCTCGCTTTACCGGAAGGCCCGCTCGGTCAAGGGTTTACTACAGGAATTTAACCTGGAAGAAAAAGCCAAAGCCCGTCTCAGCACTCTTTCGGGTGGGCAACAACAACGGGTGGCCCTGGCTGCCGCACTGGTCAACGACCCGACCGTTATCTTTTTGGATGAGCCGACGACCGCCCTGGACCCCCAGGCCCGCCGCAATGTCTGGGATAGCCTCCGGCAGTTACAGCAAGCCGGTAAGACCATCATTATGACCACTCACTACATGGAAGAAGCCGAAGTGCTTTGCGACCGGGTGGCGATTATGGACGATGGCCGGATCGTGGCACTTGGTACACCGGCCCAGCTAATCCGCCAGTACGCCTGCGAACAAACTATCACCTGTCAATTCGACCGGCAGGCTCACACGCCGGAACCGGAAGGGCTGGCAAGCCTGGCAGCGGTTAGCCGGGTAACGCCGGTGACGGGCGGTCATACCCTGTATACGACCAATTTGGGTATTTCGCTGGCGGCTTTGCTGCGGATGGTTGAAAGTTGCGGGGCCACCATCAGCGAAATTACGACCCACTCGCCGACCCTCGAAGATGTTTTTATCAACCTGACCGGCAAGCAGCTACGCGATTAGGCTTTGGCGGTTGATGTGTGATTGAACTGAAGAAAACAAGGAGTTTAGAAATGCGCACTTTTTTGAAAATGATCACCCTGCAATTCAAGATGCTACTTCGCAACAAAGCCCTCATGATTTCCAGTCTCGGCCTGGCGGTGGTATCGATGTTGATCTTTGGGTCGCTGTTTGGTAACGCCAATTCGCAGCCGTTGACGGTGGGAGTGGTCGACCTGGATAAATCTCCGGCCAGCAGTCAGGTTATCGCCGCAATGCAGAACAACGAGGCCCTTAAAGTTATACCGGGCGAGCAGACCCGGCTGGTGGACGAACTCAAGAAGGGTCAGCGTTCGGCGGTGGTGGTAATCCCGCCCGGTTTCGGCAGTGGGCTGGGCCAATCGACCGCGCAGGTTCAGCTTTTTATCGATGATACCGATTTGATCGGGGCTGCGCGTAGCCGGGGCATTATCAGTGGCATTTTCGATGCAGTCGGCAAAAAATCTGCCGGTTTCAAAGACCTGATCCGGCTCGATGAGCAAAAAGTGACGGTTCAGCAGCAACGCCAGATCGATGTCCTGACGCCCGGTATGCTTGGAATGACTATAATGTACGCCAACCTTTTCGTCGGCGTGGCCCTGATCGGCTGGCGCGAACGCGGCACCCTCAAACGGTTGAGCGCGACCCCGCTCAAGGCCTGGCAGTTGATCGGCTCCCAGATTATTAGCCAACTGGTATTAAGTCTGGTGCAAGCCGGGCTACTGTTGCTGGTAGCGATGCTGGTCTTTGGGGTGCGGGTTGAGCTAAACTGGCTGCCGACCCTGGCAATTATCGTGGTAGTCGGCACCTACAGCATTGTCTCGCTGGGTTATGCCGTCGGCAATTTTGTAAAGAAACAGCAGGCGGCTCAGTCAACCGCCACCCTGATCGCTTTGCCGATGATGTTTCTGGGCGGCAGTTACTTTGTGGTAGCTCCGCCCGACTTTCTCAAGCCACTGGTCGAAATCCTGCCGCTAACCCACCTAAATCGCTCCTTTCGTCAGGTAATGCTCAACGATGCCAGCCTGAGCAGCCTGTTTCCCAGCCTGGGCATAATGCTGGCCTTTGGCACGGTGCTGCTGTTAGTTTCGGTACGAACCTTCCGCTGGAGTAAGTAATTCCCGGTAAGCAACTCGCCGCATTTTACAACTAACTGTCCACTGAAAGAAAAAGAGCAGGATTGCGGTCCCGCTCTTTTTCTTTTCGGCGTGAGGTGGTTCTGTAACAGTTAGTTAAAGTTATTAAAAGAAAAAAAGGTGCCGAGATTAAGCGTAATTTGACGCTACCAAAAGCTGTAGTAGAATTAGAGTGAAATGCGACTTCGGAGCGTTCATATACGTTGTAAATACTACGGTGTAAATACACTGTAAGAATAAATAACTAAGCAGGCTACAGAACTGATTATAGTGTCGGACGAATTAAAAAGATTAAATATTAGTGTAATCGGGCGAGTGCAGGGGGTCGGCTTTCGGAACTTTGTACAGACCGAGGCAGTTCGGCTGGGCCTGGCCGGTTTTGTTCGTAATGACCCGCAGGACCGGCGGCGTTTAGAGGTAGTGGCGGAAGGTCGCCAGGTGGCCCTGGAAGCCCTGCTAAACCGGGTTACAAAGGGGCCAATCTGGGCCAGAGTCGACACGGTTCAGACCGGTTGGGAACCGGCCCAGGCCACTTTCCAGGATTTCAAAATAAACTATTTATGAGTGTAGAAACCAAACCAGTGCTACCGGAGGCAAATCAAGGGCCTAAACCGGTTAACGAAAAACCCCGGCAACCCCGGATTTCGCCGGGTGTAATAGCCTGGCTGGTTTTATTATTTTCATTTGGTTTGTTTTGTCTGGTGGTTTTTTCGGCTTACACCCTGATCACCGACTACCTGAGCCATTCGGTACAGGCCCAAACCGGTCTGGTAGAGGTAGTCAAAGACCACGACGATACTGTAGCGGTTTTGCATCACGGCCAGTCGAAAAAAACCCTGGTGAATACCCGCGAGGAAATCACCGCCGGCGATGAAATCAGTACCGACAAGACCAGCACCGCCACGATTGTGCTTTTCGACGGCAGCCAGCTTATATTGCAGCCGGGCAGCACCGTTCAGATCAAAAAATTGCAAGTCGAAATCAAACAGTTCCGGCTGAAAGAAAAACAAATTGAGGTTCTGATACTGGATGGACTGGTGCGTTATACTGCCGGACCGGATTCCAAATACAGTCAGGCGACTATCAAAGCTTTGCTGCCTTCCGACGTGGCCGGGATGGCTCCGACCGAGGTTATTATTAACTCCAGCCAGCGCGGGGTTTATCTCTTGACTGTCAGCCGGACGCGCGAAACCGGGGTTCACGCCACCTTCGATAACCAGACCCGTCAACCGGTGGAGGTTTACGGCGGCACCGGTACCCACGTAACGGTGGCTCCCGGTCAGCGGGTAAGTATTGAGCAGGGCCAACCGGGCCAACCGGGCCGGGCCGGTGAACACCCCGAAGAATTGTTGATCAATGGCTCGTTTATTAACGGGGTCGATAGCTGGGCACCTTCCAGGCCCGAAACCGCCCAGATCAACGGCGCGATTAATTTCGATGCCGAGCGGGTCGAGGATGGCACCCAACCCCGCGCCCGGATTTTCCGGCTCGATCCCAAAGCCGCCAACGACCCTTCCGAAACTAATCTTTCGCAACAGGTCAACCGGGATGTCAGCGATTACAGCGAAGTATGGTTTAGCCTGAAAATGAAACTAATCGACCAGAACTTAGCCGGAGGTGGTCAGATTGGCGTCGAATACCCCATGTTTGTCAAAATAGACTATGTTGATGTAAATGGTCAGACCCAGCACTTTTTTCACGGTTTTTACTGGAAAGCCAGCGACAGCCATACTCAGGACCAGGATCGACTGGGCTTTAGCTCCAAACTTCCCCAGGACGAGTGGCAAGAATGGCGGTTGAACCTGATGGATAATCGCAATAAACCGGCCCGGATTCTCCAGGTAATTGTAGGTTCGTCCGGTCACCTTTACGATAGTTATTTTACCGACGTGAGTCTGGTTGTGCGCTAAATGCGCCGTAACTTTTACCTTTTTTAATTGTAACTAATCACCCAGCCTCGGCCAAAAGATTAGCAGGGGACGTGGGGGCCGCCTACCCACTGGGTGCCCCTGCGGGGGGTCAAAGGCGGGTACCCGCTGGGTGCCCCTTTAACCCCCTCTTCTTTTTCCCCGCCCTGGGGTGGGGTCTGAACAGTTACTTTTAATTTTATTAGTCGGGACACACTTTTAAAAGTTTTTGGAGGTTTTAAATTTGAGTAATATATGTGTTATCGGAACCGGCTATGTTGGCCTGGTGACAGGCACTTGCTTTGCCGATCTGGGCAACGAAGTTACCTGCCTGGACATTGATGAGTGGAAAATCGCGGCCCTCAACCGGGGCGAGTCGCCCATATACGAACCGGGCCTGGAAGAAATGGTCAAGCGTAACTACGAGGCGGGCCGTTTGAGATTTACGACCAGCTATGCCGAGGCCGTGCCAGAGGCCGAATTTGTGTTTATCGCGGTCGGTACTCCCCAGGGCAGCAACGGCGGGGCCGACCTGAGCTTTGTTGAAACGGCGGCCTCGACAATTGCCAAACATCTCAAGGGCGATACGGTTATTATCAACAAAAGCACCGTTCCCATCGGGACGGGCGACTGGGTAGCCGGAATTGTCGAGCGTAACCTCAACGGCAACCGTTCCTCCGCCACCTTTGCGGTCGTCAGCAATCCTGAATTTTTGCGGGAAGGCTCGGCCCTCTACGATTTTTTGAACCCCGACCGGGTTGTGCTAGGTTCGACTAACCGGGCGGCGGCGGAACACGTGGCCGAGTTGTACTCCGCCATCAAGACCCCGATCATTATTACCGATTTGCGGACGGCGGAAATGATCAAATACGCTTCAAACGCGATTTTAGCCACCCGGATCAGTTTTATCAACGAAATTTCTCAGATGTGTGACGCGTTGGGTGCCGATGTGACGGTCGTCGCCGAGGGGATGGGCTACGACAAGCGGATCGGCCCGCAGTTTTTGCAGGCCGGGATCGGCTACGGCGGCTCGTGTTTCCCCAAAGATGTGAAGGCGTTGGCCCATATGGCCGAGAATAGTAATTTGCATCCTCAGTTGCTGCTGGCGGTGATGGATATTAACAGCGATGCACGCCGCTTTTTTGTCCAGAAGATCGAACGGACGCTTGGCTCGGTGTCGGGCCGCACGATTGGGGTCTGGGGGCTGGCCTTCAAACCCAACACCGACGATATGCGCGAGGCCGCTTCGCTCGATATTATTAACGCACTGGTGCGCAAAGGGGCGACCGTCAAGGCTTACGACCCGGTTGCCATGACGGTGGCTCAACGTCTCTTGCCGCCGATTACCTACGCCACCGACCCCTATGAAGCGGTAACCGGGGCCGACGCGGTGCTTTTGCTGACCGAGTGGAATGAGTTCAAGCAGGTGGATTTTGGCCGGGTAAAAAGCGTGATGAACAGCCCGGTTTTGTTTGATGGTCGTAATCTGTACGATCCGCAGGAAATGGCGAAGCTTGGCATTACTTACCGGGCGATAGGCCGTCCTGTGGTCGAATAACGGTTGTTATAGTGGGCTGGTCGGACCTGCGCCTGAAGGGTTCCGGCCAACCTGCGTCTCGAAAAGTGATTATAAAATTATGCTGGAATGTGGCGTCGATTTGATCGAAATAGAGCGGATCGAAAAAGCGGTTGCCCGGTTGGGGGCGCGGTTTGTCAACCGGGTCTTTACCGAGGGCGAACGGGCCTATGCCCAGGGGCGCGGGCCGCAACTGGCCGCCCGGTTTGCCGCCAAAGAAGCCGCCGCCAAAATTTTAGGAACCGGTTTGTGGCGGCAGGGGGTTAGCTGGCAGGATATTGAGATCGTCAACGAACCGGGCGGCAAACCTCATTTGCGCCTGAACGGGGAGGCTGCCCGCCGCGCCGCGTCCCTGGGTTTGCACCATTGGAGCGTCAGTTTGTCTCATTCCAGAGGCGATGCGATTGCCTTTGTGGTAGCTACCGGCTAAACACCACTCAAGTCTTTTTTCTTTCTCTAAATCCCCACTTGACATTTTGCCTCAACACCGGGATACTTCCATCGACGGACTACAGGCCGGGTGGTAATTTTGGATTAGTTTTTGTAACTATTTAGACCCACCCCTGACCCCTCCCTAAGAAGGGGAAGACAAGAAAAAGGTTAAACAGGGGAGACCCCTGTTCGACCCCGTGCGTGGGTTGCACACCTACGAGCCCCACCTCGAAAGAGGTAGGCTGAATAATTAATAGTTCTTTAAAGGACACTTCGGTGTTGGCCCTCCCGCGACTTTTCAAGCGGCGGCGGTTAAAGAAGCCCTGATTGGTTGAAATGAACACAAGGAAAACAAGCTGATGAAACTGGTTACAGCCCAGGATATGAAGGAAATCGAGCGACGGTCGGCGGAAGACTCGAAATACCCGGTATCGACCCAGCAGCTTATGTTAAACGCCGGACATAGTATTTTCGATGCTATTCTGGCCCAGGATCGCTTTGATTTACAGGCCGTTAACGGCAGCGATCTGGAAGAAGGCCTGGCGGTGGTGTTGGCCGGACCGGGAAACAACGGCGGCGATGCGATGGTCGTCGCGGCTTTAATTCGCCAGCAATTCCCCGACTCGGATGTCAGGATTTACTTTCATCGTCGTCCGCGCCCGGAGGATGAAGAAGGCTTTCCCGAAAAACTGACCTATACCGAAGCCGAAGACCAGGAAGGGGTCGAACTGGCGGGCGAACCGGCCTTTGAAAGCCTGGAAACCGATCTGGAAGAAGCGGTATTAGTCGTGGATGGCCTGCTGGGGGCCGGGACGACCCGCCCCGCTACCGGTGCCCTGGCCCGCATTATCGACCTGGTGAACGAGGCTCATACCCAACGTCAATTCGACCTGAACCCTCTGATGGTGCTGGCGGTGGATGTCCCCAGCGGCCTGAACAGCGACACCGGCGAGGCACTCGGCGTCGCAGTCGAAGCCGACCTGACTATAACGCTTGGTTATCCAAAAATCGGTCTGTACAACTACAAGGCCGCTCGTTATGCCGGGCGCGTTTCGATTGGGGAAATTGGTATTCCCGCCAGCGTCGCCCGTCAGGTCGATCAAGAGGTAAAGCAGCAGCCGCAGCCCGCTATTATTACTTCAAGCTGGGTACGCCGTCATTTGCCGCCTCGCCCACTCACCGGCCACAAAGGAACTTTTGGCAAATTACTGGTTTTGAGTGGCGCGGCTAACTATTTGGGGGCACCTTACCTGTGTACCGGGGCCGGTATGCGGGCGGGGGCCGGCCTGGTCACGCTGGCCGCTCCTCAGAATATTATTAATGTGGTAGCTACCAAACTCAGCGAAAATACTTTCCTGGAAATACCGGAAGTCACCACCGACGAGGTCGCCCGCCAGGCTGCCGATCTGTTGCGCGAGCAAATCAGTGGCATGAACTACGGCGTGTTGTTGATAGGGCCAGGCATGGGCCAGGACGCTGGAAAAGCCGAACTGGTCCGCCATATATTGCAATGGGGCCAGCAACCGGCCTTTAAGTGGCCGCGCCTGGTAATTGACGCCGACGGTTTGAATCTGCTGGCAATGGTGCCCGATTGGTGGAAGCAATTACCGCCGGATAACATTTTAACCCCCCATCCGGGCGAACTGGCGACCTTGCGCGGTCAGACCATCGAACAGATCGAGGCCGACCGGTTTAAATCGGCCCGCGAAGCCGCCCAACAGTTTCAGCAGGTCGTGATCCTCAAAGGGGCTTACACCGTGATTGCCGCCCCGGATGGTCGTCTACGCCTCAATCCTGCCGGTAATCCGGCGATGGCGACGGCGGGCAGTGGCGATGTGCTGGCCGGGATCGCCGCCGGGTTGCTGGTACAGATGGTCAAGTCCGACCAACTGGATGTTTTTGAGGTGGCCTGTCTGGCGGTCTATTTGCATAGTATGGCCGGGGAACTGGTGCGCCGCGATTTTGGCGATATGGGACCGCAGGCCGGAGATTTCTTGCAGTCGATCCCGCAGGCGGTGGTGGCCCTAAAAAATGGGGATAGACTGGAATAGTTTGCAATGCGCCTGGCTATTCCGTATAATCCCTGCACAATCAGAGCAAATCTGTAATTTGCTGAACAGGTTTAAAGGTGCTTTCGGCTGCCGGTCGGGGCGGCGGTACTCTGTTCATAACGACAGGTTAATATTATGAATGTATCCGATATAATGACCCGCGAAGTATTTTCGGTACTCCCTGAAACCCCGGTTAGCGAAGTGGCGCGAGTGCTGGTACGCTACAATGTCAGTGGAGTGCCAGTGGTCGATAATGGCCGGGTGATCGGCATCGTCACCGAGGAAGACCTGGTTATGCGCGATGCGATGATCGATATGCCGCACTTCTTTGGCATTTTTGAGTCAGTTTTCTACCTGGCCGAAAAGCGGCACGAATTTGACGAAGAAATGCACAAGGTTCTGGCAACCCAGGCCCGCGATCTGATGAGCAATAAAGTCCTGATGATCAATCAGACCGCCACCGTCCAGGAACTCGCCACCCTGATGATAAAAAAAGAAGTCAATCCGGTCCCGGTGTTGGACAATGCCGGAAACCTGGTGGGGATCGTCAGCCGTTCCGATCTGGTTCGCCTGATGGTAGCCGAAGATGACGCTCAGATCGAAAGCGAGGCCCTGGCGCAACAGGCCAACCCGCCGGGGATCACTCAACCGCCGCCGGGAGACCGCCCATAGATGTCCTTAACCCTGCGCTCTGAAACTGTCAGAACCCTTTCCCCCCGCTGCTGGGCTGAAATCGACCTGACCGCCCTCCAGCACAATATTCGCGGACTCCGGCGGATTTTCGCGCCGTCTACCGTGATGGCGGTCGTCAAAGCCAACGCCTACGGTCTGGGGGCCGAAGCCATCAGCCGGGCTGCACTGCAAGCCGGGGCCAGTGGATTGGCGGTTTCGAGTGCCGAGGAAGGCCGCGATTTACGACAGGCCGGATTGAACGCTCCGATTTTGGTGTTGGGCTATGTCCCGACCGAACTGGCCTCATTAGCCGTCGAAAATAACCTTACTCTGACCGTTAACAGTGCGGAAATGGCTCTGGCCCTCGCGGAGGCCGTCCGGCAGTTTCCTCGCCAGGCCGGTCGTTTGCCGGTCCATCTTAAACTGGATACCGGTTTACACCGCTACGGCCTGACCCCCTCGGAAGCCCTCACCCTGGCCCGCCTGATTGGCGGTCTGGCCGGCCTGGAATTGCAAGGTCTCTATACGCATTTTGCTACCGGTGACGAAGGCGATACCAGTTTTGTAACCGAACAGCAGAACCGCTTCGAGCAAACCCGTCAGATGCTGGCTTTTCACGGTTTTAATTTCCCTCAGCAACACCTCAGTAATAGCGCGACCGGTATCAGTTACGCGGCGGCGCGCGGTTCGTTCGTGCGGGTCGGTTTGGCGATGTATGGCTATTATGGCTCGGACAGCGTAGCCGCTCAGGCTCGCCAGGTCGGGTTGGAATTACAGCCGACCCTAAGCCTCAAAAGCCGGGTGGCCCGCCTTAGCGACCTCGCACCGGGTGAGACGGTTGGCTACAATCGAACCTTCTTATCTTCCGAACCGCGCCGGTTGGCCCTGGTACCGTTCGGTTACGCCGATGGTTATCGCCGGGCTATGGGCAACCGCAGCTATGTTTTGATCAACGGGCAACCGGCGGCAGTGGTGGGCCGGGTTTCGATGGACCAGATCACGGTCGATATTACCGGGCTGGGTCCGGTCAACGAGGGGGACGAGGTAGTATTACTAGGTCGGCAAGGCCAGGCCCAACTTAGCCTCGAAGAAATAGCCGGTTGGTGCGATACTATCCCCTACGAAATTATGACCGGACTTGGACCTCGTGTTACACGCATATATCACCAATAAATCACCAAAACATTACCGAAACATTACATATTTTAACCACTCATTAACAAATTTGCCACCTAGAATTAATAAAAAAATTATATTATAGCTTTAATTATATGCAGTAGATATAAAGAGAGTTTCTACGCGTAGTTGATTGATAATTGCCTTTAAATATTTATATTCTTTATTCTTATCCGAAATGCGAGTTACTCATCATGGTTCATCAGGAATCACAAACGTTTTCCAACCGGAAACTATCTGCGCCGTCTCTGCCGCAAAACCTGCGTGAATTACGGTTGGCCCTCAAGTTCGACACTCTAAGCAACCAGGAATTCTGTTTGACCTGGCGCAATCTGGCCGGTCAATTTCTAAACGCCAGCAACCTCGTCGGTCTGAAGTTGCTACTGCTGATGATGAGCCAGGTGTCTGCCCGCCACAGCCTGTTTGCGGAATTGCTGGTACAGGAATATAGCGGGTTGCTGGCTTTAGTCGAGGGCCGTTTAGACCGGGCGCAGGTTCATTTTGACCGCCAATATGACCTGGCCGAAATAAAGCAAGACCCGACTGAACTGGTGCGGGCGGCGATCAATCTGGGCCGGATAAATTTATTTGATTTCCAGCTCGAACAGGTCGAGGAATGGCTCAATAAAGCCCAATTAGTCTACGATTTGCACTCCGACCTGAACCCGGAATTACAGGTTAAAATTATCAACCATCAGGCGGAATTGGCCTCCTACTTTCATTTAACCCAAAAAAGCCTGGAAAAAGTCGGTTTGGCCCTTGAACTGGCCCGGCACTACGGATCGCCGCTGGAAGAAGCGGTCGCCTTAAACCTGCAAGGTAACAATTTGATGTATATGCGACAATTGTCCGAGGCTGAAAAAGTTCTGCGCGAGGCCTTATCTATCAGACAAACTTACCGGGATGTGCTGGGCCGGGCCGAGACCCTGGCTAATCTAAGCCGGGTTTATTTGAAAATGGACCAGCTTGATATGGCCCATAACTCTATTAACGGCAGCTTATCGGTTATGCGGCAGCTAAAACATAAAATGGGCACCGCCCAGGACTTACACTGGAAAGCCATTTTGCTGCACCATTCGGGCCAAACTGCCGAGGCCTTGACGCTGGCCCAGGAAGCCATCGAACTGCGCCTGGAGTTGAACGAACCGACCAAACTGGCCGAAGCTTTTAACCTGTTGGGACGGCTTTACGCCGCGACCGAACAACCCCAGATGGCCCTGGTTTGCTATCGCCGGATATTGGAATTGTACCCTCTCGAAACGAGTAATCCACAGTGGATTGATTTGCTGGTGAATGCCGGAGATTATCTGCTGAGTGTGGATGAAGCCGAGGAAGTAAACGAACATACCTGGAAGCAGGGCTTTGAAAGCTACCGTCTGGCACTGGCAATTATCGAAAAGAACGAGGATTTGTTTTACCTGGCCCCCTTGCTGGGCCGGTTGGCGCGGGGCCTGCTCAAGTTGGAGGGTTTGCAGGGTGTGCGGGAAGCGGCGCGTTGTTACGGTATCCAGTTAAACCTACTGGGCGATATAGACACGCCTTACTTCGAGGCTTCCGTGGCAATCAGCCAGCGCGCCGAGGCCCTTTCCGGCATCCAGATTTGCAACTCACTTTTGCGCCGCTACGATGCCCAGGAATGGTCCTATCCTACCGCGTAACGCGCTAACTGTTTCAGTGGTATTTCTAGCGGATCGTCCTGCCAGACAAACTCGGCCTCGATTTCCACCGGTTCGGCTACCTCATCCGGCCTCAACTCGTTTCCCCAAATTTCTTCCGGGGCGAATAAGGGCACCTCAATTGGCTTTGGCCGAGGGGTAGCGGTAGTTGATCGAGGGTTGACCTGGGCGGTACGGGCGGCCAGTTGGGCCACAAAACCGCCCGGCAAAGGTTCAAAAGCAAACAGGGTCGGTTCGCCATCCTCATCCAACTGCCGGACCAGGGCCGCGCCGGGCAAAGCCTCTCGGACCGCCTTCATAAAACGTTGCGACAATTTCAAACGCCGTCCGCTCCCGGCCAAACCCGGTCCGGTCTGGTTAAAGAACAGCACGGTCTGAGCTTTTTCCAACAGGCCGCGCCCGCTATAGGAGCCTAGCCATTCGTCGGCACGCGGGGCCACTAGCCACAAATTGAGCTTGAAGTTAGCGGCATTCTGGCCCAACCAGCCTAGCGAACGCGCCGCCACCGGGTCGGCTAACAACCGGTGAGCCTGGTCGATCAACAGCAGGTAAGGCCGGGCCGGGGGTTGATTTCCAGCGTAAGCCGCGAACCGGGCAAACAAGCGGCCAAAGTAATAGGTCTGGGCCGTTTCGCTCCAGCTTTCCCGCATAGATTGCGCCAAACCTACAAACAGCAAATCCTCCTGGCCGGGTTGCGGCAGGCGGGTCGGTTGGGCGCACATCCAGCCATACCGCCCGTTAGCACCGAGTTGCCGCAATTGTCCGGCCAGTTCCAGATAACCGCTGGTTTCCGCCCGTATCCAAAGAGCCGCCGCGCTGATTTCCTGACCCCGGTGTACGCGGTCCAACGCCGCTTCCAGCAGTACCGCCGAAAGGTCTTCTGGCATCCCATCCGGCAAAGCCAGAATCGCACTTAAAAAATAGCCGATTTCCTTGACCCACCCGGCCAATTGTCCGATCTGGCCGAGTGTTTCGCCGGTCACTTCTAACGGGTTGAAATTATAGCCGTTCGAGGTTTCACCAATCGTGACGTAGTGACCACCAAGCCGTTCGACCAACCATTGCCAATCGCCCTGCCGGTCCAACCCGTAAACCGGGCCACCCTTGAACCAGCGCAGCCCGGCCATATAACGCACCAGTTCATTGGCGCGGGTGGCGGTACTCTGACCCGGTTCGCCGACCAAAAAGAAGGCACTCTGACCGGCGCGGGCCGCCGCTTCCAGGTAAACCGGCTCACCTGCCGGGGAAAGCCCGACCAGGGTATTTTGAGGGCCGCTTTCCGGTTGGCTGACCGTCCCCAGATGGGCTAATCTTCCGGCCTGGGGAGCCGGTAATACAAAGGGCCGGTCAAACCGGCTCAAATTGAGCGGGGCGCAATCGAGCATGGCCGATTGGGTCTGGCTAACGGAAGCGGTCCGGTGGGCCGCCAGACCACAACTCCGCAATTCTTCCTCAAAGACCTCGCATTCTTCTTCCAGTTCTTCCGCCAGTGCCCGCAAACCCAGGGTAATCCCGATTTCAAAATAGCGGTGCTGCTCGTCGGTTAAGCCATAAAGCCGCGCCTGAATTTCGCTGTACTGTTCGCGTAACTCGTCGGCTTCTGCCCGGTGATAACTGTCGAGGGCCAGTTCTATTTGTTCATCCAGCAGGGCCAAACGCCGGGCCAGTACCTCTTGCATCGTCGCTTCCTGGTAAGCCGGAGCCAGATGTACCGTAATATCGAATTCGCTACCGGTCAACACCTCATTTTCCAGCAAACGACGGGTCCAGCCGGTTTCGTTTTTGAGGGGGGGAGCCGAAAGCGTCCAGAAAGCATTCGCCAGCCCGTTATAAACCGTGTCCTCGACGATCTCAAAAGGCACCTCGGCCAGCCATTCGGCATACAGACCGTCGGCGGTTTCTTCCGGTTGGCCGTTCGGTTGTTGGTCGACCAGCAGCGGACCGTAATGGTCTAGCAACAGTTCGGTAAGCTCACTGGCCCGACAGGGAGTCGCATCACAGGGTAAATTAGCCAGCAGATGTGCCAGCCGCCCGGTTATTTCTTCCTCGCTCCGGCCAGTTATCAGCACTCCGCACCAGATTTCGGCCAGTCCGTTATCTTCGACCGGGTAAATCTGATTGTCCAGGTAATCTTGAAGGAAAAAGCCGGCTATTTCCTCATCTTTCAACTTTTGAAGGGCTTGCTGGCGGGTGAAGTTATAATGCTGGCCGAGTTGGCCGCGCCGCCTTCTGAGTAAAAATTGGGAAGGGCTGTCGGAAGGCAACCCCTGGCACAGCCGGGCGAAAAAAGTTTCGTCGTCTTTGCCCTCACTTAACCAGCGGTTCAGGCCGGGTCCGGTCAGGCGTAAGGCGGCGGTATAGACCGGCCTGGTCGGGCTGGTGGCTAGGCGATGTTTGCGGTCGGTAGTCGCGGAAGTAAAAATATCGACGGCATATTCGGGGGCGAGTTCAATCAGGCCAAATTTTTCGCCGCCGCTCGGCCCGTTGATCGACCGTACCGACTTGAAGCCGGTAAAAACAGCCAGTTCGGTTGATTTGTTTTTCTTAAACCAGGCCATCACTCCACCGCCGAAAATAACTAAGTTCCATCAATTACAAATATTCTTCTACAAATTTACTTCTACTGACTTTTGCGCCAGCCTTCCACCAGGCTATTTACCTGATTGATGTAGGCCGGTGGGCTGTTGTGGTCGGCAGTCGGAGCGTAGCGGGGCACGATGGCTTCGACCGTCCGCAAATTCCAACCCTTGATATAGAGACTACTGATCAGTTTGTACCAGTCTTCCAGGCTGGCTTCCCAGCTTGGATATTTACGAAAGCCGTTATAGTTCTCAAAACCACTGTCGGCAGTATAACGAATATTGCCAATCGAGCGGGTTGTGACGGCGATCCCCTGCGTTCCGGCGGAACTTTCGTGAATAAAGAAAGCCAGCGCGTATGCCGGGTCGATGCCGTATTTTTGGCCCAGGTCATAGAAAGCCTGACCTTTGCCGCTGGCGGGTGAGTTGTACTTTTGCAATACCTGATCGATCCGGGCGGCGGTGATCGAGGGTTGTCCCTCGACTGCGTGTGAGCCAGGGGCCGAGGCCGCCGGTGGGGCCGGGTTAGGGTTCGCCTGTCCGGTGCTATTGAGGGTGGCTACCCCACCAACGCCGTCAAAACTATAGATCGTGGTTTGCCCGGCCTCGCGTTTGCTCAACCAATTCAAGCCGTTACTCAGTACCAGCCATCCGGCCAGCACCAGGAGGAGGGCCATCAGGGCTTTACTACGGGCAAGACTTCCGGCCAGTGTCCGGCCATCTTCCAGCCAGGAAGGCCGGGCCGGTACTTCCTGGAAACCGTAAGCGTAAACTGCCTCGGTTTCCAACTTTTCGCCGCTATCTCCAAACCATTCCCATTGAGCGGTTGGTTGAACCGCTAGTTTGTTCAGGTCATAGGAAAATCGCTGGGTATTAAGTGGGGCCGCTATCTGAAGCGGGTCATGAAGTGGCATCGGAAAACTGGCAAGGTTGGTCTGGGAGTCGTCTTCAACTTCGTCATACTGCTCGTACTCCCAGGTGGTGGTCGGTTCGTCTGCTGCTTCTAGCCCATCATCTTCGACAAGGTCTTCATCCTCGTCATAAAAGTCCCATGTTCGGGCTAGAGCTGCGCTCATTTAGTGTCCTCGTTTCCCAGGGCTTTTAATTTAGCCCGTTCCTGGTCATTGATGGGCCGGAAATTACCGTTTTCATTGATGTAGATCAATTGCTGATCTTCGGCGGTAGCTACCAGGTCCGGTTGGCCGTCGCCATTCATATCTTTTACCTGCAACTTGATCGGCACCATATCGGTATCCTTGCCAAACAGGTGAGGCCCGACGATTACACGAGTTTTAGCCGGGTCGCCACCGGGAAATTCGGTGATCGAAATTTGCCCTTTCAGGTTTTGAGCCAGGAAAAGAGTCTTGTTACCGCCTACCTCGTTATGACCGACTGCCGCTTCCAACCGCGTAATCCGGGGGCGGCCATAGGTCATATCGTCCTGCCAGACTTGCCAGGTATGGACCACGAAGGAGACCAACAGGTAAGAAACTACCAAAACTGCCACCAGACCTACTCCCATCACGGCCAGACGTTTATTGGCACTGCTGGGGTGAAAATTCAACCGCGACAGCAAATCACCCTGCGCCTGAACTTGCCGCCGGGGGGCTGGTTGGGCTGGCGCAACCACGCGCCGGTTGTAATCCTGTGGATAGGTCCGCGAAGGGGCGACCGGAACATTGGCCCCGGTTGGCTGGCGGCGAGGTGCGCCACCTGGTAGGGGTTGGGGTAAAGCCGGTTGCTGCCGGGCCAGCTGACCACCCTGCCCGGCTACCCGGTAGGCCGGTAACGATTGGCTCGGCTGGCGGCGAGGCTGACTGGGCTGGTCATATTCATCATCATATTCGGGATAATTATCATAAAGCCGCGCGGCGTTATTGTAGCTGGGCATGGCAGCACTTCCTTTCAAAAAGGTTGGCTCAAAAAGGTTGGCTAACAAAATTGATTCTAAACAGTAAACGCCAGACATTCTAAAAAGGCTAAATATATAGCTTGCCTGGTTGGGTAGTTGGTCTGGTGTTCTTGAGGCTCTCCTGACCTAACCGAGAGCAGAAGGTAGTAGAGAGCAAGATATTAAAATGTTCCGTTTTAATAGTGTCCTGTAGAGTAAATGTTCTAATAACAGGCATAGCTGATTATAGAACATAAAAACTACTGTGTCAAGAGATTTTAGAACGTATTTTCGTGTTATGTCAAAGATTGAAGCGGTTGCCTGGTTATGTTAAAATGAACTCAACCTGACATTGTCCAGGTGTTAATAGCAGGTTCGTCCATGTACTGTGCGCTATACAAAAAGGAGCGTCTGTTTGGTCACGTTATTTGATTTTCTTACTTTCTTTTTAGGCCTGTTTCTAGTTGCCCTGGGCGAGTTTTTTATGCTGGCCGGTGGGGCGGATGTCAACTTTGGTCTGGCGATGTTTGCGGTGTTGATCACTATTATCGGCCTGGGAATTTCGATGGTGCGTGAGCTAACCAGCGAAAATGCCGATCAAGAGCGCGATTTACGCAAGATTTACGGATTTATTTGTTTTCTTACCGGCATCGCCTATGTGGTTATCCCGATCTGGCAGGCGGCCAAGCGGTTAACCGAAAACACAATGAGTTTTGGGGTGGCTTTGCTACTGGTATTTACGGTGCTGGTGGGCCTGGTTTACCTGTTTATGGGTTATTCCTGGGTCGGCGCGTTTGATACTGCCCCGGCGGAATACGAAGAAGTCGAGCCGGTCCGGCCCGGTCGCCGCACCTACTAATATAAAGCATGGCACTTAAAGACGAGACAAACGAGGGAGAGGTTAAGCCGGTGGCCCGGACCGGTTCCGCTCTAAACATAGTCATTATCATCCTGCTATTTTATATTAGCCTGGCGATAATGGCTGGTCTGGTTTTTTTGATAATTGCCCTGCAAAGCAAGTAGTAGTTATTCCGGCTTCGGGGTTGGTTTAGGGTGGGTTGGTATCTTCCCCAACTTATGACCTGTCTTTCACGCAAAACTTTAGTAATGTTCTACTTCTTACTAACTGGCTATCCCTTGATAAACCGTCCTGTAAAGCAAAATCTGAATGATCCACCACACACACTCAAAATCACAAAAACAAACCGTCAGGCCACCTCGTTCCTGGCGGGTTGCTGTAGTAATATTGGGCTGGTTGTTGGCCTCAAGTACGCTGGAGATGGCTCCGGTCGAGGCGGTTACTTCGGTTAGCGCGGCTTTTCCGATGGGGGCCGATGTCACCGGTCAACTGGATCTGCTGGCCGGACCGCAGGGCAGCGAGGCGATCAAAGACCTCGCCAGCCTGAACGTGGCCTGGGTTCGCTTTGAATTCAAGGCTACCGACCCGACCAACCTTAAACTGTATGACCTGGCGATCAGCCGTTTGCACAGCCAGGGTCTTCATGTTTTGGCGGTGCTGGTCGACCCCTGGGAAAGTTGCCAGCTTGATACACGTCTGAAGGATGTGCCGGGTTTTGTACAATGGGTTCGCCAGGTATTTCTGGCCGGGTGTGGCAACAATACATCCGGTTCGGTTCACCAACTTGGCTTCGATGAGTTGACCGCTCGTTATCCTTTTATTCAATACTGGCAAATCTGGAACGAGCCAAACGTCTGCGGCTTTTTGCAGACCGACCTGGATGACTGCGGCTACGGCCTCTGGCGGCGCGATGAGGTCGGCGGCGAGCGGGTAAATGTTCGCTATGGAATGCAAAAATTTGGGGCTTTAATGGCTACCGTCTATAGCGAACGGGCTAACAAGAACGTCAAATTAGTCACTGGTGGCATTTTGAATGCCTACAACTGCTCAAACGAATTCGACCCGACCTGTACTAATCCCGGCCTGGAAAATTGTTATAAACTTTTACCCTGGGATAAATTCGGTTGTGACGCCGGGACTAACCTCTTTATAAACTCCGATGCGGTTCAAGCCTTTAAACAGGCCAATAACGGCCAATTACCGTTCGATGTCCTGGGTCTGCATCCCTACGAACCGGCAGCCTGGTCGAATGGCTATGTTCCGCCGGCCCTTTATGTAACCCAGGATATTCAACGGAACGTCCGGCGTTTTGTAGATAGCAAATATCCGATTTGGATTACCGAATGGGGTTTTAACCTGACCGGCAATCCCGGCCAGATCGCCGCTTGCAAGTATCCTAACCCTTCGACAGCAGTGGCCGATTGCGAGGAGAATGTAGCAACCCTGCTGGATAGTCTGGTCAACGGGATCAACGTCCGGCGCGACCTGAATATTAATAATGCTTTCTGGTTTAATCTGGCCGACGGTGACGCCCGGCTGCAAGCCGGTCTGATCGACCCGGCAGGGCGGAAACGACCGGTCTGGTACCACTTCCAGGCTGCTGCCAGGGCCTACGGGCAACCCTCCCAGCAAAGCTTTCAAAAAGAGTATCTTAAGTCCCTGCTTAATAACACAACAGTAGCGGTAACTCCCGGCAGTGCCGGTGTCACTGCTGTCCCCGCTAGCAGTCCCGCCGCGACGGAGACCCCGGTTCCACCCCCGGCCAGTCGTGATTTTATCACTCAATTTTATGATATACTGAACCTGATTTTGAAGTAATCCGCCTGACTTCAGGCGAAAAAGATGTAGGACTTTCGCTTGATGACGCAAACCAGCTAGAGGCGGGGGTAGTGGGGGCGCAGCCCATGCGGGGGGGTACACAGGGGTCTCCCCTTTAAACTCTCTTTTTATTTTCGCTTCAAGCTTACTTCGTGAGCTTGAAGCGAAAGTCCTAAGACCGTCAGGCATCGAAAAAAACCTGAGGTTTGACCACACCGAATTTGATTAAACCAACAGTCCCACCAGCTATTAAGACCGGTTTCTGGCCCGCTTTGCGGAACCAGCTCCAGCAAAACCGCGAACCTTTGCGCATTTGGTTAGCCTTCCGGCTGGCCCTGCTGGCACTGCCGGTCTTTATTGGTTTTTTGTTACCTTTTTCCGACAAAACCCCCTTGCCCTACGGCTATACTCCCAATCCCAACGTTTTGCTCGACCACTTGATCCGGGGCTGGATGCGCTGGGATGGCGGTTACTATGTCGATATAGCCCACTACGGCTACATCTTCCCGGTTCGTTCGGACGACTCGGCCATCGCCTTTTTCCCGCTCTTTCCACACCTGCTCCGTACCTTCGCGGTTATCTTCGAGTTCGGCAACACTCACAACGAAGCCTTATATGTGGCCGGAATTGCTGTTTCAACCCTGGCCTCGCTGGCCTGTTTTGTCGGGTTGTACCGGTTGGCCTTGCTCGACTACGACCCGGAAACCAGCCGCCTGAGCGTGGCGTATCTGGCGGCTTTCCCGTTCGCCTTTTTCCTGCTGGCGGTCTACACCGAGTCGCTTTTTATTGGGCTGGTAATCTGGGCTTTCTGGTCGGCCCGAAAGGACCGCTGGTGGTGGGCCGGGTTGTGGATGGGGCTGGCCGTTCTGACCAAAAACCAGGGTATTTTGCTGGTGGCGGCCCTGGGTCTGGAATATATTTATCAAAGAAATTTCCGGCGGATCGATCTTAAAATCTTTAGCTTTGGGTTGCCCTTGCTGGCCTTTGGCGGCTGGCTACTCATTAATTTTCTGAACTTTGGCGACCCGTTCCGGTATATCAAGGTTCAGGAATCGTTCGCGCGGGCTTTCCGGTCGCCGCTCGAAACACTGTACCTGGCGACGCAGCAGTTTTTTACCAATCGCAGCCCAAATTCGCTCCTACCGACCGGCTACGATACCGGTTCTATTCTTTACGATTATCCGGTTACTTTCCTTTTTATGGGGTTGCTGGTGGCTGCCGGCTGGTTGACCTGGCGGCAGCGTCTTCGACTGAGCTATTTATTTTATTTCGCCTTATGTCTCCTGCAACCGCTCACCCAACCGGCCCACGATACCTGGCTGGCCGGAATGCCGCGCTTTTTACTGATTAGCTTCCCGGCCTTTCTTCTGCTGGCAATGCTGGGTCGTCGCTGGGTTTTCTGCCACTATTTGTATCTTGGGTTGAGTTTACCTCTGCTGGGTTTATTTCTGGCCCGGTTTGTCCTGAATTACTGGGTTGCCTGAGCGGCTTTACCGCCGGGTATAATGTACCTCCGTGAGTTCACGTAACCGTTCGGCACTCGATTCCGGCGTAATGTCACGCTGCGCGTTGCCCAGTAATTCGTAACCGACCATAAATTTACGGACGGTGGCCGAACGCAAAAGCGGTGGTAGAAAATGACCGTGTAGATGGTGGGCCGGATAAGCCTTGTCATCGGTTGGGGTCTGGTGAAAGCCCATCGAGTAGGGAAAGCTGACTTCAAACAGGTTATCGTAGCGGGTGGTGAGCCGTTTTAGAATATCGGCCAGGTCGTCGCGCTGGCTATTGTTTAACTCCGGCAGCGACCCGGCGTGGCCTTTACTGACAATCAATGTCTCGAACGGCCAGACCGCCCAGAACGGCACCACCGCCAGCCACCCGGCGTTTTCGCAAACCACCCGGCGGCCCTCTTTTGCCTCCAATTTTACATAATCACACAAAAGACAACTATTATGCCTGTCCATATAGTTGGCCTGGGCCAGCAGTTCTTTGGAGGGTTCGTTGGGAATATGTTGTTGCGCCCAGACCTGACCGTGCGGATGGGGATTGCTGGCTCCCATCATGGCTCCCCGGTTCTCGAAAATCTGGACGTGCCCGATGAAATCCAGGCTTCCAAGTTCCTGATACTGGTCTATCCAGGCCTCGACCACCAGTCGAATGTCGGCGGGTTCCATCTGGGATAGCGTCAGGTCGTGGCGCGGCGAGAAACAGATGACCCTGGCGATCCCACGTTCGCTGTCGGCGATCAGCAAATCGCCTTCCCGCAAAGAATTTTCGGGTGTATCGGTTAGCAGAGCCGGGTAATCGTTGTCAAAAATAAAGACCGACTGGTAAGCCGGAGTATGTTTACCTCCCGCCCGTTCATTGCCGGGACACAGATAACAGGCCGGGTCGTATGGCGGTTTGTTTTCAGGGGGGGTCTTTTCGACCTGTCCCTGCCAGGGTCGCTGAGTGCGGTGGGGCGATACGAGTATCCATTCACCGTTCAGGGGATTGTAGCGGCGGTGGGGCTGTCTGAAAAGGGTGTTATTATCCAGGCTCACAAATTTCCTCCTCATTTCCAACCTACAAAACCCAGGCAACGCCTCCTCTAAACTCCGAAACCGGTTAGCCTTGTTTTGCCATAAAACTATCCAGCCCGGTCCGAGCCTGTTTTCCAATCGAGGATTGTAGAGGTGGGGACCAGCCCACCCCACACGCGTAACCTGAATTTTAGAAACTAACCGTCCTCTATGCAGGCATAGTACTCGATTTGTGACTTGTTTGCAAAAATTAAAATCAAACTATTTGAGACCCTAAGTAAAACAAACTCAGTTTGCACTCGGCCTCATAGACTTGACAAACCGCTACTAATAATATAGTATATACTTGTAAGCAATCATTATTGATGCCAGAATAGGCAGACTTTACGGATTGTTAACGGCGGCGTTTCTTGCTCTTTAACAATAAAAATAGTAAAATAGACAGTAATACAGGTTAAAAAAGGGGTTGCTCCGGTGAAAAGAGCGGCTGGTAAAAAAAGAGCGGGCTTATTAAAAGCACGATATATTAAAAGAGTATTACTCTGTTGCTAGTTGTAAAAAGAAGAAACCAGCCTAGCAGAGCATGGGAGGAAGTGTTTTAAATGACACAAGTATTAAATGGCGTAGAAAAATCCACCTGGAAAACCAAAGTCGGCCTGGCCCAGATGCTCAAAGGTGGCGTGATCATGGACGTTGTCACGGTGGAACAGGCCCGGATCGCCGAGGAAGCCGGCGCGGTAGCGGTGATGGCCCTGGAGCGGGTCCCGGCAGATATTCGTCGCCAGGGTGGCGTAGCCCGGATGAGTGACCCCGAACTTATCGTTAGAATCAAGGAAGCTGTATCCATCCCGGTGATGGCGAAAGCCCGCATCGGCCACATGGTCGAAGCTCAAATTTTGGAAGCCCTCGGCATCGACTACATCGACGAAAGCGAAGTGCTGACCCCGGCGGACGACCAGTTCCACATCGACAAGCACCTCTACAAGATTCCGTTTGTCTGCGGCTGCCGCAACCTGGGTGAAGCTCTCCGTCGTATCGGCGAAGGGGCGGCCATGATCCGTACCAAAGGCGAAGCTGGAACCGGCAACGTAGTGGAAGCGGTTCGCCACCAGCGCACCGTCCAGGGCGAAATTCGCCGCATCCAGGGGATGCCCCGCGAGGAACTGATGACCGTGGCCAAAGAACTGGGTGCCCCCTACGACCTGGTATTGCAAATCCAGGAAACCGGCAAATTACCGGTCGTGAATTTCGCCGCCGGTGGGATTGCTACCCCGGCTGATGCTGCCCTGATGATGCAGCTTGGCAGCGATGGCGTGTTCGTCGGCAGTGGTATTTTCAAGAGTGGCGACCCATTCAAGCGCGGCAAAGCGATTGTCCAGGCCGTGACCCATTACAATAATGCCCAAATCCTGGCCGAGGTTTCCAAGAACCTGGGCGAAGCGATGGTCGGTATTGAAATCTCCCAGATACCCCGTGAGCAGGTTATGGCCGAGCGCGGCTGGTAAATCAGGTTTTAGCAGCCGGGAATTTCGTTTTCCGGCTACTAAACTTAATTAGAACTTTCGCTAGATGAGGCTAACCAACCTGAAGCGGGGGTAGTGGGGGTGCAACCCCTGCGGGGGGTAACACAGGGGTCTCCCCTGTAAATTCTCTTTTTATTTTCGCTTCAAGCTCACAAAGTGAGGTTGAAGCGAAAGTCTTATAAAAAAACATGAACAACCGAAAAACTGCTCCCAAAATAGGGGTGCTGGCTCTACAAGGAGCCTTTATCGAGCATATAAAGATGCTCAAAGAACTGGGTGTCGACACCCGTGAGGTGCGGCTACCCCAGGAACTGGAAGGACTGGACGGGCTTATAATGCCCGGCGGCGAAAGTACCGCCATCGGCAAACTCATGATCAACTGGGGACTGCTCGAACCGGTCAAGGCTATGACCGCCGATCCGCAAAAAGTGGTCTGGGGAACCTGTGCCGGGATGATTTTGCTGGCTAAAGATATTGGCGGCCTGAACCAGCCTTTGATCGGGGTAATGGACCTGGTGGTTAAGCGCAACGCCTTTGGCTCGCAACTGGATAGCTTTGAGGCTGACCTGAACGTACCGGCCTTTCACAACGAACTAGCTTCGGCGGGTAACTCTGCCGGGCAAAACCCGGTTTCTCATGACACGCCTTTTCGAGGGGTGTTTATCCGCGCACCGTACATCGAAAAAGTTGGCGATCAGGCCGAAGAACTGGCGCGCCTCGAAGGTGAGCAAGCCGTCAGAGCGAACCCGCACCAAAACGAACTTGGTCAGGACATTATTGTAGCGGCCCGCCAGAATAATCTGCTGGCAACCGCTTTTCACCCGGAACTAACTGAGGATACCCGCTTTCACCAGCTTTTTCTAAAAATGGTGGAAGAACGGCGTTAGCCAGTAAACTCCCCTTCATTACCAAAATAACGAAGGCGGTATATTAGTTTGCAAGTAAGAACCCTGCACTTCAGCGATTTTCTGAAACTGGGCCGGATGCACCAGGCAGATATTGGTCTTAATCTGCCTTTTGCTCTGGTAATGCCCGACTTACCCCTCCCGGCGGCCTTTACACAGCATCTGCCTGTTAATAGCCTTAATTCTTCGGTTTATATCTGCGAGGAGCAGGGCAAACCGCAGGCTTTTATGCAAGCCCGCGCCCGCCAACGCCGCGACGAATGGGAAGTGCTTTCGCTCGGCGTGATTGGTAATGTACAGCCGGAAGCTATCGAAATTGCGCCGCTCTCTCCGGCTGACTCCGAACAACCTTCCCCCGAACCGGCCCCGCCGACCTTGACCACCGCTGAGGCCGAGGGCCAGGCCGCCGACCCGCTACCGGAGGATGAGCCAGCCCAGGATGGTGAAGCTAATTCCAACGTCGTCCAGGCCTGGCCCGACGAGATCGAGTTTGCCTGGCTCAAGTTGCTCGAACACCTGGTGGTAGATGCCGGAGAAAAAGGGATCGTGCGGGTGTACGCCCGGCTTTCGACCGAATCACCCCAGTACGACCTGTTTAACCAGACCGGTTTCCATCCTTATACCCACGAAAGCCTGTTTTTTCTACCCTATACCCAGCAGGTCGAGCGGCCTGCATCGGAGCAGTTTCAACTAAAAGAACAGCGCAACCGGGACGCCTGGTTTATTCAACAACTCTATAGCGCGATCACTCCTTCGTTTGTGCAGAATTCAGAACAGACCACCAGCCGCACCTGGGAAATTCACCGGGCTTACCTGCCCCGCCCGACCCGCGAAACCGGTTGGCTCCTGATGGAAGATAGCAAGGCCGCCGCCTCAGTCCGTATCCTGAGTTATCGCAATAAACACATGATCCGCTTGATGAACCTGGATACCCGCCGCGAATTGTTACCCGATCTGATCCGCTTTGCCCTCTCAACGATCAAGGCCGGGCCGGATACCCAGGTTTACTGTATCGTCCGGGAATACCAGATGGAACAGGAAACCATGCTGGAGGACGCCGGTTTTACCAGAATTTTTGGTAAACAGGCGGTACTGGTCAAGCATACCGTCCAGTATGTACGCTCTCCGGAACGCCAACTGGTACGTGGCCGGGAAGGAAAATTTTTAAGGCCGGATGTACTGGTGCGGTTCGCCCGGTTTGTCCGGCAACATCTTTACTCTGTGGTGATCTAAATTTTTAGTTTCCCCGGCATCCTGGAGAAATGCCGGTTTGTAGCTTGGTTGGTTAGTAGCCGGTATTTTGTTTGTGAAAAGCAAAACTATTGGCTTCTCATATACGTATACTTTAGGTGGCTAATCGTACCTCGCCTGGCGATATAGCAAGTGTGGCCGCTAATTTATATAGTACTAAATTTAGGTGGTATACCCTTATATGATGGAAAAAATTGAGATGGACGAAGAAGAAGCGTTACTTCCCGACCGACCAATGACCGATGACTTGGAATTGCTTCTGGCGGCCTTGCCGCTCACTATTCGCCAATCTTTGGAAGGACTGGGCGACCGGGCGGAACTGCTGGAAGTAGTAATGGACCTGGGCCGTTTACCGGAAGCTCGCTATCGTGGCCGTGAAACCTCCCTGACCCAGTTTGAAGTTACCGAGGCCGATATACAGCACGTTATTGAAAAAATCGGCACTTTTGGCAGCGATAACCGGGCCGGGATCGAACGAACTTTGCACCGTATTTCAGTAATCCGCAACCGGGCCGGTAAACCGGTCGGGCTGACCTGCCGGATTGGCCGGGCGGTCTTTGGTACCATCGGCATTATTCAGGATATGGTCGAAAGCGGCCAGAGTATTTTGCTGGTCGGCAAACCCGGCGTTGGCAAAACTACCCTTCTGCGCGAAACCGCGCGCGTGCTGGCCGACGATCTGCACAAGCGGGTGATTATTGTCGATACCAGCAACGAGATTGCTGGCGATGGCGATATTCCTCACCCGGCCATCGGTCGCGCTCGCCGGATGCAGGTGGCCCGCCCCGAAGAACAGCACAATGTGATGATCGAGGCAGTCGAAAACCATATGCCGGAAGTGATTGTGATCGACGAAATCGGTACCCAACTGGAGGCCGAAGCCGCTCGCACGATCAACGAACGCGGTGTTCAACTGATCGGGACGGCTCACGGTATTTCACTTGAAAACCTGATGCTCAACCCGACCCTTTCTGACCTGATCGGTGGTATCCAGAGCGTAACTCTGGGTGACGAAGAAGCTCGCCGCCGGGGAACTCAAAAATCGGTACTGGAACGCAAAGCTCCGCCCACATTCGATACGATGGTCGAGATACGCGACCGCGACCGGGTGGCGGTTCACCAGAGCGTGGCCGATACGGTCGATGCGATCTTGCGCGGCCAGCCCTATACCACCCAGATTCGCTACCGTACCGAAACCGGCCAGATCGAGATGTACGAGGAGGAAAACGACCCGGAGAACGTCTCGATCAGCGGCAATAGTCCGGCCCAGCAGCCCCAACCGTTTGATATGACGATGGCTTCCTTCGGCTACGGTGCGCCGGGTGGTAATTACAACGGCAATCGGACGCGGGGCTATGGGAGCGGTGTGCATGGCGCGACCTCGGTCGGCGGCTACGACCGGACTCGCAAATCGGTTGGCCGGGGTGGCCCGGTCGCTCCAGCTGATCGAGGTGGCGGGGCAGTTCGCTCGATCACGGAAGCACCCGCCTACCCAACCGTAAGTGGGGCCGCAGCCATCCTGTCGCCTAACCGCAACGGTACTGAACGACCGGCAACCTCAGCCCGGCTGGTACCAACCGCCAGGACCGCTCCGGTAGAAAAGCTGATCGGCAGCCAGCTAAAGCCGATGCGGATTTACCCGCACGGGGTGAACAAAGGCCGGTTGGAAAATGTGGTCAAGCAGATGAGCTTGCCCGCCGACATCGTGCGTGAAATCGGCGACGCTGACATTGTGCTGACCCTCAAAAACTACTACCGGCAGAAGCCGATGTCCTTACGCCAGGCCGAAAACGAGGGTATTCCGATCTACATTCTCAAAAGTAATACGGCGACCCAGATGGAAAGCATTCTGGCCCAGGTATTCGGGGTCGAAGTACCAGCCCACGCCGGAGGCGATGAGGAAGAGGACGAAGTAACCGGCACGATGGACATTAATTCCGATCCGGTCAAAGATGCGATCTACCAGACCGAGGATGCCATCAATACCGTGATCAACCGGGGACAGGCAATCGAGTTACCGCCCCAGAATTCCTTTATTCGCCGGTTACAGCACCAGATGGCCGAACGGTATAATCTGCTCTCGCAAAGTCGGGGTCGTGAGCCGCATCGCCGGGTCAAAATCTATCCGCAATAACAGGCTCATAGCAGGGGCTGGGTGCCCCTGTAAGACCCTTTTTACTTTCGCTTCTACCTCACCAAGTGAGCTTGAAGCGAAAAACCAAAAATATGTAACTGTTCAGGCCAGTTCCAATAAAGAGACCTAAAGCGGGGGTCGTGGGGCACCCAAAGGGTACCCGGCCCCTGCGGGGGTATACAGGGGTCTCCTCTGTATATCTCTCTTTCTTTTCATCCGTCCACTGGTGGCCCTGGGGCGGGGTCAGGGGTGGAGTCCTAACAGTTACAAAATCATAAGAAACCGTAAACGCTATGAAAATGGTAATTACAGTCGTACAGGGCAAAGATGCCGGGATATTGACCGATAAACTGGTCGCCAGACGCTTTGGCGTAACCCGGATTAACACCAGCGGCGGTTTCTTGCGCGAATCAAACGCCACCTTTCTGATCGGGGTCGAGGATGAACAGGTTGAGGATGTAATTTCGATTATTCGTAACACCTGTAAAACTCGCAATCGTTATATCAATCCGATGCCGCCCATGAGCGACCCTGGTGGCGAAATTTTTATGCCCAACCCGATTGAAGTGCAAATCGGTGGGGCCACCATCTTTGTGGTAGCGGTGGACAAATACCTGCGCTTGTAATACTATAGACGGGTCTGTTTAGTAGCAATTACCGTAAAAAGTTTCAGAACCAGCTAACTTTAGCTAATTTTTTTAGTTCCCTAACCCGCTGAATTTTAGGAGCAATAATGAGCCAGGAATTTCAAAAACAGCTAGAAACCATTATAAATTCGGCTCTCAGCATATTCCAGATTATTGCTACTTTTCTGATTGCCTTTCTGGTAGTACTCTGGTTGACCCTGTGTGTCTGGACCTTCCGCGACATACAATCTCGCACCCGCGATGTTATTGCCCAGGTTTTTGCGACCATGCTGGTGCTGTTCTTCAATATACCGGGCGTTCTGTTGTATGTACTGGTCCGGCCAAAAGAAAGCCTGGTCCAATCCTACGAGCGTAGTTTGCAAGAAGAATATATGCTACAGGACCTGGAAGAACGCGAAATTTGTCCGACCTGCCGGGTCAAAACCCAGCCCGACTTTATGTTTTGCTTCAATTGCCGCACCCGCCTTCGCCGCGAATGCCCCGGCTGTGGTTCTTTGATCAAGTTGAAATGGGCCAGTTGCCCCTTTTGTGGCGTACCGCAAAAATTACGCCCGCGTGATACCGGAGCCGAACGGGTCGGGTTGGGCGCACCACGTACCCAACCGCCTCAACCGCGCAGCCAAACCACCCCCGGTACGGCTATCGTCACGACTGCCGATCTCGATCTGGCGACTGTCGCATATCACTCAGCAGACCCGGTTTACTCCGGGGCACCGGCTACATCTCCGGTACCTCCGGCCCCCTATGCCGACGGTGGTCAGAATTACAACTATCCAAATGATGAGCAGGTTTATACCTACCGCGAAGAACACGACTACGAGGCCTATAAACCCAAGATCGACCCGGCTCGCTCCCCTGCTAACGGTAATGGCAACGGGAACGGTGAGGCTAACGCTGCTCTCTCTAATAACGAACCCAGCAATCAGTATGAACAGCCAACTGCTCGCTATCAACCGCCTCGCCAGCGTCGCCCCCGGTCTGACAACCCGCCTCCCGGCCCGGATAATCAATAAATCTCATATCAAGAATAGATTGGCAGGAAATATTAAATGGCTGAGATAGCCAGCTACGTAGAACTTTATAAAAGTGGTGAACTGGCCCGCCGGGCCGACGCCGCCTGGGAAATTCTGAGTGCCTGTACCCTATGTCCTCACAACTGCCTGATCGACCGCAACACCGACAAGCGCAGTTTTTGTTACAGTGGCACCACCGCCAAAGTCGCCAGCTATGTCCTTCACAAGTGGGAAGAACCGCCGATTACCGGCACTCGTGGGGCCGGGACGATTTTCTTTAGCAATTGTACCCTCAAATGTACCTATTGCCAGAATTATTCTCTCAGTCAGCAAAGTCACGGTAAAGAAGTTTCCAACGAACGGCTGGCCGAAATGATGCTGGAGTTGCAGAAACGGGGTGCCCACAATATCGACCTGGTAACGCCTACCCACTATGTGCCACAAATTCTAAAAGCCCTGGTGATTGCCGCCGAACGCGGTCTGACGATCCCGATGGTTTACAACACCAGCGGTTATGAAAATTTGCACGTGGTGAAATTGCTGGAGAACGTGGTAGACATTTACCTGCCGGATGCCAAGTACGCCGACGATCGGGCTGCCTGGACCACCAGCCGAGCGCGTGATTATGTCCGCAACAACCGCGAAACTTTGCTGGAAATGTACCGCCAGGTGGGAGACCTGGTGCTGGATGAGGAAGGGATCGCCGTGCGCGGCCTGATAATCCGGCATCTGGTGATGCCAAACAACCTGAGCCAGACCCGCGAAGTTTTGCAGTGGATCGCCGAAGAAATCTCGCCGACCGTCAGTGTGAGTGTGATGGATCAATATTTCCCGGCCTACAAAGCCCTCAAGGACCCCTTGCTCAATCGCAAACCCACCTGGGAAGAATACGAGGTGGGATTAAACGCCGTCGAGGATTTTGAGTTCGAGAACGGTTGGACCCAGGATCACATCACCGACGACGAAATTATGGAAGAAGATATTCTGGCTAAATACGGTGCCAAAATCGACGACTCTATCTGACGTTTGCCTCTTAAATCACAGTATAAGATTTAGAATTGAGTCGAAGCAGGGGTCGTGGGGGTTGGGTACCCACTGGGTGCCCCAGTGTCTGTTAATACTCTTTCTTTTCCCCGTCCACTGGTGGCCCTGGGGAGAGGTCAGGGGTGGGGCTACATAATATGAATGAACCCCTGCAAGCCGACGAAACCGGCCTGACCTTGCTGGTGCGAGTAAGCCCGCGTAGCGCCACCAACCGGGTAGCCGGGATTGTCAATGGCGCGATCAGGATAAATCTAACCGCTTCGCCGGTCGAAGGAGCGGCTAACGAGATGCTGATAGAGTTTCTGGCAAAGCTGTGCCATCTGCCCAAAAGCGATATATCCCTGGTCACTGGTTATGCGGCGCGTCAGAAACGTCTACGGCTCGAAGGAGCGGGGCTCGATCAGGTAAAGTTGGCTCTAGGCCTCTAAATTAAACCAGCCGGGTTGCGGGCTTTGCCACTCCGAACGCAGACAATCCATGTACACCTGGTCGTAACGTTTGCCGTTGATTATTTGCGCCTCGCGCCTTCTACCTATCAGCCTGAAACCGGCCTTCTCGTAAGCCCGGATTGCTCGCCGGTTGAAACTGGAAGTACTGAGCCAGATATTGTGCAAATTGGAAAACCGGAAACCGTAATCTACCGCCAGCCTGACCGCCTCGCTACCGTATCCCTGACCCCAGAAGCGTTTATCGATAATCGAAATACCCAGCATGGCAGTTTGCTGTCGCTGGTCGACCCCGAACAGGCCGCATAGCCCAATAAATTGCATCTCACCTAGTTCGTAAATTGCAAAGTTAACCCCACCTTCTTTAGCGGCACCCTCAAAGGTCGAAGCCTCGTGTTCGCGTGAAGGCATCGAGAAAGTGCCATCGCTCAAGATATTCATTTCCGGGTCTTTGATCGCTTCGATCCAGCGGTCCAGGTGTTCGGGCAGCCACAGACCAAAGCCGACTTTGGCCCCCAGGACACTCAACCCCGGAGTTTTTTCGGCTGGTTTTGAAATTTCGCTCAAACTGGCCTCCTGTTTACTAAACTTTTGAAAATAAAATCAGCAGCCAGGGTTTACTGACTGCTGAAATTCCGGTTGGTCAGGATTTGGTAGTTCCTGGCGCGGCGGTGGTCGGTACTTCCGTCGTTGTCGGTGCGCCGGTGGTGACGCCTGCTGTAGTCGGTGCGACAGTAGTTACCGGAGCGGCGGCAGGCGTAGTCGGCGGGGCTACCGTTGGCGAAGGCGTTACGCTCGGCAAAGGTGTCAACGGGCTACCGGTCAAGGCGATGGTCGGGGCTGGCGTTGGGGGTGTAGTCAGCCATGTTACCAGCGTATTGACCACGAACGAGCTAACCGTCCAGACCTTTGGATCATCATCCCGTTTCACATAATAATTATTGGTAGCCGGATTGAGCGAACCAAACAGCAGAGTCTTGGGTCCCGACCCGGCCACCAACATCACGGTCACGGTTGGCTTATCCAGGCCAAAAGTCGCCAGATCGCCGGCTTTATCGGATGGGATCAAGGAGGCTCCAGCCAGATTTCTAAGCTGCGCCACAGTATCGGTGATTACTGCACTATCCAGACTGAGCGTTTTGGGCACAAGCTCTTTCCACTGACCACTATCCAGCTTTAACTGGAGGGTTCCGGTCATCGTTTTGACGTTCAATTCGGTGATCGGATCGGTAGCGGTCAGACTCAGGATCTGCAAATCCTTGACGGCGGCGTTAGTAGTCGGCGTGGCTAGGGCAGCCGTCTGGGTAGTGCTGTTATTATTCTGGGTTAGCAGCACGAACAAGAGCAGGATTATAAAGATCGCCAGCGCGATCAAAGGGCCAACATATCTTCGCATATTTAGCGTCTCCTCCACCAGGCTGCCAGCCCCAGGAACAGAATCAGGATTGGAATACCCAGAAAACTGGACCAAAAGCTCAGGCTCGACTGACTTTGCGAAACGGTAAAGGGTGGGTTGTTGGCCGCTTTAGGCGGAATTACAATGTTGTTACCGCTGGCACTCAGGAAGTTCATCACGTTTAGCAAGAAAGTATTGTTGCTACCACTCTGTAAAAGCGCGTCGTTGAGGCTCAGGGCACTGCCCAGGACCACCAGGCGCGTTTCCAGGTTTGCATCGGTGGCCGCCGGAGCGGTGGTACCGGATACAATGGTGGTGGCCGAAATAGCCGGAGCGGCCTGGGTTGCTTTTTGCTGGATACTGGCCGCCACCGTTATTGGTCCCCTGACATCCCCCTGCTCGAACTCAATGGTCTTGGAGGCCAGATTGACTTTCAAATAAGAGTTGCTCGAGGTCGTCAAAAGCTGATTAAAGGTGGCCTGGTTAGTACCGCTCTTCTCGATGGAACTGCTATTAGCGACTACCAGTACATCCTGGGCACTAAAGCCTTGCGTAATCTCGGATGAAGTGCTGGCGGTCGGAACCAGTACGGTGGCACTTTGTTGCGAGCGGCGGTTGGGATCGGTTTCCACTACCACGCCGGGGTTGAATTTCACGCCCCAATCGGTCAACAAATCGTTCAGGTTGGTGGCCTGAGCCGGGTCGGTTACGCCTGTAACCTGATAACCGATCAAGGCTTTACCGCCCTGCTTGAAGAAGGTTGAAAACCGGTTTTTTTCGTCATCGGAAAATTTGCCGCGCGGCCCGACGATCAGCAAAATATCCTCTGCCGGGTTGAGTTGGACCAGAGTACCGGTGGCCGGAGCTGCCGCCGGATTAGTCGGGTCGGTGGGCGTAGTGGGAGTGGAGGTTCCCGTAACCGAGTTGTAAATCTCGACCTTATAATTGTTATCTGATAGAGATTGAATGGTACTCGCAAGCGAATTACCCTGTTGATCTGGCTGGGTTGCCAGTTCCTGGTGGCCGGTAACTACCAGCACCCGTTTGGCCGGGTTTTGGACTTTTAGCAAGGTCCGGGCAAAACTTTGTTCGTCAACCGTCGCGGTATCCTCTTTGCGAGTACCTTTGGTAAAGACAATATCGGGATTGGTTTTGACCGCGTAACGCTGTACCGCCAGTGGATCGTTATCCAGGTTGATTGTTTGGACGGTTAGTTTATCGGAATGATTTGTAAATTGTTTCAGGAGGTCGGTCGCCTGTTGCTGCTGACTCAAAGTGGCGGAATTGTAAAACACAATCGCCGTAACCGGCCCACTCAGGTTTTGAACTACCTTTACGCTGGCATCCGAAATCGTAAAGCTTTTGTTTTTGGTCAAATCGAGCTGGAAGTTGGTGCGCTGCATCAAAATGTTGATAAGGGCGATGATCCCGACCAGGGCGATGATTACCACAATTCCACTGATGGTGCTGCTGACCCGTTGCCGACCTAACCGGCGTTGCCAGACTTCCGGGTTGGTGGCCGCAAAGAAGGCAATAGCCGCCGCCAGCACGATCAGACCTACCAGAATATACCACTCGAAGCGGCGCACCGAGATCAGCCCGATTGCGATTACCAGCGTCAGAGGGACGATCAGATAGCCCGCCAGCCGTCCAAGTTGTTTTATAGTGTTTCGGCCCATCTTTACTCACCTCTCCGCATCTTCAGTACCTGCACCGTGATACCCAGGAAAAGCACGATGAGCGTCACGTAATAAATCACGTCCTTGAGGTCGGGCGAGCCTCTGGAGAAACTATCGACGTGCGATTCGAGCGAAGCATAGCTGAGGGCGACCGACCACCACTCGCTGCTGTTCGGTCCGTTGCTAACAAATAGCGGTCCCAGGAACCATAATACAATCGAGACCAGAATGCCGATCACGGCGGCGACAGCCTGGCTCTGGCTCAACGAGGAGGCCAGTATCCCGAAGGACGCTGAAACTCCGCCGATCAGCAGGAGGCCCAGATAGCCCGACAGAAGCGGTCCCCAATCTGGTTTGCCGCCAAATAAGACCATCAATAAGACATAAAAGAAAGTAAAAGCCAACGTTAGCAACAGTAAAACCAGCGTGGCGAAAAACTTACCGACTACCACTTCCCAGTCGCGTACCGGGGAGGTCAGTAGCAGTTCCAGGGTGCCGGTACGCTGTTCCTCGGCGATCAAGCGGATCGTGATAATCGAGATAAATATCAGCAAGAAAAACCCGACGCTGGACGACCAGCCCCGCATAACCGTATTTAATTCGGCGTTGACGGTGGCTGAACCGGCACTGCCTGCTCCCTGATTAAAAAAGATACTGAACAATGCCCCACTGAAGGCCAAAAAGAAGGCCATCATAATGTAGGCAATTGGTGAGGCAAAGTAAGCGTAAAGCTCACGCTGCGTAATATAATATGTGTTCTTCATAACCTCATTCAAACTAATCTTTGCCGGAGAGCTTGTCGCTCTTTAGTTTCTCCGGCAAACCGTCGATAGCTACTCTTTGGGGCTGGTAGTCTCGGTTTCCTCGTTGTTCAGGAAGGCCGGGGCGGCTTTACGGTCGGCGGTTTCGCCTACCGGGTAAACCCGGCGTTTGGCATCGCGCGGCGTATCTCCCTCGACCTCTAATACTTCTTCGGAGGCCGGTTCTGCCTCACTAACCGCCTCAACTTCGTCCATTTCTTCGTCCTGGTAAGCGGTGGATCGCCGGGCAGCCAACGGACCGGTGGCCGGGTTCGTCGGGTCGTCGGCGGCTTCTTCCTCCTCCAGGCGAGCCAGGTCGTCATTGACCAACTTGACAAAGATTTCTTCCAGGGAAGGTGTAACCGTCCGAATTTCCAGCAGACCCCAGCCTTTGCCGACGATAGCCCCGGCCAATCCCTCGCGGACATCGTTTCCGGCGGCCACCACCAATTCGTAACGGACAACGCCCGTCTGGTGGTCTACTTCTTCATCAATCGTGTTGAGGGCATCTTCAACCGCTACCACGCCCGGCCAGGTGGCTAAAAACTCGCGGATTTCGCCTTCCGGCCCCCGGATTTCCACCCGCAAGCGTTCGGTCGGGCTATCCCGTCGCTCCAGATTAGCCAGGGTATCTTCGACCAGCACCCGGCCCCGGTTTACAATCACTACCCGGTCACACAGGGCACTGACTTCCGGCAGAATGTGGGTGCTTAGTACAATAGAATGGTTCCCGGCCAGGTCACGAATGACTTTACGAATTTCGATAATCTGGCGCGGGTCGAGGCCGACGGTCGGTTCATCCAGGATAATCACCTGGGGATTGTGAATGATCGCCTGGGCCAGACCCACCCGTTGTTTGTAACCGCGCGAGAGTTTGCCGATTACTTTATTCTTGACATCGGCGATCCGGCACAGCTCCATTACTTCTTCGATCCGCCGTTTGCGGCCATTGGCCGGGACCCCCCGGATTTTTGCCGTGAAGTCCAGGTAGGTATTGACCGGCATTTCGGTGTAGAGCGGCACAGTTTCCGGCAAATAGCCCAATCGTTTGCGAACTTCCATTGGCCGGTCGCTGACATCGTAACCGGCCACCACCGCCCGGCCCCGGTCTATCGGCAGGTAGCCGGTAAGCATTCGCATAGTAGTAGTTTTACCGGCCCCGTTTGGCCCCAGTAAACCCACGATTTCACCTTTGCCTACCTGAAAAGTCAGGTCGCGCACGGCACTGCGATTACCATAGTATTTTGTTAGGTTTTCAGCTTCTATCATTCTTTTTCTATTTTTTTTCTAACTCCGGCCCAAGAAAGCCATCGCTATGCAATTATTTGGCAAAATAGCCGTCAGTCGGTTTGCACAGGCATTTTAACCTTGCCTCGACTTATAGTCAACTTTAAATTAGGGGTTATGACTTATTTAGATAGGCTGAATAAATACTCTAATCTAACCCTAAAAATAAGCCAAATGGACATTGATCTCGACGTGTCAGCTTGACAAAGCCAGACGAACTTGGTTATAATCCCGATAATGAAAAATTAACACCGGGGTAATTTGACCTGCAAGGTGTTTCAGCGAATGAACCCAATCTTTCCGAAATGTATTTGGTGGTAGTCGGCGAACGTTTTAGTTACGAAGGCAATCACAAAGACTACTGTTAACTGGTTTTAGCAGCTTCGATCCTGTTTCTTTTAAAAGTTTTACCTGATCGTCGGCTCCAAAATCTGTTAACACTTTTGCCAGACTCTATCTCCGCGAGACAGAGTAAAGTTTATTAATGCTGTTGGTCCTTTGAGTCCGACCGGCACTGATAAACCGGTAAAGTCCTGATATATGTAGATGGTGTATGAGGGCTTTTCATTATTTAACAAACCACAAGAACCAATTAATCAGTTGCCAGGCGCGGCTGATTAAATCAGTTTATTGTAGTAACTGTAGTATCAGAAACGAAATAGGTAAACTGAGTTTTGCGCAACATCACTCAGGAGGAGAAAGTTTAGAATGAACAAGTTTTTAAAGCTATGGGCAATGGCCCTTTTTAGCTTGATACTGGCTGGAATGCTGGCAGCTTGTGGTGATAGCACTGCTACCACCGCTCCTGCCGCCGCCACAACTGCTGCTGTCGCTGCGACTACGGCTGCTGCCCCCGCTACGACTGCCGCTGCCGCTATGACGACTGCTGCCCCCGCTATGACGACTGCTGCCCCCGCTATGACGACCGCTGCTGCCGCTATGACGACTGCTGCTGCCCCCGCTACTACCGCCGCCGCCGCTGGTACTACCGCCGCCGCCGCTAGTGGCAGTGGCACCATCGTAATTTACAGCTCGCTGCCCCTGACCGGTTCCAGCCAGCATCAGACCGAGACCGTCGTCAACGCTATGAAGATGGCACTTGACGACTTCACCGGTGGTACCGGCAAGATCGGTGATTACACCATCGTTTACAAGTCGCTGGACGATGCTACGGCTGCCAAAGGCCAGTGGGACGCCGCTCAGGAAGCTACTAACGCTAACAAAGTGGTAGCCGACCCGGACGCGATGGCTTACATCGGTACCTACAACTCTGGCGCGGCCAAGATTTCGATCCCGATCATGAATCAGGCTGGTATGGCGATGATCAGCCCGGCCAATACCAACCCCTGTATTACCCGCTTTGATGCCTTCAGTGGTTGTGCCCAGGGCGACCCGGACAATTACTACAAGGCTAACCCGAAACTGCGCAACTACTTCCGGGTTGTAACGGCTGACGATATTCAGGGTCCGGCGGACGTCGCCTTTATGCAGACCCTCAACGCCAAGAAGATTTTCGTAATCGACGACTCACAGGACTACGGCAAGGGTCTGGCTGATTCCTTCGCAAACGCCTGTAAGGACGCCGGTTTGGATTGCTCACAGCGCGCTTCGATCAGCGGCAAAGAGTCGGATTACAACTCGCTGGCGAGTACTGTAAAGCAAGCCGCCCCTGACGCGATTTTCTTTGGTGGTATTACTCAGCAAAATGCCGACAAACTGATCAGTGCTATCCGGGCGGCTGGTATCCGGGTGCCGTTTATGGGCGGCGATGGTATCCAGGAAGATGCTTTCATCAAGGGTGCCGGCGCGGCGGCTGAAGGCGTTTATTCCAGCCTGGAAGGTATTGACGAGACCAAGTTGCCCGCTAAAGGTCAGGCTTTCCTCAAGAAGTTTGACGCCAAATACGGCGGTCACGAAGGCTATACCATTTACGGTTACGAAGTTATGACCGTGACTTTGACCGCTATCAAACAGGCGGGCAAAGATCGTACCAAAATCGTCCAGGCCCTGGCCGGGATCAAAGATTTTGACGGTGTGACCGGTAAGTGGAGCTTTGACAAGAATGGTGATACCACTCTGACCGATTATGTGATTTCTCAGGTCAAAGATGGCAAGTGGACTTTCCTCACTCAAGTCAAAGGTAAAGCTAAAGCTGCCTAGATTTTAAGCTCAAACCTCAGCCGCCAGTCAATTTGATTGGCGGTTGACGGTTAGAGTAAAGAAATTCTCAAAGTTCTGCTTTTCAGCTAGTCAAATAATAATATAAAAGTACCTGTCACCAATCGTGAATTTTTTACTACCTGATAACATTTTCACTGCTTGAGAGTGTCCCTGATTAAACCCAATAAAAAATTGCTGGCTCACCTGGGCCATCCTTCTTTATACAGGTGTTAATGAACAAAGGACTTGGGAGAATACCAGGAAATGAGTAGATTACTGCTAGAAGCTATCTTGCTGGTCCTTTGGATTGGCGCAGGTGTGGCCGGTACCCTTCTCTTTATACGCAAGGGCTACAAATTTAATATTCTAAAGATTATGGCCCTATACGTCGCGCCGGGTTTAGCCATTCTTCACCTGATATTAGATTTAATTCAAGATGAAAACACCACTTATCCGGCCAGTCTGCCGGGAATTATTATTGGTGTGCTGCTGATTTTTAGCCTGATTGTAATCAGCCCGGCTTTGCTGATTGCGGCCCAACTCTACCCCAATGTCAATGCCGAACCGGTCGTGGTAGTGGCCCGCCGGGAGCAATTTCTAAAGTACCGTAGCTACATCATCGTAGGCGGCATGACCCTGGTCGCTTTGGTGTTGCCCATCATTGCCCTCAGCCTTTTTGGTGAAAAATCGGCTCCCCGCTACGATAACGTAATCGGGGTTTTGATCAATGGGCTGCTGAGTGGGTCGCTGTTTGCTCTGATCGCTTTGGGCTATACCCTGGTCTACGGCATCGTAGAGTTAATTAATTTCGCTCATGGTGACGTTTTTATGATTGGTTCGCTTACCGGATTTGGCGTTCTGAGTTTTCTGCTCAACACCAAACCCGGCCAACCGGTTTCAAAAGACACTCCCCTGATCGTTATTTTGCTGATCATCGTGTTGGCAATCCTGATTTCGATGGTCGTTTGCGGTTTCTTGAATTACATGATCAACAAAATCGCTTACAAGCGGCTACGCAATGCCCCCCGCCTGGCTCCGCTTATCTCGGCAATCGGAGTGTCATTTATTCTGCAAAGCGTCGGGCTTTATATCAATAGTTCGACCAGCAAAGGCTATCCGGTTTTGTTTCCCAACAAATTTGGCACCAATACCGACCTGGTTGGCGATGTATTTGGCGATACCAAGAACTTGATCCAGTTTCCAGTAACCGGTTTTCTGGTGATCGGGGCAGCGGCGGTCTTGCTGGTCGGCTTGCGCTACCTGGTCAATAGCACCAAAACCGGCAAAGCTATGCGGGCGGTGGCTCAGAACCGCGAGGCGGCGGCTTTGATGGGTATCAATATTGAAAGTACCATTAGCGTCGCTTTCCTGGTCGGGGGAGCCTTAGCCGGGGCCGCCGGTACGATTTACGGTATTTATTCGGTCAGTGGGGCCGTCCGCTACGACCTGGGTTTTACCTATGGCTTGTTTGCCTTTACGGCGGCTGTACTGGGTGGTATCGGCAATATCAACGGAGCGGTGCTGGGTGGTTACTTTATCGGTCTGGTGTACTCCTTTACCCAATCGAGTTTCTTTAACCTGACCACCAAATTTGGTTTAACGCTGTCCATCTGGGCCTCGGTCGCCGTTTTTGTAGTACTGGTTTTGGTTATGGTATTCCGTCCGACCGGTATTCTGGGCGATAATGTGCAGGAGAAAGTGTAGTATATGAAAGTATCGGCTCCCGTAAAAGTACCGGGTGGGGTTGTACCCCCGGCAGCTCGACCACAGCGAGTACCTCAGAAGCGCGTTCAAATGGTTATTTTTTTCGCCCTGGCGATTTTCGCTTTTGCGTTACCTTATGTCTTAAAAGTTTTTCTCGATCCGCGCGATTATGTGGATTGGATTTCGCTGTTTAACAGTATGTTCATTTTTATCCTGCTCTCGTTGGGGTTGAACATCGTGGTCGGCTATGCCGGTCTACTCGATTTGGGGTATGCGGCCTTCTTCGCTATAGGAGCGTACACCCTGGCCTTTCTGACTTCCTCGCAAAGCCCACTGGCCCAAAATGGTGAGCCGCTAACTAACTTCTGGATTGCACTGCCGATCTCGTTTTTGATGGCCGGTCTTTTTGGCCTTTTGCTGGGCGCACCTACCCTCGGTCTACGCGGCGATTATCTGGCGATTGTAACGTTAGGCTTTGGTGAAATTGTCCCGATTACCTTCAACAATCTGACTCAGTTGACCGGTGGGGACCGGGGTCTGGCAAATCTAACCTCGCCGACTTTTCCGGGTGTGGTTTTTAGTTCCACCAATCTTGTTCCCTGGTATACCTTATCGCTGATCGTAGTAATTTTCTCGATCTGGATGATTCGCCGGTTGATCAATTCCCGGTTGGGTCGGGCCTGGCAAGCCGTCCGTGAAGATGAAATTGCGGCTTCCTCGATGGGTATCAATCTGGTACGCACCAAGTTACTGGCTTTTGCGATGGGAGCTTCGTTTGCCGGTTTTGCCGGGGCTTTATACGCCGGAAGTCTTAATTCAGCCAATCCCAGCCAGTTCCGGTTTGATGTCTCGATTATCGTGCTGGCAATGGTCATTTTGGGTGGTATGGGTAATCTGTGGGGTGTCATTATTGGCGCGATTGTACTCCAACTTAGCGACCGTCTGCTGATTCCCAATCTGCTCGGTTTGATCACCGAGCAATCTAACAATATAAAACAAAGTAGTGGTGCCGATAACTTTCTGGCCGGGCTTCTGGCTAACCTCGGCAGCTCACAAACTCGGCTTTTGATCTTTGGTTTGATTCTGGTCGTAATGATGCTGGTGCGGCCTGAAGGTCTGTTCCCCAGCAGTCAGCGTCGGGCCGAACTGCGAGCCGATGACCCGTCTAATCTGCAACCCCAGGCGGCGGCCTCCGACGACGCAATTACCGCCGCCGACCAGACCCGCAGCATTAACTATAACCCTTCGACAAATGAAAGCAGCCGGCCTCGGCGCGACGAATAAGAGGAGCAAGCTACTATGGCCCTGCTTGAAGCAAGAAGCGTAAGCAAAAATTTCGGTGGTGTGACCGCCGTCAATAAAGTCGATTTCGATATTCCCGACCGCAGTATCGTCAGTTTGATCGGGCCAAACGGAGCCGGGAAAACTACTTTCTTTAACCTGATGACCGGTATTTATTCCCCGACGACCGGAACGGTTATGTTTGATGGTAAACCCCTGATGGGTTTGAAAATCCACGATGTAACGCACCGGGGTATTGCCCGGACTTTTCAGAATATTCGCCTTTTTAGCCAGATGACCGCCCTGGAAAATGTACTGGTTGGCGAACACGGTCGCCTGAAAGCCGGTCTCTTTGGGGCGATTATCCGGCCACCTTCGGTGCGGCGCGAAGAAGTAATGGCCCGTCAGAAAGCGATGGAGCTAATGGATTTCGTCGGGCTAAAAGGCAAATACGAGGAGATTTCCAAGAATATGTCCTATGGCGATCAGCGTCGCCTGGAGATTGCCAGGGCGCTGGCGACCGACCCCAAATTGTTGCTACTGGACGAACCAAGTGCCGGAATGAATCCCAACGAAACGGCTAAACTAACCCACCTGGTTCAGATGTTACGGGATGAACGCGGGGTGACTGTGCTATTAATCGAACACGATATGAAAGTAGTAATGGAGATCAGCGACCGGGTAACTGTACTGAACTTTGGCCGCAAGATTGCCGAGGGTTTGCCGGACGAGATCAAAGCCAACTCCGAGGTTATCGAAGCCTATCTGGGCAAAGCCTATGCTCAGGCTGTGGCTGACGAGAAAGAGAAGGAGAAGCACTAAACAATGTCAACCCCCAATCAAATCGGTACGCTCCCCGACAATACGCGCCTGGATGAACCGGTGCTGGTGCTGGACAAAATTCAGTCCTTCTACGGCAATATTCAGGCTTTACGTGGTATTTCGCTCAAGGTTTATCCGGGTCAAATCGTAACTTTGATCGGTTCCAATGGGGCCGGCAAAACTACCACCCTCAAAACTATCTCCGGTATTATCCGGCCCAGAGTTGGACAGATTTTACTTAGAAATCAGCGGATCGATAGCCGCCCGCCCGAAGAAATCGTCAAACTAGGGGTCTCCCAGTCACCGGAAGGGCGCAAGATTTTCCCTCGAATGTCGGTGCTGGAAAACCTGGAAATGGGAGCTTTTCTGCGAAGCGACAAAGCTGAAATCGCCGGCGATATGGAGCTAATTTTTGGCCTGTTTCCCCGCCTAAAAGAGCGTATCAAACAGCAGGCTGGTACAATGTCCGGTGGTGAACAGCAAATGCTGGCAATTGGCCGGGCAATGATGGCGCGTCCCCAGATTTTGCTGCTGGACGAACCCAGTATGGGTCTTTCGCCGCTGCTGGTCGAGACTATTTTCCAGATCATTTTGGATATTAACAAGCAAGGTACGACTATCCTGCTGGTCGAGCAAAACGCACTGGCGGCTCTGAGTATTGCCTCGCGGGGTTATGTGATGCAAACCGGCGCGATAGTGCTGGAAGACACCGGCCAGAACCTGCTGAACAACGAAAATGTTCGCCGCACTTACCTCGGCGAAACGGTCGGCGTAGAGTAAGTTTTGCTGCCTCAGACCCCTCCCTGGGGTCTGAATAATTATTTTACCACTTCTGCCAGCAGTCTTATTTTATTAGTCTGTTAGTGAATTCTGTTTATTTTGGATAAAAGCCAATTTTGTTTTACCTAAAGAGATTTTCCTTATTATCATTTAAGCCCTCTAAAAATAATAAGGACTAAATTACTATCATCTTATGATACTATACGAAGAATTGAAGGTGCAAAATACCACTTATTCCGTTTAGTATTCTCGTCAAGAGGTTCTATTATTTTCATTTCAAGTATTTTATGTATTTTTGACTCTGGCCGCTACACTCGACTATAGCGATTTTGATACCGCACTTTCTCAAAGCTGTACCACAACCCATACCGAGGCTTACCTTATTTATTCGTCGTCCTCATCATCCAATTGTTGATTAAGCCGGTCGATTTGGGTTTCAATCTCGTCCAGGGTGTCCAGGTTCAAAGCCAGCATTTCGGTCCGAATTTCCTGCAAGTCGTTGCGCCGTTCTTCTGTTTCTGGACCGGTCGGAACCAGCAAAGCCAGGGCCGCTTCCAGGCCGGTCAGGTTATCCAGTTTGTTATCGAGCAAATCCTCGCGCAAACTTTCCAGCCGGTCGAGTTGGAGCATCAGATCGTAATCGCCACTTTCAGGGATAAGGTTCTCTTCTTCGCTCATTTAATTTTCTCTACTTTGTAATAAATTGAGGATTATTTATGATCGAAATGACGATCAGTAGGCCCACTACCAGCGAGGTAAAAGCGTACTCCCGCAAGGTGGCCCGGTTCAGGTTGTTGGTGAGATAGGCTTGCAGAATGCCGACCACTACATAGAAAATAAAGATCAGCACGATGCCGCCGATCAAAACCGTCAGCAACCAGTAGTTAAGTGCCCAGGTTACTTGAGCCATAATCAGGGCTACCACTCCGGCGTAGATCAGCAAGCGAGTATTGGCGGTCTTGGTCTGGCGCAAGAGTTCGTAGGTGAGCAGGAAACTGACCAGCCCGACCAGTGGCGCACTGGTCAATGCCCGCCATTTGTTTACGTAAATCGCGCTAAAGATCAGAAACCCGGCCATGTAGGTGGCGAAATACAGCCCGATATTTGCCCAGCCATACAGCCGTTCTTGCCGCCCGACTGTGTAATATTGGGCGATAATAACCACCAGTAGCACCAGGGCCGATAAAATCGTCCCAACAATTTGGACCGGTACGTTATTAAACAACCGTAAGAAAAGATAGGTTCCGACTACCAGTAGCGAGGGCAAAATCCAGGCAAAAGGAGCGAATTCAAAACGCTGACCACGCACCCGCACGACCGGCAACTTGAGCAAATAAATTTGGGGATGAGAGCGCACCGTCGCGTCGGCAATGCCGGAGGTAATCGCAACCAGGGCCGATAACAGCAAAAGGGTCAGTGGTAGCTGATAACTCTGGGAAACCAGTTTGGAAAATGGCCCGCTGGTCGGGTCGATAACCAGTAAAAAGCCCTGCGTCAGGGCGATCAGGATAGTCAGAACTACAATCCGGTCAACACGCATAATTAGTTACTTCAAAGCCTCTTTAATCTGGCGAGCCGGGATCGCCGTCTCCCGCAGTATTCGTACTTCCTCCCCGGTAGCATCCACCACCGTCGAATCGATACCACCTGGACAGGGACCGCCATCCAAAATAAGGTCGATCCGCCCGTTCAGGTTGATCAAGACCTGCTGTGCGTCCAGTGGACTCTGGCGGCCACTCATATTGGCACTGGTAGTCGCCAGTGGCCCACCCACTTCCCGGATCAAAGTCAGGGTCAGCACGTGGGCTGGCATCCGAACCGCGATGGTATCCCCACCGGCGCAGATTGCGTCCGGCAATTCAGGCCGACGCTTTAAGATCAGAGTCAAAGCTCCCGGCCAGAAGCGGTCGATCAACCGCCGGGCCAGCGGTGTAATCTCGCGGGTAATCAGGTCAAGTTGTTCAGGGCCATTTACCAGGATCGGAATAGGTTTGGAGGGTTGGCGTTGTTTGACAGTATAAAGCCGGGCCACCGCCTCGGCATCAAAAGCCAGGCAACCGGCCCCATAGACTGTATCGGTCGGGAAAGCCGCCAGGCGGCCCAATTTTAACTCTTTGGCTACTTCCTGGAGGGCCTGGGGATCGTAACTGCTGATAATCCGGGTCTTAGGCAAAGGGTGGGTAAACATCTTTTCTCGCTTTATTATAGAACAGAAATATTCTAAAACTCGGTTATTTATTATAGCATAAACTTTTCTACAAATATTCTCGCAATTTGGTGAGGGTAGCCTTATTCATACCCTTCACTTTTAGTAACTCCTCGTCGCTGGCGGCCTTGATTTTTGCGGCGGTTCCGTAGGCCTTGACCAGAGCCAGCTTGCGCTTGGGTCCGATGCCCGGTACGCTATCTAGGGGTGACGCAAAAGTTCCTTTGCTGCGTAACTGGCGATGAAAGGTGATGGCAAAGCGGTGGGCTTCGTCGCGGATACGCTGCACCAGGTAAAAAGCCTCGCTGGTGCGCGGTACGTTCATCGGAATATCCTGAAAGACCTTGACGATTTCGTCGTGGCTGCGGCCCGGCCCTTTAGTCATGCCAAAAAGAGGAATATCGCTCAGTTCGAGTTCCAGCAAAACCTGTGAAACCGCCCGCAACTGGGGTTGCCCCCCGTCGATTATAAGCAGGTCCGGCATCGATTGCCAGGAATAATCGGTTTTCTTGCGCGCGCCCAGGTCGGGCTTTTTTAGCCGGGGTTTCGCGGTCTCGTTCACTTCCGCCTGGCCCATACTGGGATGACCACGCACGCCCCATTGCTGGTCGTGGGGGTCTTGCACCTCAAAATTTTCGCTGACCTCCACTGAGCCTTCTAATGAGGTCGACTGTTCTAACTGGGCCTGTTCTTCTATTTCTTCATCCACTTCCTCGCGGGCATTCAGGTCGGCCTCCTCGACTGTCTGAGCGCGTTTGAAGCGGCGGCGCAATACCTCTTGCAGCGAGCCGAAATCGTCGGCCCCCTCAATCGTCTTGATCTTGAATTTGCGGTAATCGGATTTCTTGGGGCTGCCGTTTTCAAAGACGACCATACTGGCGACGTTGTTGGTTCCCTGGGTATTTGAAATATCGTAACACTCGATCCGGCGGGGTAACTCGGCCAGTCCCAGGAAGTTCTGCAACTCCACCAGGGCTTTGGTAGTCTTTTGCTGGTCGTTGAGCCAGCGCAAGTGATTTTGCTCCAGGCCTTCGCGGGCATTCTGAGCCACCATCTCTACCAGGTCGCGCCGTTCGCCGTCCTGGGGCCGGTTAATTTCCACTTTGAAGCCAGCTTTACGGCTTAACCACTGCCCCACCGCGCGGGCCTCGGTCAATTTGTATTGAACCTGCAAAGTCGGTGGGATAAAGGTCGCCTCGCTATAGTATTGTTTTACAAAGCTGGTCAAAACATCGCTATCGGTTTCGTCCTCGACCCCTTGCAGCATAAAATGTTCGCGCCCGATAAGCTTGCCCCGCCGGATAAAAAAGACCTGGACGGCTGCTTCTCCCTCACTGCGCGCCATCGCCACCACGTCTTCATCGTAGGTAGAGCTACTGACCACCTTTTGCTGCTCGACCACCTGGCGAACCGCGTTTAGCTGGTCGCGCAAGATCGCCGCCCGCTCGAATTCCAGTGCATCGGCGGCCTGTTCCATTTTGGCTTCCAGTTGGGTCAGCACGTCGTCCGATTTGCCTTCCAGAAACAAAATCACCTGATTGACCGCCGCATCATACTCGGTTTTGTCGGCCAACCCGGCGCACGGCCCCAGGCAGCGATGAATGTAATATTCCAGGCAGGGACGGGGTTCTTTTTCGGTGATTTTCAGATCGCAGTTGCGAAAAGGAAACAATTTATCCAGTAGTTTAATCGTCCGCGCGGCGGTGCCATTCCCGGCAAACGGGCCAAAATAACGCGCTCCATCCTCCAATACCTTGCGCACCACAAATACTCGCGGCCATTTTTCGTTGGTAGTGACTTTGATGTAAGGGTAGGTTTTGTCGTCCCGGAGTAAGATATTGTAATAAGGCCGGTGTTCCTTGATCAGAGTATTTTCAAGGTTCAGGGCTTCCGCTTCGGTATCGACCACGTAATATTCAAAGTCGTCGATGTGGTCTACCATCAACTGAACTTTGCGGGCCTGACCGCTCAGTGAGCCAAAATAGTTGGAAACCCGGTTGCGTAGCGAAACCGCTTTGCCCACATAAATAATCTGGCCGTCTTTATTTTTCATAATGTAGACGCCAGGCCGCTGGGGCAGGGTTTTTACTTTTTCTTCAAGATAAGTGCGATCCATAGTGGTTAATTTGATCCAGGTAGCTAGTAGATTTTACGGGCCAGCCCTTCGATTGAGTGATAGTGATTAAAAGCTGGTCCCAAAAGACCTTTTTAAATCTACCAAATCCGATAAAAGGGCCGCTTTTTGCTAACGGCCCTTGAAGCTGGTATTTAACTTAACGGGCAATTAGCCGTTAGTAACCTTGACGGTTTTCATTTTGTCGCCCTTGCGGATTTTCTGAACGAGGTCCATTCCTTCGGTGACTTGCCCAAAGACGGTATAATTGTTATCCAGGAACGCCGCCGGGGCCAGACAAATATAAAACTGGCTTCCGGCACTATCGGGCTGGTTGGCGCGGGCCATCGCCACCGTGCCGGTCAGGTGCTTGCGGCTGTTGAACTCGGCTTTAATCTTGTAGCCGGGTCCACCGGTGCCATCGCCATTGGGATCGCCACCCTGTACCACAAAGCCCGGCTCGACCCGGTGAAAAGTCAGGCCATTATAAAAGCCGCTGTTTGCTAGTTTCTCAAAGTTTGCGACCGTATTGGGGGCCGAGTCGGGGTAAAATTCAATCTGGACCGTCCCGCCATTTTCCAACTCGATTGCACCAAGCTTTTTGCCGGTCGTCTCTGCCATTTTTGTTCTCCTTAAAATTATTTTCTTGATGATTTCCGCTGCCTGACCGTATAAAAGGTCGGCGATCTTGCTGAACAACCTAAAACCTGCCGGGACTGCTGCCCGGACGGGAATAAAAAAACTGTTACTTGCATCCTACGACACAAGTCGTGGCTGCATTGTAACAGCTTGTAAGCTCAGGGTAAAGACTTTTACCGAGAGAATTATATTTCCAAACGCTACTTGACCGAAAGAGTAATCGACTTCATTTTATCGCCGACCGCAATATTATCGACTATTTCCATCCCTTCAGTAACCTGTCCAAACACGGCATATTTGCCATCCAGGAACGCCGCCGCGTCAAGACAAATATAGAACTGGCTCCCGGCACTATTGGCGGCTGCGCTATGCGCCATCGCCACTGTCCCACGCAGATGTTTTTTCTGAGTGGTGAATTCGTCGGGGATAAGGTAGCCCGGTCCGCCGGTGCCGTCCCCTTTCGGGTCGCCGCCCTGAACTACGAAGGGTTTAGGCGATTTCTCGACCCGATGGAAATTCAGACCGTTGTAAAAGCCTTTGGTGATCAGCTTCTCGAAGTTTTCGACCGTGACCGGAGCCAGGTTGGGACAAAGCTCGATCACGATTTTGCCGCCTTTTTCCATCTCGATGGTGGCAAATGAGTGCTGCCCGGCCTGTAAAGGAGCCACCGGGGTACCCGGAATGACGACCGGTGTCGCATCGGGGACCGCCGAGGTCGCCTTGCCGGATACCGCCAGGATAAAGGTCATTCCTTCTTTGAGGAACTCTTTGAATTCGGGTGGGAAGCTGGAAGTATCGGCGGGCACCGTATCGATGCTGATCACGATCTTGCTACCGGCTTTTTGATAGGCCAGCAGCGATTGTTTGCTGGCAGCATCGCTTTCGGCCCGTAACAGTTGCCAGCCCTCGCCTTCGAGCAATTTGCGGTAAAAGGCATCGACCTTGTCAAAGCCGTCCTGGCTGGTGAAAAAGCTCAACTTATCGCCGGAAAACTTACCGATCAGATCGGCGAACTGGGGATTGGTACTCAGATTTTTCAAAACACCCTGGGTCGTAGTATCTTTTGGCGATAACACATTCGCGCTGGTGTAGCGTAACTCCGGCAGTGTAGCCGCCGTAGTATCGGCTGGAGTAGGCTTAGGAGCGTTGGCGGCAGGCGCAGCATCGGCATCACGGCAAGGTCCGACCGGTTCAGTGTTAGCCGGAATAAGCGAGCTGGCGGCAGCAGTTGTGGCTCCGGCAGCGGCAGTACCGCCAGACGCAACAGTTGTGGTTCCGCCAGACGCAGCAGTAGTACCAGTAACAGCCATCCCGGCAGCTATGGTGGCGGAACTGGTACCCGCAGTGGTAGCGGTCCCTGCGACGGTCGTTCCGGCCACCGAGGCTGGACTGGGCGTATCATTTCCACAGGCCGCCAGCAATATAGATAATAATACCAGTACCGAAACCAGGCCGGACTGGGTTTTGAACTTCCAAAAGCTAAACAACTCTAAAAACTCCTTCAGGTAATTTTGAGGATTTGCCGTTAAACCGGCCTCGATTGTAGACCAAAAACCGGGTCCGGTCAATTTGATCAATAATGAGGTATGACCTATAATTCGCTTTGGAAATTGTCCTCCCTGCCTCCAACTAGCGTCGCCAGGAAGTACACCACTGGTAAATTTCCAATATCAAATAGCTTAAAAAGGAACTAATCTGAGTATAATGAGCAGCCTCCGCCCGTTTCGTCCAAATAAACTCATAGGATTATTTTACAAAAATACTTCACTCTGGCGGGTACCCGCCCTGTGGCTACTGATTTATCTAGTTTCGTTTGTGATTTTAAGTTTGCCTTTACGCACGCTCATCTTCGATACAGTCAAGGTGGTTAATTCCAAAACAATTGGTTATAGTGCTTTCTACGATGCCGAAAAGGATGACAAAGGAAATAGTTTTACCTGGAGCCGTCCTGATGCTCAACTTTGGTTTCCCGATGTGCCACGCTATGCGCCGCTTAAATTTACGATCAAACTCAATCTTAATCGTCCGGCAGGTTCACCCCAAGCTCACCTAACTTTTAACGAGTTGCGGGGGCAACAGCGTATCCTCCTCGGCACGGTTGATTATCACAATAACCCTGACTACTCCGATTATACTTTTACTATCCCGGCCTGTCCGGCTTGCTATCATGGGGCCATTGTAGAGATTGGGGTCAACTCGTTTCGCCCGGCAGGGGAAGCGCGCAGCCTGGGAGTGATCGTTGTACAATACCGGGTTAGCCTGGGACCGACCCACTTGCGTTATTTGTTCTGGCCGCAACCTTATTTACTGGTAGTCTTGCTGTTAGGTTTGGGTCTGGTCGGCTGGTTTACCTTAATGGGTTTGAACTTTTGGTGGGGAAGCGGCTTGCTGCCGGTTATAACCCTCTACCTGACCAGCCTGCAAAATGATATTATAGGACAGTGGCCCTGGCTGCTGTTTTTTGCCGGCGGTCTTTGTTTGACCACGCTGGCTGGTCGCTATCTGACTCGCGTGGGGTTACGCTGGTGGTTCATGGCAGGCGTGATCTTTTTAGTGGCCTTTTTTTGTGTTTCCCCGCCCAGCCCAACCGATATGAAGATTTCATTGCAGTGGATTGCCGATCTTCATACTAATCCGACTGGCCCTTTTGACATATACCGGGCCTCTCCTCGGCTAAACTATCCCCCCTTGATAGCCTATATTCTATGGTTCTATCAGCTTGCGGTGGGCTGGTTGGGACTGGCCGGGAGCGATGTGGCCCTTAAATTCTTCTATTCACTATCCCTGCCGCTAACCGTCTGGCTATTATGGACGCATCTGGATAAACTGAGCTACCGGCTGAACCGCTCTCCCCACGAGGCTGTGGAGTCGGATAGCGCGGCAAGCTGGCCTCGTCCGGCCCTGATCCTAAGCGTCTTTGGGGCTAGCCTTTTGTTCGATCCGGCTAGCTGGGGTCAGACCGATACGGTTCTGACACTGATGCTCCTGGCGACTTTGATTTGTATCAACCGGCGTTGGTATTGGTTCGCTGGAATTTTGCTATGGCTCGATCTGCTTTTCAAACCGCAAGCCTGGTTGATTGCTCCATACTTTGCCTTCCTGTTGTTTTTGCGACTGGGTTGGTGGAAAGCCCTTAAAGGCGGTTTGGCCGGGTTTGGTCTGGCCTTGCTGCTGGGGCTTCCCGCATTTGGGTTTGATCTAACTTATCTGCCGAACCTTTTGTTTCAGCCCGGTCTGGCGGGTAGTGTCGACCAGCGTACTCCAACGGCATCTGGGTTTAATCTTATGTATGTTCTTGGCTACAGTCGAACCGACCCGCCCACCTGGCTCACTTATGCCAGTTTAGCTCTGATCGGCCTTCTATTCATAGTAATGAGCGGACTGTCCTGGCTGCTTCGACATCATGTACAGGACCGGCTGGAAGAATTTTGCTGGGATAGCCTGGTGTCTGCTTTATTGGTATCCGGCTTTTTCCTATTTGAACTAAAGATGCGCGAACGCTTCCTGGTGTATGGGATATTCTTCCTGGCGATGGCGGCCTTGCGCTACCGGCGAGTTGTGCCGGTCTATCTACTCTTTAATGCGGTAAGCCTGATCAATATGCTGGTATACTTTCGGGCCGCCCCGCGCGACTATTTTCTGGATACCTTTTTTGTCTGGCGGGAATTAATCGCCGAGCCGGTTATACCCTATGTGGTGGCCGGTCTGACGACTGCCGGTTTTGGCTGGTTATTATACAATTTCGTCTATTACTTCCGAGCTACCCGGTCTACCAATCCGGTTGTAGAAAGCCACTCGTTACCGGTCGAAGTACAAAGCCTGTATTAACTCATCCAATTGCCAGACCGCTTATTTTCACCCCAGATTCCTAAACCGCACCGAACTGTGCAACCTTTCCCTCGAAGGGTTGTCTTTCTGGAATAGACAAATAATTAACCTACCTTTATATTAACCTCACCCCAATTGACATAAATCAGACTCGGATAATCTATTTTAGCTATGCCACAATTGATAATAGTGTATAATTAAAAAGACATACCAGCAATTTTTTATATCAGGAGTAAAGATGAACCTTAGCCAGTTGAGAATGTTTTTAGAAGTCGTCCGGCGGGGCAGTCTAAGCGAGGCGGCTCGGCAACACAACCTGACCCAACCGGCCGTTACCCGCAAAATGCAACGCCTGGAAAAAGAACTCAATATCGATCTGTTCGAGCGTGGCGAAGGTCATCAGGTAGTTCTGACCCGCTTAGGGCGCGACTTTCTGGTTTTTGCTGAAAAAGTCTTGCTGGATTACAACAATTTGCAGGAAAGCTGGCACTCACAACGAAATGATGTGCAGGGTCCGCTAATGCTGGCGGCCAGTACCACCCCCGGCGAATATGTGGTACCCCGCTTGCTGGCCGATTTTACTGCTCGCTATCCGCAGGTCCGGCCTACTGTCGTAATTCTCGATAGTGATGAGGTAGAAAACCGGATTATTTTGCGAGAATGCGACGCCGGTTTTATCGGTCGCCCGGCCATCAAGCCGCACCTGGAAGACCGCGAAGTATGGCAGGACGAGATCGTTTTGGCGGTGCCGGTACATCATCACCTGGCAGCCAATGGACGCCGCCAGATAAATTTAAATGAATTGGAAGGCGAGGCTTTTATCGACCGCGAAGAAGGCAGCGGCACCATTCAAACCGTACATCGCATTTTGGCGGAGGCCGGGATGGAATTGCCCGCTCACAAAATAGTGATGGTGTTGGGCAGTACTCAGGCCATCATTTCTGCGGTAGCGGCGGGGCTGGGCGTTGGTTTTGTATCCTCGATGGCAACGGCTGAGGCCGGGGGTCGGATCGTACCAATGCGGATTAATTCGCTTCCGCTCAAACGTTCGTTGCACCTGGTGTTCGAGGCGGGCCGCGCTCAAAACGGCTCGCTTCTACTGCGCGAATTTCTTAGTTTTGTCACTCCCGACCAGGCCACTCCGGTTCTTGATGTCGAAGAGACCGACGAGGAAGATTAGCCTTTTGGAAGGGCATATATGCCGTCTTAGTTAAAAGTTCAGGCTGCCTACCGCCCCTGGAAAAAACGTTGCTACTGCCGGTTGGTTTGAGCTTAATGCGATGTAGTATTTACAAAGCCGCCAGACCCTGTTAAAATTCTAACTAATCCATCACTAACAACCTTTCTTTGTGGAAAGCTGCTGGCTGGTGGCTTACAAAATATCTGTTCCATTAAAACTTCCGGGTGCTATTTCGTACCGAACTATTATATCGACTTTCGATCTGATATTTCTTTTGCGTGTCTACTTGCTTCCAGGCGGCTCCCGGTTGGCATAGCAAATCAAGAAACACGGTGTAGTGTTGGAAGCACTTGCTTTACAAGTAACTGAATTTAAACCAGACTTTGCGAACCTGGATGGGCTGGTTTCGGCGGTAAACGTGCCGGATTTCGCGCGAGGTCGGGGCTTCTTATTTCGCAAAGGTGATATTATCAGCCTGACCGATCAGCCTGGGTTGGCCGAAAAGCTAAAATCACTGGCCCGGTCTGCCCCGACCGATTATCTGTGGCATTTAATCAAAATGTCCCCCGACGAAGTAAGCGAAGATGAAGCCGGTGTCCGCCTGGCTCAACTGGTGGCCGGTACTGGACTGGAACGACATTCGCCGGTCGAAAGCCGGGTAAACCTGTTTGCCAGCCAGCGCGGTTTGCTCCACATCGACGAAGCCCGGCTCGATCAATTAAACGAAGTACCTGGCGTGGCAGTTTTTACCCTTTTCAACGACATAGCCGTAGAAGTCGGAACCGAAGTAGCCGGGGTCAAAGTCACCCCCCTGTTCTTTCCGGTAAAACTCCTGGATGACGTTGCGGCAGTTACCGGCGGCCAGCCGGTCATCGAGGTCAGGCCGTTTCAACCCTGGCCGGTGGGCGTGATCGTCCGCGAACATCTACAACCCGGCCCGCGTCACCGCTTTCAACTGGCGGTAGAACATAAACTGGCCTGGTTCGGGGCGGAACTATTAGGCGTAACGGTGGCCGAAAATTCGGCGGATGCGCTGGAGAAAGCCCTCCTGAACTTCAAACGCCGGGGCGCACGATTGATCTTGCAGGTCGGTGGTCACTCCAATGACCCGCTCGACCCGATCTTTGAGGTTTTGCCGCGTCTATCCATTACGATGGAAAGGCACGGCGCACCAGCCCATCCGGGTACGCTTTTCTGGCTGGCTTACTGGAATGAAACAGCCCTGTTTGGCCTGGCCTCCTGTGGTATGTTTTCCAGAACCACCCTGGGTGATCTGTTCCTGGCCCGTTTACTGGCCGGTGAACACCTCACCGCCCGCTCGATAGCGAAAGTTGGCCTGGGAGGTCTTTTCACCCGCGAAATGGCTTTCCGGTTTCCACCTTACGGCTTGAATCTACACGAAGAAGATTAAACCTACGAGATTAAACCGACAAAAGGATAAAATTAGCAAATGGAATTGACCGCTTGCAAGCCCTGTCTGGCCGAACGCCAGAAATTATGGGATACCCTGACCAATATCCAGGATTGGAAAGAGGCTATCCCGGAAGCCCAACGCCTGACCTCTACCGGCGAAAATGAGTATGAACTGGAAGTAAAAGCCGATGTCGGCCCGCTCAAGGGTAATCAGGTCATCAAAATTCGCTTTACCGATATGCAAGCCCCTACCAAGCTTGATTTTGAAATACAACACTCGATGGTAAAAGAGGTCAAAGGTACTTTCGATCTCAAGCTTCCCGGTGAAACGCTCAATGGCCTTGAGGCACCCAACCCCTTACCGGACCACACTATTACCCTGCTTTTTTATCATCTTAACGCCGACGCGGGCAACCCTTTCATAAACGCAATCCTGGAAAGTTTGTCAGCTAAGGTAAAAGATAGTTTCGATGAATTACTTGGACGCTTGGATAACAGGGCTATGCAAGCCTGATTAGTTTTTAGCAAAGAGGCAAAAATGGATCTATCTGGTGAATACAAATTTAAATCACCGGTCGCTAAAGTCTGGGAGACTTTAATGAGCCAGGCCGCTTTACAATCAGCCTTGCCAGGTTGTGAAAAAATGGAACTGGTCGAGCCAAACGTTTATGACGTGGTAATGAAAGTAGGTGTCGCCTCGATTAAGGGCACCTACAATGGCCGGATTTCGATGGCCGACATCGAAGAACTCAAACACTACAAGTTGATCGTGGGTGGTCAGGGTGGTTCCGGCTTTCTCAATGGCGAAGGCACCTTCGACCTGACCGAACAGGGCGAGGGCGATAAACTTGAAACAGTGGTCGCCTACAAAGGCTCGGCCAATGTGGGTGGCACGCTGGCCGGTATTGGGGCGCGTATGCTGACACCGGTCGCCAAAAAAATGGCAGGCGATTTTTTCAAGAACATGGAAAAACAAATCCAAAACACTTCTGCCGAAGTAAAATAAAACAGAAGCTCCCGTCTTCCTGAGTTTTGCTTTAACTTCTGGCCGACGGTCAGTGTCCCACGCGATTGCCCAGCCACTCGCAACGGCTAAGGCATTCCCGATTTTCCGATCTTTTACTACGACTTTTACTATGTAAGTCGCAAATACTTGCAAAGATCGACAGGAAAAGATAAGCTATCACCAAATAGCGCACGAACCTGATTTCACCGGGTCTACTGGCCCCGTTAATAAAGCTGTTTAACAACAATTGGAGTAATTCTTGCCCCGAAGTGTCGGGGCAGTATTTATTTGAGCCTCCTTACTCAATCATTGAGTATGGTTTCAATTGAAACGCTATTTCAATGAGGAGTTAGCGTATACCGTCCATACTAGAAAAGAGAGGAATTTGAGTCGTGAAAAGAACTGTAAAACTTACAATTAATGGCACAGTTTACGAACGCGATATTGAACCACGCACTTTGCTTGTTCATTTCCTGCGGGATGAGCTTGGCCTGACCGGTACCCACATCGGATGTGATACCAGCCAGTGCGGAGCCTGTACCGTCAGCGTGAACGGTCAGAGCCTGAAAAGCTGCACCGCTTTTGCCGTCCAACTCGGAGGCGCGGATGTCATGACCATCGAGGGTCTGGCACCGGAAGGCGAACTCGACCCAATTCAGATGGGTTTCTGGGAACAGCACGGTTTGCAATGCGGCTATTGCACCCCCGGCATGATCATGCAAACTCGCCAGTTGCTCGACCGCAACCCCAACCCTTCGGAAGCCGAAATCCGGCGCGGCATCGAAGGTAATCTGTGCCGCTGCACGGGCTATCAGAATATCATCAAGGCCGTTCAGTGGGCTGCCCAGCACGCCAAGCAGGCTGATACCGCCATCCCGACCGCCAACGCGCCAGAAGTCGATGCCTCCGAACTGGTCAAAATGCCTTAATCGGGGTTTCGCCTCCCTTTTTTATTGACAGTTAAAACAGTTTTACCCGCCTCCGGGCGGCTAGATGATACTCAACGAGGAGATTTGAAGTATGGCACCGAATGCAATGATCGGCTCACCTATCAAGCGCCGTGAAGACCCTCGCCTAATTACCGGCCACGCTACCTACACCGATGATATGACCCCCGCCGGTACCGTTTACCTGCACATGGTTCGCAGCCCGCACGGTCACGCCAACATTAAGAGTATCAATGTCGATGCAGCCCACAAAATTCCGGGCGTTCTGGCAATTTTCACCGGCGACGAAATGAAGAAGGAAGTCGGCCCGTTAGCGGCGGTTTCCGTTGGTGGTCATCCGATCCCGGATCACTTTTCGATTGCCTCCGGTAAAGTGCGCTGTCTGGGCGAAATCGTGGCCGCCGTAGTAGCCGATAGCCGCTATCATGCCCGCGACGCTGCCGAGCTGGTCGAAGTTGATTACGAACCCTTGCCAGCCATTATCGACATGGAAAAGGCTTACAAAGGCGAATCGGGCCTGGTTCACGATAGCATCCCCAACAACCTGGCGGCCACGCTTGAATTCGGCAATGATGTCACTGACGCCTTCAAAAATGCCGAAATCGTGGTTGAGCAGCGTTACGTAAACCAGCGAATGGCCCCCAACCCGATTGAAAACCGGGTAGTGCTGGCCCAGTTCCGCACCGGCGACGAAAGCCTGCTTATTACCACCAGCACCCAGATCCCGCACATTCTGCGCACCCTTCTTTCCGGCGTGTTGAGCATCCCGGAACACTTGATCCGGGTAGTTGCACCGGAAGTCGGCGGTGGCTTTGGATGCAAGCTCAACATCTACGCCGAGGAAGTAATCGCCTGTTACGCGGCCAAAAAACTTGGCAAGCCGGTCAAGTGGACCGAAACCCGCAGTGAGGGTATGGTAGCCACCATTCACGGTCGGGACCAAATCGACTACATCCGTATCGCGGCTACCAAAGACGGGATGATTACCGGCCTGGACATCACGGCTTACTGTAACATGGGTGCTTATTTGCAGCTTCTGAGCAGTTCGATCCCGGTATTGTGCGGCGTTATCTGCAATGGTGCTTATGCAATGCCCGCTGTCCATTTCAAAGCCCTCTGTATCTACACCAACACTACGCCCACCGATGCTTACCGGGGTGCCGGACGGCCTGAAGCCACCTATATGATCGAACGGTTGGTTACTTTGCTGGCTCATCGATTGGGTATGGACCCGATGGAACTGCGTCGCAAAAACTTTATCAAGGACTTCCCTTACGCCAGCCCACTAGGGTTGATGTTCGATAGCGGCAACTATGCGACCGCTATGGACAAAGCGATGGAAATCTTTGGCTACGACGAAATGCGCAAGATGCAGGCGGACGCTCTTAAAGAAGGCCGTTATATCGGTATCGGGCAGAGCACCTACGTCGAAGTTTGCGGTCTGGGGCCAGGTCAGGGTATGACGACCGCGCGCGGTTACGAATGCGCGACCATCCGGGCCGAACTGACCGGCAAAGTCACCGTCTTTACCGGTATTAGCCCACACGGTCAGGGCCAGGAGACTTCCTTCGCTCAGATCGTGGCTGACAATTTCGGTATCCCGATGGAAGATGTAATCATCAAACACGGCGACACTGAAAATACCCCTTACGGTATGGGTACCTACGGTAGTCGTGGTACCGCCGTCGGTGGTGGAGCGTTGATGCTGGCGGTCGATTCGATCAAAGAAAAGGCCAAAAAGATTGCCGCTTTCCAACTGGAAGCCAACGCCGAAGATATTGTCTTTGAAGATGGCAAATTCAGCGTCAGTGGTACGCCTAGCCGCAGTATCACCTTCCAGGAAGTTTGTCTGAAGGCCTACGTCGACCCGAAGATGGCCCCGGTGATCGAGCCAGGTCTGGAAGCCACTCGCTACTTCGAGCCGGGCAACTTCGTCTTCCCGTTTGGTACTCACCTGTGTGCTACCGAAATTGATGCCGATACCGGCGATGTGAAAATCCTCAAGTACATCGCGGTAGACGACTGCGGGAACCAGATCAACCCGATGCTGGTCGCCGGACAGGTTCACGGTGGTTTGACCCAGGGTATCGCCCAGGCGTTGTTTGAGGAAGTCGTATACGATGAGAACGGCCAGCTTATCAGCGGTACCCTGATGGATTACACCGTCCCAACCGCCAGCGAGTTGCCTTTTTACACTCTCGACCACACCACGACCCCCTCCCCAAGTAACCCGTTGGGTGTCAAGGGTATTGGTGAGGCCGGTACGATTGCCAGTACACCCTGTGTCGTTAACGCGGTAGTAGACGCCCTCCGGCCTTTCAATATCGACGACATCCAGATGCCGTTGCGCCCTGAGAAACTCTGGAAGATTATTCACCAGGGTACTCAGAACGGCAACGGTCACGGTGCGGCCCAGTCGGTGGTACAGCAGCATTTTGGCGATGACAACAAGTAAATTTGGTAACAGGAGATTAGGATGATTCCAAGTGCGTTTGATTACTACACCCCGGCTAGTCTGGATGAAGCACTCCAGTTGCTGGCCGAGCATGGCGACGACGCCAAAGTTCTGGCCGGTGGGCATAGCCTGATCCCGGCCATGCGCCTGCGGTTGGCCCAACCCGAAAAGATCATCGACATCAGTGGTCTGCGCCAGTCGCTTTCTTACATCAAGGAAGAAAACGGCGTGATCAAGATCGGTGCGATGACCACCCATTATCAGATCGAGTCGAGTGATTTGCTAAAATCCAAAGCCCCCATTCTGCCTGAAGCGGCGGGGGTTATCGGCGATGTCCAGGTTCGCAACTGGGGTACTGTGGGCGGTAGCCTGGTTCACGCCGATCCTTCTAGCGACCTACCTGCCGTAGCGATGGCCCTTGGGGCCGAACTGGTTCTGCAAAGTACCAGAGGCGAACGGGTGGAGAAGATTGACAACTTCTTTACCGGCATTCTGGAAACTTCAATCGAACCGGACGAACTCTTGACCGAGATTCGCATCCCGACCCCGACCGGCAAAAAGACCAGCTATCAGAAACTGGCTAACAAAGCTTCCCACTACTCGGTAGTCGGCGCGGCGGCGGTAGTCGGCATGGACGGTGGCAAGATTAGCGATGTCAAAGTCGCTTTCAGTGGTCTGGCGGAAATGCCGATGCGTTTTGAGAGCCTGGAGAAAGCTCTCATCGGACAGGCCGGGGACGATGCTTCCCTCAACACCGCCTGTGCTGGCTTTGCCTCCGGCGTCGATGCCCTGGAAGACCTGCACGGCTCCCAGGAATACCGGCGCGCGATGGCTGAAGTTTACGCCAAGCGGGCGATCAAAGCCGCTATTTCCAACAACTAACCTGATTTAGCTTAAACAAAAAAAGACCTCCCACCGTGTTAACGGGGGAGGTCTTCTTTTACCGAGTAAATCTCTAAGCTGCGCGACTTTTTGCTTTTACATACTTTATAAATGGCAAAAGCAGAAAGGGTATTAGCTGTAATATCGTACCAATTATTAAATACAGGATTGTTGTATTGATCTCCTGATCGAAGTCTCTTAGAGCGTAATCCATGCTATCAAGATTCCCGTGCAAAAGCTGAAAATGTTGGTAACTTATACCATAGCCGAGATTGTCCATCGTGTTAATTAATACATCGATGGCAATTGTTCCCAAAATCAACTGTAGAGTCAGTACAGGAGTCAGACTCAGACGATACTTATCCCTAAACCAGCCGAAAGGCAGTAAAGCTCCCGTTATAGCCGGTGGAATAGCGTACAACCCCCAACCGTAAATATCCCCAATCGGTGATATAAACCGTACCAAAATCACTACCAAAATTACAGTTATTGAGATAGCAATTGTTGGACGTGCGATATTTTTCAATTTTTGAATACGCCCAACCAGCAAAACTAACAAACTAACTAACAGGCCACCGAAAAACGGGAATAAATATAAGGCCCAATAACTAAAAAGTTCACCCATCTTTAAGCTCAATCCTTTGCTATTAAGTGCAGTTTTTTCCAAAGTTGGGTTTTAACGGCTCAGTTTGCTGCCTTTCACCCGTAAACAATCTCTATTAGTAACAAACAAATACCGGCTAAAGTTTTGTTGCAACGTGGGGGAAAATTTCAGGTAAAAGTGGTATAGAAAAAAGACCTCTCACCGTGTTACCGGGGAGGTCTTTTTAACTCTATTAAATTGAAAGCGTGATCGTTCACGCGTTGACTTTTACCGCGATTAGTGGGTAGAAGCCCCCGCCACGCGCTGCTGCTCGAAACAATCGGAGCAGTATACCGGGCGGTCGTATTTCGGTACGAAAGGTACCGTAGTTTCCTTGCCGCAGGAGGCACATTGCACCGGGTGTTGTACCCGCTCCTGGTTGTTGCGCGGGCCGCGCTCACGTCCATAACCACCGCCACTGTAACCGCCGCCGGATTGCTGCTGCTTGCGATTTTGCCGGCAGTTCTGGCAGCGACTCGGTGTATTCATCAGTCCTTTTTCGGCGTAGAAACTCTGTTCACCAGCCGTAAAAGTAAATTCATTACCGCATTCGCGGCAGGCTAAAGTTTTGTCCTCAAAGCTCACCTGGGGGCCTCCTTAGGAAAAGACACTTGCATATTTGATTGACCAGATAAAAAGCAGATACCGGGATTGTAGAAATTGTAATCACTAGCAACTGTTAACTGCTTCCTGAGCCATTTAGTCCTTGTTCACTTAGTACGGGTCTACCTTTTCCGGTAATGCAAGCACGCTAAACCGGAAAGGATAAAAGTTGTTCGGAGAAAAACCCAGGGGAGGAGGAGCCGGCTCCAGCCGGTCGGGGTTGGACAGTGCGCCACCGTTTCCCTTGTTACCTACCGATAGTACCAGAGTTTCGTTCCGATAAACCCTGTTCCTAAAACAAAACGCCGCGACTCCGTTTCCAATAGTCTGATATAGTAAATAAGACTAAAGTCCTATTTACAATAAATGTAGGGACTAAACCGTCTCTATCACTATACTACCAAAGCTCTTGCATAAAAGCAATAGGTAAATTAACCTTTTTTTAATATTTCAGACTATAAACCCAAAAACTGCTTCACTTTTGAAGCAGTTTTACGGTTTTTAAAAAGAAATTGCCGGTCCGGTATTATCTGCTCAGTGTTAAAGCTGCACTTCCGGCATTTTCTCACGTATTACGCCCACCAGTTCGGCGACCGAGTCCGCGCTTTTCTGGAAGGCCGCTTTTTCATCTTCGGTTAGCTTGATTTCGAGAATCTGTTCCACGCCATTCGCGCCGAGTTTGACCGGCACCCCGACATAATAACCGTTAACGCCGTATTCGCCTTCGAGCATCGCGGCGCAGGGCAGTACTCGCTTCTTGTCCAGCAAAATGCTATCGACCATCACGGCTACCGAGGCCGAAGGAGCATAGTAGGCACTACCGGTCTTGAGCAGGGCCACGATTTCCGCGCCACCGTTCGCGGCCCGTTTGCTCAGTTCGTCCACCCGTTCTTTGGACAAAAGCTCGGTGATCGGAATACCGGCGACAGTGCTATAGCGCGGCAACGGCACCATCGTATCGCCGTGTCCACCCAGCACGAAGGCTGATACGTCCTCGACCGACACATTCAATTCCTGGGCGATAAAAGTGCGGTAACGACCACTATCCAGCACCCCGGCCATGCCGATAACCCGGTTCTTCGGAAAGCCACTGATTTTGTGGGTTAGCTGTACCATCGCGTCCAGCGGGTTTGTCACTACGATGATAAAGCAGTTTGGCGAAAATTTGACCACATTCTCTGTTACCTGTTTGATGATCCCGGCGTTGGTCAGCAGCAAATCGTCGCGGGTCATTCCGGGCTTGCGCGGTAAGCCGCTGGTGATTACCACCAGATCGCTGTCGGCGGTGTCTTCGTAGGAGGTGGTACCGGTCAGCATACTATCGTAGCCCACGACCGGCCCGCTTTCCAGCATATCCAATGCCTTACCCTGCGGCATCCCCTCTACCTGGGGAATATCCAGCAGCACCACATCATAAAAATCGCGTTCGGCCAGCCGTTGCGCGGTGGTGGCTCCGACGTTTCCCGCCCCAATAATCGAAACTTTCTTGCGTGCGCCCATAGGTTGTATGTTTCCTCCGCTTTGAGTAGATTAATTCTGTTCTTGACTTCACAATCTCAGGTCATTCTAACCCGGTTTTCCGCCATTATCAAGTTGCACGGTATTGAGATTGTCTATCAGACCAATTTACATTTCACTCTTTTGGCCGCTAATTGTACTAATTCCAGTAGATAGCCTACTCAAAACCTATTTCGGCATCCTCCTCCATGTCAATCGTGACCTGGCCTTTTAATTCTTGCCAGATTTGCTTGGTGACGCGACCCGTAATGCCGTAATCGTAACCGCGCCGTAACAGGAAGCCGCCCATTTTCCGGTAAAATCCCGGCCAATCCTCGGCGGCATAACTGCGGCTTTTCTTGCGAGCCAACTCCAGGGCCTGATTTTCTTCGACGTTCGGCCCGTCGCCGTCGTTTTCTTCATCGGACTCGGCTTGCTGCTCCTCCATATGCGACTGGATCACGGCCTCAATAATGTCGCGGGGGACGCGTTTTTGTAAAAGTTCCTGCTTCAAGAGGTTGCGGCCACGTGGCGAAAAGGCCGAGCGGTTTTCTACCCAGAATTTTGCAAAGCTGGCATCATTCAAATAGTTCAGTTCGCGCAGCCGGTCGACCACTTTTTCAATTGTTTCGGTTGTGGCTAGTGGATATTTCTTGCGAAGAAAGGTTTTGATTTCGGCCTCGGAATGCGGGCGCATCGCCAGTTGTTGCAAACCTGCCGATAGCCCTTTGTTATAAAAATCGGCCTCCTGAAGCTCCGCAATATCCTCGCGTTTCAGGTAGTCACCGGCTTTTACCCGCCGCTCGGCCACCAGTATCGCGGCCAGGCTGAAGGCGTATTCATCTTCGATAAAAATATTTACCCGGTCGGGATTAGTTTTCTGGTATTCTACCCGGCTAACTTTGCCCTCGCCGTTATAAGGTTGCCTGGCCTCCTGGGTTTCCAGACTGTTTTTTTTTGAGCCAAAAGATTTTCGCTGGAATGGCATTTTCACACTCACTTACTTATTTTATTACCAATTTTATTTCCTATTGAAAAAGGCTGACAACGAGTCAGCCTTTTCTTGAATTCATGCTTTGATGTGGTTAAGCTTGACGCGAAGCCTAGAACTCGTCGCCCTCATCCTCGTCCGGTTCCGGCTCGATGACCGAGACTGCCACCCCGTTGCCGGTCGGTAAAGCTTTGTCCACCGTATTCTGATGGCGGATCAAACCTTCTATTTCTTCGGCCACATCCGGATTATCGCGCAAAAATTCTTTGGCGTTCTCCCGGCCCTGACCCAACCGCTGGTCGTTCCAATAGAAGAAGGCTCCGCTCTTGCGAACCAGGCCCATCTGGACCCCCACATCGATCAGGTCGCCTTCTTTGCTGATACCATTACCAAACATAATATCAAACTCGGCTTTGCGGAAAGGCGGAGCTACTTTGTTCTTGATCACTTTCACCCGCACGTGATTACCGACTTCATCCTGGCCGTTCTTGATCGCTTCCACTTTGCGGATGTCCAACCGGACCGAAGCATAGAACTTGAGGGCCTGACCACCGGTAGTAGTTTCGGGGTTCCCAAACATCACGCCGATTTTCATACGCAACTGGTTGATAAAGATCAGACAGGTGCGGCTTTTGCTGACCGCTCCGGCCAGCTTGCGGAGGGCCTGGCTCATCAACCGAGCCTGTAAACCGACGTGAGAATCACCCATATCGCCTTCGATTTCAGCCCGTGGGACCAGAGCTGCCACGCTATCGACCACGATTACGTCGATTGCGCCGCTGCGTACCAGAGTTTCGGCAATTTCCAGGGCTTGCTCGCCGGTATCGGGCTGTGAAATTAACAAATTATCGAGGTTTACACCGCAGTTAGCCGCGTAGAGCGGATCTACCGCGTGTTCTACGTCAATATAAGCTGCAATACCGCCCATTTTCTGAGCTTCAGCGATGATATGCTGGGCCAGAGTGGTTTTACCGGATGATTCAGGGCCATAAATTTCGATGATACGGCCACGCGGTACGCCCCCGACTCCCAACGCCAGGTCCAGCGAAATCGCGCCGGTTGGGATCGCTTCAACCGCCAATCGCTGGTTAGCATCGCCCATTTTCATAATCGCGCCTTTACCAAAGGCCCGCTCGATCTGTGACATGGCCGACTCGATGGCTTTCTCACGGTCGCTGTCGCGCCCACTGCGCAGATCGTTTACAATCTTATCGTCTTTTTCTACTCCGTTGGTATTGGAGCCTTTGGCGGTTCTTGCCATATCCTAATTCACTTCTCTTTCTGCTACTCAGCGATTAGATTTTCGGAAGATTTGTTCTAATTCTTGCTTTCATTGTACCCAAACCCCTGTACAAAGTCAAGTTAGTTATCGCCGGTTTTTGTGTTTGGTGCCACTTTTAAAAGGAGTTTTTACAGCGAATTCTGAGGTGAAACAAAATCGAAGGGGTCTACCGCTTATAAACAATTTGTAACTACTCAGGCCTTATTCCCCACAAACGGAACTAAAGCGGGGGTATACAGGGGTCTCCCCTGTTAATACACTTTTCTTTTCTTCTCCCGTCCACTGGTGGCCCTGGGGAGGGGTCTGAGTAGTTACTAAAATTTAAGGCTAATGCGTCAGATCTGCCTTAGAAAGTGTGGGCCGGTGGTTATTCCGGCTCGTTGTTTACAATATCAAAAGCCAGCTTCACCAGCGGCATTTTTACCGACTCGCCATCGTGGTTAACAAAAGTAAAATAGCCATTAGCCCGGTCCTGGGGCTTGAAGTGCTCCGGTACCAGCCCCTCGAAAAGCTGGGTGGCGAGTTCGGAGATGGCACTACTTTTATCCGGGGTAGTCAAAATCACAAAATCGTCACCCCCGGCGTGGCCGATAAAATCGGCGGGGTTGCCTTGTTCCTCGGTCGCTTTTTTAAGACAGTTGGCCGCCTGGCGGATGAGCTTATCGCCTTCGGCAAAACTGTAAATCTCGTTATAGGCGGTAAAGCGGTCAATGTCCACATAAATGATCGACCACTCTTCGTCGGGGTCGGCGGTGCGGTCCTCGATTTCGGCCTGGACCACCCGGCTACCGGGCAGCCCGGTCAACTCCGAGCGATCTTCGCGGTTGAGGTGTTGAAGCTGCGCTCGTACCCGCAACAAAAGTTCGTCGGCATCAAAAGGCTTGGTAATATAGTCGTCAGCCCCGCGTTCATAACCGGCCACCCGGTCGGCGGCGGCACTGCGGGCGGTCAGCATAATAATTGGGATATGGTTCAAGCGGGCATCGGCTTGCATCTGGCGGCTGACCTCGTAGCCGTCCATACCGGGCAACATCAGGTCCAGCAGTACCAGGTCGGGAAGTTCCTGGTTTAATTTGCTCAGGGCTTCCTCGCCGCTGTAGGCTTTGGTAATCTCGTGATCATCGCTCAGGAGAGTTTCCTCGATCATTTCGACAATCAGCGGTTCGTCGTCCACCACCAGAATTCTGCTCATTAGCTAGCCTTTACAATTAAAAGTTACTGACCGACCCAAAACGGCTTTACTGCCTTTGGAACCGGCGCGATTAGCTCAATTTGTTTTTGCGAATCCGGTTCCGCAAATCGGTTACAGATAGGCCCAGCAACTCGGCTGCCGCTTCCTCGTCGTCCGCCGATTGGCGCAAAGCTTCCAGGATCATCATATTCTCGAAACTACCCAGGGCCTGGTCGATCTTGATGCGCTGATTGACCAGTTGATCGATGTAAAAAGCGTTGGAACTGGACATATTGGAGCGTTCGCGCTTGCCACTCAGGGTCAGGTTGCGGCTGGTAATCGTACCGCCTCGCGCGTCCACTACCGACCGCTGGATCGTGTTCTCCAATTCGCGCACGTTGCCGGGCCAATCGTAAACGTCCAGGGCTTGCATGGCATCCACGCTGATCCGGGCCGGTGGGCTGCTGGGAGTATAGCGGTGTTTGTTCAGGAAGTGCTCGACCAGCAAGGGAATATCGTCTTTACGTTCGCGCAGGGGCGGCATATAAATCGAGATTACATTGAGCCGGAAAAATAGGTCGGAGCGGAATTTACCGGCTTCGATTTCTTGCTCCAGGTCGCGGTTGGTAGCCGAAATGACCCGCACATCGATCTTGATCGGCAAGCTACCCCCCAACCGATCAATCGTGCGCTCCTGTAATACCCGCAGCAATTTGCGCTGAGTACTAAGCGTCATCTCGCCTACTTCGTCCAGAAAGATCGAACCTTTGTCGGCCATCTCGAAGCGGCCTTTGCGCATCTTCTGGGCACCGGTAAAAGCTCCCATTTCGTGACCGAACAATTCACTTTCCAGCAGAGTTTCGGGCAACGCCGCGCAGTTTACTTTTATCATTGGTCCCCGCGAATAGCGCGAGGTAGCGTGGATTACGTTTGCAATTAATTCTTTGCCAGTGCCGGTTTCGCCATTGATCAAAATCGTCGCATCGCTACCGGCGATCTTACCGATCATTTTAAATATTTCTTGCATCGGTCCGCTATTACCGATGATTTTCTCACCAGAATCGCTGTTAAGCTTATTTTTTAAATCGGCTACTTCATCGGCTAACTTTTGATGTTCAAACAGCATATTGGCTTTAAGCACAACCGCATCGGGGTCTTCAAAAGGCTTGGTGATAAAATCGTAGGCCCCCTGTTTCATGGCATTGATAGTTACGCTGCTGTTGCCGTAGGCCGTCATAATAATAACCGGAATACTGCCGTTACCGGTATCCTGAAGCTGCTTTAGCACCGTCAGGCCGTCCATATCGGGCATCCGAACATCCATTAAAATTAAACTCAGGTCTTTTTTATTTTTGGTAACCTGGGCCAGTACCTCGGCCCCATTTTTAGCCTGACTAACCTGAAAGCCTTCTTCTTCGAAAATAGTTACCAGCATTTCTCGAATATCAGCTTCATCATCGGCTATCAGTATATGTTTATCTGCCATAATACTACTGTTAGTCTCTCCTTTAGTCACTTTATAAGCAGCACAGGAACTACGCACAAATAGAGTTCCGGTTCAAGAATGGGCAACAGATGTGTTTGTTTTCATGATATACCTAAGCGGGTAGTTTGTCCAGACCAATTGGCAGCCATTAGATTAGCCTAAGTGCCCGCCGCGACCGGTCCGGCCCCGGCCATCAAGAGACCCAGTTCGTTGCGCAGATTTTCACGTTCCTCGTCGGTCCTGGCCCGGTTTTCTACGATTGCCACGACCTTACCCTTGTACATCACCGCAATCCGGTCACTGAGCGATAAAATTTCGTCCAGTTCGCTCGATACCAGCAAAACCGCCAGCCCGGCGTCGCGCTGGCTGATAATATTGCGGTGGATAAACTCGATGGAACCGACATCCAGGCCACGAGTAGGCTGGACCGCAATCACGAGTTTGTTATCGCGGCTAAATTCGCGGGCGACCACCGCTTTTTGCTGGTTCCCGCCCGAAAGTTTCCCGGCATGAGTTTCGACGTTCGGGGTACGAATATCGAATTTTTGAACCAGCCCGCCGGCATACTTGTCGACCGCTTTGTGATCGATGGTCAGGCCGCGCGTAAACGGCTTGCGGTAGTAACTGGAAAGAACCAGGTTGTCATCGACACCGTAGCCTAGCACCAGCCCAAACCGCTGGCGATCCTGGGGGACATAACCCACTCCGGCTTCGGTCACGTGGCGGGTGGTCATACCGATCAAAGGTAAGTTCTCCAGAAAAGCGACCCCGTCTACCGCCGGTCGCAATCCCGTCAGTACCTCCACCAGTTCGGTCTGGCCGTTGCCCTCTACCCCGGCCACGCCGACCACCTCGCCGCTACGAACGCTCAAGGTTGCGCCGTCGAGGGTCATTACCCCCCGGTCATCCTGGGCCTTGAGGTTCTGGACGCTCAATATTTCCTCGCCGACGTGAGTCTCGCCCTTGTCGATGTGCAATACCACTGAGCGTCCGACCATCATGGAGGCCAGGCTTTCTTCGGTGGCCTGCCACACGTCATCGACCCCGCCGACCAGTTTACCCAGCCGCAAAACCACTACCCGGTCGGCTATCGCCAGCACCTCGCGCAATTTATGGCTGATAAAGATGATGCTTTTGCCCTGAGCGGTCAGGTTACGCATGATTATCACCAGTTCGTCGGCTTCCTGCGGGGTGAGGACGGCGGTCGGCTCGTCCAGAATCAATATATTGGCATTCCGGTAAAAGGCTTTGACAATCTCTACCCGTTGTTGCATACCCACCGACAGATCGCCTACCATCGCTTCCGGGTCGAGCGCGAGACCATATTGGCGGGAAAGGGCGCGGATACGCTGTCCGGCGGCCCGCAGTTTTAGTTGTTTGAGGCCCTTGACCCCTTCGTTACCCAAAATGATATTCTCGGTGACGGTCAGGGTCGGCACCAGCATAAAGTGTTGGTGAACCATCCCGATCCCGGCGGCAATCGCGTCGTTGGGGCCGCTAAAATGTACCGGCTGGCCGTCGAGCAGAATTTCGCCCCGGTCGGGCCGGTAAAGGCCGTAAAGAGTATTCATCAAGGTCGATTTACCGGCTCCGTTTTCACCCAGAAAGGCCAGCACCTCGCCCCGCTGCAACTTGAAACTGATTTCGTCGTTGGCTACCACGCCCGGAAAGATTTTGGTCATCCCGCGTGCTTCCAAAACGGTTACGGTCGGCTTATTTATACTTTGTTCCAAGTCAAATCCCTTCTTATCTGGTTGTACATATCTGGTTGTAACAGAATGTTAGCCTTATGCAAATGCTTCTAAAATTCAAACTTGCCGTTGGCTCAATTTATTAAAGAGGTCGCGTTTATTACGGCTATTTTATCAAATGACAACCTGCGCGTCTACTTACCGCCAAAGCTTCTACTCAGGACAGGCGCAACCGATAGACCAATACACTCAGTGGCCGTTTATCCGGGCTGGGTTGTCCGGCGGGAGCCAGGGCGGCGGGGGTATCGGTACCATCCAGCGAGACCAGATTGAGCCAGTTGGCCCCTTCCGGCAGATTGAACGAGTTACTTTCGTATAGTTTCTGCTCGGTGCCAACCGTTAGCCGGGCCAGTTCGTGACCGCTCTCGTCCTGAAGGACCAGCGTATGTGACCGGGCAAAGGCCATACCTTGCAAGCTGATTTTAAGCCTCTCATGCCCCCTCTGTGGGATCAGGGCCAGCAACCGCCCCTGGCCGCCCAGCCACCGGTAGGAACCGCCCTGGTTCTTCTCGACGGTGTTCCAATCGGCTCCCGGCACCAGCAGGGGACCGCTTAGACTGGTAGTCGCGGAGCCGGTGGTGATCTTATAACTGGTCAGGTCGTCCTGAGGCCAGCTGTGGGCCTGGCTGGCCCCAAACAGCCGGTCGAGCATCAGGGGTGTATTCTGGAGGGTTTTGGTGCTGGCGGCCTTATTATCGATTACCAGATAGCCTAACCCATAAAAGTCGAAGAAAGCCCGCGCGGCGGCCTGACTATCATCATAAGTGATGTCCGGTTGCAGATCATTAAAAAGTATCTGGCGCACTCCCGGCATATTCTCCGGCGGCAAGGGATTAGCTTCGGGCCGCGAGGTATAACCCTGCAAAATACTTTTGCCGTGAACTGTCGCAAAATACATCCGGCGCGGATAGTCCCAGGCATTGCGCTGTAACGGCAGTTCTATGATCGCTCTGGTTGACGTGTCCTGGGCAATCTGATTATAGACTGCCGGAACGGTACTATCGGCCATTTTAAAAGGGGCGGTCCAGAATTCTAGCCCGACCAGCCCGATTGTAATTGCGGCCAGCAGCCACTGGCGACGTGGCGACCACCCCCGAATTATCTCGGCAAAACCTAGCCCGGCCAATACCGCCGCCGCCAGGATTGCTACTATTCCAAACCGACTAGGGATACGCACGAAACCGGCCAGTGGCGTTTTGTTGAGCAGCGCAAACGGCATTGTCAGCCCGTCACCGCCACCAAACGCCCCGTTGATATGCAGGTTCGGCCCCAGCGACAGTATCATAAAGGTTCCTAGCACCACCAGCCAGAAGGCGGCTTGCCGGAAGTTGTGCCAAAGAGCCAGGCCGCTTAAACCTAAGGTGACGTATCCCAAAAAAACCACTTTTTCGGTTGGATTGCCGAGCATATAAGCCGGAAACGCTTCGATGATAGCCGTTCCCCACCAGGGATGCAGGGTACTGGGGGTAAAATAACTTAGCAAATCCGCCGAAAAACCGATAATAACCTCTTTGGGAAATGTCAGGGTTGGCGAAGTGCGCCCCCGGATCAGCATGGCGATAATCAAGGGCAGCCCTACCAGCAAGCCGCTACCGACTGCCAGACCGGTTCCGGTTATAATTTGTCGCCACTGTCGTTTTTGAAAAATCAATTTCCAGCCTAGCAACAGGCCGGTGAAGATCAGCAGAAAAAAGACATAATACCAGTCGTTGAAAATATTGAGGATCAGGCAAAAGCTGGCCGCCGCCAGCAATTTCCAGCGCGTTCGGATAAAATCCAGTAGACCGGTTGAAGCTACCGGGGCCTCAAAGTCGAGCGCGCGCCACATAAAATAAACGTAAAAGACCAGCCATTGCGTCGAAATTAAGTGTAGATGGTTGAGCAATTGGGCCATCCGGTAAGGCGCGAAAGCGAAGATAAACCCTCCCAGGTAAGCCGCCACCGAATTGCCGGTCAGGTAGCGCACCAGCCGCCACACAGCGTAACCGGACAGAGCGAAGGTCAGCAGCACCAGGCTATTGTAAGCTACGAAGGTTCCAAAGAGCAGTTGAACCGGCAGGCCCAGCAGATCGTTGGTGGGCGACATCGTTTCGTAAAGCAGGGTGGTCCCTTCCGGGTAAAACAGGCGGGTGGTGAAATAAGGATTATGCAGCGACAAAAAAGCGTCACGGGTCCACTGGAAATGCCAGAGAGTTTGCCATGTATCGACCTCCTGACCGGGGATAGTCTGGCTAAAATGAGCGGCCAGCGGCCAGGTAAAGGCCACCGCCAGCAAGCCAAACGATAGCACTACCAGGCTCTGCCGAAAGACCGGTGCCCCGGCTATGCGCGCCCACCGGTTGAGCGGTTTATCAACTTTTTCTGCCAGCCTGACGGAGGCTGTATCGCCCAAAGTTTTCAATCCTGCATACCCTAAAATAACCGGCCTGGACCGGTCTTTGTCCAGTTGGGGTTAGGTGAAGGCTGGAATTACTATTCCTTCTCGCCTGACCCGACCGGTAGCGGCTTCGATAAAATCTATGTCGTTGCTCAGGCTGGCCGGACGCGGTTGTTTGAGCAAGCCTTCCAGGGTTTGTACTACCAGCTTTACTGCGTTTTCGTCTAGCGGCACCTTTAGATAAGACAAGCTGGCTTGCAGGTCGAGGCTATGGGCGACCAGTTCCACCAGGCGAGTAACCAGGTATTCGCCAAAACGGATCGGCCCATGGAAGCTACTGATTACGGTGGTTAGTTCGACCATTTCCAGTGTATGTAAAGCCTTCAGTCTCGCTTCGGCATAGGTTTGCGCCATGTTTTCGGGCGTGGTAGCCGCCGCATTTTGCAAGGCCCGTTCGGTAATACCAGGCCCCGCGGGACGGCCATCGAAATTCCAGTACGTGATCCTGTCTACTACCGGTTCGCTATCGACGGTCTGCGCGGCGTAGCCAACCACCGTTTGAGGTACCCTGAGCATATGCGCCACCAGCGTATAAACCGTCCAACCTTCCAGCCGGGTTGGGGCTTCCCATTCCGCCGTTTCCAGCCGGTTCAAAGTATCCAGCAACAGGGCTGATTGGTGAGTAAAAGCCTGTTTGATTATCGCATAGTCTTGCATAAGTTGTTTCCCCTTTTAAGGTCATTTAGAATTTTGGACACCGACCGAAAGAACCTTTTTCAGGTTGAAGCTGTTTTCCCAGATGCGGTTAAGATATGGTTGATAGAACCAGGTTTCCAGCCGGTTAAAGCCGGGTTCGGTATAGATGCCCAATTCCAGCGATAGCGCACCGGGTTTTATTGTGCCAGGAATTTTAACCCACTGATCAAAAGTAATTTCTTCGCCTTTGTGCCATAACCAGGTCGGGTACTGGCCCATGCCCGGTCGGAAATCGGACTGAGCCACTACCGCGCCCTTCTCATCCACGAAATGCACGAAAATTATGTAATCTTCGGTCAGGTCGCTCAATACTCGATAACGCTGAGACAGGGTTATCATATCACCCGGCTGGTAATTTTTCTGGGTCAGGCTCCAGCCGGTTAGCTCGATCAGTTGTTTATCTCCTCGCTGAAAAACCAGGCTGGTAGGATTTACGACCGTAGCCGCCGGACTTGGTGGATATTGCAGCACCAACTGTCCGTAACGCAAAATCGCGGCTTCCTCATCGGTATTTGGCGGTGCTAAGGGAATTAACCGGTTGCCTTCCTGGAAGTCGAAATCTTGCACTTTGCGCTGAATAACCGGTCCGTTATCTTTCCATAGCTGTATCCACAGCGAATATTGGCCGGTCTTTAGCTTAAAATCTTCGGCTGCCAGTTCCAGTCCATCCAACTCACCCCGGCTGTAACCGTCTTTCAGCCGCATTTTCAAATTGATTTTATGCAAGGTATAGTCCGGGTCGGTATTGGTTAATTGTAACGGTCTGGAAAAAAGCGGTTTTATTACCAGCGGGGCCGCCGCGTCCTGTAATGGCCCGACGGCAAGTACAGGCGTTAATTTTGATAAATCGCTTGCCAAACCGGCTATTTCCAGCTTTGCCGCGATAACATTGTTGGTTAAGTTACCCTCGAAATTTAAATAAAGCAGCTTATGACCGGCTAACTCAGCTTTATAATCGGCGCGATGCCTGATGAGGGCCGCTTCATTTCTGACAAAAACCGCCTCGAAAAGATTATTGGGGATGGTGTATTTCTTCTCAACACTGTGCCATTGATCGGTAATCAGGTAAGCCGACGAATCGGCACTATAAACCCAGTCGTCGAAACTATGTCTTTCGCCGTAGTAATAGTCGGTGGCTTTTTTATCGCGGGGTTGCCCAAGTAGTCCGACCTGAATAAAATACGCCGGGATGCCGCCCTGCACCGCTAAATCAATATTGGCGGGATCGAGTTGCTCTTGTTTAACTACCTGGGTGGTTTCGATAAGATCGGGCTGTGCATAGGGGTGCCCTCGATTCGGACTACCCGCCACTAACAAATTGAAGCTAATAATACTCAGTAAAACCACTATACTAAGACTCAGGCCGTTGAGAAGCCAACCCCACAATAAAGATCGGCTTTTTTTTCTAAAAATAACTCTATCTTTGGAAAGCTGCTCCGCCGCTTCAGCGTCGCCGGTCGGAGTTGTTTTTTGGAATAACTTTAGTTTCTGTAAGAAAAACGCTAACCCCTCTGCCACCCATTCCAGCGCGACGCCGCAAAAAACCGGTCCAATTAAGGTCACTATAACCAGGTATAGTTTGCTAAGATGATAAGCACTGCTGGCACTACCCGGTTTAATGACAATAACAGCCAAACCTTCCAGCAGGACTACCGCTCCCAACCCAACTGCCATCCGGCCCTTGCCCGGCCTTAGAAAGGCAACTACTAAACCAATTCCGGCCAGACCTCCCAGCAGATAAAGGCCAGAATCGGCGGCCAGGGCTATTGTGTCAAACTTAAAGAGGTCAAGTTCATTTGCCAGGAAAAACCAGCCGAAACTTTCTAAACCTAAAATTACCAGGCTGCCTATAACCAGGGCCGGGATTTTTATTGTAAGCGAAATTTGCCAGTGGTTCCACCCGTAGATCGCCGCGTATAACACCCCGGCCAGACCCAGCATCACATAAGGAAACAATATTACAAAATTGAAATTAGGGGCTTCGACCACAATACCGGGAAAACCGGGCAAAATCGAATTTTTCGCGTCCAGGCGGTCGAGCAAGAATAAGCCGACCAGGAAAGCTAAACTGGCTGAGGATAATATCAAAACTGGAAGTTTGAATCGCCAGCTTGTTTTATTAAAGAGACCTTTTCTAAAAGAGCAACTGACAATTAAACCCAGCCAGAGAATTGGCAGCCATTGGGTATAGGCCAGTATAAGGATGCCACTCGCAACCACTGACAAAAGCAAAGAGGAGATCGAACCACTGGAATAGTAATCGACTATAAAGTAAAAGCCGAGCATCAGGGCGGCTTGTCCGGCGATCTGGCCGTAATAGTCGTAGTGCATAAAGCTATCAAAATAAAAATTGCTGACCAGAAAAGTCGAAAAAGAGGCAGCCAGTGCCCAGACTGGCCGAAAAGGGGTAGGCTTGAGTAGCGAAAAAGTTATGGCCCCCACCCCGGCATTGCAGATCGCCGAGAGAAAGGCTACCAGTGGGAAAAGGCTAAAAGCCAACTCCAGGCCGGTCATTTCGGTCAGAAAAGCCGCTACTAAATGATAGGCTGGCGGGTAATTGATCATTTCGACCAGATGACTCCGCACCTCGAAACTAACTTTGCCCGGCACCGGTATAGTATGAGTAACGCGGATATAATCGGCCAGCGTAAAATGATGGACCGAATCGGCGGTAATGCCGACCGGCAAACCCTGAAAGGCGGCAGCCTGGTTGAGGCTGTACAAAAATGGCACCCCGAAGGCTATCAGTACTACAAATAAACCCCACCAATCGGCTAAATTTAACAGCCGCCCGGCAACCGAAATTTTAGCTGTCTTTGCGGCCAATATATTTCTCAGGGTTAAAGCGGCTACACCCAGGTAAGAAAATATCAGGCTGGCGAAGGCTATTTGCGGGGTGGTACCAAGACCAAACCGGTCGGTTAAAAAAGGGATAATGGTTAGAGAACCATAACTCAGCGTGACTATTGCCAGCAATAGTTTTATCAAACTAGAGCTAGAAAGATTGGCATTAACTGATTCTTTTACTGGTTTGAGCCGGTTAATAGTTATCATTGTAAAACTTCATCGGTAAAACTTTATCGCCGGTTTTAAAACGAGCTGATATAGCCCTCTCCAAAGGCTATATTTGTAAGCCAGCTAGTGGCTGGTAGGAACTTTCAGAGCCAGTTCGTCAGTCACCGGTATTATCATTTATCCCGCCCTTTGCGTCAAATGGTGCAAAGTGCAACACCTTTTTTAAAACTACCGGTACAACTTCACCGGGTGAGAGTGCACCGAAAGTCCTAACGTTATAAAAACACGCAAAAACCAGCCTGTTACGGCTGGCTTTTGCGGTTTACTAATACTATGGGTTGTAGCGGGCGTCGTCCGGTGTGCGGAGCGCGGCGGAACGGCCCCCTCGGCGGCGAGTAACGATGTCGATACGGACCATCGCCCGGCGTAAGGCGGCTTCGGCGGCGGCCAGTTGGTCGGAGTTGAGTTGTCCCCGGTTTTGCAGGGCTTCCTCGGCCTTGCTGCGAGCCTGTTCAGCCCGCTCCAGGTCGATTTCCTCCGAGCGTTCCGCCGAGTCGGCCAGGACAATGACTTTATTGTTTAGAACCTCGATAAAGCCACCACCGATAGCCAGAAAGGTTTCCTCGCTGCCTTTGCGGAAGTGCATTTCACCGGCTTTGAGGCCGCTCAGTAGTGGGGCGTGTTTAGGCAAGATACCCATAACGCCATCGCTACCGGGCGCGACCACAATATCCACGTCGTCATTGTAAATGATGCGTTCAGCGGTGACTACCTGTAGATTAAGAGGCATTTTTGAAAACTCCTCTTAGCCTTGCATCGTCTGGGCTTTTTTCACCACATCGTCAATCGTGCCGGCCATAAAGAAAGCCTGCTCCGGTAGCGAGTCGTGTTTGCCTTCCAGAATTTCTTTTACGCCACGAATCGTTTCGGCAATCGGCATAAACACGCCCGGCTGACCGGTGAATTGCTCGGCGACGTGCATCGGCTGACTGAAGAAACGCTCGATCTTGCGGGCGCGGCGTACCGTCAGCTTATCGTCTTCCGAAAGCTCATCGATACCCAGAATGGCGATAATATCCTGCAAATCGCGGTACTTCTGCAAGTTACGCTGGGCGGCGCGGGCGGTGTCGTAGTGCTCCTGCCCGACGATATTCGGGTCCAGAATGCGGCTGGTCGAGGCCAGCGGGTCCACCGCCGGGTAGATACCCTGTTCGGCGATCCGGCGTTCCAGGGAAATCGTAGCGTCAAGGTGAGCAAAGGTCGTCGCCGGGGCCGGGTCGGTATAGTCATCAGCCGGTACGTATACGGCTTGGACCGAGGTAATCGAACCACGTTTGGTCGAGGTAATCCGCTCTTGCAGCAGACCCATTTCGGTCGCCAGCGTCGGGGAGTAACCTACCGCGCTCGGCATACGACCCAGCAGCGAAGATACTTCCGAACCGGCCTGGACAAACCGGAAGATGTTATCGATAAACAGCAGCACGTCGGCACCCTTGTCATCGCGGAAATACTCGGCCATCGCCAGACCGGTCAGCCCAACCCGCAGACGGGCACCCGGCGGCTCGTTCATCTGACCGAAGACCATCACGGTCTTGTCCATAACGCCCGCGTCGGTCATTTCGTGGTAAAGGTCATTACCTTCGCGGGTGCGTTCGCCTACCCCGGCAAACACCGAGTAACCACCGTGCGCTTTGGCGACGTTGTTGATCAATTCCTGGATAATAACGGTTTTGCCTACTCCGGCTCCGCCGAATACGCCGACTTTACCACCGCGAGAGAAGGGGGCCACCAGGTCAATTACTTTCATGCCGGTTTCAAACATTTCAGCCTGGGTTGACTGGTCTTCAAACGAAGGCGGTTCGCGGTGGATCGGGTAAGTTTCGGTGGTCTGAGCGGGACCCTTGAGGTCTACCGTCCGGCCCAGCACATTAAAGATGCGGCCCAGGGTACCTTCACCCACCGGTACACGGATCGGGCTGCCGGTACCAACGGCCTTCGCGCCGCGCTTCAAACCGTCGGTGCTGCCCATCGCTACGGTACGCACCCAGTCGTTACCCAGGTGCTGCTGGACTTCGGTGATCAGGGTTTCTTCCTGGCCTTCGATGGTTACTTCCACTGCATGATAAATATTTGGCAGTTTGTCAGGGGGAAATTCTATGTCGATTACCGGCCCGGTGACCTGCACTACCCGGCCAATCGTACCTGCGCCGGCATCCGGTCTTTGCTTTGCTTCCGTAGTCATTTTAATACTCCTCTTTACTTACTTTTAGGATTAAGACTGATTTTCCAACGCCACGGCCGCGCTGGCAATTTCCAGAATTTCCGCCGTAATGCTGGCCTGGCGCACTTTGTTCATCGTCAGGGTCAGGTCGCCGACCAGTTCTTTAGCCTTGTCCGAGGCATTGCGCATTGCGACCATCTGGCTGCTAAAGAAGCTCGCGCTGTTTTCCAGAATCGCCTGGTAAATTTCAACCTCGATATAGCGAGGTAGCAGTTCACGCAACACACCCGCCGGGCTTGGCTCGAATATAAAGTCATTCTTCTTCATATCGAGGGTATTCTCGTCCGGCTTGATCGTACTGGGATCAATCGGCAAAAGCTTGACCAACTGGGGTCGCACGGTCAGGGTATTGATAAAGTTGGTATAAATCAGATATACCGCGTCATATTTGCCGTTGATATAATCGTCGATCACAACCCTGGAAATCGGCAAAGTGTCGTTGAGGCTAGGGCGATCCGGCAACCCGACAAACTCGGCGATAACATCGCGTCCGGCCCGCATCATAAAATCACGACCCCGGCGACCGACCGTAACCAACTGTACCGGCTTGCCTTCGCTTTCTTCGCTGATAAAACGGACCGCCCGGCGGATAATATTCGTATTAATGCTTCCGGCCAGACCCCGGTCGGGGGTAACAATTACCAATCCGACCCGCTGGATAGGGCGTTGCTGTAAAAGCGGGCTAATCTGCCGGTAATCTTCATTTTGCTGAAGGGCCGCGATGTCCGCGATGACTTCCAGCACTTTCTGGGAAAAAGGCCGGGCGGCCAGCACGTTTTGCTGGGCGCGTCGCATACGGCTGGCGGCTACCAGTTCCATCGCCTTGGTTATTTGAGCCGTATTTTTAACACTTCGTATGCGGCGGCGTAAAACCCGAGTACTCGCCATTGCTCTCCTCTTTAAAAAGTTTACTCAAAATCTTGCTATCAGCAGATAAACCCGGCTCTTTACCGGTCAATGGTTGCAAATCGGTTCAGGCAAAACCCTGGTCGCCGGTAACGACCCGCTGATCGCTACAGGCAACCACTCGCTTTAGTACTTGCGGCCCTGCTTGAACTCCTTGATTAAAGTCTCAAGCTGCTGGACGACCTCTTTAGGTAGTTTGCTCCTGGGGCTTTTGCGAACACTTTCGCCAAACTCCGGGTGGGCACTGTCCATATATTCCAGGAAGTCGCGCTCGAACTGGTTGATCTTGTCGACCGGAATATCGTCCATAAAACCGTTGGTCACGGCGTAGATGACCATAACCTGTTTCTCGAACGGCATCGGGCTATACTGCGGCTGCTTGACCAGTTCGGAAGTGCGGGCACCCCGGTTTAACTGCTGCTGAGTAGCTTTGTCCAGGTCGGAACCAAACTGGGCGAAAGCGGCCAACGCCCGATACTGGGCCAGATCGAGCTTGAGGGTACCGGCCACCTGCTTCATCGGGGCGGTCTGGGCCGCTCCACCTACACGCGATACCGAGATACCGATGTTCACGGCAGGACGCTGACCGGCGTTAAACAGGTCGGTTTCCAAAAATATCTGGCCGTCGGTGATCGAGATAACGTTGGTCGGGATATAAGCCGACACGTCACCGGCCTGGGTTTCGATGATCGGCAGGGCGGTGATGCTACCGCCGCCGTAGTCTTCGCTGAGACGGGCGGCCCGTTCCAGCAAGCGGCTATGCAGGTAAAATACATCGCCGGGGTAAGCTTCACGACCGGCGGGGCGGCGTAGTAACAGCGATACTTCGCGGTAGGCGTTGGCGTGCTTCGAGAGATCATCGTAAACGATCAGAACGTCTTTAATCTTGCGACCATCGGCCATCGTCACGCCGTTTTCCATAATTTCTTCGCCCATTGCGACCCCGGCATACGGGGCAATGTAGCGCAGTGGGGAGGGGTCAGCCGCGCTGGCCGCTACGATGATAGTATGTTCCATCGCGCCGTACTTTTCCAGGGTATAGACGATCTGAGCTACCTGCGAGGCTTTTTGTCCAATCGCCACGTAGATGCAGATCATGTCGCCGCCCTTCTGGTTGATGATCGTATCAACACAGATGGCGGTCTTACCGGTCTGGCGGTCGCCAATAACCAGTTCGCGCTGTCCGCGACCGACCGGGATGAGAGCATCAATCGCCTTGATACCGGTCTGGACCGGCGTATCGACCGACTTGCGGGTAATAACACCGGGGGCTACCCGTTCGATATTGCGGGTCTTGGAGGTGCGAATTTCGCCTTTACCGTCGATGGGCTGGCCCAGCGCGTTAACCACGCGGCCTACCAGTTCGACGCCGACCGGCACTTCGATAATGCGCCCGGTGCTGCGAACGGTATCACCTTCCTGAATTTTGGTGTAAGGACCCATAATGATCACACCAACGGTATCTTCTTCCAGGTTCAAGGCCATACCTTGCACGTCTGAGCCGTCCGGCCCGCGACCGGGGAACTCGACTAACTCGCTGGATTTAACACCCGCCAGACCATAGACGCGGGCAATTCCATCTCCGACCTCGACGACCGTTCCGACTTCCACCTGTTTAGCGGCGGTATCCAACCCGGCCAATTGTTGCTTAATTATCGAACTGATTTCATCAGCGCGTACTGCCATCTGGCTTTCCTCCAACCTCTACCAATTTTGACCTATAAATCCTGAGTTCGGCTGACCTCTTGACCTTACCAACCTCAAAATTCTGAGCTAAAACCAAAACTGTGGTTACGTTAGTTGTTTTCTTAAGTTCTGTAGACGAGTGCGAACGCTCCCATCAATCAAAGTATCGCCAACCAGGGCCACCATTCCACCGATAATAGTGGGGTCAACTTTCATTTCGATGGTGACTTGCTGGCCGACCAGCCGGACTAGATTCTCCCGGATTTTTTCTTGCTCGGCGGCATCGACTTCCATCGCCGTCGTTACCTCGGCCAGCGCGATCCCCCGCAAGCGGTTCCATAACCGGGTAAACTCAAAGAAAATTGTGTCGGTATAGCCCTGGCGTTCGCGTTGGACCAGCAATTGGGCCAGGTTAAGGGCTTCCGGCCCGATCCGGCTGCTAAGGGTATTTTTTATAAAGTTGATTTTACTCTCGCGGCTGCTTCTGGGATTTTCCAAAAAGTTCTGGACTTCGCCCTGTTTGAAGGTATAAGCCAGCACTTCCAGATCATTTGACCACTGTTCCAGCTTATCTTGATCCTTTGCCAGATCAAAAACCGCGTGTGCATAACGTCTTCCGGCACTTCCCGATGGCATCTTGTTCTCCTGTCAACCAACAGCTTTCAGCTATCAGTCTAATTAATATCGCATTACTTGCGGCGATTTAATCCTGGTCTGACCTCTGATTAATAACTTCCCCGGCCATTGCCCGACGATTTAATGTCGGCATTTGCCAGCGCGTCATTAATAAGCTGAGTTTGTAATTCTTTGCTGGTCGATAATTCCCGACCCAGTACGCGGGTGGCGGCAGCGATAGCCAGGTCCGCCGTCTGATGGCGCAGGTCAGTAATCGCGGTTTCGCGTTCGCGCATAAATTCTTCGCGGGCGCGGGCGGTTTCCTGGGCGGCAGCCGCAATCGCGGCCTCACGGGCTTCGCCAACTATCCGGTCTTTGGTCGCGCGGGCTTCGGTAATAATCGTCTGGGCTTCCTCGCGAGCTTTGTCCAACTCGGCTCGTGAACGAGCTTCGGTGTCGGCCAGGTCTTTGCGAATTTGATCGCTCTTATCGACGATTTCCTGGGCACGCGCCCGGCGTTCGTCAATAATTTTCAGTAGCGGACCATAAGCGAAACGGTACAATAGGAACAACAGTAGAGCAAAACCTATCGCCTGAAAAATCAGGTTATAAAAATTTATACCTAATTTGTCCGGGATGCTTTCACTTGAGGCGGCTGCTACCATACTTACCAGGTTGGATAGCTGCATTTTTATTTCCTGTTCTCTTTAAACTTGATAGATTTAATATGAGCCGGGCGACCCGAAGGTCGCCACTTCCATCAATTCTTTTTCAGTTCCGGCTTAATGCTCCTATTAGCTGAACAGGATTAGCAGCCCGATCAAAAGGGCGTAAATCGCGACGGCTTCGGCCAACGCGGCACCGATGATCAAGTTAATCTGGATCGAACCAACCGCTTCCGGGTTGCGACCAATCGCTTGCAAAGCACCGTTAGCCGCGATACCGATACCGATACCAGGGCCGATACCACCCAGACCGATAGCCAGAGCCGCGCCCAGGGGTTTGAGATTGAGGGCAGCACCGGTGTTAGCCGCCTGGGCTACAACATCAGCTACGATGGCCGTACTTAGTTCGTACATTCTAAATAACCTCCTTGAATGGCTACTTTGTTTTAAGTAGCTTGAGCAATAAACAGATTTAGACTTGCATTTTTGGTGGCTCTTGTGCTGCTACCGAGCCATTCCATCCATAAAAGTTACCAACAAACTAGCCTACAGCGCGCCGACCGACTCACGCGCTTCGGTCTGGATATGATCGCCGTGTTCTTCGTCCTCGTGACCGTGTTCACCCTCGACCTCACCCATTCCAACGAAGGCCAGGGTAAGATAAGCCAGGGTCAACGATGCGAAAACCAGGGCCTGGATAAAGCCAAAGAATAGCTCCAGACCTAGAAAGACTATCAGGACCGGGGCCGCGATGCTTAGAATAACCGCAATCAGGGCCTCCCCGGCAAAGATGTTACCAAACAACCGGAACGTCAGTGAAATGATACGCGAGAACTGGCTGATGATTTCGATGGGGGTCAGCAGCGGGTCCATTACGTATGGCTTGGGGAAGAATTCCTTGAGCCAACCCTTGACCCCGTGTGAAAGAATTGCGATGATATTGGCCGTAATGACCGCGATCAGGGCCATTGCCAGCGTCATATTCAGGTCGGCGTTCGGTGGTCGGATGATCGGGATAATAACCCGGCCAACTTTTGCCGCCGCCAGCGAACCTACCGGCATATAGCCGCTAAGAGCGTCTGTGCCTTCCAGGGGTTTGTAAGCGTCGGCCTGTGTGCCTTCGGTAGTGGCTTCGGTCGGGACGGCCTCGACCTCGGCAAAGTTACCCTCGACTTTTGTTACCTTGAAAGCCTGGTTGGTAGCGACCGTTCCGGCCTGGGGACTGTTAGCGTCGGCGGATTTGTACAATACGGTGTCCGATTGAGACAGGGCAAAGCCGTTTGCGGCCACCACGCCATCTTTAGCCACCGCCAGCGACCGCCGCTCAAATCCAATCGAGCCGACCCCCGGTAGTAAGGAGAACCAGTTGGCAAACAGGATAAAGATAAACAGGGTAGCTACCAGTGGGAACAACCGGCGCGAAGTTTTGTTGCGACCCATGCTGTTTTCGACCAGGTTTAGCAGACTTTCGACCACCAGTTCCCAGAAGCCTTGCCAGCGACCCGGCACCAGCTTGGCCCGGCTCAAACCGCTTATCAATAAAATAGCCAGTAACACCATCACGATTATCATGGTAAACAGGCTATTGTTAATGCTCTCGTTAAAGATTTTTTCGGGTCTCAGGCTAATATTTAGCTGTTGATCTTCACTCACTTTTACTCTCCGTCGCCTGTTTTAGATTTACTTGGGAGCTTTGACTAATTGCCACATTAGATAACCGATGGTTGCCAGCGAGAAAAATACTCCCACTAAAATAAATATCGGCGCAGTCTTAAAAATACTATCGGCAAAAACGCCCAGCCCTACCCAGATTACAACACTAAAACCCATCCCAATCGCCTGACTTGCCAGGCTACGGTAGGAGCTTTGGGCTTTGAGTTCTTCGTCCCGCTTATCTCTGTCAGTCGCCATCGTCTTTCAGACTTTCCGGTTTGCAGCCGTATTAACTTTCCAGGATTAGCCAGAAATACTTGATGAGCAAAAACTTGGGTGATAACTGCAATGGCCCCTGTCGTTGCCAGGCCCAAAGGAGAAGTGGAGGAGGAGTTTAGAAGTACATTTCACCGCACATATTCCGATATATTCGGAAGTGAGCAACCTACCAGCTTTCGCCCGAAATTTACTGCTTGCTAGCGGTCTTTAGGCGGCTTTTAATGCCCGAACTAATGTAACTCTCATTCTCACTTCTTACCGTGAAAAGTATAACATACCCGCCCTTTACACGCAAGCCCATGAAGGTATTTTGTGTGAAATTTGTTACAATCTTTAAAAGCCGGTTTTTAGCCGGTTTTCGGGCGGGTTTTAAGTTTACGGGTCGATAAAGTTTCCCGGCTAAAAGGGATTTTTTCGTTTAATTCGGCTTGCTGGTAGACCGAAAGTTGCAGGTCCGGCAGGTCGCTTTCCTGCGGCCACCACTGGTATCTTGCCAGATCGACCGTAAAACCTTCGCTTATTTCTACCTCTTCCACTTCAAGATCGGCCCGGTGCGCCAGTTGACCACCCCAGCCATAACCCGCCGCCAGCCCACCATTGCGATTGACCACTCGCTGGCAGGGCACGTCGCTATCTTCGGCTACCCAGTGCAAGGCCCAGCCGACCGCCCGCGCTGCTCGTGGAATACCCAGCAAAGCCGCGATCTGTCCGTAAGTCATGACCCGGCCAGGCGGAATGCGGCGCACAATCTGGTAAACTTTGTCGTTAAATTCGCTCATAATTATTGAACCATATTCAAGACTGAGGCCCCACTCCTGACCCCTCCCCAGGGCCACCAGTGGACGGGGAAATGGATAGAGAGATAAAGGGGCACCCAGGGGTACCCGACCCCTGCCCCTCAAGGGGGTGATTGCTTTTGCAACCGCCCCATGTTTTAAACGCTGAGTCGTTCGCGGACCGGTACGGCGTTCTCATCGGCATCAGGGAACTGCTCGGTCAGGGGCAGGGTACGCTGATCGCCCTCGTGCAGAACCGACCGGGCGGCCCCGATGAAATCGCGGAAGAGCGGGTGGGGCCGGTTAGGGCGCGACTTGAATTCGGGGTGGAACTGGGTTCCCACGAAGAAGGGATGATCCGGCAGTTCGATGATTTCGACCAGCCGACTATCCGGCGATAAACCGCTCAGGATCAGACCAGCTTTGGTCAGCTTATCCCGGTAGGTGTTGTTGAACTCGAAGCGATGACGATGGCGTTCCTGTACCACCGGTACATTGGCATAGGCTTGGGCGGTTTTGGTGCCGGGCGTCAGGTGACAGGGATAGAGGCCTAGCCGCATCGTGCCACCCAGGTCGGCAATGTCGCGCTGGTCGGACATTACATCGATCACCGGGAAGGCACTGCGCGGATCGACTTCGGTCGTATTGGCGGCTGTCAGCCCGGCCACGTTGCGGGCGAACTCGATAACGGCCATTTGCATACCGTAGCACAACCCCAGGTAAGGAATTTTGTGTTCGCGGGCGTAACGAGCCGCCGCAATTTTGCCTTCGATACCCCGGTCGCCAAATCCGCCCGGTACTACGATGCCGTGTGCGCCGCGCAGCCGTTCGCAAGCTCGTTTGTAGCCGCCTTCGTGTTCAAAGTTTTCCGAATCGATCCAGTCGATTTCGATACCGGTATCATGAAACAGCCCGGCGTGGGTGAGCGACTCGGCCACACTCAGGTAGGCATCGTGCAACGCCACGTATTTGCCTACCAGCGCGATTTTTATTTTGCTTTTATCTTTACGGGTGCGGGCGACCAGTTCGCGCCACTCGGTCAGGTCGGGAGCCGGGTTGGGCAGGCTTAAGCGTTCGCAAATATAGTTGCCCAGGCCGAATTCTTCCAGCAGCAGAGGTACTTCGTAGATGCTCTGAACGGTCGGCATTGGCACACAGCCTTCCATATCTACATCACAGAACAGGGCCACTTTGGCCCGTACTTCATCCGGGATAGTATGGTCGGCCCGCATTACGATTACGTCGGGCGTGATGCCAATCGAGCGGAGTTCTTTGACGCTGTGCTGAGTTGGTTTGGTTTTTAGTTCGTCGGTGGGTGAAATCATCGGTAGCAGAGTCAGGTGTATATATAGTACATTGTTGCGTCCGGCGTCTTTTTTCATCTGGCGAATGGCCTCCAGGAAAGGCTGGCCTTCGATGTCGCCGACCGTCCCGCCGACCTCGACGATCACCACTTCCGGGTTGCCCTGCCGGGCGACCGTCCCGATCCGGGCTTTTATCTCGTTGGTGATATGTGGGATGACCTGGATCGTGCCGCCCAGAAAGTCGCCCCGGCGTTCTTTGGCGATCACCGCGCTATAGACCTGGCCGGTCGTGACGTTGGAAGCCCGGCTGAGATTTTCGTCTATAAAGCGTTCGTAGTGGCCCAGGTCCAGGTCGGTTTCGGCTCCATCGTCGGTGACGAATACTTCGCCGTGTTGATAGGGCGACATTGTGCCGGGGTCAACATTAAGATAGGGGTCCAGCTTTTGAATCCGCACACTGATCCCCCGGCTTTTAAGCAGCCGTCCAATGCTGGCGACCGTAATTCCTTTACCTACCGACGACACAACTCCGCCGGTTACAAAAATATATTTTGGCATCTCTTTTTTAATCCTCCTATATTATTCCTATATTATAAAGAGGGGAGGCGGGCCTAAAGCCCGCCTCCGCATTTATTTGAATTGATTTTTGTAATCCAGTATGACTACTTTTGTGCCTTCGGGTAACTCGCTGGACCGCAAGTTTAGTTTCTCCTGGGGCGAGATGTCGCTGAGGCCCATTTCTTTGGCGAATTTCTCCAGCCCATCCAGGTCCGGGTCGAGCGTATCGATTTTGTAGTGCATCGGTATAACGATATGGGGTTCAATCGTACTGATTACGTCGCTGGCCTGGGTAGCATCGATAGTAGTATGCCCGCCGACCGGGATCATCAGTACATCGATATTGCTCATTTGCTCACGTTGCTCGGCACTTGGGGGATGCCCCAGCGCACCAAGATGACAAATGGCCATTCCTTCTACTTCAAAAACGTAAATGGTGTTGCGGCCTCGTAATTTGCCACTTTTATCATCGGCATAAGTCTGAATTCCGGTGATAAAAACATCGTTAACCTCGTACTCGCCGGCCCCCTGGATCACTCTGGGTTCGCCTTTGACCGATTCGACGTAACCGTAAGCCTCACCCGGTCGACTGACCGTTACAATATCCGCCCTCGGTTTGCCGTAGTCGTAGCCAAACCGTCTACTATAGGGATCGGCAACTATGGTTGCCTCACGTGCCTTTACCCGGAAACAGGAATGTCCGAGCCAGCTAATTTCTGCCATATCCGGCTGTATGCCTCCAGAAGCTTCTACTAAAATTTAAACCAATTTTAACACCATTTTGCCCGGTGAGCGAAAAATTTATGCCTTGATAAAACCTATCCCGAAATTATGAAAAGAAGCCCCTTCTTTTAGAATATATAGAACATAATACCATATATAACCGCTTATTTCCAGTCAAATCTTTGCTTTGGACCATGCAAAAGTTTGACACTAATAGTATAATTTAAGCGGGTGCCCCACTTAATTTTAATACCCTTTTTTTAATGAGTCGGTGAATATGTTTAGCGAAAATCGTAAAACTCTAACTCCACCTGTCGATCTACCAGGTCTTGAAATGCTAACCCCTCCCATGATTCCGCCTGCCGAAGTTTCGAGCCATCCCGGTGCCGCCGAGGATGCCGAACTCAACCGTTGGTCGGAGGAACGGATTTCTATTTACGCCTCACTCGACGCTGCTATGACCCGCCATATTATCGAGGCAATTAGTGCCCTCAGTGAGCTAAAGCAAAGTGCCGAAAAAGAAGCTTTTCGCACCAGTCAGAAGATTATTGTCGAACGTGACCAGGTTAAACGGGAAGTGGAAGCTTTGCGCCTGGAGCAGTTGCAACTGACCGACCAGTTAAAAGAGAATCGCCGGTTGGTCCAGGAAGAAACTTCTCGCCAGTTGGCCCTGGAGCATAGCTCGTCGGCCTGGATGGAACAGGCCCGTGCCGAGCGCGATACTATTCAGCTTGAAATCAAGCGGCTAAAGGTTCAACTGGAAGAAGTTCGTCACGATCTCCAGATTTTCTATCGCAACCGGGCCGACGCGGTAGAAGCCAGTGGAGGCTATGCCGCCTGGATCGAAAAACAGGCCGAGATGGATAATGGCAAATACCAGGAGCCGCTTATCCCACCGGCTCCGGCCTCGACCGGCCCGGTCTCGATTAAAAGATTAAAGCCCATCGACGAACTACCGGTTTTCTCGCTGCTCGATGATGATCCGGCAATCGAGGCCGATTTACAGGAGTTTGACGATAACCCCACTCCCCGGATCGAAGGAGGTAGCCCGGTTATTTATCCTGAACAAGCGGCTTCGCCAATCACGCACAACCCATTGGCCTTCGATCTTCAGGAAGTTGAACAGAATTTGACGCAGGATCACGCGGCGGTAGTCAAATTGATCGAAGAGTCCGGCCCGCCGCTCGAAGGTGCCTCTCCGGCTCCGGCCCGGCTAGACGAACAACCCGCCGAGAAAACCCGCGACCGCAATCGTCGGGTTGGGACCGAACAGCGTGTTAACCACTTGCTCAAAAAACGCCGTCCGCTAAATATGGCCGGGGAAGCTCCTGCCGACAGTTCCGGTCCCAGCTTGCCCCCACCGGAAAACGTTATTTCACGTCCAAAAACCGGCAAACGCCGCGCTGTTTTGGCCGATAACCCGAAAAATGATAAAGAGACTTTTCAAGAACTGGGCGTTCAGCTTGGTCTGGATGCAATGACCCCGCCTCCCTTCAGTGCGCTCCGCTTTGCGCCCGGCTACACCCCACCCCCGCAGCCAAGCCAATTGGCCGAGGTCGTCGCCGAGCTAAAAGCCAATGCCGGAGCGATTGCGGTTGAAAGTCCAGCGACCCCACTGGTTCGCCCTATCAAAACCAGCCCAAAGATTACGGTGGCCCCGGTCGACCTGATCGAACCGGAAGAAGGCGCACGCACGCTGGAGGAATTGCTCGAAGATGGTGAACACGAACTGGCGACACTCAACGAGAACCCGACCCCGCCGGATGATCCGACCCCCTTTATCGGTAATCTGTCGGACAACGCCGTGCGGTTCCAGGCCGATCCGATTACTCAACCGGGTCAGGCCCAGCCGGACAAAGTAGTTATGGCAGTTTTTGGCGACAACGATCATACTGCTCCGCGCCGGGACCGGGTTGACTCGGAACCTGCCCTGGTTATCGCCACTCCCGCACCAGCCGAGAAATTTGAAGCACCCAGCCTTCCAACCGAGCCTGAGCCGTTGGCCGTCAGCCCCGCTATAACCGGTCAGGATGGTGCGCGGCGGCGCAGCCCTTTTATGCCGCTTCCGGCTCCCCCCGCCGATAGGCCAGTAACCGAGATGGGTGAAACCGCCGTCACAAAGGTGATCGTTTCCAATTTGCAGGGCCGGTTTTCGCCGCTGGTGATGGAAAAGGTCGTGCGTAGTCTGGCCGAAGTTTCCCACGTAATTGTTACCGATTTCAGCAAAGGGGTACTCGGCATGGATGTGCGGCACAAACCGGATTTCGACCTGGCCGAGAAACTTCTTTCGTTACCGGAACTGCGTTTGAAATTAATCTCACACGTTGACGACGCGCTGGAACTTTCGCAGGAAAACCAGAGTTGACCATGTCGGCTGTTGTGGCCGCTCAAACCAAAATTTGGAAAGGTAAGTCAGGCCAACGAGAGCAAAGCTGCCGGGCATCAACACCCGGCCTTTTTGATCCTATTTATAGAACTAAAAAGGTTTATTGCTTGCTTTCGATCAAGGCAAAAATAACCCTAAAGTAGGGGTAGTGGGGGTGCAACCCCTGCGGGGGTATACAGTGGTCTCCCCTGGAAAACCCTTTTTATTTTCGCTTCCACCTCACCTGGTGAGGTGGAAGCGAAAGTCCTAATTACTTACTTTCGCTAAATTTGGCCGTATAGTAGTATAATAAGCCGGGGCTAAACCGCTCCCAGCCGAAGAATAGAATTAAATATAAAAGTAGGACTTTCGATTAAAGGCGAAAAATGCCTAAAAGCTGGGTACGTAGGGGTCGGGTACCCCCTGGGTGCCCTGTGGGGGGTCATACAGGCGGGTACCCTCAGGGTGCCCCTGTAAATCTCTTTTTATTTTCGCTTCAAGCTCACGAAGTGAGGTTGAAGCGAAAGTCCTAAAAATAATAAAAAGGAAGGTTTTAGCCAATGAGCCGTGTTAGCGTGCTGTTTGAATTGCAGCAGACCGACTCGAAAATCGATAGTCATCTGAATTCAATTGCCAATCTGGAAAAGTCGCTGGCCGATACCAGTACAGTTGATGCCGTTCGGCAGGCTACCGCCGAGGCTGAAGGCCAGCTAGTCACTGCCCGCAGCAGTCTGCGTGAACTGGAAGCTGATGCCGCCAAGCAGGAAACTCACGCCAACGAACTGGAATCAAAGCTCTACGGGGGGCAGGTTAAAGGCCAGAAAGAAATGGCGGCGGCCCAGCACGAAATCGAAACTTTCCGCCAGCGCAAAAAAGATACCGATGACCGCAGCGTAGAGGCAATGGTAGCCCTCGAAACCGCCGAAGCCGGGTTTAAAGCGGCTAAAGCCCGTCAGGCCAGTATCGAGGCCGAATGGGAAAAAGCGTTAGGTGCCTACCGGGAAGAACTAAAGCGGCTGCAAGTTGAACTTGAAGTAGCCAGGGGCGAACGCGAAAAGCGGCTGAAAATGGTCATGCCGCCCGACGTGCCGGTTTACGAAAAACTGCGCCAGCAAAGACAAGGGGTGGCCGTATCGGAAGTGATGATGGGCAAACTCTGCTCCAAATGCCGGGTCGAGCTACCAATGGCAAAACAGCGCGATATTAAAGGTGGTAACACGCTTGTGAATTGCCCCAGTTGTGGTCGTATTCTTTTTCATAAATTCTAACTCTGGGGTCTAATTGTGGCCTGTCAGCCCAAACACATGGAGGGGTTTTTGCGGCAAACTTTAGCGATAGCCACTGGCAAAACTTTACTTGAAATTCTACACCGCACCGGGCGCGGCGGCACGGCCTTTCCGGGTCTGGTCGCCTCCAAAATGGACCCCCATATTTTGAGAGCCTTGACGGCCCGTTTGCCTTCCGGTTCGGCTATGGTGATCGGCACCAACGGCAAGACTACCACTACTCGACTGGTCGCCACGATCCTGACAAAAGCCGGTATCAAAATCGCCAACAACCGTAGCGGCTCAAACTTGATACGCGGGCTTACCTCGACCTTGCTGGCGCAGGCTTCGCTCAAAGGCCGCCTTCAGGCCGATATGGGTTTGTTTGAGGTGGATGAAGCCGCCTTTCCCCAGGCCCAGCTTGAAATCGCCCCGCGCCTGATCTTGTTAAACAACCTTTTTCGGGATCAACTCGACCGCTACGGCGAGGTCGATACCGTTCGCCGCCGCTGGGCTGAGACGATCAAAAAGCTGATCCCCGGTACCACCCTGGTTTTGAACGCCGACGACCCATCGCTGGCCTACCTGGCGACGCTGGCCCCTGCCGGGGTAAAAGCGGTCTTCTTTGGTCTTGATAGTCCGGCCAATACCCTGCCGGTGCTGGCTCACGCGACCGATGCCGCCAAGTGTATTATCTGTGGGGCCGATCTGGTCTACGACGCAATCTACATATCCCACATGGGCCACTACGCCTGCCCGACCGGCCATTTTAGCCGCCCAGTGCCGGATTTCGTAGCCCGTGAAATCAAGCTGGACGGTACCAACGGCTCTCGCTTTGAATTACAGACCCCCACCGGGCCACTCAGTCTGGAACTGGGGGTGCCGGGTCTTTACAATGTCTATAATGCGACCGGGGCGGCGGCGGCTACTCTGACGCTGGGGATCGCCGCTCAACATATACAGGCCGGGCTGGCCGATTTCAAGTCGGCTTTTGGCCGGATCGAGCGGATCGCCCTGAGTGACAACCGTCATTTGCTGTTGGCCCTGGTCAAAAACCCGGTCGGCTTTAACGAAGTGCTTCGGATGCTGACCACCGAACCCGGCAACCAACTCAAACTGCTGGTGGCGATCAACGACCTGTATGCCGATGGCCGCGACGTTAGCTGGTTGTGGGACGTGGATTTTGAACAACTGGCGGGCCGGGTCGAATGGGTCAGAACCGCCGGTTTGCGGGCACCGGATATGGCGAACCGCCTGAAATACGCCGGACTTGCGCCGGAGCTTTTGAACTGGGAAATTGATTTAACGACCGCTTTGCGCCAGGCAATAGACCGCTTACCGTCCGGTCAGACCCTTTATGTTACACCAACCTATACTGCCATGCTACAACTACGCGAGATATTACAAAAAATGGGACTGGTTGTGCCTTTCTGGGAAGAATAAATCATGAAACTAGAGATATGCTTTCTTTATAATGATCTATTGAATATTTATGGTGATCGTGGTAATATAATTACATTAACACAAAGATCACGCTGGCGAGAAATCGAAGTTAATGTAACGAACATTTCGGTGGGCAACCGGATCGACCCGTCGAAATATGATTTATATTTCTTTGGTGGTGGGCAGGATAAAGAACAATACGCCGTTGCCGACGATCTCAAAGGCGAAAAATCTGCCGCATTACGTCAGGCCGTTGAACAGGGTGCCGTATTCTTGTCAGTCTGTGGAGGTTATCAGTTGCTCGGCCATTATTACCGGCCCGACGACGGACCCGAACTGACCGGGGTTGGTTTGCTGGATGCGCACACCGTCGCCGGTTCAAAACGACTGATCGGCAATGTGATTGTTCAAACCGAGTGGGGTACGCTGGTGGCTTTTGAAAACCACAGCGGCAAAACCTACCTGGGTTCGCAAGCCCGGCCACTTGGTAAAAGTGAGGTCGGTTACGGCAACAATGCCGAGGATGGTTTTGAGGGTGCGGTCCAGGGTAACGTTTTTGGCTGTTACCTGCACGGTTCGCTACTACCCAAGAACCCGACCTTTACCGACCACCTGCTGAAGTTGGCTTTGCAACGACGCTATGGACCGGTCGAACTTTCGCCGCTGGATGATAGTCTGGAATGGGCGGCCCACAATGCGGCCATCCAACGTGCAAGAGATACTCGCTAAAGTTTTGTATCCAGGTATTTTAACAATCCGGCGTAACTATGCTCGATGGTGAAACCAACGTCCGCTCCGACTGCGGAATTCTGGGCGGCGTGGTGAGCAATCAGGTCCCAGACATCTTTTTCGGACCAGTTATCCTGATTTTGCAACAGGTCGGTTAAGCGGTTCAGTACGCGGTGAGTAACTTCGATCAGCCATTTCATCCGTTCAATTTGTTCGGTCGGGGCTAGATCGCCATCCGACCAGACACTCCGATTGGCGATAGTCAGGTTACGGGCCAGCAAGCCGTAAAAGATTAACTTCTCGTCCCTGGTCAAATGCTCTATCAGGGCCGGGTAATCCACTATCATAGGTTCACTTTCTCAAACTCTTGTTCGGACCCCTTCATTTTCTTTTGGACCCCTCAATCTCTTTTGGTTCCCTTCAGGTATCTCTCATATAAAGCAAGGTTATCCACCGGTTCCTGACCTTCTTTTTTGGTTGGAAAAAACAGGTGTAAGTCCTCTGCTTTGGGAAAACTGCTGACTATTACCAGACTACTGCTCGAAAACCAGTAGCTTTTTTGGTCAACGGTGTTGCCTGATTTTACCTATTGTTAGGAATTAAAGCAACCGGCTTTAGTAATTAGAACAGATTTTCTAAAAACGATTATGGGTTAATACAACAATACAGCTATTGTGGTAGTGATTTTCAAGGAAATAGTACCATTTTACGATTAAAGTATTGCTATTATAAGAAGTAATGTGTATAATTGGCCTAGAAGTGGGGAAAAGTGGGGGAATGTGGGGAAAACTTCTCCAAAACTACTTTTCTGCAACCGTTTAACGGTTGGTTTGCGTGGTATTAGAGGGAGTTAGAAGCGCGTGTTTTTGGGTAACTACGAACACACCATCGATAACAAGGGCCGCGTCGCGGTGCCTGCCAGATTCCGGGCCGAACTTGGCGACCGGATGTATGTTACCCGTTGGCTCGATAAATGCCTCACGCTATACCCCGCCGCTCAGTTCGAGCAATTAGCCGATAAAGTTAGTCAACTCTCGATAGCTGATCCCAATGCCCGCAATCTTCGCCGTATCTTCTTCTCGGACGCTGCCGAAGTCGAACTGGACAAGCAAGGCCGCATTAATATTCCGGCCCGCTTGCGTGAATTCGCCGGAATTGCCCCGGAAGAAGCCCAGGTAACAGTGGTCGGCATGAATAATTACGTTGAAATCTGGTCGCCGACTTTGTGGGAGCAGATGCAAAACCAGGTGGAAGAAAACGCCGGAAGCATCGCCGCCCAATTGGCCGGTCTGGGCGTAATTTAAGCTCTCAGGGGGTTGGCTCAAGCATGAAGGAATCGCAAAAACCCCCGCATTTTTCGGTACTTTACCAGGAAACGCTGGACGGCCTGGCTTTACAGCCCGCCGGACGCTATATCGATGGTACGCTGGGAGCCGGTGGGCATTCTTATGGCATCCTGAGTGCGACCACTCCTGATGGTCAACTTATGGCATTCGACGCCGACCCGGTGGCGTTGGCCCTGGCCGCCGAACGTCTCAAGGAATTTGGCGAGCGCGTCCGGTTGATCCAGCGCAACTTCGCCGAGATGGCGCGTCAGGCTTTGGCCGCCGGTTTTGCGCCGGTGGATGGGGTAGTACTGGACCTGGGCGTATCCTCGATGCAACTGGATGATATGGGGCGCGGGTTTTCTTTCCAGGGGGATGGCCCACTCGATATGCGTTTCGGTCCGGTGCAGGGGTCGCTGACCGCCGCCGAAATCGTCAATAGCTGGCCGGAAGAACGGCTGATGAAACTGTTTTTTGAACTGGGCGAAGACTCCCAGAGTCGCCGGTTGGCACGGGCCATTGTCGAGGCCCGCAAGAATCAGCGTTTCGAGACGACCGGCCAACTGGCGGCCTTGCTACAAAAAGCCGGCGGCGGACGAGTACCGGGCCGCGACAAACATCCGATTCATCCGGCCACCAAAGTCTTTCAGGCCTTGCGGATGGAAGTCAACCAGGAGCTGACCCGGTTGAGCGAAGGGCTGGCCGGGGCGGTCGAAATCTTGAAACCGGGTGGCCGGGTGGCCGTGATCAGCTTTCATTCGCTGGAAGACCGGGTCGTTAAGCATTTTATGCAGCACGAAGCCAGTACCCAGGTCCGGCCTGAAGGTGGACCACCCGGTCTGGCCTTTCCAAAAGAGGCCCGGCTAAAAATCCTGACCAAAAAGCCGTTAATCGCCGGTGAGGTCGAAATGTCGCAGAACCGCCGGAGCCGCAGTGCCAAGTTACGGATTGCCGAGAAAATCTAAGTTTGAATTAAAAAGAGTGGACTATGGAACGCCCTATGCAAAAAACCCGCCGCACTCCTGCTACCGGGACTACCGCCTACAAAGTATCGGACCGGGTGAGAGCCGCGCGGGCTAATTTGACGGTTAGGACCGGTCGCCTGCGGACCACTTCCGGGTTTATCTTTGCAGCGATGCTGGTTTGCCTCGGTTCGCTGGTGTGGCTGAGTCTAACCAGCCAGATCGTTGCCTACGGCTACGAAACCGAGAAAATGGACAAACGCGAAGTAGTGCTAAAACGCCAGGCCGAGCAGTTGCAATCCGAAATCGCCAAGTACGAAAATTTGCAGCGCATCGAAAATGTGGCCAAAAACAAACTGGAAATGGTGCCGCCCCAGAAAGCGGTTTATGTAAAAGTTCCCGCCGAGTTGGCCCAACCGGCCCCGGTTCAAATCCAGACCAACAGCCTTAATCCGGTTACGGACTGGTGGCGCGAATTGACCGAAATGTTGCCCCGGCCCAGCCAGCCGAGCACCAATAACGCCCAGAAATAGACGAGGTTTTCAGATGAGCCAGACCATCGAACGACCCAAAACCAGCCCGACCCGCCCGCCTCGTCCTCAGACGACCGGCTCGATTAACGCTGCCCCGACCAAACGGCCTTTGCGCTCACCGGTCAGCCGCAAGCCTTCATTGCTGGAGGATGAGGCGGACGACCTGGGTTATGATGGTTTACCGGCCCGGCCTCGGCGCGGGTTCGTGCTTTCGCCTTTTTTGCGTATCCGAATTAGCGCGCTGGTAATTACGATGATTGCCCTGTTAATTATTTTTCAGCTTTTTACCTTGCAGATTCAGGACCGCTACGGCACCAAAGAATGGGCGGCGGTCCGCCAGACCAAAACAGATCAAATTGCGCCCAAACGCGGCCTGATCCGCGATGCCAACGGCTTGATCCTGGCTTCTAATGTCTGGGTTTACAATGTATATGGCGCACCGGAAGGCTTGAGCGAACACCAGACCGAAAATATCAGCTCGCAACTGACGGCTATCCTTCCGACCAAGGACCCGGCGAAAATTAAACAGGCTTTGACCTATACCGATGCCAAGCACAAATACAACCTGATCGCGGCGGCGGTCGATGGCGATACGGCGGATAAAATCCAGGTGGCCAAGCTGACAAACGTTTTTCTCGACCCTCTCCCCCGCCGCTCCTACCCGAACGGCACCATGCTCAGTAATCTGCTGGGTTTTGCCAACAACTTGAACCAGGGTGCTTATGGGGTCGAAGGCTTTTACAATAATGAACTGCATGGTACCGCCGGTACTCGCCTGGCCGAGCGTGATGGCGACGGCAATCCGATTGTGCTGGGTCAGGTGCAGTTGACCCCGGCGGTCGATGGCGGCGATGTTACGTTGACCCTCGATAGCGGCGTTCAGATGATCGTCGAGCGGGAACTCAAGAAAGGTCAGGAAGAATTCGGGGCTGAAAAAGGGCTGGCAATCGTGGCCGACCCGCAGACCGGGGCTATTCTGGCCTGGGCCAGCTTCCCGAACTACAACCCGAACGAGTTTTACAAGACCGATACCCAATTGTTGAAGGACCCGCTGGTGAGTGATATTTACGAGCCGGGTAGCACCTTTAAAATTTTGACTGCCGCGATTGGCATCGACACCCACACGATTGCGCCGGATAGTAACGCCGGAAATCTGCCGGGCTGCGTTATCAAATATGGTCGTAAAATTTGTAATTACAATTCGGTCGGCTATCCCAACCAGACCCCCCAGGTCACGCTGATCCATTCCAGCAATGTCGGCGCGATGTGGATGGCCGAGAAGTTCGGCGCGACCAGGTATTACGAGTATCTCAAACGCTTCGGCATCGGGGCGCAGACCGGGATCGACCTGAGCGGAGAAGGCGAAGGCATTATGCGTACAACCGACAGCAAAGGCTGGAGTCCGCTGGATTTCCTGGAGAATTCCTTTGGGCAATCGGTGGCAGTCACGCCGATCCAGTTGGTGGCGGCAGTTTCGGCGGTCGCCAACGGCGGCAAACTGATGACCCCTTACGTCGTTTCCAAAATCACGCGCGGCGACCAACTGGTAAAGGAAAACAAGCCTAACTTCGTCCGGCAGGTTATTGCGCCTGAATCCGCTAAGACCGTTACGGAAATGCTGGTACAGGCTGTGCGACAGGGCGAAACCCGCCTGGCCGATGTCAAGGGGTACCGGGTCGCCGGAAAAACCGGTACGGCTACGCTCTACGATAGCGAAGCCACCATCGGCTCGACCATCGCTTACGCTCCCGCCGATAATCCGCGCTTTATCGTGCTGGTGCGCTACGACAAACCGAAAAAATCACCCTGGGGTAGCAATACCGCCGCCCCAATCGTTGCTAACATTACGCAGCAGTTGTTTACCTACTATAATATTCCGCCCTCCGAGCCGGTTATTAAATAGGTAGACACTTTCCGAGGTTTGAAAGCCAGACTTTGCTCCAAATCCAAAATTTAGCTTTCAAAACTCCTGTCCCTTCTCCTGACAGCCTTGCCCCGGCAGGGCGGAATTAGTTTAATTCCACAGACAGCTATGATTTCGGACCAAAATCCGAAATCATAGCTGGATTCATGAAAATAAAATGTTGATAAGTGATTGACGGAGAGAAAAAAGCCAGTATAATAAGACCAGGGAGGCGATAAATCCCACTGTGTGCGATTTATCCCAGGATTGCAGGATACTTTTTTATCTGTTACAATCGGCCTACTTAGTCGTATCTGTTCGTGCTTGTCTGACTACCCACCCTCCAGTTTGGGTAATCTGCTGGTAAAGCATATATAAAAAGAGGTTTTGATTGGACGAAAAGTTAACCCTATCAGCCGTTTTAGAGGCGACAGGTGGGCAACTCTGGCAACCCGGCAGACCTAGCCTGGCCGGAATTCATACTCTCCCTGGTGACAAAGTTTCACACTCAAATAGTAATACCGGCGTGCTGGTCGCGCCTGCGGGCACTTTAACAATTGAGAAAGTAGTTTACGACAGCCGGGAAGTTTCGGCGGGAACGTTGTTTGTCGCGTTGCCGGGCGAAAATTCTGACGGCCATCTGTATATATCGCAAGCGGTAGCAAATGGAGCCGCCGCCTGTCTGGTACAGCGGGAATGGCTCGTGCGCCAAATCGATCCGGCTCCGCAGATAGCCTGGATCGCGGTGGAAGAAACTTTACCGGCTTTCCAGCGTCTGGCCGCTTATTGGCGTAACCGCTTCACAGACTTGCCGGTGATCGGCATTACCGGTAGCGTAGGCAAGACCAGCACCAAAGAGTTATTGGCTGCCGTGCTGGGACAGCGTTTCCAGGTATTCAAGACCCCCAAGAGTGTGAATACCGAGCAAAGTATTTTGCCGGTTTTGCTCAAACTGTCGGCCTCCGACCAGGTTGCTGTGATAGAAATGGGGGCCGGCTATGTCCTGGGTGAGCTGGCCCGGCTTTGCCAGGTCGCCCGTCCCCGGATCGGGGTAGTCCTCAATGTTAGCCATAGTCATATTGGCCGCATGGGTAGCCTCGATAACATCGCGCTCAACAAATCAGAACTGGTGCGCTCCCTGCCGGACGCCGCCAACGGTGGGATCGCGGTTCTGAATGGCGACGATGAACGGGTACGGGCGATGGCCGCCGTGACTCCGGCCCGGCCTTTCTTTTATGGCACTCAACCGGAATTTGACCTGTGGGCTTCCGAGATCGAGACATTTGGCCTCGCCGGAATATCTTTTGTCGCACACTACCAGGGTCAAATGCGCCGGTTGAGGTTGCCATTGCCGGGTCGTCATAACGTTTACACCGCGCTGGCCGCCGCTGCGGTGGGCCTTTTATCGGGTCTGGGCTGGGATGAAATCGAAAAGGGTCTGGCCGATCCGTCCGCCCGCGTGCGCTTGCTGGTGCTGCCCGGCCTGAACGGTTCGACCATTATCGACGATAGTTACAACGCCAGTGCCGTCTCGACGGTGGCCGCCCTCGATTTGCTGGATAACACCAGCCTGACTACAGCCGGGGCGCGTAAGATCGCGGTGCTGGGCGATATGCTGGAACTGGGCGATTTTACCGAGGAGGCCCACCGCATCGTCGGTCGGCGGGTGGCTCAGGTGGCCGACTGGCTGCTGGTAGTCGGGCCTTTCTCGCAAACCACCGCTCAGACTGCCATCGAAAGTGGTTTTCCGGCAGACCGGGTAATTGTCGCTGCCAGCAAAGCTGAAATCGTCGAATGGCTCCAGGCCGAATTACACAATGGTGACTGTGTGCTGGTGAAAGCCTCGCGCGGTTCCGGGCTGGAGGAAATAGTTGAGAAGGTGAGGGCCGCGCGCTAATGTACGTCGCGTTGCAGGATATTCCTTCCAAAGAAAAAGTGGTCGAGGTCGTCAAGCAGATTATCGGCCAGAGTGTAGCGGTCAGTAATGACTCGGTTGTAATCGTGGTCGGACTGGTGCTTTCCGGCGTATCGTTTCTGGTGACATGGGCCGTCGGTAAACCAGTGCTGGCCTGGTTGATTGCCAAGAAAATGGGCAAAAAAGTCCGCGAAGATGGACCCCAGAGCCACCTGAAAAAAACCGGTACTCCAACGATGGGCGGCATAATGATGTCCATTGCAATCGTGCTGGTGACACTTGGCTTTATCCTGATCCCGCAGGTGTTGCAGAGCCAGGGCCGCAAAGGTCTATCGGTCCTGCTACCTATCGGGATAGTAATCAGTTGTAGCGTACTGGGTGCGCTGGACGATTTGCTGAGTCTGGTCGGACAACGACCGGTAGCCGTCCCGGTTTCCGCGCCGGAGGGCGAAACTCGCAAGGAGCGGCGCAAGCGAGAACAGTTGCTCAATCACGGCATGAAGGCCCGTTTCAAAATGGCCTGGCTGCTGGGTATCTCGCTGGTAGCGGCAGTGATTTTGTACTTTCCGCTCGAATTGACGAAAGTGTACATTCCTTTTATCAAGGAGCCGATTGTACTGAGTGCCTGGTTGTATATCCCGATTGCGGTGCTGGTAATTTCCGGCTCGGCCAACGCGGTAAACTTTACTGATGGCATGGACTCGCTGGCGGCCTCGACAGCAGCGGTCGCCTTTGGAGCTTATGGGATCATCGGGTTTATCCAGGCTCAACCGCAGGTGGTGTTGCTGGCCTTTACGGTGGCCGGAGCCTGTTTTGGGTTTCTATGGTACAACGCGTTCCCGGCTCAGGTCTTTATGGGCGATACCGGGTCGCTGACGCTTGGAGCCTTGCTGGCGGTACTGGCTTTCCAGACCAATCAGTGGCTGCTGCTGCCGCTGATCGGGGGGGTGTTCGTAGCCGAAGCGTTGTCGGTAATTATCCAGGTGAGCTACTTCCGCTATACCAAAAAGCGGTTTGGGGCCGGTCGCCGGATATTAAAAATGTCGCCTTTGCACAACCATTTTGAGTTAAGCGGATGGTCGGAAACTCAAACTTCCATGCGCTTCTGGTTATTTAGTATGATGCTGGCCCTGTTAGGGGTCGCGCTGGCCCTGCTTTAGTGGGTCCTTAGTGGGTCTGTGGAAGAAAGTTGGAGTGGGTTTATGGCAAACGATGAAGTGTTGAGCAACGACCCCTGGCAGAGCCTGGCTCGAAATGCCCAGGTCAAGAAAGTCGACCTGGACCAGGCCCTGGAAAAGCTAAAAGTATCGGAGGCCGAGGCTCCGGTCGTTAAACGCGAAATGCTCGATCAGGTTCGCAAGCTGATAAAACCGGCCCGGCAGAAAAAATAAGGTGGCTGGTGCAAGCACTGGATTTAAAAAACAAAAAGGCCCTGGTGATGGGTCTGGGCTTGCACGATGGTGGCCTGGGTGTGACCCGCTTTCTGGTTGAACAGGGTGCCAGCGTCACTGTTACCGACCTGCGAACGCCGGAAGTGCTGGCTCCGACCCTGGCAAAACTGGCCGGGTTGCCGGTCAGGTACGTACTGGGCGAACACCGCGAAGCCGATTTCCAGGCGGCGGAACTGGTTATCCGCAACCCGGCGGTCCCCCGCGAGTCGCGCTTTCTGGCTCTCGCCCGGCAATCCGGGGCCAGTATCGAGATGGAAATGACTATCTTTTTCAAGCTTTGCCGCTCGAAACAGGTAATCGGCATTACCGGGACACGTGGCAAGACCAGTACGACTTTGCTGACCGGTGCTATTCTACAAGCCTGGCGACCTGATACAGTGGTTGCCGGGAATTTACGCATTTCAGCCCTGGAAAAGCTGGACCAGATCGGCGCGGATACGCCGGTAGTGCTGGAATTATCGAGCTGGCAACTGGAAGGTTTGGGAGAGCAGCATCTCAGCCCGCCCATCGCCGCCGTTACCAACCTGTCGCCGGACCATCTGAACCGCTACCGTGATATGGCCGATTATGGCGATGCCAAGCGTAACATTTATCGCTGGCAAGACCCGCAAGGTCTGGTGGTGCTGAACGCCGACGACCCACTGGTAAATCACTTTGACGAGGACGCGCCGGGCCGGGTGGAGTGGTTTAGCCTGGAAAAGCCGGGTTTGCCGGGAGCCTGGTTGCAGAACGGCCAATTTCACTGGCCCAGCCCAACCGGGGTGCAGGAATGTCCGGCCAGTTGGCTAAAACTGCCGGGGCGGCATAACCAACAAAATGCCCTGGCCGCGATTGCCCTGGCAAATGCCGCCGGGTGTCCGCCTGAAGCCATCCGGGCCGGTCTGGCTGGGTTCGCCGGAGTGCCCGACCGGTTGGAACTGGTGGGCGAAGTCGACGGGGTGCGTTACTACAATGATACAACGGCTACCTCACCGGCGGGAGTAGTAGCGGCCCTGCAATCGTTTGAACAGGATACCGGCCAGATCGTTTTGCTGGCTGGCGGCACCGATAAAAATATCGATTTCAGGCCGATGGCCGGGGCGATCCGGCAAGCCGTCGAGGCCGGACGGCTCAAAAGGATTATTTTGTTAGCTGGGTCGGCTACCGAACCCTTGATCGAGACGCTGAAAGCCGCCGGAGTGCCGTCGGTCTACAGCCCGCCTTACACCGTCTTCATGGAAGCGGTCGAGGCCGCCCGGCAAACCGCTCAAAAAGGCGATCTGGTTCTACTGTCACCGGGAGCGGCCAGTTTTGGAATGTTCTTGCACGAATTTGACCGGGGCCAGCAGTTCCGGCAACTGATAGCGGATTTTGGATTAGCTTAAAGGTAAAGATTATGGCGCGAACGATAAAAAACAAACCCGGTATATTCAATTTTGGGATCGCCAGTTTGCGTCCCCGCGTCGATAAATCGAAATCCGAATCTGAAGTTGAAGCCGGTAAACCGGATTACTGGTTGATGGCGATAGTCGCTATGCTGCTGGTGCTGGGTACCGTCATGGTCTACAGTGCCAGCTTTGTGACGGCTGAGTTTGCCAGTGGCAACCCGGCTTTCTACCTGTGGAAGCATTTGATGGGCCTGGGTCTGGGTCTGATGGGCTGTACTTTCTTCAGTCTTTTTGATTATCACCGGTTGCGCCGCTTCAGCATCCTCGGCATGATAATCGTATTATTATTTCTGACTTTCGTTCTCGTAATGCCAAAAGAATGGTCGCCTTCGCGCTATGGCGCAAAACGTTGGTTTACCCCGTTTGGCGAAGATAATATTATCCAGTTTCAACCCAGCGAACTGGCTAAAATAATGCTGATCCTGTACGCCGCCCACTGGTTATCCAGCAAAGGCGATAAAGTCCGTAACTTTTACTACGGGTTGGTGCCGTTCGCGCTGACCATTGGGGCATTGATAGCCCTGATAATGGGCGAACCCGACCTGGGAACCTCGCTGGTGATTGGGGCCATCGGGCTGGGAATGTTTTTTATCGCCGGGTCGAACATTCTGCATATGGTGTCGGGGGCTGGCATCGCCGGGGTCGCCTTCTATGTACTTTCCAAAGCGGCCTCTTACCGCAACGACCGATGGGCCGCCTTTCAAAACCCGTTTAACGACCCCAGCGGGGCAAGCTGGCATACCCAGGGAAATCTGATCGCGCTGGGGGCCGGTGGGCCTTTTGGGGCCGGGCTGGGGGCCAGCCGTCAAAAATTCTTCTGGCTACCAAACGTCTTTACCGACAGTATTTTTGCCGTAATCGGGGAAGAACTCGGTCTGGTGGGGGCCAGTGTAGTGGTGATTTTGTTTCTGGCCCTGGGTTGGCGGGGTATGCAGATTGCAGCTCACGCGCCGGATGGTTTTGGCCGCCTGATCGCCTCCGGTGTGACGATCTATGTGGTTGGTCAGGCCTTTTTGAATATTGCGGTAATTACCAATCTGGTGCCGTTTACCGGTATTCCGTTGCCTTTGATCAGTTTTGGCAGTACCTCGCTGGCAATGACGATGAGTGCGCTGGGTTTGCTGATAAATGTATCGCGCCAACAGGTGGCCGACCCCCGCTTGCTACTGGCCGAAGAACAGCGCGTGGCCGAGCGGCAACGCCGGGAATTGTACCGTGAGCAGCGTCAGGCCGAGCGCGAACGCCGCGATGCCCAGCGCAAGCTGATAGAAGCCGAACGGGCCGAGCGCGAACGCCAGGAGATAATCCAGGCCTCGCAGCAATGGCACGCCGGTCGGGCCAGGCAGGTTGTAAGCGATTACTGGCAGGAACGGGCTACTCAGGCTCAAGCCCGGCGGGTAAGCCAGGTTGAGGCGACCCAGACCCGGCTGCGCGAACGCGAAGAAATTCACCTGGAGCAACCCCGGCCAAGAACGCCGGAGGTTGAACTGCCGCCGGTAGCCACCGAGTCGTTTTTAAGTTACCACAATGAGAAAAATGAGAAAAGCAGTGGGCTGAAACCCGACGGTATCGAAGCTCACAAGCCCCGGTTACGCAAGCCGCGCCGCGATTGGGCGAAGGCCTACGAAGTACGGCGTAACCAGAAAGATTAAACAGGGTAGCGGAATGCTACTAGGGTGCTACCCGGCAAACTTTAGTTGCAGGCTGAAGTTTGTCGATTGGGAGGCTCAGTAATGTGGTTTTATCTATCGGTAGTCGGGCTGGGTTTGCTGGCCTGGATCATTTTTTCAGCCTTAACCGGGGCTGCCTCCCTGACTTTCAGTATTTTGGGTCTGGTGGCTTTTGTAGTAATCCTGATAGCCATCCGGCGGGGCTACATCCGGGGCCGCAAAAAAGAAATGTTCTTCGTGGTCGGCCTGATACTGCTGTATGGTATGCGTACTTTCGTCCGGGGGATTGTGGTAGGGGTCTACAACTTTCTTTACGGCATTGTCGTCACTCAACTAAACAACCGAAGTATTACGCACATTGATATTACAAAAAGCCAGTGGAACCCCAACAACACCGGCACTGCGATCTTTGACCTGATTTTGTTCTTTGTAGGCGCAATCGTTCTTTACGCAATGACTTCCAGTATGCGCGACCCGCTCCTGAACAAAGATTTTCTGGGGGCGGTCGTTGGGGGGCTAGGGGCGGCTCTGTTTCTGACTTACGGGTTTTTGCTTTTGCAGCCTTATATCGGTAACAGTATCTATCAGAGCCGTTTGCTGGAAGGGACGGCGATCAAATTGCCCCCCGTGAAGTTGCCGGAGTTGCGGGTGCAATCCGACCCGAATACGCCACCGTTACAGGGTTGGGATCGTTGGTTGCCTTTGAGCCTGCTGCTGCTGATTACGATTTACGTGGTGTACTTTGTTTTTCTAAAGCCACCCACCAAAACCGGTGCGCCGGGTAGCAAACCTACGCTCGATTTGTTTTCGGTGGTAGGCGTGGCGGCGGTGCTGGCAATCGCCTGGTTATTCGCGGCGGGACTGCCATTTTTAAAGTAAGAGGTTGTTTTTATCGAACTGACACAGGAAAGCCGGGTCCATCTGGTAGGGATCGGCGGGGCGGGTCAAAACGCGCTGGCCCAAATACTACTCGATCTGGGTTTTAGGCTGGCCGGGTCGGATTTGAAACTTTCGGCAACTACCCTCGAATTGCAAAAGCGGGGGGTAACGATTTATGAAGGGCACCGGGCCGAGAACCTTAACAATGCAACGGTAGTTATCACCACCGCCGCCGCCGAGGCCTCAAACCCGGAATTGCAGGAAGCTGACCGGCGCGGCCTGAAAGTCTGGCAAAACGCCGAGGTCGTGGGGTGGCTGCTCAATCAGAAGCATTTGCTGGCGGTGGCCGGTACACACGGCAAAACTACTACCACCGGGCTGGTCGCTTTTTTGCTCAGTCAGACCGGCCAGGACCCGACCTTTTACATTGGAGGTGTTTCCCGCGACCTGGGTGTGGCCGGACGGGCCGGAAAAGGTCAACTGGCGGTGGTTGAAGCCGATGAGTACGCCCGCCGTTTTTTGAACTACCGGCCTCAGGCCGCCGTGATTACCAACCTGGAAGCCGACCACCTGGATTATTACGGTTCGATGGAAGCTCTGGAAGCGGCTTTTGCCGAATTTGCGGCCAATCTGCCGACCGGTGGCACTCTCTATCTTTGCGGGGACGACCGGGGAGCCTTGAGTCTGATAGAAAAAGTGCGGCGTGGGGTAAAAGTTTTTACTTACGGTTTATCCGATCAGGCCGATTGGACCGCTAGCGATTTGAAAACCAACCGGCAGGGCGGCTTTCAGTTCCGGCTTGACCGGCAGGGTCAGTCGCTTGGCACGGTCAGCCTGCAACTGGCCGGGGTCCACAATGTTCGCAATGCTCTGGGAGCGTTGGCTATGGTGATCGAAGCCGTACCGGGGATCGCGCCGCAACGCTTTTTCGACCTGGCCGGGCAGTACCGGGGAGCCAGTCGCCGTTTCGAGCTTAAAGGCGAGGCCCGTGGGCTGACCGTGATCGACGATTACGCCCATCACCCGACCGAAATCAAGGCGACTCTGGCGGCGGCCAAAGCCCGTTATCCGCAAAGCCGACTGGTGGCACTTTTCCAACCGCATACCTACACCCGCACCAAAGCCTTGCTGGACGAATTCGCCGGGTCTTTCGAGGAAGCCGACCGGGTGGCCTTGCTGGAAATCTTCCCGGCCCGCGAGACCGACACGCTCGGTATCAGCAGCGCAAGCGTGATAGAGAAAATGCAGCACGGCGGCAAGCTGGCCGAACCGCTTACCCACGCCAACGCGGCCCAAGTCCTGGGTCAAATCCTGGAGACCGGCGATGTGTTGCTTACACTCGGCGCAGGGGATGTCTGGAAGGTCGGAGAACAAATTTTAGCCCAACGGCAGGAGCAAGACCGGCATGATCACTAAGGTCGCGCCGCCTGCGATGACTTACCGGGCCAGTGAGGCCGACCGGGCCGCCCTCCGGCAAGCGTTGGGTACCGAATTAAAAGAAGCCGAGCCGTTAGCCCGTCATGTGTCATTTCGGATCGGAGGGCCTGCCGACTTTCTTCTAAAAGCCCAGGACGAGACCTCGGTGATCGTAACCCTGAAGCTATGCCGGGAGCGCAATATCCCGCTTCTGATCATCGGGAACGGCACCAACATTCTGGTATCGGACAAAGGCTGGCGCGGCATGGTGATCGAAAACCGGCTGGACAGCGTACTGCTGACCGAATTGGAAGATGGCCGGGCTATGCTCAAAGCCGGATCGGGGGCGGTGCTGGGTGGGGTGGCTCGTAAAGTAGCGAAAGCCGGTTGGCGCGGCCTGGAATTCGCAGCGACTATACCGGGCAGCGTAGGCGGCGGCGTAGTCAACAACGCCGGGGCGCACGGCGGGGACTTTTCGCAGGTGATGACCCGTGTGGCGGTAGCCACCGCGACCGGCGAAGCTAAAATCCTGCTCCCGGCGGAAATGGACCTGGCCTACCGCAACAGTCGCTGGCGTGAGCGGGTCGGGATGGACAAAGTTGGTCTGGGCGACCCCGGTAACGAACTGATTTTATGGGCTGAATTTAGCTTAGAGCGCGGCGACCCGGCCAGTATCAAGCAACACATCGACGAGATGACGGTCTGGCGACGCGCCAAACAACCGCAGGAACCCAACGCCGGGAGCGTATTCAAGAATCCGCCCAAACCGCATCCCGCCGCCGGTTTTCTGATCGAACAGGCTGGACTGAAAGGTTCGCAGGTCGGGGGAGCCTTGATTTCGCCCAAACACGCTAACTTTATAGTCAATGCCGGGGGCGCGACCGCCGCCGAGGTCCTGGCCTTAATCGATCTGGTCCGCCAGAAAGTTTACGAAAATAGTCAGGTTGAACTGGAACTGGAAATCGAATTGCTGGGCGATTTTTAGAATTGACCCGACTAAAGTCTTTAGAAAAAGAGTGATCTAACCAATGGCACAGGCAGCGAAAAAATTACGGATAGGGGTAATCTTTGGCGGGCGTTCGGCTGAACATGAGGTCTCGCTGACTTCGGCTCGCGCCGTGTTAGCCTCGCTCGACCCGGCCAAGTATGATGTTACGCTGCTCGGTATCACCCGCGAAGGACGCTGGCTGCCGCTGGGCGAGGCCGGTAGTGGTCAGGTCGACCCGGCCAGCCTGATGGCCCCTTACAACGACGAAACAAAGGTCGAAATTTCGGACCGGGTAAGTCTGCTGGCCGACCCGACTATTCACGGTCTGGCTGAAATCAAACAGACGGCTGGAAAATTCAATATGCAGCTTGGCGGAACGCTGGATGTAATCTTCCCGGTGCTGCACGGCCCTTACGGCGAGGACGGCACTTTGCAAGGTTTGCTGGAACTGGCAAACGTGCCGTATGTCGGCTGCGGAGTTTTGGCCTCGGCGACCGGGATGGATAAAGTGATGGCCCGGCAGGTTTTCAAGCAAAACGGTTTGCCCGTACTCGATTACTTTTTGCTAAAGCGGCGCGATTGGGAAACCGGACCGCACAGCCAGGACGAATGGTTGAGCCGGATCGAAACTGAAATCGGCTTTCCCTGTTTCGTCAAGCCGGTCAATATGGGTAGCAGCGTGGGTGTCTCGAAAGCTCGTGACCGGCAGGAGTTAGCCGCCGCCCTGACTACCGCCGCCCGTTTCGACCGCAAGATAATGATCGAAAAAGGGATCAATCCCCGCGAGCTAGAGGTGGCTGTGCTGGGCAACGATGAACCGGTCGTCTCGGTGGTCGGCGAAATCCACGTGGGCCAGAAGGCCGACTTTTACGACTACCAGGCCAAATACCAGGATAGCGAAATCGGTTTCACGATCCCAGCCGATATTCCGGTCGAACTCAGCCAGCGCATTCAAGCCCTGGCGATCAAGGCTTACCTGGCCCTCGATTGCGCCGGTCTGACCAGGGTCGATTTTTTCCAGGATCGTCAAACCGGTGAACTTTATCTGAACGAAGTCAACACCCTCCCCGGTTTTACGCCGGTCAGTATGTATCCGGTGATGTGGGAGAAAAGCGGTTTGTCTTACCCGGCCCTGCTCGACAAGTTGATCGAACTGGCCCTCGAACGTCACGCCGATAAAAACCGTAACGAACTAAGCATTTAAACGGGATAAAGAGATGCCATTCACGCCGCGCCAGATCCAAAATCAAAATACCCCCCGGCCCTCACGGTCGCGTCAGAAGCCGGTCGAAAGTCAGTTTCGGCCTCACGAACGCTACCCGCGCCTGGACGCGAACGCCGGTAAAGATGAGGGTCAGTCGGCGGGTCGGGTGAAGCGCGCGGCCCGGCGACCGGTAACTGCGGCCCGACCCGCTACGCCCCGGCCTTTTATCCGGTTGAACAGCGCGGCAGCGGCTCCCCGCCTTTCGGCTCGCTATACTGGCCGTCGCATAGGTCGCATGGTTGGTAATGGGCGTTGGATCAGTCTGTTGGCTTTGGTGGCCCTGTCAGGTCTGGTTTACTGGCTGTTGACTTCCAATACCTTTCACGTCAGCAAAATCGAGGTCAAAGGCAGCCGGTCGCTGGATGCGGTCCAGGTGGCCCAACTGACTGGCGTGGATAAACAAAACATCTTTTTGTTGGACGAAAGCAAGGTAGCCGCTAAAATTCAGGCCTTGTCCTATGTCCTGACCGCTCACGTCAGCAAAAGCCTACCCGACCGCCTATCGGTAGATATAACCGAGCGGCAGAGCGTGGTTAACTGGAAAGTTGGCTCCACCGATTATCTGGTCGATAATGACGGCGTAATTCTGGCTATAACCCCGGACGATAGTTTGCCGGAGCAAGCCAAAGCTTTTGCGGTAATTGAAAGCCTGGACAATCGCGGTTTGCAAATAGGCGACCGGGTAGATACTGTAGCGATCCGCAGTGCCCAGACCATTCAGAGCCAATTAGCCGGGGCCGGGTTTAAAATCGCCGCCGTCCAGTATTCACCGAAGTACGGCCTGAGTATCTTGAGCGCACCGGAGAGCGGCAACTGGAAAGCCTTGCTCGGTACGGACGCCCAGCTTGATAAAAAAATCAGTATTTTGAAGGGCCTTCTGGCCGATAAAAGTATCAAATGGAGTAGCGCGGATTTGCGCTTTGTCAATAAACCGGCAATCCAGTAAAAGATTTTCGTTGTAGTAAAGTTCTTTCTTTAACTCTAGGGGAACGCGGATGGCGAACAAGCAGGAAAAGTTAATCGTCGGGCTGGACGTAGGAACCGCCAAATGTTGCGTAATCATTGGCGAGGTCAGCCGCGATAATCATATCAATATTATGGGGGTCGGCAGCAGCCCCAGCCAGGGTATGCAAAAAGGGGTAGTGGTCAATATCGAACAGGCCAGTGCCTCGATTGCCGCCGCGCTGGAACAAGCCGAAAACCTGGCCGGTTACAAGGTCGGAAACGCCTATGTCGGAGTGACCGGCAGCCATATTTCCTCGATCAATAGCCGGGGCGTGGTAGCCGTCACCAAAGCCAACCGCGATATTACTCACGAGGATGTTTCGCGGTCACTCGACTCGGCCCGCTCGGTCTCGATCCCGGCCCAGCGCGAGGTTTTGCACGTGATACCGCGCACCTTTGTCATTGATGGTCAGGACGGTGTGCGCGACCCGGTGGGGATGAGCGGCTACCGGTTGGAAGTCGAAACTCACATTGTTACCGGGGCGGTCAGTTCGCTGAATAACCTGTTCAAAGCAGTTCAGCGCACCGGTATCGAGGTTGATGAACTGGTCCTGGTGCCGCTGGCCGCCAGCGAATCGGTCTTGAGTGAGGCCGAAAGACGGCTAGGGGTGTGCATGGTGGATATAGGGGCCGGTACCACCGATATTGCGATCCATATTGATGGCAGTGTCTGGCACACCGCCGTATTACCGGTGGGTGGCAACCACCTGACCAACGATATTTCGATTGTGCTGCGGACGCCCCCCGAAGCCGCCGAGCAGTTAAAGCTTGAACACAGCGACGCTTCAGTAACCGGCCCTTACAAGGGGTTGTACGCCGACTATTACGGCAAAGGCCCGGTCAAACACGATCTGCGGTCGCGCCTGAAAAGTGACGAAGGCGAAGAAGGCGATAACCTTGCCAACCCGGATGTAATGCTGGAAACCGCCAGCCTGGAGGTTGGCCGGACTCAACTGGTCTCGCGCAATATGTTAAATGAAGTGGTTCACGCCCGCACCCGACAGCTATTCGATATGGTGCAGGCAGAGATAAAAAAGAGCGGTTACGATGGAATGATCCCGGCGGGCCTGGTACTAACCGGCGGCACGGCTGCCCTGACCGGGATCAACGATGCCGCCGCGCACGTCATGCGGCTACCGGTGCGCACCGGTGTACCGCGCGGCCTGAACGGGTTGGCCGATAATCTGGCTGCCCCACCCTATGCCACCAGCATCGGGCTGATGTTATGGGGAATGAAAAAACGGAGCGGTGTCGAAATGTTGCTTGCAGCAAATCGGCGCGGGGGTAGGCCAGCAATGACTGCCGGTCGTAAATTTGGCGGCTGGCTAAGGGAATTTTTACCGTAGGCGCGGAAGTTTTGCAGGATTTTGGATTTTCTTCGGGGGCTTTTAACTGGTTAAGCCCCGGTTATCATTTGTGTCTTTGTTATTGGTCTGCTTTATAACAGCAGGCTCCAAATCCAAAAATATGAGGGTAGACGGTACTTTTAAAATTGGTTTAGCGTTAAAGAATAGGTACGTCGCTTAAAGGAGAGTATCACATGGTAAACGGACGTGGGCAAGGCCCGGCATTCAATAATCAGCCACACAGTCAGGAAATCGACAACTTCGCCCAGATCAAGGTGGTCGGCGTAGGTGGTGGTGGTTCCAACGCGATCAACCGGATGATCCAAAGCGAGTTGCGCGGGGTAGAATATTATGTTGTCAACACCGACGCTCAGGCTTTGCTATATTCCGAGGCCGCCAACCGGATTCGGATCGGCGATAAAGTAACCAAGGGGCTGGGGGCCGGTGGGAATCCGGTTATCGGCGCGAAGGCCGCCGAGGAGAGCAGCGAGGAGCTTTATGATGCGCTGCGTGGGGCCGATATGATTTTTATTACCTGTGGTATGGGCGGCGGTACCGGTACCGGGGCAGCCCCGATTATCGCCCAGATCGCCAAAGAAGTCGGTGCGCTTACGGTGGGTGTAGTGACCCGGCCCTTTAGTTTCGAGGGGAACCGGCGCAAAGCCTCCGCCGACGAAGGGATCGCCCGCTTCAAAGAACACGTCGATACCCTGATCACGATCCCCAACGACCGGTTGTTGCAGGTAGCCGACAAAAAAACCTCGATGGTCGAGGCTTTCCGAATTGCCGATGATGTTTTGCGGCAAGGTATTCAGGGTATAGCTGATTTGATTACTGTCCCAGGCCTGATCAACTTGGACTTTGCCGATGTCAAGAGCATCATGAGCGATGCCGGTTCGGCCCTCATGGCTATCGGACGGGGTAGCGGCGATAATCGCTGCGTGGATGCCGCTCGCCAGGCGATTGAAAGCCCGTTGCTGGAACTTTCCATCGAAGGGGCGCGGGGAGTTCTGTTCAACATCACCGGCGGGGAGGACCTGGGTATTCTGGAAGTTTACGAAGCGGCAGAAATTATCCAACAAGCCGCCGACCCGGAAGCCAATATCATTGTCGGGGCGGTTATTGACCCCCGGCTGAATGGTGAGGTCAAGCTAACGGTTATTGCGACCGGTTTCGATGCCGTCCGCAAACCGATTATCAAGAGTATCAACAGCCAGACCGCTTCCGGTCGGCCCTACGGTGGTCAGCCCCAACCTTATAGTTACGGCAATCAAAACAGTGACCGCACCGCCGCCACCGGTACCGACCGCAGCTATGGTACTAACACCGAGCGGGAGCGCGAAAAGGAACGCGAACGCCAGTCTCAGGCCGATGCCAATCAGCCTCCGGTGCCTTATCGCCCGGCGGTCAATGACGACCTGGATATTCCGCCGTTCCTGCGCTATCGCCAGCGCGGTCAATAATTGGGGTAGCAGCTTGCCAACTGCTGCCATTTTACTGGCCCTGACCTTACCCGGTCGGGGTGATTCCTTTGAAATATATCCGACTTACTTACTCGACCGACCAGTTTGGAAGAAATAAGCAAGTCAAACTCTCTTTTAACGCAAACCAGTAGCGGCCCTATCGGGCCGCATTATTTTGTTTAAAAATTCTTCTTCTTCTTTTTCCCAATTCAATTTGTTTGAAAGATTACATTCCTGGCATACAAGTTGCCACATATAGTCTGAACACCTGGCAAGCGAGTCAGGTTGGTTAGATTTGAGAGGTCTACCATTTTATCTCACAACTACCCTGACCACCATAATCGAACCCTGGAACACATGAACATGGGCTACAACTGATTCAGCTGATTAAATGAGGCGAAAGCGGCCATTAAAACAGCGTCCCTGGAACACATGAACATGGGCTACAACTGATTCAGCCCTGGAACCCGACACGCCGGAATTAGTGGCTCCTAAATAAACCCTTATCAGCCGCCTTTACTGGCCGCATAGAGACTCTGGTATCCTTAATGATTTTCGACCTATGGCTTTTGATCGTGGGCAGCGTGTTTATCGTGATGGCCCTGACCAGTACTGTGCTTAAACGTATACCGCTGACTTCCTCAATCCTGTATCTGGTGGTGGGGTTGGTGCTTGGCCCGGTTGGGTTTGGCTTAATCCAGCTTACTCCCCGCAACAACGCAATGTTGATCGAGCGGATCACCGAAATAGTAGTATTAATATCGGTCTTTTCCTCCGGCCTACAGCTACGCACGCCGCTGGTCGATGGCCGCTGGGTCTTACCGGTCCGGCTGGCCTTTGGCTCGATGCTGCTAACCGTCGGTCTGATTACGCTGGTTGGGGTTGTCGGCCTGGGTTTACCGCTCGGTGCGGCGGTCCTGCTGGGTGGGATGTTGGCCTCGACCGACCCGGTGCTGGCCTCGGATGTGCAGGTCGAGCATCCCTGGGACCAGGATCGGCTGCGTTTTAGCCTGACCGGGGAAGCTGCCCTGAACGATGGCAGCGCGACCCCTTTTGTGCTGCTGGGGATGGGTCTGCTCGGTCTGCACGAAATCGGTGATTTTGGCTGGCACTGGTGGTTGGTCGATATTATCTGGGGGATACCGGGCGGCCTGTTGCTGGGAACCCTGACCGGCACTCTTATCGGGCGGTTGGTGATTCACCTGCGGCGCGAACATAAAGAGGCGGTCGGGCTGGATGACTTTTTATCGCTGGGCCTGATTGCCCTGACCTACGGGCTGGCTTCCCTGGTGGGAGTGCTGGGTTTTCTGGCGGTTTTCGCCGCCGGGCTGGCGTTGCGTCGGATCGAGCGGGAAAGCAATACCGACCGGGCACCGGACGAAATCAAAGCAATGGTATCTTCCGGCGAAGCGGATGAGGAAATAGCTACTCACCCGGAGAAAGCCCCGACCTTTATGGCGGAAACGGTGTTAAACTTTACCCAGCAGTTTGAGCGCATCGGTGAAGTTATATCGGTAATGTTGATCGGTGGAATGCTGCTGCTGGTTGATTTTAACTGGCAGTCGCTGGGGTTTGTGGCCCTTTTATTCCTGGTGATCCGGCCAATATCGGTCTGGGCCGGTTTACTCGGCTCCAAAACTACTATCTTGCAACGCCGCCTGATCGGCTGGTTCGGTATGCGTGGCGTAGCCGGAATTTATTATCTGACTTACGCCATTGATCACGGTCTACCCGACCCACTGGCCCAGCAACTAACCTCGCTCACGCTAGCCGTAATCAGTGTTTCGGTGGTGGTTCACGGGATTTCGGTGACACCGCTAATGAGTTTTTATGGTCGCCGCCGCAAACGCCGTTCCGAACGCCGTGAAGCCCGCTCTCGCGGCATTCCCTCCGAAAGCTGATTAACTCAGCTTGACCTGGGCATAATGCCGGTTGCCCCGTTTCAAAATCATGCCATCACGCAGGGTAATTTTAGCTTTGGAATCGCCGGGCCGTTCGCCATCGATAGTCACGCCGTTTTGCTCCACAAAGCGGTCGGCTTCTTTTTTACTGGCGGCCAGCCCGCTTTCTACCAGCAAGTCACGCAAGCTCATCTCGCTAACGCCCGCCGGGGCCGTAAAGACCGGGATTTGCAGTGGTGCTTCTTTGTTTACAATTTCGCGCTCGAAAGCCTCGGCAGCCTCCTGGGCGGCGGGCTGCCCGTGATACATCTCGACCAGGGTGGCGGCCAGCCGTTTTTTGAAATGGACCGGGTTCTCGCCGCGCTCCATCGCCGCTTGCATTTGTTCGATTTCGCTCATCGGCACCCGTGTCAAAACCTCGAAATACTGGATTATCAGGCTGTCGAGCGTCTTCAGCATCTTGGCATACTGGTCTTTGGGTGGTTCGGTGATATAAACGCCGTTGCCCATGCTCGTACTCATCTTCTGGCCGTCGGGTGCATTGATCATAGCGTTCATCACGACCGCTTGCTGCGGCTGATTGTAGATGCGCTGCAAGGTGCGCCCGGCCATCATATTAAATAGCTGGTCGGTGCCGCCCAGTTCTACATCGCTTTTGAGCATTACCGAGTCGTAGCCTTGCAAGACCGGATAAACGATTTCTTGCAACGAGATCGGCTTACCCGCTTGAAAACGCTGGCTGAAATTGTCGCGCTCGATCATCTGGGCGACCGTAAAATGGCTCATCAGGATAATTCCCTGCTGAAACGGCATATCGTTAAACCATTCGGTATTATAGTGCCACTCGACTTTAGCCATATCCAAAATCAAGCCGATCTGCTGCTGGTAGGTTTTGACGTTTTGCTGAACTTTTTCAGGGGTCAGGATTGGGCGCGTGCTGGTTTTATCGCTGGCGTCGCCGATCTGAGCCGTAAAGGTGCCGCAGACCAACACTACCTGATGACCGAGCTTTTGAAAATCGCGCAGTTTTTGCAGCGATACACTCCGGCCTATATGAATGTCTGGTCCGGTCGGGTCAATGCCTAACTTGATTCGGAGTTGCTTGCCGCTACGCAGCTTAGTTTCGAGTTCTTCGCGGCCCACGATGTCCACTACCCCTCTGGTCAAAAGCTCATCGATTTCGTCGCGCTGGCGTTTGTAAGCGGTAATCATAGCTCCGCCGCTTTTTTTAGAAGATATATCCCACTCGAAAACCGGCTGGGTGGCCTCCACAAAGAATTCCTGGCATTCTGCTCCCAGCAATTCGGTCAAGGCATCTTTTAGCATCCGGCTGGCTTCGCGTATTTCGTGGTCGTTCAGGCCCATCCAGCCGTCGATGGGAAAGAAAATATTAGTGCTTTTCTCGCTCACACGGGCTTTACGACCCTGCCGCCAGACCCAACGCCGGGTCCTTACCTCGGCCTCGTCGGCGTAGACCGGTTCGCCTGCCGGTACACTTTCCACCTGAGCCTCGCTACCGTCGCCCGGAGAAAAGAAATCGCCCTCGTGGGCCAGACGTACCTCGAAATCGCCTACCAGCGCGTCCAGGTCGTGACCGCCGAGCGGCAAAAGATATTTCAAAGAAATCGTATTTGCCAGGTCGACCGCCGGGTTGATTTCGGGTAAGCCGTCGCCCTTGATCGCTCGCCGGGCCAGTGCTTCTACCGAACTCTGATATTCGCCGGGTTTGATGCCCACCTTCTTGAAGGCTTCCCGCCACTGGGCGATCACCGGTTGGCTGGTCAGGGGATTGGCTCCGCCGGAGGAACTTTCACCAGTGGCAAACCGTTCGCGTAGCAAGGTCGCCTGTTGCAGTAGACCGTTATAGATTTCAGCCGCTCTGGGGCCTTTTTCGTTGTGGATATGCGCGGCCACCACGCCGCCTACACAGTAGGTCGGAAATAGCTGGAAAACTTGAGATGCTACTTTAAATTGCATCAATTAAACTCCTCAGAAATTCTTAGACATAATCGCGGAGAGGACCGGCAAGCGTCTCCCAAAGCTGGCGAACCGGTTTGGGGTTACTGAATTCTTCCAGCCGAGCTTTTCGACAGTTTTTCAGGTCATCCCGGAACATTTCCTCCATGCGACCGGCAAAAATTTCGTCACGTACAAACAAATTTATCTCGTAATTAATCGTGCTGCGACCATCCAGGTTTGCGCTGCCAATCGTACTCCAATTACCGTCGATGGTGGCGGTTTTGGAGTGGATCACGGTATGCTGGTATAGCCAGATGGTGGCTCCGGACTCGATCAGCCGTTGGTAAACTGGCCGCGCCAGCAAATCGACAATCCCGTGATTGGATTTTTCCGGCACGATCAACTCTACTTTTATCCCTCGCTCGCGGGCATCGAACAAAGCCTCGGTCAACTCTTTATCCGGTAAAAAGTAGGGGTTGGTTAGCATAATATGGCTTTTGGCGGTATGAAAAGCCGCCAGATAGGTTTCGCGGATAGTAATTTGCCCGAAAATCTGAGAGGGTTTACTTTCCCGCACAAAAAGCTTCTGATTGTCGTCGCTGTTGGCTGTGTAAGGCAACAAAATATGGCGGGAGCGGCGCAGCCAGTGGCGTTTGTTCCACAGTTCAGCGAAGGCCATCGCGCCTTCCTGGGCTTTGGGTCCTTCCACACGGCAATGGGTATCGCGCCAGGTGACGGCATATTCGCGGCCCAGGTTCATCCCGCCAATATAAGCAACTTTATCGTCGACCACCAGCAATTTGCGGTGGAAGCGGGTGTAAGTACCTAGCCACAGAAAACTCAGATAACTATGCAGAGGACCGTAAACTGTTACCTGGACCTCCGGGGGCCACCGCCGGAAACGAAATGGCATTAGCAAACTGCCAAAGCCATCGAAGGCAATACAGACCCGCACTCCCTCCTGGGCTTTGCGGATAAGGTGCTGTTTGAAACGCCGTCCGATGGCATCACTTTTCAGGATATAGGTTTCGACATAGATTGTTCGTTCGGCCCGGTCGATGGCTTCCAGCATATCCTGAAAAGTCGAATGACCATAGTTATAAATTTTTAGCTTGTTTCCATCGACTTCAACCGGCTCTAAAGGCCGGTGAGGAAACCGGAAATCCCGCCGCCGTCGGATCAGGGCGTTAAATGCCAGCCCGGCATAGGTAAATAAGGTCACGGTGGCCGTAAAAAGCAAAGTGGAGTAGACCACGATTTTTGTAAACCGGGCAAATGTCCACTGGAGCAGCCACTCTTTTATTTTAATTTTCACCCTGAACCTCGTGGAGCTATTATTTATACGATTTTCGCTTCAAGCTCACAAAGTGAGCTTGAAGCGAAAATAATAAAGAGTATTAACAGGGGCACCCAGAGGGTACCCGCCTGTATTACCCCGCGCAGGGGCTGCGCCCCCACTACCCCCGCTTCAGGCTGATTTACGCTGTCAAGCGAAAGTCCTGATTTACTAACTATGTTACAAGGCCTCGTTTAGCCAAGTTTTATTAAAGCTTTTGGGCCGGGAATTACTCGCTGACCGGGACAAATTTGGCGCAACTGGGACAAATGCTGGCCCGGTACCGGATCGTTACATGACACCAGGGGCAATCTTTGTATTTGGGCCGAGTTTTGTTCTGGACCAACCATATTCCCACCCAGCCCAGCCCGGCGGCTACGGCAACCACTATTAGAAAAGTAAGAATACCCTATTCTCCTTATAACCAGTGTTGTCTGTATTACCTGACACCCGGATACTGCTACCGGGCATTGGATACCAATTGTAACATATTCCCGACCCCAAGTTAAATCTTTTAGCCGTTGAAGATGGTTATTAATCAGGACTTTCGCTTCAACCCAACCTGATTGGGTTGAAGCGAAAGTCAATAAGGGGTTTTTCAGGGGAGACCCCTTTGACCCCCCGCAGGGGTAGCCGACCCCTACTAACCCCGCATTAGTCTAATTCTCGCCGTTAAGCGAAAGTCCTATTAACCAAAAAAGCTAGCTGAGAATCGCCAACTTCAGGCGTATTCAACGGCTATCTTTTAGTTTATCTTATAATATTCTCAGGCGGGTGGGGGCAGTGAGACCAGCAAACCGGCCAGCGAGAGCAGACCTGCTAAGGTCCCCAACTCCACCAACCACCACTGACTTCGACGCTCGCTGATTATTTTGCCACCAGCCCAGACCAGTCCAACTACCCCGACCAGGGTGATTAGTTTTAGAAGGAGGGTTCGTCCATAGGTATTCGCCACCAAATCAAAAGGCCGGTTCAGGTGGAGCCAGGCCAGGAGTGTACCACTCAGCACCAGTGCGACCAGGCTCAAGGCGGCCAGTTGCCCAAAACGCCTCAGCATCTCGGCTTGACTGGCTTTCAGTTCGGGCAAGTTCCAGATTGCCAGCAAGCTTACCAGACCGCCGACCCAGACCGTCATAGCGGCCAGATGAAGGGTGTTGGCGGCCAAACCCGGCAGCAATGGGCCAGAACTGACGGCGTGGCTGCTTTGTCCATCGCCCAGGCAAAGGACTACTCCCAACAGCAGAATTGCCCACCGGGAAAGGCTAGAACCCTGCCGGGCCGGACCGGCCAGCACCCACAACAGAACGGCGGCCCCAACCTGTTGCGCCAGAACCCGGCCAAAACTGGAGGCCAGCATATCACCGGCCAGATCGATGTCGAAAAGTTGAGCCAGTCCCAGGCTGCCGGTCTGTCCCAGTAAGGCCACCGGTGCGGCCAGCACTAGCAGTATGATACCCAGGTTTACCAGCCGCCACAGTCGTTGCTCGGCGACCGTTGTTGAAGGTCTGGCCGGGCCAAGCACCCCCTGTAAAAAGGCGACCGTACCGAAACCCAGGGCCAGCCCGGCGAAATGCAACCAGCGTCCCAGCGTTTGCAAAACCAGGCCGAGCGGCGCAATCGAGCCAAACTCCTGGACCGTCGGCGGCGCGGCCTTTCCCGCTACCGGCAGACTGGTCTGGCCCACACTAAAGGCAAAATGGCCCCGTACCGGGTGTGTATCGTCCGAGATCGCCTGCCAGTAAACCTGGTATGTGCCGCGTTCGGTCGCGGAAAGGCCGATTTGCAGTTCCTGACCGTCGGCTTGCGATTTGCCTTGCTCGACCGGCTTACCGGCTGGCCCGATAATTACAATACCGTGCCGCACCGCCTGGACCGGTTCCGAAAACCACAGGTGTACTGTCGTCGGGGCCACTTCCAGCACTTCCCCGGTCAGACAGGCCGGGTCGTCCGGCGCGAACTGGGGTTGTTCCAGGGCTGTGCAGCGGTCGGGCGGAAAAGACCGCACCAGCCCGGCGTGGGCCAGGGCCGGAAGCGGCTTTAGCCAACCGCCAACCAACCAGACGACTAGCCCTAGCCAGGCCAGCTTTTTTAGCATTTAGGAACCGGCGACCGCTTCGGCTTCGACCGGCAGTACCCTGGTGGGTTTGCTGTGTTTGCGACCGATCCGGATCACCATCCCGGAGGCGATCAAAGCCAGTACCCCGGCGGTCTGAAAGCTAACCTGGTAATCGCCCAGCCAGGTATAAAGTGTCCCGGCAGCGTAAGCCGCGAAGGCCGAGCCTAACTGGTGGGCGGCAAAAATCCAGCCAAAAATTATACCGGCACTGGCTTTGCCAAAAATCTCGGTGGTCAGGCGCACGGTCGGCGGCACGGTCGCTACCCAATCGAGGCCGTAGAAAACGATAAAGACCGCCAGCCCCACAAACGAAGTTCCCAGCACATAAGGCAAAAGCAGCAGCGATAGACCTCGCAACCCATAGTACCAGCACAGTAACTTCCGGTTATCCACCCGGTCGGAGAGCCAACCGGAACAGGTTGTACCGATAATATCGAATACGCCGATCAGGGCCAGCATACCGGCAGCCGTCACTTCCGGGATACCGTGATCCATCGAGGCTGGGATCAAATGGGTTCCGATCAGGCCGTTGGTAGTAGCTCCACAAATAAAGAAACTGCCTGAAAGCAACCAGAAGTCCGACGAACGTAACCCCGTTACCAGGCCGCCAATGGCCGCTCGAAATGGGTTAGCCTTTACTTCCACGACATCCTCGGTTTCCGAGCCGTAGGCTTTGAGGCCCAGGTCGCGTGGCCGATTTCGCATCAGCACCGCGACCACCGGTACCATTATCAGGGTCGCGGCTGCCGTCGTATAGGAAGCGGTTCGCCAGCCGAAAGTCGTTACCAGGGTTGCCAGCAAGGGCAAGAATACCAGTTGACCGGTTGCAGTGCTGGCACTCAGGATTCCCAGCACCAGCCCGCGCCGCTTGGAAAACCAGCGGTTGGCAATGGTCGCACCCAATACAGTCGCCGTTGCGCCGGTCGAAATGCCAACCACTACTCCCCATAACAAATCAAGCTGCCAGGGTGTTTTTATCAGGGAAGTTGAAAAAGCCGCTACCGAAACGGTTCCTAGCGCGATCACCATCACTCTCCGCACGCCAAAACGCTCCATCAGGGCCGCCGCGAAAGGACCACACAGCCCGTAGAGAAAGAGATTGATCGAAACAGCCAGCGAGACGGTCGCCCGGTCCCAACCAAATTCGTCCTCAAGGGGTTTGATCAAAACTCCCGGCGTGGAGCGAATACCCGCCGACACTAGCAAGGTTAAAAAGGTGATTCCGGCCACCACCCACCCATAATGAAAGGGAACTGAGGGCCGCCGCGCCTGATTTGTTCTCATTTGAGGTTCCTTTTAATAGACTTGTAAATATTATTTGGCTATGTTACTATACAGACAGGTCTGTCTCTTTTGGCTATTATATTAAAGGATCGTTAGTTCGTCAAGGGGTCTGGGACTAACTAAAGGAACTTAAAATTTATGTCGACAGCTACTACTTTATCCGCCCGGCAACGTATAATGGAAGTTGCCACCGAATTATTTTACCGCGAAGGGGTGCGGGCCGTTGGGGTCGACCGGATAATCGAAGAGTCGGGAGTTGCCAAAGCCACCTTGTACCGCTACTTCGCCACCAAAGATGATTTGATCACGGCCTACCTGGATGAGCAAAACCGGCTCTACTGGGAGTGGTTCGACCGGATAATTGCTGCCTGTGAGGGTTCACCGCGCGAACAGCTTTACGCTTATTTTGAGGCTTTGCAGGTTCGCCAGAAACGCAATAATTATCGCGGCTGTGCCTTTATCAATATTTCTACCGAATTTCCCCAGCTTGCCTATCCCGGCCACCGAGTATCAATTGAGCATAAAAACACCCTGCGCAACCGCCTGCACCAATTGGCGGTCGCCGCCAGAGCCAACGACCCGGCTTTGCTGGCCGAACAACTTTTATTAGTCGTTAATGGCGCGTCAGCCTCCGCCACTTTATTTGGCGAGCCAACGACCGCTTTTCAGGCCAAATCGGTAGCCCGGCTGCTTATCGATGCCCAGCTTGGCTAAATGTCTGTTTCCCAGTCTAAAATATAACTACCCGATCAGACTCAGGGTGTCCAGAAACTGGGTTATCAATCCATTTTATGCATTTTATCGAAAAAGAATATAACTACTCAGGCCGAATTCCTCACAAACGGAACTAAATCGGGGGTCGTAGGGGTGCAACCCCTGCGGGGAGTATAACAGGGGTCTCCCTTGTGTCTCTCTTGTGTCTCTCTTTTCTTCCCCTCCCTGGGGAGGGGTTAGGGGTGGGGTTTGAGTAGTTACAAAAGAATAAAGTTTGCAGGCTGTCTAATTTGCTGGTAGTGTATTGTTTTCCAATCAGCCGAAAGGAGTAAGATATTATTATGGAAACCGAACCGATTTATTTAACCGAACCCTATGAAAAAGAAATGAGCAGCCAGGTAAAAGAGGTTTTGCCCGAAGGTAACGGACGCTGGCGTTTACGCCTGGGCCGGACCGTCTTTTATCCGATGGGAGGGGGTCAACCGACCGATCAGGGGCGGCTGGAATGGGAAGGTGGCCAGGCTAAAGTTTATCAGGTGATGCTAAAAGAGGGCGACATCTGGCATTATATAGAAAGCGTCACTCCACCGGAAGTAGCAACCGAAGTAAAAGGCGAGATCGATTGGGCCAGACGATTTCAGAATATGCGGATGCACACCGCCGGACACCTGATCGACTATGCCTTGTACCGGTTGGGAGTCGTCCCGTCGCCGCTCGCCCCGACCAAAGCCGATCACGGCAAAAAAGCCTTTGTCCAGTATGCCGGGATAGTAACTCCGGCCCTCGAAGTGGCCCAGGTGGAAGCGGAAACCAACCGGCTGGTAGACGAGAATTTAAGATTTAACTGGGAATTTGTCAGCCTGGAACAATTGGAGGCCGACGCTATTTATTTACAGCCGGGATTACCGACCGGCAAGCCTCTCCGCAAACTTTCGCTGGAAACCCTCGGCTCGGTGGCCGATGGCGGAACTATTCTGCGACAGAGCCAGGAGGTCGGGACGGTCAAGATCAGCCGGATCGAGGAACGCGACAACACCGCTACGCTTATATGGTACAGCCTGGTTTAATTTAGTCTTTTAGGACTTTCGCTTCACATTGGTTTGCGTCATTTAGCGAAAGATAGTAACTAAGAAAAGTAACTATTTAGGCCGTATCCCCGCAAACGGAGCTTAAGCAGGGGTCGTGTGGGTGCAACCCCTGCGGGGGGTATAACAGGGGTCTCCCCTGTAAACTCTCTTTTCTTTTCTTCCCCTCCTTGGGGAGGGGTGAGGGGTGGGGTCTGAACAATTACCAAAGAAACGGGTAAGCTTCTAAAAGCCTACCCGTTTTGGTTGGTACTGAATTACCAGACCATTCATTTAGTTCTGAACGTTGAGCGTTTCGCTGAGAACCTTCCACATATAACCGTTTTGCCAGGTCTGGTCGAAGGCTCCAATGTTGATCTGGTAGTCGCCCGGCGGTAGATTGGCCGGAAGGGTCCATTTGAAGTCAACATTCTGAGTGCTGCCCGGTGTCAACTGAGGTACCTTTACGACATCCTGGCCGACCTTCTCACCGTTGCGGCGCAGTTCCAGCAACATATTCAGGTTCGACAGGTGATTATCGCGTACCGGCGTGAGGGCCAGTTGGACCTGGAAGTTTTCGCCCGGTCGTAAGACCTGACCGGTCGGAAAACTCTTGCCCACGATTTCGAGCGGCTCGATCTGGCGCAATTGGAGTTCCCAACCTTCCCGACTAGGGAAACTCTTGATTACCCGGCTGTGCTGGTAAGCCTCGTTGAGAATCGGCAGGTCGCGTTGCTGAATATCTTTTTGCATCTGCTGTAGCGTTACCAGCATATAATCGATATTGCGCCAATCGCCGTGCAGCTTTTGCTGGCCGATTTCCGGGTCGGTATCGACCTTCATATATATTTGAGTTTCCGGTTTAGCTTTGCTAGCCTCCACCGGCTGGCGCAAATCCAGGTAAAAGAAGTCGTCCGCCACGATGAAAGCGTCATTAGGCACGTTGTTCAAGACATACTCACGCGCCTGGCGTTGACCGTATGTCTGATCACCGGTCAGGAGTTTATTGCCATAGTAGCTGTCGGCTTGCCAGAGAGCCAGTTCGCCAATAGTCAACACCACCATTAGAGCCGCGCCTACCGCGATAACCTTGCGCAGGGCCGGTCGCCGGATGTGGGCCAGGGGTGATAGAAGCACCGAACCTAACAGCGCGATACTCATAGCCATCCAGGGCAACATCGGTAGAATATAGTAATACAACACGATACCACCGCGAAGCAGGAAGGCTGCATAAACCAGGGCCGGAAGTACCGGCACGAGCAACACTCGCAGCCGTTTGAAGATCAGTCCAAGCACCAGGCTGGCGCTCAGGGAAATCAGACCCACGATTGGGGTAAATTTGTCCAGCGTGGCCCAGTTGGTATCCCAGTTCGATAGGAAATCGCTACCGGGTTTCCAAAAAGGTAAACCGGTACCGCGTCCGGCCTGAAATTCCAGCGTATTGATAATCGAAACGTGCTGGCTGATAACGCCGCTCCCCGAAGGCAAGAACTCACCTTTGAGCATAGCGTACAGAAACCAGACCGAGACCAGCGAAGTGACTACCGCCAGCCAGCCCAGCACCGCAAACCGTCGGTGATGGCGGTCGGCCACCCACCAGACCATCCAGAGCATGACCGGGACGTAGACGATGGCGATCTCTTTGCTCAGAATACCAATACTAAGGGCCACTCCACTACCGTAAAGCTCTAGCAGGTTATGCTCTTTGGGATAGCGCACGAAAAGAATATAAAAGGCCGCCATCACCCACATTACCATGATATTGTCGAGCAACACCTGACGCTGGAAGAACTGGGAAAGCGGCGAAAGGGACAGTACCGCTACCGCCGCGAAGCCGGTGAAGTAGCGCAGGCTGGAAGTTTCGCCCAACCATTTCTGGCTAAACTGAACCACCAGTTTGAACATAAAGTAGCAGCTAATCACATACAGAATGGCGATAAATACCCGGCCACTGTTGACGGCATTTCCAAAAGTCATCAGGCCAGTCAGGCGCAGCCACATACCGAGTTGCATCCAACCCACCGGCGGATGGTCGTACCAGTAAGTATAGGGCGTCAGTTTACCTTCATTAAATACACTGTTAGCCTGGGCGGCGTACAAACCTTCATCATTTTCCAGGTAAGGATACGCAAACATATTCCAGCAGTGGGCCACCGCCGCCAGCACCAGGGCTGCCAGCAACCAGAAATTTTGTAATTGCCACTGGCTCTGGAGCCAGGCCACCATGCGGCGGCTCATCGGAGGGCGGACTAACCGTTGCCGGACCTGAACCGCCGGGCGGGGGGTAATCGCAGTTTCGTACTCGCTATCGGGATCGAGATAATTTTCTTCCATGGTCGTTTCCTCTACCTTATTAGATTGCCGGGGAGGTTATTTTGGGCCTCCCCACTGAGTTAAACAATACGGCTAATTGGTTCCTTCAAAAGGTAAGCTCATCCCGCCATCGGCTGCTTCGGACAGAGCAGGTCGGTGCGCACCTTTGTGATGGGTCTTTTCCCAGTTGTTTTGTCCGGCAAAAGTGCGCCATACCGCTCGCAAAGCACTTATACCCAGCACCATCTGGAAAGGCATAAAACCCAGCGCGGCCTTCAAATAGATTATCAAAGGCAGTTTCAGACCGTAGTTTTTGCAGAACTCCATCAGGGCCATTACGCTGAACAACAGGCTGAAGCCCATCAGGTAAAGAGCGGCATACGAGAACATTGCGACCGGCACCGACATCTTGGCAAACAGCATCAGCAGCAGGCTGAACGGCCACAGTAGGGTAAACACGCCCTGAACCAGTGGATATACCAGCGTGTAGAAGGCCAGCAGACGTTGTCCCCGCGTTGGCAATTGCTTCCATTCACCTTTGCGCAAGACCTGGATAAAACCCTGGTGCCAGCGAGTGCGCTGCTTGATAAAGCTGCCCAGCGTGTCGGGCGTTTCTTCGCGGGTGGCGTGCAGATGGTCGTAGACTACCCGGATTGGTTCGCCACGGGCGCTCAACCGGACCCCTATATCGGCATCCTCGGTCAGACAATTCTCGTCCCAGCCCCCGATTTCATTAAGCAAGCGGCGGTTCATAAATACGGTGTTGCCCCCTAACGGGATCATGCCGACTTCGGCGTGGAAGTGCAGCCGAGATTTGAACCAGAAGTAGTATTCCAGCACGTTGTGGATGGCGTACCAGTGGGAGGTAAAGTTCATTAGCTGAACCCCGCACTGCACCACCCGTACTCTTTCGCGCAGCATTACAGTGTTGACCACGTTAAAGATGTCCGGGTGTACATCGTCCTCGGCATCAAAAATCGTGATAACCTGTTTGTTGGACTGGGCCAGGGCTACATTCAAACCGTGCGGCTTGTTGATTGGCCCGTCATTGAAGGTGATAACCCGGATATTGTGGCCGGGATTATCCAGCGCACCCAGGTAAGCCTCATCAATGGTTTCGGTATCGTCGTAAGAACAGACGATTAAAATCTCAAATTTGTCGGCAGGGTAATTCATGCGGGCAACTTTGTTAATGGTGTGACGGATTACCTTTTCTTCGTGCCGGCAGGGTAACAGGGCCGTAAAAGTTAGCTGGGGAAGCTCGAACTCGGTCGGCGATTTGGTACGCTGTCCACGAGCCGGGGTTAACCAGGTATAAAGACTAAGGTAAAGCGAGAGTGCAGCCTGACCAATTAAAAACAGGCTGGTAAAGACGACAACTAGGCTTAACATTTACTCGATCTCCTCTGCGAAATTAACCGCCGACCGTTTGTTCCACGTCAGCTCAGTATTCACAACAAAATTTATCAGGGTTGAAATGCCGATTGCGCCGAACTGGGCCAACAGGTAATGCAGGTGCCACAGACCGGTAAACATTGCGAACAACCCCAGGGTTAAGGTCGCGGTGATGCTGGCGACAATTTGAAATCGAATGTATCGCCCCAACCAGCTATGCTGGCGGTTGGCTTTGAAAGTCCAACTGTCGTTCCAGAAAAAGTTGTTGATAATCGAAACTTCGGTGGCGATGACTGCCGCCAGTAGTTGAGGTAAACCCAGCGTCACCAGCATTGCCAGCACGGCCAGGTTTACCAGCGTTCCACTCAGACCGACAATCAGAAACCGGCCAAACGCGGGAGCCAGATGCAGAACTTTGCTCATCTTAGGCCTCACTGAGTTGTCCGCCGTCGGCGGCTTCGGTTTGGGTCTGGTTCGCCAGGATGCGTTCGTGCTTGCTGGCCCGTAGTTCCCAAACCATGAGCAGGGCTTCGACGAAAATCTTTTTGCTCATTTTGCTTTTGCCCAGTACGCGGTCGGGGAAGATAATCGGTACTTCGGTTATCTGAAAGCCATTCCACTCGCATAAACAGTTAACTTCCACCTGAAAACCGAAACCGGTCGAACGTACCTGTTCGGGCAAATTCAGGTATTGCAGTACGGCCCGTGAGAAACACTTGAAGCCACTGGTACAATCGTTGGTCTTGAGACCCAGCACCGCCCGTGAGTACAGGCTGCCGCCTCGGCTGATAAACTTGCGGTACCAGGGCCAGTTTTCTACGCCGCCGCCACTTATAATCCGCGAACCGATAGCTACTCCACTCTTGCGAGCGGCATCCAATAATTGCGGCAAATACTCTGGCTTGTGCGAGAAATCGGCGTCCATTTCAAATAGATAATCATAACCGCGTTCAAGGCCGTAGCGGAACCCGTCCAGGTAGGCCGTGCCGAGGCCCAGTTTTCCGGCCCGGTGTAATACCTGTACCCGGCCCTGGCTGGTCGCGGCTAGTTCATCGGCCAGGGGACCGGTACCGTCCGGAGAGTTATCGTCGACTATCAAAATGTCGAATTCCTCACCTTGCAATCGGATTTCGTCTACCAGGCGGGCAATATTTTCTCGTTCGTTGTAGGTCGGTATGACGACTAAACTTTTGCTCATATATTCCTCCACTCTAAATCTTAGGTGTACTGTTCTCAGTTTTTCCTGACAATCTGGTTTTAAGCATCACTAAATACACCGGTGTGAACTGGTTCCTGCCCACTCACACCGATTTTTGACAATATTAAATAAACCTGTCTGAGGCCCACAACGGCTGTATCAGACGATATGTTTCAAGGCCTTCATTGCCTGGAAGTTAAAAAAGTTGGAAGGACGTAGGAGGTCGTAGTAGTAGCTGTAATCAATATAGTTTGATATAGGTTGGTATAGACTGGTGTGACCATCGCAGTTTCAAAACAAAGTCACACCTAAGAAAGCAACAGACAGAGCTACCTTATCGGCCCCGATCAGCTTTGATAAGAAGTTGCCGCTTTGCTACTTGATTCTACACCGATAAATCTCATCTTCGAGATCATAGTTTGAAAATTTGGTGAAGAGCTGGAAACATTCCTTTACAATAGCTTCTTTAATAACAAAATGTGTGATAAGCGAATGTGTGATTGAAGCGGTTTGCATTCTTTCACCACTGCTCCTTGAAATTGGAGCCATTCTTTTATCCTGCGCGAGAAGGTTGAGTTTCCAGGTCTTATCGCGCTTTGTAAAGTTAGATTAGACACTCCCATTAACTATAACAAGCTAATATTGTTTTCGTTTGATTAAAGATTATTAATTTGTTAATTTGGTTTGTAACTAACCTTTTGTCTCCAACTAACATTTAGCAAGTTTAATGCCAGGGTAATTATTAGTCTTAGTTTACGAAATTGTGCTACATTATCAATAGTCTAAATCCGACTATTGCCCCATTATTGATTGCAATTTCTGGGCCAAAACCTTTATATAGAGCAAACTGTTTATAAAATCACATTCTTCATTTTATTCTAAAACGCCTTTAAGGCTTTGCAAAAGGATAAAAATAAATCACATCTAAACTTCACTATTTCTTAATAGTTTGCTAGATATAAAGTATTGGCACGTAATTTGCCATTAAAGAAATGTACCGATTTGGTACATCAGACCTTACAGTGGTTAAAATATTTCAACGTACACTCATCAGGAGCGTCACCGAATGAAAAACATCAAAATAACAAACCCAGCCTTGATCAAGTTTAGCCTGGTCGCCGGTTTGTATCTTGCCTCTATGGCTATTGTAATTGGGTTCACCTGGCGGCCCTTACCGGCTAAAGCCATTACAACCCCGACCGGCTGGCAAAAAGGGGTCACTCTTCAGCCGCGCTGGCCTGAAGATTTTGGCAGCCCTAATACCGATGCTGCCATCGACCAGGCCCGTCAAACTAATGCCAACTATGTGGCTTTAGTAATTCCCTTACAGCAGGACAATATTTCTTCCACTAACATCTACAGGGCTTCCTACGCTCCAACTGATGCCGCTTTAATCCACGCAACCAATAAGGCGCATTCACTGGGCATGAAAGTTTCCTTGAAGATACACCTCGACCCCCAGGATGGGCAATGGCGGGCCAATATTAATCCGACAGACCGCAACGCCTGGTACAGTAATTACGGTAACTTTATGAATTACTTTGCCGATCTGTCTCGCCAGAATAACATCGAGCAGATGATTATCGGCGGCGAATTGATCTCGATGTCGACCAGCACTTCCAACCCGGACAATACTCAACGCTGGCAAACCATCATCAGCCAGGTCAGGCAGCGATATAGTGGGTTATTGACTTATAGCGCAAACTGGGGTGGCAGCTTCTTTACCGAGGAATTTCCGCATATCGGTTTTTGGGGACAACTAGACTTTATTGGTATTTCGGCTTACTTTGGCCTGGCTAACTACAATAACCCCAGCGTTTCCGACATAATGAATGCCTGGAATAACTGGAATACCAGCAAAATCCAGCCCTTCCAGCAGTCGGTCGGTAAACCGGTACTGTTTACAGAAGTTGGCTACCGGAGCGTAGACGGTTCCTTAATCAATCCCTGGGATTACAATCATCAGGGGGCCTACAATGCTCAGGAACAAATAAACGGTATCGATGCCTTGATGCAATACTGGACTAACTATCCCTGGTTTAGCGGGTTGCAGTACTGGGCCTGGAGTACCGACGCTACCTGTTGCGGGGCCGGGAATACCGCCTTTGAGGTCCAAAACAAGCCCGGTCAGACAGCTCTGGCAAACGATTTTGGGGCGCAGGTTGGCGGTGGTGGTGGTGGCACAACTCCGGCCTTCCTGTTGTTAAATTCGAGTGTGGCCCCGGCGAGTGCCGTTCCGGGTACCACTTTAACCATGAACGCCGGTATAAAGGCTACCAATGCCGCCTCGGTGGTGGTCGATATGGAAGTCTACAACTCGACGGGAGCTAAAGTTTACCAGCAAGTCGCCAGCAATCAGTCGTTTGCGGCCAACGAAACCCGCAATTATGCCTTTGCCTGGGCGACCCCGACCAACCAGGCTACTGGAGAGTATACGCTCTCTATCGGTATTTTCTCAAACGACTGGACTACCAACTATACCTGGTCCAGTAATGCCGCCAGTTTCGCCCTGACAGTTGGTACGCCTGTCTCGCCGACCGCTACCCCGACGGCCACTCCCACTGTGAAACCGACTGCTACCCCGGTAGGTCAGCCAACGGCCACGCCTACCCCGGTAGGTCAGCCAACGGCCACCCCGACCCCGGCGGGTAATCCTTCCTACAGCCTGGCAATCTGGTGGCCTAGCAACGGAGTAACTTTGCAGGGTATCCAGACCATCAAAGCCAAAATCAACGAGCTAAACCTGAACCAATACAAAATGTACTGGCAGGTTGATGGACGCGCCCTGAATTTGATGGCCGATCAGGTGAACGAAGGTGCTCATAAAGAAGCTGTGGTTGATACCAGTACCTGGAACTGGAAGGGTGCCGGGCCGTATACCCTTACTTTTGTCGCTAAAGGTTTGAACGGAGTGGTCCTTAAACAGGCTGCCGTCCAGATTTACACCCGTAATTAACAGGAGGCTATACTATGAAAAAACCTATGAAGCAAAGTCTGAAGCAAAATCGGGGCAAGTTTCTAATAATCGGCCTGTTGGGTGGATTAGCGGTGCTGGGGATGCTGGTCGCGCTGGCCGTTAGCAGTGGTTCGGATGTTAACGCTAAGTCCTCGGACAAAAACAACCAGGGCCAAAACGGTCAGCAGGACCTGAAGAAAACCCTTAAAGTGATCGCTATTACCAATCCAACCAGCTTTAAGGGGTTGAATCCTTATCCGACCAAGCCCCAGACCGGCCAGCGTTTGGTAGCAGTCAAGGTTGATTTTGACCGGGACTTTAAAAGCCAGATTCGCAGTAGCGAAGCCGGAGAGGTATACCTGACCGATGTGGCCGGACATAGCTACTTCACCGTCGATACGGCTGTTCCACAGAGTCAGGGGCCGGGTCACAAACCTACCCGCGAAGCTACCTTTGTCTTTACGGTGCCACTTTCGCTCAAAGACGACCTGACTTTTCACTATGGTGCTAGCAACGCGGTTAATCTGAAATCAGCTAACGGCCCTGATGACAATAACAACAGCAACAACTAGGTAAAGCTGTGACACTCAGGTAAACTGTAGTTAAAGTTTAACTGACCTGAAAATGTCCAGAAAAAGGCTTTCATCTGAAACACAAATCAGATGAAAGCCTTTAATATTACCTTTTCTCGAACCTTTTACAGAATATTGACAGCGCGTGCGGCCAGGGTTGCCAGCGTGACCAGCGAAAGAGCCGGCTGAAGCATAGAAAGCCATTTTGTTATGGTAAAAGCCAGTCGCCCGGAACTTTTCAGCGAATTGCAAAAGGTACGTAGGCAGCTACAGCAATTTCAATGTACTCAGGCCGCGATGCTGACAGTGGTCATAATCCTGGCGATCTTCAAGTTTAACAAAATCATTCAGGGAATGAATCTTTAGTCGAAAACCGGTCAGTTAAAGCACCTGACCGGTTTTTTGTAAGCAGGGGTTAGATTTAACGGCTGTTTACCTCGTCGTCAAAATCGAGGTTGCCACTGCGGAAGTTTTCAACGTGTATTTTTGCCCAGGTGTATTTATCCGGTAAGGTCCAGTGGTCGGCACTGCTATCGAAAAAGTAGTAAAAGAAAACCTTTAGTTCTTCGGGACTAAAGCCGCGCGTCGCCAAATTGACAATCATGAGGCTCTGGCGGAAATGATCGGTGTTCCAGTAAGTTCGCATTTATTGATAACCTCTCTACCGATTGGGCTGTGTACAAGAGGTATTATAGCAAAAGAACCGGCAGAAAAAAAGCCTCTGCATCTTTAGGCAGTCCCTCTTTTCTGTCAGCACCTCATTAATCCCGAAGGCTATAGTTTGCGTAATACTAAATGAAAGCAAAATAATAGTATTAAAAGTATGAATCTATGACTACGGTAATACTTTTATCTATTTTCAATTCGTCCAGTCTACTCCGATTTACTACCTCTCAAATGCTTTTTCTCAGAGACGAGAAGCTTAATTTTAAATATTGAGACAAACTACTGGAACCCAACAACATAGCTTGCTGACCAGTGGTTAACGTTAAAAATAACCTATCACCTGAATAACCCATAAAATTAGAAGGGGTAGGAATTAACAGGAAAGTTCTATGAGTCGTTCGCCTCTTTATGAAAGCCCCAAAGCCTTCCGCAAAAAAGGGCCTGCCCTTTTTAAATTGGTGTTAGCCGGGATCGTATTTTGCCTGGCAATAGTAGGAGTGGGTAGTGAGCTAGGCCAGGGTCTGTCTTACTCGCAACCTTCTCAGGCCATAACCAATACTTTAGCACCCAGCCTTTCAATATACCAAAAATTACCCCAGGATTTTATTAACTCGTCTAGCCAAAATTCGCCTACGCCCAACGAAACTACCGCCGTCGCCAACCCTGCTTCGAGCGGCCCTAAGCCGACCGGCGTAGCCCTCCCTCAAGTTACCTCGGCTACCAGCCGAACCCTATCCAATCAGACCTCCTTTGTTTTCTCGGTAGCTTATAGCCCGGATGGTAAAACCGTACTTGGCGGAAGCGACGATAAAACCATCCGATTATGGGATGTTGCCAGTGGCAAGGAGTTGAAAACATTTAAGGGTCATCTGGCACCAGTCTATTCAGTGGTTTACAGTCCCGACGGTAAGCGTTTAGCCAGTGGCAGTGAAGATAAGACGATCAAGCTCTGGGATATAGCCAGTGGTAAGATGTTGGCTACCCTGGAAGGTCATACCGCCGGGGTAAACTCGGTTGTTTTTAGCCCGGACGGCACTACACTTGCGAGTGGTAGTAACGATAAAACGATCAAATTGTGGGATGTAGCCACTGGTAGGGCTATAGCGAGTTTAGAAGGTCACGGTTATCTGGTTAATTCGGTGGTGTTTAGCCCGGACGGCACTACACTTGCGAGTGGTAGTAACGACAAAACAATTAAACTATGGAATGTAGGGGACCACAAACTTATAACCACGCTGGTCGATACTTCGGCGGTTACATCGGTGGCTTTCAGCCCAGATGGTCGTACTTTAGCCAATGGTAACGAAGATAAGACGATTAAATTATGGCAGTTAGCGACCGGCAAAGCTCTGCTTACGCTGGTAGGTCATACCCAGGCGGTTAATTCGGTGATGTTTAGTCCGAACGGTAAGACGCTGGTTAGTGCCGGCGAGGATAAGACTATCCGGTTATGGGAGTTAGCCAGTGGGAAACTGCTGACAACCCTAATTGGGCATACCTTTACGATCTACTCAGTGGAATTTAGCCCGGACGGCCAGCGGTTAGCTAGCGCAAGTAGAGATAGTACGATCAGATTATGGCAGTTGGGGTAGTCCGGTTCGGTCAGTTAAAATAAAGCACTAAAAAGGAGTGATGTGAAATTGAAAAATGTCTTTATGATATTAGCAAGTTTGATCTTTGGATTAATTCTATTTATGCCGGCGGCCAACGGGTTAGCTCAGGCAGCCCCGGCCTCACTTCGGATTGTCCAGACCTCCCCGGATGCACCCCGGCTGGACATATTTATCAACGGTAAGAAGACTGTAAGCGACTTATCCTACCAGAGCATTTCAACCTATACCAATTTGCCTGGTGGACGCTACGACCTCAAAATTATTCCGAGTTCGCAGGCCGGGGCGGGTGATCCGGTACTGGATGTGCCCGGTATTGACCTGAATGATGGAAGTGTTAATACCCTAATAGTGGCCGGTTTATTTTCGGACAAGTCTTTAAGCGTTTTGCCTTTGAGTGATACCAGTTGGAATGCTAATACTGGCACGGCAAAGGTGCGCTTTATCCATACCAGCCCAGATGCCCCCAGTATAGATATTACAGTCGGGAGTTTGGGTAAGGTTTTTAGTAACATTTCCTTTAAGGGAGTAGGCCAGTATATGGAAGTGCCAGCCGGTAGTTTCAATTTAAAGGTAAATCCGACTAACAATCAGAATCAGACTGTTCTGACTAAGACACTTAACTTTGAGGCCGGTAAAGTTTATACGGTTTATGCGGTCGGCCAGCTTGCTGACCGGAGCCTGAATACGTTGGTGTCGGTGGATAATGGAGTAGTCGCCAGCATATCGAGTATGCCGTCAGCGATGCCAGCTACCGGTCAGGGTTCGAGCAGCCAGGCTCAAACTGGCAACTGGCAACTGGCCTGGCTTTTAATGTTAGGGAGTATTTTAAGCCTCAGTATGTTTGGTCTTAGCCGGCATTATCGGCGCCCTTAGTAAGCCGAAACCTATTCCGAGCAGACTCTTTATCCTTTGAGCAAACCCTATTTAATTGGGGAGTGTCGAAAGAGCAAGCCAGGCTATAAGGGTATAAAGGTAGGATTTTAAAGAATAAGCAAAGGAAAGTCTTAGATAGTAATCTCCCTCACTTTTGAATAAGTGAGGGAGAAGGGAAACTCAAAAGGTTAGCCGGGGATTTGCAGGAAACGCTGGCGGTCACGCACGATCTGATCGAGGGTGTGGAGCGGTTCCTCGAACTGGGTTGCCGGATCGTTCTGGTGCCAGGCGGCGGCGGTCAGGTTGTGCAACTGCTGGTAAAGATACTCGGTGCGCGAGATAAGCTGGTAATCAAACTGAATTAGCTGGTTCAGCAAGGTTTGCTCGTCCCGGAACCGCCACCAGATGCGATCCTGGGTTGGTACCGACATACCCCGAATACGTGTAGCCAGACTGGCAACCTGTTCGCGCAGGTGGGTAATCTCGCGCTGCTTCGCCATTGCCTCTGCCGGTGGGTAGGGATTTTCGCGAGTGGCCGCTGGAATGTAGCGACACTGGTATTCGCTTTCCAGATTAGAGAGCGAATGAGCGGCTTCATCGAGCGAACCGGCGGCCTTTTGCCGGATCAGCAAGTCGTCAGCCCGCGCCTGATTTTTCTGATTATAGAAATTATAACCATAACCGGTCAGCAAAAGCTGCATTTGCTGAACCAGAGGATTGTTGCTTGGTTGGCTCATCGCTGTGTCTCCGGTCCGGGCCAGGGCTGCTGATTACCCATCGGCGGGCGTGGGGTAGGCGGTGGCGGCGGGGTAGTCTGGGTCGGACGTTGCGGTGGCGGCATCTGCGGATTTGGCATCGAAGGTGCGCCAGGCCCACCCATTCCCGCCGGGGCCGGTCCACCGATAAAGCGGTCGGCACTGACGGTCTGGGTGGTGCCGCCCACGTTAAAGGGCAGTCCAACCGCCATGTTCGGGGCACTGACGGCACCCCGCTCGGCCATAATCATGGCGGTATAGTAGCGCACCGCTTCGATTTCGCTCAAGCCAAAGGCTTTCAGTGAGATCAGCGACTTCATGCGTTCGTCGCGGGGTCGTACCAGCACTTTTACGGTATCGAGTGAAATACCATAGCCGCTCAAAAATTGCTGCAAGTGACTATAAACCAGTTGTGACAGATCGTGAATCTTCTCGTTGACCGCTTCAAGCGGAGTCACCTGGATTAGCTGGTTAATAGCCTGTTCCACCACCGGCCCGGCATAAGTGTTGACTTCGTTGGTAGTCAGAGTATGACCGCGATAGGGCATATGTTGCACCAGCATTACGGCATTTTCGGCGGTATTGACGTGAATATAATAGTCGACATCATAGACCATCTCGGCCATTTCGCGGGAAAGAGCCAGACCGGCGGTTTTAATCACCAGCTTGGCCCGGTTGATGTAAAGGGCCTCATACTGCCAGGGGCTTTGACCCCCATAAAAAGCCTGCTGGATCGAACCGAACAGGGGACGTTGGGGAGTTACCACCGGGTACTGACCGGTTTCGTAGACATTCAAAATAGCACCGCGCGACTTTAAAACGCAAAAGTGGTTGCTTTCGACGGTGAGCAGAGAGCCATTCATAATATCGTTGTTGGGGTAATGCCACAACAATATATCCGGTCCCATTATTTCTTCGCCGTCGTTGGTCAAGGTTGAGATAACCTGTCTTATACCTGGCATAAATAAAAGCCCTCCTGTTAGGATTTATGAGTGTACGCTAAAAGGTAGAAACGGTAGAAGCAAATTGTTTTTTGGAAAAGTTTCACTCACCTAAGATTTATAGTATCAGGCCAGGGCGGCAATGACAATGACTAATTTCACAACCAGCTTGTTGACAGGCCGGAAGGGGCTTGTTATGCTGTGAAAACGAATGAATAATCCGTAAATTTGCTACGAGGCTCTCTATGCTAATCCGCCCTTTAACCGAAAACGAAGGCGAAATTTTCTGGGAATTACGCTTGCAGAGCTTAAAAGAAAGCCCGCAGGCTTTTTTGAGCGATTACGCGACGGAATATGCTAAATCGGAGACTGCCCGGCTGGAGCAGTTTCGCAACGGATTTGCCGAGCAGGCCAAGTTTATTTTCGGCGGCTTTGCGGAAGATAAACTGATCGCTATTGCCGGGTTGGCCCATAACCAGAACCTGAAAATGCGTCATAAAGCGGTAGTCTGGGGAGTCTATGTAGCTCCTGAATATCGCGGTCAGGGAGTTGGGGCGAGCCTGCTGGCCGAGCTTATCAGGACAGCGCGGACGATACCGGGACTTTTACAGCTAGAACTGGGCGTAGTTTCGGTGGAGCAGTCGCCTGCTCGAAAGTTGTACTTATCACAGGGCTTTGAAGTTTATGGCCGGGAGCCACGCGCTATAAAGCTGGTTGACCGCTATTTTGACGAAGAGTTGATGGTTTTAAATTTAGATTAGACGGGTGAATTTACATGAGTGTATCGGTCTGGCAACACCGGCCTGACAGGGCCAGCAATATTTTTGAAAGCGATGTGGTCGTAGTTGGGGCGGGTATTATCGGGGCTTACACGGCTTATACCCTGGCCGAGCAAGGTAAAAAGGTCGCTCTGCTGGAAACCCGCTTTCCGGCTGCCGGGGCCACCGGGCGCAATGCCGGGATGTGTCTGACCGGGGCCGCCGATAATTACGCGACCGGGGTGGACCGCTACGGACGGCAAACCGCCGCCGAGTTGTGGCAGCTGACGGCTGACAATCAGCGCAAGACCCGCCAGTTTGTCGAACAGTTCGGGGTCGAGCAAATGCCCGGCGGTAGCTATATCGTGGCGATTGACCAGACCGAAACCGACCTACTGGCGCGAGCCTATGAACTCATGCGGCAGGATGGCTTTGAGGTTAGCTATAGCCCGACCGACCCTTTTGAGCGCGGGTTTGGTTCGGCTATTCTGCAACCGGGCGATTTTGGCCTGGACCCGGTGGCCCTGGTAACTGCCCTGATCGAGAATGCGCCCGGTGGCCGGGTGAAATTGTTCGCTCCTGCCGAGGTCTTTGCAATCAGCCAGGCCGGTAATGACCGCTTGCTGGTCGAGGCACGCGGCGTAACTGTGCGTTGCGAGCAGGTAGCCCTGTGTACTAACGCTTATTCGCCGCTAATTTCGCCTTACTTTCAGGATAAAGTCCGCCCGGTTCGGGCACAAATCCTGATGACCGCCCCTCTCAAGCGGCGCATTATGGACCGGTTAGCTTACGCCAACTATGGCTATGAATATTTCCGGCAGTTGGCCGATGGGTCGTTTTTGCTGGGAGGGGGCCGCAGTTATCACAAGGAGTTAGAGGTCGGTTATGAGGAGGTAGCCACCGCCTGGCTTCAGGCGACCCTGGAGGAATTTTTGCAAAGATATTTCCCGGACGTGGCCGGTGAGGTGCCTATCGTGCGGCGGTGGGGTGGTACAATGGGATTCTCGGCGGACGGGTTGCCCTTAGTAGGCTGGTTGCCTTATATTCCAGGGGCGTTCCGGCCTGTCGTTCAGCCGTTTGTTCCGGCTCAAACTCCCCTGAGCGATCAAACCCCCGGCCAGCCGAACGCCACCAACATCTTTTTTGCGGTGGGCTTTACCGGGCACGGCCTGGGCTGGGGTTTGGTCACGGCGGACGCTATGATCGCTCAGATGCTCGGCCAGCGTAGCGATGGTGGTTTGTTTGACGTGTCCCGGCTGGAAAAAGCCAGCACCTATTAATCGGTCTGTTCCGGCAGATATTGCACAGTATCGACACAGGCTCTTAGCTGGTTGAGGTGGTTGTGCAGGTGGCCGGTGACAAATTCCTGGATAAACCAATCCAACCCGCGCTGCCCGTAGCGGGAATGAGTGCCGGTCAGAGCCAGGTCGCTATCTTTTAGCTGGCTGAGGACGGTATACAGGCGAATATAGTTGGTGGGCAGGGTCGCGCGAGCCTGATTCAGTTCGATTTCGCCAAAGTCGCTAACGGCTTTGAGGCGGGTTTCGTCGCTCATTACCCGGCCAAAGTTCTGGCCCGGCTTGGCTACCAGCTTTTCAACCTCATCGGCCCAGTAAGGCATAATCTCGTTGATATGGGCCAGCAGTTGCATTATCGACCATTCGCCATCGGCGGGATAGATATAAAGCTTGGCCGGTTCTAACTGTACGATCTGGTTGTCAAGTAGTTGGGTAAGACCGGCGTAAAAGTCAGCCGTTTTTTGCCGGATTTCCTCGATCTTAGAATTGGGATTATGAGTTTCTTCTGATTGGGTTGTCAATTTTTTCTCCTGATTAAACCTCAGATGCGACTACTTTGTTACTTAAAATTCCCAACTTGTCGATTTCAAGCTCGATTTCATCGCCCGGTTGCAAATAGCGGGCCCGTTTATCGCCCTGTTCCAGCAAACAACCACTACCGACGGTGCCGCTACCGATCACATCCCCCGGCACCAGCCAGGCGTTCAAAGAGGCTCGTTCTATCATCTGGGGAAAACTGAAATACAGGTCTTTTGCATTGCCCAGCGAAATTTGCACACCATTCAACTGAGCGCGCATCGTCAGGTCGTAACGTTCCGCCGCCCCTTGCCCGACTCGTTGGGCTTCTAACTCGTCCGGCGTGACCAGCCAGGGACCCAGCGAGGTCGCAAAATCTTTACCTTTGGCCGGGCCAAGCTGCATCTTCATTTCCGCCGCCTGTAAATCACGGGCACTCCAGTCGTTCATAATGGTGTACCCAGCGATGTAAAGGCTGGCTTCTTCGGCGGGGATGTTTCGCCCGGCCTGACCAATCACACAGGCCAGCTCCAGTTCAAAATCAAGGGCGCGCGATTTTCGCGGGTAAGGAATTGGGTCGTGGGGACCGCTGATAGCGCGAGGATTGGAGAAATAGAAAACCGGGAAATCGTACCATTCGGCGATCATCTCACGGCCCCGGTTCAGACGAGCCGTTTTGACGTGCTGTTCAAAGGCATAAAAGTCGCGCAGACTGGGCGGCAAACTCAAAGGTGCGCGTAGTTGCAGCAAAGCGAGCGGTAAGCTTTCCAGCCCGGCTGCCGGTAGCTCGCTCACCCGCCGAATTAGCGATTGGCGCAGGGCCGGTTCGAGCGCGACGAACTCGGCCACCGTCCGGCAGACCGGCCCACCGGCCCACCGGCAAACCGCTGCCAGTTCCCAGACCTGTTCACCGAGCAATACCCCGCCCTGACCCCTTTCCTGGAGAGGTGGCGCGCTTGACCCAATCGATTTTTCAAACATTACCAGCTTCATAAATTTAGCTATCCTGTAAGTTATGGTGAAATCAAAGTTATAATAAAACCTGTTCTATTGGTAGTCAATCCTGACCGCGTGTTATAACTGTTTCCTAACTCAGCTATACGATTTTCTTATATCTTAATGAAAAATACTTTCAAAATATTGTTTTATATGGTACCATAGTAATACATAGAACCTGTTTATTGAATACATTGAAGTAGCCAATAACAATTTTGCCTGTTTACATGATCAGGCTGAGGATTGAGCCAGACCTCCTTGACCTTTCCAGGTCACGTTTGTTGAGAAAAAGAAATTAGAAAGGATAATTATAATGAGCCGTATTAATAGTAGTTTCAAGGGTACTCCCCAGGACCCCGGCACCGATGCCCACTATGATTTTGTATCCTACGAAGGCGAACCGCTCAAAGCTTCCGGTCGCGGCCACAGCTATATGGGTACCCTCGAAGATACCGTCAGCAACGTCAATGCCCCAATCCACACTTTCAGTGATGAAGAAGAAGACGACAATCACGGCCACACTACCCGCGATATTACGCCGGGCTAAGTCGACCATTTAACTTAATAGAAATTCTGGCGGATGCGTATCTCTACGGCTCCGCCGTTTTTATTTTATAAAACGTAAATCCTCTATATATTAGTAACTATTCAGACCCCACCCCTGACCCTTCCCGAAGGAGGGGAAGTAAAAAAAGTTTTCACAGGGGAGACCCCTGTATACCCCCCGCAGGGCACCCAGGGGGTACCCGACCCCTACGTACCCCGGCCTCGGAAGAGGTAGCCTGAACTGTTACATATATTAATTACAAATTGGTACAAAACAAAACCGGCTCCCTCTTTATTAAAGGAGCCGGTTTTGTTTTTCTGACGATTACGCCTGTTGCGGTTGAGCCGGTTCGCTCACCGGCTCAATGATCGGATCGGAGTGACCGCTATCGGCAGCCGGTACCGTGACCGAAGCGTTCGGCAGAGTATCTCCCCCCATACTGCCTTTACCCCGGAAGCGGCGGTTAAACCGTGCAGTGGCCCCGGTGAGCAGACTGTAGACCACCGGCACTACCAGCAAGGTCAGGAAGGTCGAGGTCAGCAGACCGCCGATGACTACCGTACCCAGTTCGGCGGCGATGATGCTGCCCTCGCTCAGACCGAGAGCTAGCGGCATCAGGGCCAGGATCGTTGCCATCGCGGTCATCAGGATCGGCCTGATCCGGTTGCGGCCGGCTTCGATCAGGGACTCGTAACGGTCCATACCACGTTCGCGGTTGTGATTTACCCGGTCGAGCAACACAATCGCGTTAGTCACCACGATCCCGATCAGCATCAGCAAACCGATCATTGCCGGTAAACCAATCGCCCGATGGGTAACGAACAGGGCGGTAAAGGCCCCGATTGTCGCAAGCGGCAGGGCAAACAGGATAGCGAACGGCTCCAGCAATGAACCAAAAGCGATTACCATCACGATGTAAACCAGGGCTATCGCAATCCCCAGCGCGATAAACAACCCGCCAAAGGCATCGCCCTGCTGCTGGCTAACCCCGGAGATCGCCCAGCTAGCCCCGGCGGGCCAATCTTTGCTCTGATCAAGCCCCTTCAAATTAGAGTTAACGTCGCGCGTGACACCGCCGGTATCGTCGGTGGTAATGTCGGCACTGATGGCCGCCGCCGGTTTCTGGTTGATACGGGTGGCCTGGGTCGGGGCCTGGACCACTTTCACATCGGCCAGTGTGCCGAGCGGCACCCCACCCAGTAGCGGCAGCGTTTTGAGATTAGCCACAAAGCCATCAATATCGGTGGCTTTGCCCGGCTCGAACGGCGGGTAGATCACCACGTCTTCCGGCTGGCCGTTCTGGAAGCGCACGGTGGTAGCCGTCTGCGGCTGAAGCGTACCGGCCAGCAGGAAGCCCAGCGACTGCGTGGTTAAACGGCCTCCGGCAACATTCTGGTTTGGCGTTACGACTACCTGAGTGTTGAGGGCGGAGACATCGCTATGCAGGTTGGCAAACTTACCGGCATCGGCAATCGGTTTGAGTTTCGCCAGCACCATGTCATTTGCAGTGCGTACCGCGTCGGAGTTCGGCCCCTGGACATTGATACTAAAGCTGGAGGAGCTAAACCCACCCAGGACCGAAACGGCGATACTGCCTTTTTCGGGGGCCAGTGGTTTGAGCCGGTCGCGCAATTCAGCCGCCGTCTTTTGTAAATCAGCGTCCTTGTTGATCCGTAATAGAATACTGGTATCGGCCCCGCTACCAAAGGCTTTCTGGGCGCGTCCGAAGGAGGAATTGCCGGCCACCGTAGTCTGGCGCAACTCGACCCGGCTATCTTTGCCAACCTCATCCTCGACCCGTTGAGCCAGTTGAATTACTTTATCCTGGCTGGTGCCGGGCGGAATATTAATGGCTACCTGCAACAGCTTGTCGCCGGAACTTGGTAGAAAGGCCAGCGGCACCTGAGTTATCAGGAAGTTGCTGGCAAAGAACAGGATCGCCGCCAGACCCAGCACTTTCCAGCGGTTCTTCAAACTCCAGCCTAAAATTGGAGTATAGACTTTCTGAATCCAGGTTTCTTTTTCTTCGGCGGCCAGGGTTGCTTTGCCGCTGCGCCGGATAAAGAAGGTCGCAAAGACCGGGATAATCGTCAGGGCCACGATCAGCGAGGCCAGCAGCGAGAAGGTCACGGTCAGGGCGAACGGCAGGAAGAACTGGCCGGTAATGCCGCCTACGAAGCCCAACGGCAAAAACACCGCTACGGTTGTAATAGTGCTACTGGTAATGGCGTTGGAAACTTCTTTGGTGCCGAGCCGGGCGGCAGTTTTGACCGGCTCACCCTGCTGTACTCGCCGGTAGATGTTTTCCAGCACTACAATCGCGTCATCGACCACCCGGCCAATTGCGATTGCTAGCCCACCCAGCGTCATAATGTTCAGGCTGATGTTCTGGGTCCAGAGCAGAATAAAGGCGACCACAATCGAGGTCGGGATCGAGATCGCAGTTACCAGCGTACTGCGGATATTGCGCAAAAACAGGAAGATTACCAGGACTGCGAAGAACGCCCCCAATAGACCTTCACGCACCAGGCCATCAATCGAGGTGCGGATTTGCTGGGCGGTGTCATAGACTACCCGCACATTGTAGGCTCCGCCGGATTGCTGGCTGAGGTCCTTGATTTTCTGTATAGCCTTGTCGGAGACCTCGACCGTATTACCGTTCTGGGTCTTGTAAACCTGGAGCAATACGCCCGGATTGCCGTTAGTACGGCTCAGGCTGCTGGTTGGAGCGTCGGTTTCCTGGACCTCGGCGATGTCGCTCAGGTGCGTAATCCCCGGTGGCGGCGCGGTTCCGGTCTGGGCCTGGGGTTGACCCTGTACCGGTTGGCTGCTGGCAATCGGCAGATTCTTGAAATCGTCTACTGAGCCGAAAGTAAAGGCGGTACGGACCGGCACCGATTGGCCGTTTACATCAACCGTTCCGGCTGGAAAGCTAACGTTAAAACCTTTGATAGCGGTGTTGATGTCGTTCAGACTCAAGGCCCGTTGCTGGAGCGCAGCCAGGTTCGGCACTATCTTGATTTGCTTGGCTCGGTCGCCAACGATCTCGACGTTCGACACGCCGTTGATACCGGTCAGGGCCGGTTTAATCTGATCGCGGGCTAGCTGGCTCAGTTGATCAAAACTCTGGTTCTGCGGTCCTTCAACGCCCAGGTATAACACCGGCTGACTATTAAAGCTAATCTGGCTGGTGTTGGGCTGGACCCGTTGACCGCGCAGGTCGTTGGGTAGGGTCGCGCTGCGCAACCCGGTATCGATAGTTTGCTGGACCGATTTTATGTCGCTGCCGTATTCAAATTCGGCAATTACAAAGGAAAAACTTTCCGAAGAAATACTGCGAATAGTTTTAAGGCGGGGCACCGCGCCCACTACCTGCTCGACCGGTTTGGATACCTGTTGTTCGATGTCGGTGGCACTGGCCCCTGGATAAAATGTCGCTACGGTTACGACCGGGAAATCAATATTAGGTAAGAGTTCGTTTTTAAGCTGGCCGACCGCAATTGTACCGAATATCAGTACAACCACCATCACCAGGACTGTCGCGGCTCGACGCTTTAATACCCAGCCGGTTAATGTTGACAAAATAAAACCTCCTTAAAGGTGCTGCCTGAACGCTGAAAGCTGCTAAGATGGTCAAAAAGAAGCCACCTGTTTTATTTAAGTTTCGCTGTCTCTGATTAGTTCAGGCTTGTTGCTAAATCTTTGTTATCTTTTATCTATAATTCACAGTTTAATCGGCAATGTTGATTAAACTGTGAACAAGTTGTGAACACTTATCACAATTCCTCTTTTTTTGGTAAAGCCTGCCAATTCTGACCCATGCGTTCGCGGGCCTCTTCCATTGCGGCACGGGCCATCAAAATCATGCCCTGGTTGATCACGTTCAACTCTTCCACCGATAGCCGGTTTAGCAGTTGAGCGGTTTGCTCTCGGCCTGACTGCAAGAAGTTCTCGCATAACTGGTGGCCGGTTTCGGTCAGCCGGGCGATGACCACCCGCCGGTCTTCCGGGTCTTCCTCGCGTTTAATAAAATGCTGTTCAACTAACCGGTCGATGATACCGGTCGCGGTCGAGATTTTTTTATCCAGGGCTTTAGCTATTTCGCTCATGCGAAGCTGGCCCTGTGAATACAGCAAAAAAAGAATCTTGAACTGTGGCATTGTCATGTCGCTTCCCAGCCAATCCGGTTGGTGAGTGGACTGTATATGCTCAAACATCCTTTTTTGATTTATTAATACTTCTTCTTCCAGTTCTTCCCGTGACCGGGCATCATTGCCGTTAGTTTGTTCCAATGAGATTACCTTTTGGTTAATTTAGGCCAGTCCAGACCAATAGTTCGGTCCGGCCCAAATATCATACTTGATCGAATATTCGGTGTCAAGGCGAATAAATTAAAAAGTAGTATAATATGTGGGAATGATGCTGATAGAAAGATAGTTTAAAAAGCCAACAAAATAACGATACTTATATATTTGATGAAAAAAATGCCATTACCCCGGCTCGATCTTTCGCCAGAATTAAGCCAATATCTGCGTCGTTATTGCCGGATTGCCCCAGGTGAAATCTGGGATGACCCGCGGAGCCAGCACCGGGTCGGCTGTCTAATGGCCGAGGATGGCGAAAGTATTAAGCGATTGGTGGGCGAGCAACGGGCCAGCCTGGCTTTGCACGACCCGCCCTATAATCAGGTAGCTTTCGAGCAAAAGGGGTTACAGGAGTTTCTGGAATGGGGCCGCCAGTGGGTAGAGCATAGTTATGCCGCGCTCGGCCCGACTGGTTCGCTTTATATCTGGCTGGGTGCCGACCAGCGAAATGGTTTTCAACCCCTGCCAGATTTTATTTTAATGATGCGTCAGACCGGGTTCCAGAGCCGCAGCTTTATCACAATGCGCAATCAACGGGGCTACGGGACCCAGCAAAACTGGATGGCGGTGCGCCAGGAGCTACTTTATTATGTAAAAGGTGAGCCATTTTTTGATGTGCTGGCCGAATATACCGATATTCCAAAAATTCTGCGGGGTTATTACAAAGAGGTCAACGGCCAGCTAACCGAGAATGGTCAGCGTGGCAAGTCCGAGAATATCCGGGCGGGCAACGTTTGGGTGGATGTCCAGCAAGTCTTTTACCGGATGGAAGAAAATGTAAACGGCTGTTACGCCCAGAAGCCGCTCAAAAGTTGCGAACGAATCATCCAGGCCAGTTCCCAACCAGGCGACCTCATAGTGGACTTCTTTAGCCACTCCGGGACGACCTTGCTGGCCGCCGAAAAGCTGGGCCGGCGTTGCTATACCACCGATAGCGACCCGCTATACTGCGAAATTACGCTGCGTCGTCTTGAGAATTTCCGGCAGAACGGCCTGACCGGTTGGCAAAACAGCAATCCCTTTGAAAAAGAACTTTCCGAAGATAGCGAGTTACGGCGGCTGGCCGGTTACGCCGGGGAAGCCGATTAAATCAAGTTTTTTGCTTACAGTTATCTTTGGTTTAACCTATGAAATAAAAGTGTCTACTTTCAAACGAAAGCAGACACTTTTATATTTAACTAGGTTCTGATTATTGGCGAACGGCCTGGTGAGTTACCGCGCGATAGATCGCTACCACGATGATAGCACCAACCACCGAAACCAGAATGGTCGAAATGTTGAAACCGCTTACGAAGTCGCCACCGAACAGCAGACTGGCTACGAAACCGCCGACGATTGCGCCGACAACACCCAGCAGAATATCGGTCAAAATGCTACCACGGCCACCCATAATCAGGTTGGCAACCCAACCGGCAACCAGACCAACTAACAACCAAGCAATAATACTCATTTGAAATTTCTCCTTTAAGTTACTCTTTACCTGTCTCTAAATATCTTCATTTCCTGGTTGGTTCTTCAGTTAGCAGAACCACCCTCGCAGTATAATAATGCAAACACCGTGCCACCGAATTTAGCGGCAGCCCGGTCCGGTTACTTGGGTTTTCAAAGATAGAAGTCCAGCCTATATAAAGCGATGTAAAGCCGAATAAAGCCAATCTGTGTCACAAGGTACATATCCCCTGTTTAAGCTGAATAGCCATCAATCGAAGTGATGGAGCAAGGCAAAAAAGCCCGGATTTCCAACAAATTTAAGGAGTAAAACCCCCTTGAAGTGTTTATGTTATTTGTCAGACAATTACACTTTATGGGTTGACAGCAATAGGCTCGCTATGCTAGTATATTTCAGCACAATCCAGCTGCTACGTCACTTACCTAGAGCCTGGATTTCAGCCTGAAAGAAAAAAGTAATAGGATCGGGGAGAGAAAGAGGTTGCGGCGGTTTGGCCCGACCAGCCCAACGATGGGAAAGACCCCTGCCGCGCTTACCCCTTATCTCTACTCTGTGAACGACCCATCTGGAGGATTAAGTTGAATATTGTAGTTTGTGTAAAACAGGTACCGGAGCCGACCGGCACGAACCGCCTCGACCCGGCTTCTTTGCGTATTATGCGTGAGGGAGTTGACTCGGTGCTAGACCCGGCAGATGAGTATTCGATAGAAGCGGCTTTGCAGATTGCCGAATCGCAACCGGATGTGAATATTACGGTTGTTTCGATGGGTCCTGAGAGGGCGATGGAAGCAATCCGGCGCGGTCTGGCGATGGGTGCCACCAAAGGCGTACTGATTAGCGACCCGGCTCTGGCGGGTTCCGACGCTCTGACCACTGCCAAAGTGCTGGCGGCTGCCATCAAACGTGAAAATCCCGACCTGGTACTATGTGCGACCGAAAGTTCGGACGCTTATACCGGTATGGTTCCGGGCGGTATTGCCCAGCACCTAAAAATGCCCCTGTTGAGCTACGCCAAAAAGCTGCAAGTTAGTGGCGGCAAAGCCAGTATCGAGCGTCAGACCGAAAGCGGCTTCCAGAAGGTCGAGGCCTCACTGCCGGTCGTGGTTACTGTCACCGGCTCGATCAATACGCCCCGCTATCCGGCCCTCAAAGGCATTGTACAGGCCAAAAAGAAACCGGTCGACCAGCTAACCGCCGCCGACCTGGGCTTCTCGCCAGACCAAGTGGGAGAAAAGGGCGCCAAAGAAAAGGTATTGGGTTGGTCCCCGGCAGAGCAGCGCAAAGCCGGTACGGTAATTAAGGATGATGGTACCGCCGCCGTCCAGATTGCGGATTTCCTGGCTAAATTAAAGGTTATCTAAACCTCGAAGGAGAGAGTAATGTCAAAAATAATGGTATTTGCTCAACTAAACGGCGGCCAGGTGCAAAAGGTAGCATTGGAAATTATCACCAAAGCTCGCAGCCTGGGCGATGTAACCGCCGTCGTGCTGGGTCAGGGTGCCGCCGGTCAGGCCGCCCTGTTGGGTCAATATGGTGCCAGCCGGGTGCTGGTTCACGATGACACCGCGTATGACCAGTTCCTGTCCGAACCGGCTGCCGATACCCTCGGTACGCTGGTCGAAACCGAAAAACCCGACCTGTTGATCGTCGGTACCACCTACGATGGCCGCGATATTGCCGCCCGGCTAAATGCCCGGCTGGATTGCGGCGTGATCACCGATGCTTACGAAATCTCACTTGAAGGCGATAACCTCAAGGTCCAGGTGCCCTGGTATAGTGCCACTACGATTGTAGACGTTACTTTGCAGGGTGGGATTACCCGCCTGTTGCTGGTCAAGCCCAAGAGTTTTGCGGCGGAGCCACTGGAGCAACCGCTTCAGCCACAGGTTGAGCAGATCAGTGCCGCTATTTCCGATAGTGCCAGACGGGCGCAAGTCACTGAGAACGTGGTTCAAAAGAGCGAAGGCCCGCGCCTGGAAGAAGCTAGCGTGGTCATCAGCGGTGGTCGCGGTCTGAAACAGGCCGAGAATTTCAGCTTGCTCAACGAGCTAGCCGGTCAGGTAAATGGCGCGGTGGGGGCCAGTCGAGCCGTCGTCGATGCCGGTTGGGTACCCTATAGCTACCAGGTAGGTCAGACCGGCAAAACCGTCAAGCCGTCAGTTTACATCGCTTGCGGAATATCCGGGGCGATCCAGCACACCGTCGGAATGAAGGGAGCCAAGTACATCGTGGCGATCAATACCGACCCGGACGCGCCGATCTTCAAGTTTGCCGACCTGGGCGTAGTGGGTGATGTTCTCAAAATCGTCCCGGCTCTTACTCAGGAAATCAAACAGCGCAAGGGTTAGTTAGTTCCTGGCGGTCTATGATTGATTGGTTGTTTCGATATATTGTTTCAATATTGTGTAAAGCGTGAACCAAAATGTGGGAATATTATCATTTTATTTTGCCAGCCAAAATGAACACACCGCAAGGCATTCTCAGCATTGACCCGAACGTAGGGCAGGGCTGGCAGGGTCTGGTTCAGCAGCATCAAAATTACACTAATCAACTGGGGGCGCAGGGCTGGGAAATGGTTTCGTGCAGTCCGGTCAGTATTACCGAGGGAATCACAGTCGGTTTGTATTTCGTTTTCAAACGCGCCAAAGTCTAGCGTTTCCTAAACACACTTTTCAAATTACCGACTAAATTTCTCAAAAAAGCTAACCGGGGGTCTCCCCGGTGTCTCTTTCTGCTTATTGCCCGCCCTGGGGTGGGGTCTTAAAAGTTACAAATCTAAACTTCAAAATCAAAAAATCCCTAGAGGGTAGGCAAACTGATGGGTGATAAAGCTGCTAACGATAGCTTGATAGGCATACTGGTTTTCTTGCTGGTCATCGGCGTGAGTTTTTACTTCTTTGCCCGGCGGGTGGCACCTCTGGTCGTTTTGATCAGGCAGGGTAAGCCGGAAAACCGCACCGACCAACCAATGCGGCGGATTTACTTATTTATCACCGGTTGGCTCTTGCAGAAAAGAATGTTTCGCAAACTGATACCCGGCACTTTTCACGCTCTGTTGTTCTGGAGCTTTTTGCTGGTAAACGTGGGTGTGCTTTATTCGATTTTTTATGGAATGTTCCCTATCGAATTGCCGATCCTGTCCTGGAAACCGGTCGCCGTGATCGTCGATACTTTCCTGGTAATGGTGCTGATCACCGAGGTTTATTTTTTAATCCGGCGCCTCTTTATCAAACCGCGTTATCTGACGATCACCCGCGACGGTTACATTACGCTGGCCTTTATTACCGTCAGCGTGTTGACTGAATTGCTGATCGAAGCCTTTGCCTGGCGGGCCACTCCCAATACTGGCACCGGCTTACCGTATGTCGGTCGCCGGTTGGGTGAGCTGTTAATCCCCAGCTCGGCGAACTGGCCTACCCCGTCCGAAGCTCCTCAGGGCGTGCGCGACCTGGCTCGTGTGTTGTGGACGGTATTCTGGTGGACCAAAATTCTGGTCGTGATGGCCTTCCTGATCTATATTCCGACCTCCAAGCATTTCCACGTGATCACCGCGATTTTCAATACCTTCTTTATGAACCTGCGGCCAAAAGGGGAATTAAAGAAGATCGAAAATATCGAGGAGATCGAACACTACGGCGCGAACAAGATCGAAGATTTCACCTGGAAAGACCTGCTCGATACGGCGGTTTGTACCGAATGTGGTCGTTGTACCCAGGTTTGTCCGGCCAACCAGACTGGCAAGCCGCTCAATCCCAAGAAAATTATTATCGATATGAAGGCCAACCTGTTCAACCAGAGCCGCATACCGATGACCGGCCATCTGGTAGGACAGGCCGGCACGCATAACCTGGGCAACCGCCCGCTTGACGGCACGCCGCAGCTTACCGAAGGCGAATTTGTAAAAGTTGGTTCGCTGGCGACCGCCGCCGCCGATAGTGGCACCGAACCGGCCACCGCCTCGACGGTAGCTTTGCCGCCGCTGGTGGGTGGAATGATTACCCAGGAGGAATTGTGGTCCTGCACTACCTGCCGGGCCTGTATGACCGAATGCCCGGTATTTATCGAGCACGTGCCGAAGATTGTCGATATGCGCCGCTATTTGGTGCTGGAAGAAAGTGAATTCCCGCCGGAGGTGACACCGCTCTTTACCAACCTGGAGCGCAACGGCAACCCCTGGACTATGCGGCCCGACGAGCGGTTGGAGTGGACCAGCAAAATGCCTTTCGATATTCGGACCCTGGCCGAAGTCGATGAAGGCGTTGAAGTCGATTTGCTGTTCTGGGTCGGCTGTATGGGTGCCCTCGACCAGAGAAATAAAAAGGTCATTCAGAACCTGGCGACGATCCTGGAGGAGGTTGGTCTAAACTGGGCCATTCTCGGCCCGGAAGAGTCCTGCACCGGCGACCCGGCCCGGCGGATCGGTAACGAATACCTGTTTCAGATGCTGGCTCAACAGAACGTCGAAACGATCAACGGTTACAAAGAAACTCACAAGCTCAAAAAGATCGTGACGGCCTGTCCGCACTGCTTCAACTCGCTGAAAAACGATTACCCAGCCTTTGGTTTGCACTTCGAGGTTATTCACCACACTCAGCTAATCGCCAAGCTGATCGAGGAAGGCAAGCTCAAGACCGGCGATGGGTTGGAAGGGACCAAAATCACCTATCACGACCCCTGTTATCTGGGCCGCTATAACGACATCTACGACGCACCCCGCTTCGTGCTCAACTCGCTCGGCAGTGGCCTTAAAAAAGTCGAATTTGTCGAGATGCCGCGCAGCAAGTCCAAAAGCTTCTGCTGCGGCGGCGGCGGCGGTCGGATGTGGATGGAAGAAAAGATCGGTACGCGGGTCAACCAGACTCGTATCCAGGAGGCCGCCGATACCGGGGCCGAGGTGGTCGCCGCTTCCTGTCCCTTCTGCGTTTCTATGTTCGAGGACGGCATCAAGGGCAAAGGTCTGGAAGGCAAGATCAAAGTGATCGAGCTAACCGAACTGGTTCAGATGAGTCGCCAGCCAAAACCGGTAGCGGTCTCGGCTGCCGGTGGCGAAGCTGCCAGCCCCGCGCCGGAAGAATAATTTTCTATAACAAGAAGGCCGTCTGGTGTTAATCATCAGACGGCCTTTTTTATTACTGTTTAATCCTGACTGAGTAATCTTTACAAACTATTTTGTAGTAATAGAGGGGACCGGGGCCGGTAAGTCGTTACTGACCAGGCCGAAATCGTTGGGCGCGTTGGAGCCGTCCGAAGTCTGGACAATTGCATAATAATGTGTGCCGGTCGAGTTGAGAAAGATCGCCCGCCCCCGGCTTTCGATCCAGCTATTGCCATTGTGAAAACTCGGCAGGTTAAAGCTGCGTTTGAAGGTAAAATTATCGTAGTCGAAAACGTTGATCCGGTTGCTATCGGGGTTGCGCTGAACATTCACGCCGTAATCACCGCTGGCACTGATCGCCAGAATCTCACCCCGCGCTTTAGAACTGGTCAGATTGAAAATCGAGTGAAGATCGCCGAGTTTACCGGCATAGGTCATATCCTGTTTCGGGTCGCCTGAGGTCCTGAACACATCACCGCAGGCGTTAAAGATGCGCTCGGCCCCCTGGGACAGCCACAGGTTGCCACAGGGCTGGTACTGGTTTGTGTAGGGGTAAACCGATACGAAACGGGGCGTGCCTGTCTGGCCGAAATCTAGCCGGTTGATAGTGGCCGGAATAGAACCATCAGTACGGGTGGCGACATATACAGTTCGCCCATCGGGAGCCACTCGCAAGACGCTGCCCGAAAAGGCTGGTACCACCGAATTAGGAATTTCCTTGTTGGTGGCGATTTGGAGCGCGTGAATACCTTGCGGACTGTTGGGATTGCCTGTCACATAAATTATACCGTTCCCACCCAGCAAAATATTGGTGGCGTCGGTAGTCAAATCGAGTCTTTTGTTTTGCTGACCCTGGGTTAAATCGATATAGGATACCAAAGCAGCGTGACCTACGGCGGCAAATTTACCGTCCGGGCTGACCGAAAGGCTCAAGGGTGGGCGGGGCAAATCAATCGGCACGTCTTTTTTGGTGGCCGGGTCGTAGATATGCAATTGGTTGGGGTTGTCCGAGATCAACAACAAACGGTCGAGCGACGGGCTGTAAGCACTATCTACCACGTGAAAATTGAAAGGCGTAACGGTTCCCTGGGCGTTGGCGGGATCGCTGCTGAACACCGGCAAGACAAAGATTAGAAATATTAATAGGATCACCAGCAATCCAAAACCGGCCAGCACTATAGGCCGGGTGAGAATCTGGCGCAGAGTTACCGGTTTTTCTTGCTTCTCGTCATCGTCTTTTTCTTCGAGTTCCCAGGCTGGCGTAGCCGGTTTAATGCCAGATTTCGGGGCAGGTGATTTTGCCAGTGGCGGAGTAGAAACCGGTTTGGTCAGCGTCCGGTTTTTTTCTTCCTGACCGGACAGCCAGGTTAAAGCCCCCGGCAGCGCGGAATTATTAGGGCTGATCTGCCTTACCCGGTCGATCAGTAACCTTGATGTCACCAGGTCCGGGGCGGTAAAAGCTAACCACAGCAGCAAGTTTGGATCGTTAGGCCGGGAATTGACCAGGCGGTTCAGCCGCTGGTGAGCTTCTTGAGTCCGCCCGGCCTGGGCCATTGCTACCGCTTCATTAAACGCAACTGTAAATGTTTGATCAGGCACCATAGTTTTCCATTAAAAATAAGGCGTTATTTCTTGAATAGTAGTGGTAGTCTCATCGGTCTCAAATCTGAGATCGAATAATTCCATCGCTTTGCGGGCACTATAGTTCATCCTACTTTTCTGCAAATCCATAAAACCCTGGCGCGGCAGCCGGGCCGAGAGCAGTGGGCTTTGATTTGGCAAACTGCCATCAAACAGGCTGTCGGCAATGTCGCTTTCGCGCTGAGTGAACGCAATTTTCTTTTTCTCTTTGGAAAGTTTCTTCAACTTCTCGGCTTCGACCTTTTCCTGCTCGCGTTGAGTTTTCTCACGGGCTTTGCGCTCTTTAGAAGTTTCCTCGGCTGGAATGGTAGTTGGGTCGAGACGGCGCAACCCGTAATCCGGTCGGGCGCGCTCCATTTCTTCGGCCAGCACCAGACCCTTGACCGGTTGGGCTTCCATGCGGAGTAATACCAGTTCAACCTGCTGCAAAAACGGCAGCGTCTCGAAGGCGTTCACGGCATAAAAGGCCGCTTTTGAACACAGCAAATCCTCGTAGCCTTGATAGTAATGCGCCCGGCCTTTTTTGGTCCGCACCGCCGAGAGCGGCATCGCCTCCGGTTGTGGCACACGGGCTTTGATGCGCAAACGAAATTCGGATCGTTCGTATTCAAATTGAATAATCGGCTCGTCGCACCAATCCAGCATCAATAAATCGATCAACGCCTGTTGTTCCTGGCGGGCTACCAGTTCTTTACGCAGCAGAATTCCCTGATCAAGGGCTTTCTGGCGCATCTTTTCCAGGTTACTTTCGTCGAGGATCGGCAGCAAGGCATATTGTATAAAAAGCTCCAGGCGGCCTTTAGCCCCGGTCAGGCCAATCGACTCGACCAGCCTTTTACGCATATGGTAGGCTTCGTCGACAAAATAGAGCGGAAGTTGCAGGGATTGTTCGGTCCGCGCACCACTATTAAATAGCAAAGCCCGGTCGCTAAAATCTACAAAAAAAGCATCTTCTTTGAAACGAGTAGTAAAGAGACCACTGACCGGGGTGCGCCGTAACGGCATACGGCCATGTACGACATAACGATGAAGATCGGGCAACTTGAGAGCTACCTTTCCATTTTGGTTCAAGGTGAATAGGTACCAGTAAATAACAGCCGGATTCTAACAGATTGTGCGTGAGGGGTCAATAAGGGCGGGATTGCCTTTTTTAGGTAAACCGGGCCGGTAATCAATCCCCGGCCCGGTCAAAAGGTCGGTTTAGGAAAGGTTAATGAGGATTTTATCGGTCTCTTTCGGCGACTCCGGCCAATCCCAACTCTGATTGGTCTGGAGAATTGCCTGTTCCAATTTAGAAGTCAGGGTAGTCAGGGCCGGATTGCGCGTGAAATTTTGTTCGATCAGTTCTTTAACCCGGCTGACTTCGGCTATATTTTCAAAACCGATTTTTACCTCGTTCTGATGCGAGAAATACAGATTACCCGACCCATCCACTTTTTCTACCAGTTGCAGTTTATTCAAATTGGCCTGGGAAAGATAATAGGAGTCTTCGGTTTTTTCCTTTTTGGCTTTGCTGATAATCGCCCGGCGGTTTGTAAGCCGGTAGATAGTGAATTTGGCGTCTTTTATTTTGGTCTTCCGGTCGAAATAGGCGAAAGGTATGATCAACAGCACAAAGGCATCGAAGGTCAGCCCAATCGAGGTCAGGGCAATAACCCCATCGTCGGGGTGAAGGCCCCACAAAATGTAAAAACACGCAATAAGAACGACGGTGGTGATAATTGTCGTCTTGAGGTAAGCCCGGTGGCTGACTGGTGGCGGTGAAGGATGCCCGGTCCATAGCAGGGCCTCACCTTCCGGTAATTTTAACTCTCCCGGTCCTGGTTGAAAATTGCTTTGTTGTGACATATCAGCAACTCCTGATTAACTTGTTCAATTTTCTATTTGTCCCACTCTCTATACGGAAGTAAATGAAAAAAGTTGGGAGAAGATTTGCACATCTCTTACTATCTGTTTGCCGATGGTAGGGATTATTTTTTTCAAAATATTGTGGGAAATAGTTTACAAAGTAATTTGAGAAAATAGAGGAAGGGGAGGGGAAAGGGGTATAAAAAGAAAAAAGCCGCAGCGGCCTATCTTTGCAAGTCCCTGCGGACTAACTATTGTCAGCGCTGTGACGTTTCACTGCCAGGTTCGGGATGGGACTGGGTGGGTCCACCACGCTCT
>JBBQGA010000008.1:0-191439 GCA_038322625.1 Chloroflexia bacterium
GTGTAGATTGCCTCGATGGGGTAATTCTCACTCAATTCAAGGGCGGTGGCTTCGGCCTGGGCCAATCCCACCTCATCGAGGCCGGGGTCGCCCCACCCGGTCATCCGCAGCCCGACGTTATGATCGGTCCGCCCATGTCGCACAAAAATCAGGTTAAGTGTTTGCATATACCGGGACGGGAGCCGGGAACCGGGGCCTGTTAAGACTACCAGACCGGCTTCCGGCCCCCGTTTTACCTTTCTACTTTACTTCTTTTCGGGTGGCTTGACGATGGCGATATGGAGATCGGCCAGTTGGCGACTATCGACCGGCGAGGGAGCCTGGGTCATTTCGTCGGTGGCACTCTGGGTCTTGGGGAAGGCAATCACGTTGCGAATATTATCTTCGCCGGTGAAAAGCATTACCACCCGGTCCAGACCAGCCGCGATACCACCGTGAGGCGGGGCGCCGAACTCGAAAGCATTGAGCATATGACCGAAGCGTTCCTGCGCATCTGCCGGGCTGTAGGAAAGCAAGCCAAACAATTTCGTCTGCACGTCGCGTTGATGAATCCGGATCGAGCCTCCGGCGGTTTCGTAGCCGTTGCAAACCAGGTCATAAGCGTTGGCTTTGGCCGCGCCGGGGTCGGTATCGAGCAGACCAATGTGTTCCGGTTTGGGAGCGGTAAACGGATGGTGGACGGCATCCCAGCGGTTTTCGTCGGGGTTGAATTCGACCAGCGGGAAATCGAGTACCCAGCAGAAGGCCAGCAAATTGTTGTCGATCAACTTGAGGCGTTTGCCCATTTCGTTGCGCAGGCGGCCCAGGGCGTTCGCAACAACGGCGGGTTGGTCAGCCACAAAGACCAGTAGATCACCGGTCCCGGTAGCGGCCCCGAAACGCTGGGCCAGCCCGGCCAGTTGTTCCGGGGTGAAGAATTTGGCCGCCGGGGATTTGCTGGTAAGCGTGTCGTTTTCTTTATCGAGGGCCAGGTATGCCAGCCCTTTGGCCCCAAAGCCTTTGACAAACTCGACCAGCCCATCGATTTCGCGGCGGGAATAGCTGGCGCAACCGGGCAAACGCAAACCCTTGACCTGACCGCCAGCCGCAATTGCCCCGCTAAAGACCTGGAAACCGCTATCTTTGACCAGATCGCTCACGTCGGTCAGTTCCATGCCAAAGCGAATGTCCGGTTTGTCGTTGCCGTAGCGGGCCATACTCTCGTCGTAGGTAAAGCGCGGGAAAGGCTGCTGCATCAACTTGCGTTCGCCACCGAGTTTATCGACCATTCCGATAAACATTGGCTCGATCAGGGACAGAATATCTTCCTGCTCGATAAAGCTCATTTCAATATCAAGCTGGGTAAATTCGGGCTGGCGGTCGGCCCGCAAATCCTCATCGCGGAAACAACGGGCGATCTGGTAGTATTTTTCCATCCCGGCCACCATTAGCATTTGTTTGAGTTGCTGGGGCGATTGAGGTAAGGCGTAGAACTCGCCCGGATGCACCCGGCTTGGCACCAGGTAGTCGCGCGCGCCTTCGGGGGTACTCTTCATCAGGATCGGCGTTTCAATTTCCAGGAAGTCGCGCTCGTCGAGGTAATCCCGCATAAATTTGGTTATTTTGTGGCGTGTGGCGATAATGCGCTGCATTTCCGGGCGGCGCAAATCGAGATAGCGATAGCGCAACCGCAGCATTTCGTCTACTTCGCTGTTGTCGTTGACCTGGAAAGGCAAGCCTTTGGCCGGGTTGAGAACTTCCAATTTGGTCGGCACGATTTCGATCTGGCCGGTCGGTAGCCGGTCGTTGCGGGTGCCTTCCGGTCGCTGGCGTAGCTGGCCGGTGATGCGCAAAACGTATTCATTACGTACATCGCTGGCGGCCTGATGGGCCTCCTCGTTATCGCGGGGGTCGATTGCTATCTGCACCAGACCGCTGCGGTCGCGCAAAACTATAAAGATCAAGCCTCCCAGGTCGCGCCGGTTATTGACCCAGCCGCGTACTGTCACTTCTTCGCCGATATTTTCCGTCCGCAACTCGCCGCAAGCATAGACTTTTGCCACTTTTTTGCAATCTCCTGTTCCTCATAATATTTTCAACCGGGATATTATAGCCTAGCAACGGTCAATCGGCAATCGGGCCAGGCTGCGGAACAGCTTTTTAACTTGCAATTTAGCTTCAAATAGACTAAGCTATAGCAACTAGACCGGTTTGGCAAGCCTGAGAAGTGTGGAGGTCGAACCAGGCGGTCTAAAGAAACGGAACGAACAGAGCAGGTTGGCAGCAGGTCAGCCTTAAATAAGGAGGCAGAAAAGTAATGGCGAATGGTAAAGCGCAAAAGACGCTTCGTAAAATTGTGGAAGGCGAACATCTGGCCGCGAATGCCCTGGCCGTCGCTATCGGCAAAGTCACCGAAGGTGATTTGAAACAGCTTCTCGGTCAAATCCGGGAAAGCCACGAAGCCAATGTCGACGAAGCCGGATCGAAATTACAGTCGGCGGGCGGCAAGTACCCCATTCCTGGTATGCGCGATCAGCTAAAAAAGGGTTGGGAAGCGGTGGCCTCTACCAAGAATTCTAAAGATGCCCTGAAATTATTGCAGAAGCGCGAACGCCAGTCCTTGATCGATTACAAGGACCTTTTGAAAAAAGCCGGTGACGAAAATACCCTGTCGTTGATCCTGCGTAATATGGCCGCCACGACTGAGAACGTGGTAAAATTAAGCGAGACGCTGGGCCAGTTGCAGGGCAAGAAAAAGAAATCGCGGGTGCTGGGTTTGCCGCGTTCTTTGTGGTTGTTAGGGGCTGCCGGTGGGGCCGGTTACTTTTTCTACAAACAGCAAAGCAGCACTCCACCCAGTCCGACCACTCCGGCTTCGGACGCCAGTAGTACCACCAAGTAACTCTCTAAAAGGATCGGGATCGATCTTCCGGGGTTAGTAATTGCCGGTGGGCGAGGCGGCCAGGTGGCTGTCTCGCCTATTTTAGTCTTTTTGATTTGAAATGAATTAAAGGAGAACCAGGTATCGAACCAAACGATTTGGCGCGTGCCATTGTGGACGCAGCCGAGAATAAGAAAGCCAGCAATATTATGTTGCTGGACATCCGTAAAGTGAGTGTGATTGCCGATTATTTCGTTATTTGCAGCGGCAATAGCGAACGACAGGTCAAGGCCATTGCCAGGGATATTGAAGAAGAGCTGGAAAAAGAGGAAGTTAGACCTAACCACCGGGAAGGGATGGACCAGGGCCGCTGGGTGTTACTTGATTACGGTGACGTAATTGTACATATTTTTACAGCCGCCGAACGCGATTATTATCGTCTTGAAAAGTTGTGGAGCGGCGCTCAGACGGTGCTGGTCGTGCAATAGAAAAGGGAAGTATGCAAACTCAGGAAAAAGAAACCAAAAGCGGGCTTTTTGTTGGAATGCTGATCGGCAGCCTGGCCGGGCTGGCTCTGGGAGCCGTGGCGACCAACCTGGCAAACCGTTTCGCCGGGAAAGTCTGGCAAAAAGCCACCCAGCGCGGCAAAATAAACGAAGTCGACCCGCGCTGGTTGTTACAATAATCCCCAATCTTGGGCGGTAAAGGGAGGAACCGCTTTTTTTACCAACGCTCCTCCCCAGTAGTTTTAGCTCAAAACCGCCTTAATTTGAGTTGCCGCGAAATCGATCTGGTCTTTGCTAATGACCAGGGGCGGCAATAATCTCAACACGTTTGAACCCGCCGGTAAGGCCAGCACTCCCCGCTCCATCAGGCTCCGCAGATAAGGCACGACCTTTTGTTTTAACTCCAGACCAATAATCAAGCCCCGTCCGCGTACTTCCCGCACGATGGTTTTTTCCTGTTCGGCCAACGGTCGCAACTGGTCCATAAAGTATTCGCCCAATTCGGCAGCCCGGTCGGCTAACCGGTAATCCTGCATATAGCGGATGGCGGCGGTTCCGGCGGCGGCGGTCAGGGGGTTGCCGCCAAAGGTCGAGCCGTGACTGGATTTTTCCAGCGGTCCAAACCGTTCGTCGATCAAAACGGCCCCCATCGGGATACCACCGGCAATCGACTTGGCGACGGTCATGATGTCACCTTTCACACCGGCGTGATCGGCTCCCCACCAGCGACCGGTCCGGCAAAAGCCAGTTTGGATTTCGTCCATGATCAGCAGGACACCGGTCCGGGTACACAATTCGCGCAAGGCCGCCAGGTAGTCATCCGAGGGGGGTCGCACGCCGCCTTCGCCCTGGATCGGCTCGATCAAAATGGCGGCGGTCTGCGCGGTGATGGCTTTCTCGATTGCTTCGATGTTGTTGTAGGGTACGTGGCTGAAACCGGGGATCAGTGGCAAGAACGGTTCGCGGTAATGCTTTTCCCATGTGGCACTCAACGCGCCCATCGACCGGCCATGAAAGCCGCGCACGGTGGCGATAACATCGGTTTTGCCGGTCAGCAGGCGAGCGAATTTGATCGCGCCCTCGACCGCTTCGGTACCGCTATTGCACAGAAACACCCGGTTCATTCCGGTCGGAGCGACCTCGACCAGCTTTTTGAGCAGGGTAGCTCGGCTGTCGTTATAGAAAATTTCGGGACAGTTGAGCAAGGTGCGGGCCTGTTTTTCGATAGCTTCCACCACGTAGGGGTTGCAGTGGCCCAGGTTGGCCGACCCCTGCCCGCCCACGCAGTCCACATATTCGCGCCCGGCATCGTCCCACAGGCTGGCACCCTCGCCCCGCACGATGGTGATTTCGCGTTTGGGATAGACCCCCACTTCCAACCGGTCTTCGGCTTCGCGGACGTTCAAACCGGCAAAATCCGAGTTAGTGGCCTCTGGTAAAGTTATTTCTTCGATTTCTGTACTCATTTTTACTGGATAACCGTTCCCTTTCCGGCTAACGCGGCACTAATAGGCCGCTCTATACGGGCATCGGCAAAAATTACCTGCCCGACTCCCTCCTGGATCGCCTCGGTCGCGCCCATCACTTTTTTCTTAAAGCGTCCTTCGGCAAAGGCCATCGCTGATTCGATCTGCTCTTTTTTAACGTTCGTAATCAGGCTGCTTTCGTCTTTTACGTCGCGCAGCAAACCCGGCACATTGCTGAGAATTATCAGCCGTTCGGCTTTTAAGGCGGCGGCTATAACAGCCGCCGCCCGATCACCATCCACATTTATCGCCTCGCCAGCGTAGCTAATCGCCGGGGGGGTAATCGCCAGTAAATAGCCGGCTTCCAACAACAGGTTTAACAGGCTCAAATTGACCTTTTCAACTTTGCCGGTAAAGTCGTCGCGCAGCACTCGCCGCCGGCCCTCGGCATCGACGATCTTGATGGCATCCTTGCGCGAGCCTTCCAGTAATCGCCCGTCGATACCGCTCAGGCCGATGGCGTTAGCCCCTTTTTGCTGTAACATTTCGACGATGCTTTTGTTGATTTTGCCGCAATAAACCATCTCGAAGATTTCGAGGGTCTGGCGGTCGGTATAGCGGCTTTCGTAACCGGATACGCTGGTCACGAAGCGGGGCGGGTGGCCTAGCTTCTCGCTGATCTGGTTTGTCTCGTAGCTGCCGCCGTGAACCAGTACGATCTTTTCCCCGGCCTGGTGCAATGCGGCCAGATCGGTTGTGACGGCCTCCAAATCGATGCCTTTACTGCCGCCTACTTTTACAACTATCACGCCCTGACGATTCCCTTCCTCGCTCCTCAGAAATTAAAACCGGTTTCGCTCAACGAAACCGGAAAACTTGGCTGCCCTATTTTATCAAGAATTAAAGGTTTTGGCTAGTTTTTGATTATCTGTACCGGGACGGTTGCAGGATCAAAGCGTTGAGTATAGGCGAAGATGGCCTTCCCGACCCCTTTTTAGGCTCGCGCCCGCATGGCAAAGCGGAAGATACGGAAACCGGCGGCCCCGTGCGCCAGGCTCAGGGCCAAGTTGAAGAGTCTGACACCTGGCGGGGCTTTGCGCAAGGCGATCACCGAATACAAGAAGTAATAGACACTGTAGCCGAGCAGGTTGCCACCCTGGACCAGTCCGGCCAACCCGGCCCCTTTGCGGTTCTTGCGGATGCCCTGCATGATCGATAATACACCGGTGATGCTGATCACGGCATCGAAGGCCACGTAACCGGGTGCCCACTCCTGCAAGGTGTTGCCCTCGACTTTGCTTTTCTGGCCGGTGGTGTCGGCAAACTTTTTGTCGGTTGCCAGTACCAGTTGGCGACCCAGTTCGGCCATTTTACCGATGGTCATTAGTCCGATTAATGCCTCATTGAGGCGGCGCATTTGCATCTTTTCCTCTTTCTATTTATTTTCTCAGGTCTTTTTGTGCTGCTCGACGATTTCGATCAGGCGATCCAGATCGAACGGCTTGGCTAGAAAGCCATCGGCCTCCACCTGATTGGCGAAAGCGGCGGCATCGGTGGCGGCGGTCAGGACTACGATAGGCGAGTGTGGCCCGGCGGTCTGGCGGTACTGATCGGCAAAACCCCAGCCGTCCATCACTGGCATTCGCATATCCAGCAATATCAGGTCGGGTGGTTGGGTTTGTTTCTCAATTACTTCGAGGGCAATTTTGCCGTTCGAGGCCTCTAGTATCTTATAACCCTCATCGGACAGGGTTAGATTAACTACCTCTCGAATTATTTCGTCATCATCAACAACCAAGATGTAGTTCATAAAGTTTATCCTGAGCGTACCAAACGAGGCGTGCATCAACAAAAGCTAAAATTTTATGACAGTGAACTTTAGAATTAAGTTCGACTGTTGGTAATTACACTCAAAAGGCAAATTCAAATTACTACCTATTCTAGCCATTCTGGAACCGGGCTACTTTTGCGGCTCAGGTGGTGAAGGCAGGTTTACTATCAGTCTAGTCCCACCCTCCGGTGGAAATTCGGCCTCGACCGTGCCACCATGCAATTCTACTATCTGACGACTAATATACAAACCCAATCCGACCCCGGCGGTCCGGTCGTTTTCGTGGGCCTTGTAAAATCGCTCAAAAATATGGTTACGATGTTCCGCTGGAACACCGATACCTTGATCAGTAACTTGCAAAGATAGCGACAGTTGGCCGGGCGGCGCGGTTATATCAATGTGGACCGGTCCGCCGTTCGGGCTGTATTTTATCGCGTTGCCGATAAGATTGATCAACACCTGTTCGAGCCGGGCCGGGTCGGCCCAGACCAGCGTAACCGCCGGGCTATTGAGCGTAAAGGTATGTTTGCTGGTCGTGATCTTCATATTCTCGATCACTTGTTCGGTCAGCCCCTTCAGGTCGACCAACTCGCGCACCAGGCTGAACTGGCCCATTTCCAGCCGCGAAATATCGAGCAATTGAGTAATAAGATGAGCCAGTTTGCCCGATTGCTGGTCTACCACGTCCATTGCCCGGTTCAGGCGGTCCAGAGGCGGCACTTCACCCCGCGCCAACTGGCGCGAAATAAGCTGCGCGTAACCCCTCAAACTGGTGACCGGGGTTTTGAGTTCGTGGGCGGCAATCGACAAAAACTCGTCTCGCATCTGGATTGCTTGCTGGGCATCGCGGTACAGCCGGGCGTTATCTACGGCGGTAGCGGCTCGCTGGGCCAGTTCGAGGGCTAATTCCAGGTCGGTCTGATTGTAGTGGCGACCAGACTCGTTGGTAGCGGTAAACTGGAGCACTCCCAGTACCCGGCCCCGCGCGACCATCGGCACGACCATTGCCGAGCTATAGCCGATCATACGCATCATTTGTAATAACTCCTGGTCGGGTACAAGCGCGACCAGCATAGCGTCCGGTATGTCGGTATAAAGTTCCGGCTGGGCGGTCCGAATGACGTTTGCAAGCCCGGCAGGTGCATTCGGATCGTAGGGATACCGGTCTTCAAAAGTCTTTATAACATCGTTAGCCCATTGAACTTTGGCCGGGTCAACATGGCTCAAGGCCACCTGGCGGGGAAAGCCGGTGTCATCGAGGATATGGACGGTACACCAGTCGGCCAGGTCGGGGACAACGGCCTGAGCGACGCTTTGTAAGGTTAATTCGTAATCCAGCGAATGGGCCAATAATTTGCTGGACTGAGCCAGAAATGTAACCTTGTGCCGGGCTTCTTCGGCTTCTTTTCGGGCCAGTTGTTCAAAACTCAGACGGGTGCGGGCATCTTCGGTCTGCTTGCGGCTGGTAATATCGCTGAAGGTGGTTATAACCTGTCGGACGCTGCCATCTGGCATCAATTGAGGTTCCGAGTTGACCAGTAGCCAGACCCGATCCTCGGTGCGGGGCCGGTAAATTCCCATCACGACGTTTCGGACCGCCACACCGGTTTGGGCGGCCTGAAAACCTGGAAAGGTATCGAGGGGAATATTTGAGCCGTCTTCGTGGATTGCGTTCCAGCTTTTATCAAAGGCTTCCAGACCGAGTATTTCCTGCTGGCTCAGTCCCAGTAATTCGGCAGCCGACGGGTTGCAAAAAAGTACCCGGCCACCGGGTTGCTCAATCACAACCCCTACCTGGAGGTCCTGTAATAAACCCTGGAAACGGGCATCGCTTTCGGCCAATTTGTTTACCAAATCTGAGGGTTCAGTAGTTGAAACGGTTTTAATTTCCGGGGAAGGCGGTTTTTGACTGGGCTTATCGGAGTTGGTACCGGCCTGGGCCAGCAATAGTTCCAATTCGTGTACTCGTCTTTGGAGCCGTTGTAATTCATCCATAAATTACTCATCAATAGCTAGTACACGGTTATAGGCACCGTATATTTCAAATGAAATGAAAGAAAATAGCCCGTTAGGAAGGCAAGCAAGTACCGCAGATGCAAGATTTGTGCCACGATTTGGTTTATTGTTATTCGGGAGGCGATCTGCAAATACGCGCCTACTGAGGTGATAATCAGTCAAATACCTTTTACAGATGAATAATAACACAAGATGAAAAAAAGGGCCTGGACAATCCAGGCCGCCTGAAGCTTTGAGCTAACTGGCTTTTGAACCTACCAGCAGCGGCAGATTTTTCCGATTGGAGGGCTTTGAGAGCGGAACCGCCGGTAGCCAGAACCTGACCTGGGTGCCCAGCCCGGTTTGGCTTTCGATGCTAACTTCGCCGCCGAGGGCCTGAATGGTATCGCGGACAATTGCCAGGCCCAGACCGGTTCCGCCGGTCGTGCGGTCGCGGCTTTTATCTACCCGGTAAAAGCGTTCAAAGACAAACGGCAAATGTTCGGCTCCGATGCCGCTGCCGTCGTCGCTGACCTCAAACCAGACCACCGGTTGTTTTGAACTATTTTCCAGGCGGCTAACTGGTCCGATTTTTAGTCTCACGCAACCACCGGTCGGGGTATAGCGCAGGGCATTGTCCACCAGATTGCTCAAGACGTGGTTGAGCGCGTCGCTATCGGCTTTGACCTCGGCGGTGCTGGCGGCATCCACTATTTCGAGGGCTAGGCTTACCCCTTTATGGTCGGCGGCAGGCTGGAAGCGTTCTAACACCATTTTGGCCGATAAAGAAGCCGGGACTTCTTCGACGTTGAGGTGGTCCAGGGCCTGTTCGTTGCTCATCCAGACCCGCATCGATTCGACCATCTTGGTTAACTGGCCGACTTCTTTTAAGATGTGGTCATAGATTTCATCCTGACGTTCCCGGCTGGGTACCAGCCCGTCGCGCAGCACTTCGGTATAACCCTGGATCGAGGAAAGCGGCGTGCGTAGCTCGTGGGCGACATCTGCTACCAGTTCTTTACGTTTTTGCTCGGTCAGGCGCAGGGCGCGGGCCATTTTGTTAAAACTTCGGGCCAGGCGGCCTACATCATCTTTGCCTTCCGGCCCGACTTCGAGGGTATAATTGCCGTCGGCTATCCGTTCGCTGGCCTTTTCCAGTCCCCGCAGCGGCTTGATAACGGTGCGGGAGAGGAAGAAGCCCAGCAAAATTGCACACAGCGCGGCGATGCCACTACCTATTAGGGATGCCTGGACGACCGGGCTGAGTAAAATCTGATCGTTGCTCTGGCTCAATACATTACCACTGATTTTGATTATTTTTTCCGGGTTGCCGTTAAAGCCGGGACCGCCGTCGGACCTTTCAAACGGGTTGCGCTGGTAAGGTGAGGATACTGGTAAGCCTGATTCGCGTAAGATGCCGTAGATTACCTGAGGGCTGAACTGATTACTGTTGCGGCGGATGGCATCGTTTATCTGGGCGTATTGGGTCTCCGGGCTAAGGGCCGGATTAGCGATAATTTGCTTGATCTGGTCCAGGGCCGGTTGCGGCGAAGGTGGGTTCAGGCGGCGATAATCCTGAAATTCGGTATAGGCTTTTTGAACCTTTGACTCAACATCGCGGGTCTGGTTGGTAATTATTACATTAAAGATGATAACCGAGGCCAGCGCGGTCAGAAAGACCATACTCGCCATCGCCAGGATCAGCCGGAGACTCAAATTTAGCCGGAAAGACCTGCTCCCTTTTTTGAAAAATCGCCGTTTCATAACGCCTCCCGGCCCAGTTTGTAGCCGACACCGTGAACCGTTTCGATCAGTTTGGGATTGGGTAGCTTGGCCCTCAGGTTGGAGATATGCACCCCGACCGCCCGCGAAGCTACCAGCGAGTCGCAATCGTAAAGAGCTTCTTCCAGTTCGGTTTTGCTGTAGACCCGACCGGGCCGCCGGGCTAAAGTAAGCAGTAATTCGTATTCTTTGTTGGTGAGGGTAGGCAGGCTTTCTCCGGCATAGTGAACTTCCCGGCTGTCCCGGTTGATCGTCAGGCGACCTATTCTGAAAAGGCTGTCTTCCAGGCTGGGAGCATCGTTGACCGGCCCGGCAACCGGCTTGAGCGGATTGGCTTTTTCCAGCCGCCGGAAAATTACCCGAATGCGGGCCATCAATTCGCGGGGGCTAAACGGTTTGGTCAGGTAGTCGTCCGCGCCGACTTCCAGCCCTAAAAGTTTATCGACCTCTTCGGTGCGGGCGGTGACCATGATGATCGGTACCTCGCTAACGGCCCTGATCCGCCGGCAGACTTCTACACCATCCAGGCTCGGCAACATCAGGTCCAGCAAAACAAAATCAGGCTGATCGCGCATAAAACGCGCCAGACCCTCCAGGCCATCGCGTTCGTGTTGCACCTCGTAGCCTTCGGCTTTGCAATAAATCCCGACATAATCGGCGATGTTTGGCTCGTCCTCGATGATCAATATGCTACGCGGTCTGGTTACTACCGCCTCTTCATCGTCAGTCTGTACCTTAATCATAATATTTTTGTGCCTGGCCCTACTTTTCCACAAAGGTTAATACTTCATAACTCTTTAGGCCCCACCCCTGACCCCTCCCCAGGGCCACCAGTGGTCCGGGAAAAGAAAAAAGAAGAGTATTATAACAGGGGAGACCCCTTATACCCCCCGCCGGGGTCGGGTACCCTCTGGGTGCCCCACTACCCCCGCTAAAATCTAAAATCCTTTTGTGGGGATATGGCCTGATTAGTTACCAAATACTAACATAATAGAAGCGGTAATAGTAGCATTTTTCGCAAAGGTTTTGCAAAAGTCTGGCAACCGGGCCGCCATTTTCGTCGGAAAACAATTTGAGGTAAAAGGTTTAACACTCATTTTACACTTTTAGAATAGTTAGTTAGCAACTGTAAGGCATAATGAGAAAGGTAAAGACCGGAACCATAGATCCGCCGGTTGCGTAATCTTTTGGATCATCAACTATTCAACCGGGCTAAATTGACCCGAAAAAGGTTTTAAAAAAGCTAATTTTAGAAAATGGATACTGGAACAATGAAAAAAATTACTCAAATGAATTTATGGCGACACCTGAGCGGTATGACCGGTTTGTTGCTGGTCGCTATTTTGTTAAGCCTGGCGGTGGTTGCCTGTGGCACCGATACTGCCACCCGCAGTCTGCCCTCCTCGGCCAATGCGACTACCTCGGCAGCCACCACTGCCGCCGATAGTTCGGCTACTACGGCGGCTTCCGGCACGACCACCTCTAAACCGGTTCAGAAAGTGGTTCAACCGGGCGTAGCAGCTCAGGCGGCTACGCCGAGTTCCGATGTTACCGAGAGCAATTCGGTGGTAGACGTGGTTAAGAAAGCCAATCCGGCAGTCGTGACGGTCTACAACAAGGTCAAGCATTCCTCGGTGACGAGTCGGTTTGGTAATCGAACTACTCCAACCACCCCAAATAGTAACGGTTCGGCGGTAGCTGATACCTATGTGGTCCAGGGTATCGGGAGCGGCGTAATTATCAGCCAGGACGGTTACATCGTGACCAATAATCACGTGGTGGACGGTCAGGAGAACCTGACGGTGGCCCTTAACGATGGTAAAGTGGCGGTCCCGGCGAAATTGATCGGCCAGGATAAGTTGGGTGACATTGCGGTTTTGAAGATTGATAGCCCGGTCCCGGCTTTTCTAACCTGGGCCGACCAGGCTCAGGTCGGTGAAACGGCGGTTGCGATTGGGGCGGCCCTGGGCGACTTCCGCAACTCGGTTTCCAAAGGCGTAGTCAGTGGCCTGAACCGCTCGTTGCCCCAGGTCGATAACAATATCTATCTTCAGACCGACGCTGCGATCAATCACGGCAACAGCGGTGGACCGTTGCTCAATTTGAAAGGCCAAATCATCGGGATCAACACGGCGGTATTGCGCAGTGTCGGCAACGGTAACTCGGTGGGTTCGAACGATGTGGCCGAGGGTCTGGGCTTCGCCATTCCGAGCTACTACGCCAAACTGATCAGCGACCAGCTAATTAGCAAAGGTTCCGTGACCCGGCCTTTCTTCGGGATTAGTTATCAGATGATTACGCCTGCCGATGCCGGTTCGTTGACCGCCAATGGTACCACAGTTCCCGCCGTCGAGGGAGCCTGGGTTCTAAAGGGTGGCAGTCAGCAAGCCGGGGTAGTGAGTGGTAGCCCGGCGGACAAAGCCGGAGTCAAAGAGAATGACGTAATTACCGCCGTCGATGGGGAAGCCCTAAACGATGGAAACCCGTTAATGGCGATTATTATGAAGCACAAACCGGGCGACACGGTTAAGCTGACGGTGCAGCGTGGCAGCAGTACGCTCAATCTTAGCCTGACGCTGGTCGAGCGACCTGCCGGTCAGTAAGTTTTAATCATAGGACTTTCGCTTCAACCTCACTTTGTGGGCTTGAAGCAAAAATAAAAGAGAGACACAGGGAAGACCCCTGTGTACCCCCCGCAGGGGCTGCGCCCCCCACGACCCCTGCTTCGATCCTCTACACAGGTTTGGTGTGAAGTGACTAATCAAAAAGGGTTCCGTGAGATTAAATCACGGAACCCTTTTTGATCGGATTAGACGAAAGTAAGCATTACCAGTTCGGGACGGGCGTTAAACCGCAGGTTGTAACCGCTCATGCCCAGGCCGCGCCCGACATACAGCCGGTTGCGATTATATTCGTACCAGCCGAGGGGATACTGGCTGCGGTGGTTGGTCCAGGCAAATTTGAGCCAGTTTAGCGAACGGTGAAAAGGCGGCAGGGCGAAATTGATCTGGCCGCCGTGAGTATGACCGCTCAGGGTTAGCTCGGCAAAGTGAGCGGGCAACTTTTCGATCATTTCGGGGTTGTGACTCAGCAGCACCAAAGGTCGCTGACCGGGCGGAAGTTGCGCCTGGATCGCTTCGACATCCGGTTCTCCTTTCTGCATATCATCAATTCCGGCCAGCCAGGCCCGTTCCCCGGCATAGTCCAGGGGGTAAACCTGGTTCGTCAGGATACGGACTCCGTTCTTTTCAAAAGCCGCCTGAATACGCAAATAATCGTTGCGCCGTCCAAAATAATCGTGATTGCCCATCACGCCCACCACCGGTAAACCGGCCTCGACCATTGGCCGCATGAGATCGGCCATCACCGGATTCCACTTTCCCTTTGTGAAATAATCGCCGCCAAGTGTGACCAGGTTCGGGCGTTCCTGGACGATTTGTTCAACCGCAGTCCAGAGAGTCCGGTGCGGCGGCGCGGTTTTGCCCAGGTGCAAATCGCTCAAATAGGCAATTTTGTAACCCTTCCAGGCGGGGGATAAGCCTTCGATGTCGGCGACACGCAAGGTGGGCCGGCTGACATCCAGCCAGTAAGGCTCCCAGTAACGCGCCCAGGCCAGCGAAGCCGGAGCCATCAGCCCGGTCCCGGCCAGTGCGGCCAACTTCCACCGGTTGCGCTGCCGGAGGGGTCTTTCTTTAACGTCCAGAGTTATTAGTCCTTCCTCAATACGACTCGGTTTTCACAATATTGCTGTAAACCTTGTTTATTTTAGCACAGGAAAAAAGTTGTGACGTAATGCCAGGTTAAGTTGAGGTTAAAGTTTTCTCAACTTGTAACCACTCAGGCCCTACCCCTGACCCCTCCCCAGGGCCACCAGTGGACGGGGGAAAAGAAGAGAGGTAAACAGGGCAGACCCCTTATACCCCCCGCAGGGGTCGGGTACCCTATGGGTGCCCTACGAACCCCGCCTCGATGGAGGTAGCCTGAATTGTTTTATCAACTTTAGGGTTTACTTGGCGGGTGGAGTTTTGTCGGAGTTGGGACTTATTACGCCGGGTGGCTGGGTCAGAAGGGTTAGGGGCTTGGGTTTGCGTTTGCGAACTCGAACGAAGTAATACAGTCCGCCAATTATTATGAGCAGCGCGATACAGGCCAAGCCGAACCAGTTCATAAAACTTAGTAATACATCGAGGCTGCGGCCAAAGGCGTAGGCCAGCGTTAGTTGGCTAATTGCCCAGAAGGCCATCCCCAGAAAGTTGTAAAGGCTGAAACGCCGGAAGTCCAGCCGAGCTACCCCGCTCATCAAGCCGGAGGCAAAGCAAAGGACCGGTAAAAACCGGCTGAACAGGATCGCTTTGCCACCGTGCCGCACGAAAAGTTTCTCGCCGGAGGCCAGCCGGTCGGGGGTTAACCAGAAACGGTTTGAGTAATGCCGCATAATCCGGTCGCCGCCGATTTTACCCACGCCGTAGCCGAGCATACCGCCGACAGTCCCGGCCAGGAGGGTCAGAAAAAAGACCAGCCAGAAGTCGAGCCGGTTTTGCCCGGCCAGGGCCGCCCCGACCATCGCGGCAGTCAGGCCGGGAATTGGTAGCCCGATGCTTTCGATCAGGACGCTGAGGAAAACCACCAGATAAACCAGCCAGTTCCAGGCGGTCAGACTATTTAGAAATTCTTCCAATTGTTACTCACCATCGCAATTGGTTTCTTTTTCGACCAGGGTAGCCCGGTCTTCCAGTTCTTCACGTTCCATCAGGTACTGGCGCACCATCAGGGCGACCGTCGCGCCTTCGCCGGTGGCACTGGCGACCTGTTTGGTGCTACCGGCCCGCACATCTCCGGCGGCGAAAACGCCTGGCAAACTGGTTTGCAGAGTGCGGTCGGTCACGATAAACCCGCGCTCGTCCAGCTTGATCGGGCTGTCTTTGCCCAGGAATTCGGTGTTTGGGTTGAGGCCGATGAACGAAAAGACGGCCCCGGCTTTTTCCTCGATAGTCTCGTCGGTTTTGGTGTTATGAATGGTCAGAGTTTCCAGCCGATTGTGGCCTTTAAAGGCGGTTACTTCGGTATTGTAGCGAATTTCGACGTTCGGTATCGAGCTAATTTTGTCAATAATAACTTTGCTGGCGGCCAGTTTCTCGCGCCGGACGAGCAAAGTAACTTTCGAGCCGAATTTGGTCAAGAAAATGCCTTCTTCGGCGGCACTGTTTCCGCCACCGATCACATAGATTTCTTTGCCTTTGTAAAAAGGGCCGTCGCAGGTAGCGCAAAAGTGAACACCCGCGCCGATAAAATCTTCTTCGCCTTCCACGCCCAACCGCCGGTAAGTTGAACCGGTCGCCAGCACCACTGCCGAGGCCCGGTAGGTATCGCCGCTGCCGGTTTTCACATAAAGATCGTCGAGTAGTTGCTGGTCCTGGTCGGCGTTGGTTTGCATGGCCGCAGTACGGCCTACCTCGACCACCTGCTGGGCCGGTAGAATCTCGACCCCAAAGCGTTTGGCCTGTTCGCCCAGTTCGTGGGCAAACTCGGCCCCGATGATACCTTTGGCAAAGCCGGGATAGTTGTCCAGTCGCTCGGTAATCCCGGCCTGACCGCCTATACTGCTCTGCTCGATCACCAGGGTTTCGATGCCTTCACGGGCGGTATACAGCGCGGTGGTCAGTCCCGCCGGGCCGCTACCGACGATAATGAGATCGTAAAAGCTTTGTTTAGCCATCGCTTGCAGACCTAATTTGCTGGCAAGCTCGGCGTTAGAAGGCTCAACCAGCACCTCACCGTCCGGGAAAAAGATGGTCGGGATAATCTGTTTGCCATCGTTGCGGTCCTGAACGATTTTCTGGGCTTCCAGGTTGTTTTCGATGTCGACCCAGGTGTAAGGTACGCGTTGCTCGGTGAGGAATTTTTTGGATCGTTTGCAATCGGGGCACCATGTAGCACCATAAAGTACGATTTGATCTGGTCTGGCGTTATCTGTCAACGGCTACTCTCCTGTTCTGGTTACTAACTCTAACCCACTTTAACTTAGCGTTTGATATAGACCTCATCGATATAACACCAATCGGTATCCACGACCCGTTCCAGCATCTTGGCTATCGGGTGGCTGCTGGTGTGAAAGTGTTTGGTAGCGTGTTTATTTTTGGAGGTGTCGCAGCAACCGACGTGACCGCAACTCAGGCACATCCGCAGTAGCGACCAGCTATCGCCGCTCTGCAAACATTCCTCGCAACCCTCTGCACTGGGTTGAACTTCTTTAATCATTTCTAAATGGCTACAATTCTGGCTCATGAATAACCCTTTCCGCTCGTTTAAAATAATTGGTGCTTCTGTTTAATTTTAGCATAGATAGTTACAGCCGGACAGAAGGGAAAATCCATTTAGTGCCCGAATTCGTTTATGATTTGATTAGAAAATGTAACTCATACGTATTATAAACGCCCTGAATTGCCCGGCGTGCTATAATTACAGGGAAAATACCTGACGGGCAAAGCCTCCCGCCCCGGATTTTCAAAACTTGAAACGAATTCTGGTAAATAAATGACACGTGAACTAAAACCGGTTTTAAATAAGCTGGCTGCCTCGCCGGTAGCCCAACCAGACCACGACCACCACGATCATGCCCAAGATCACGGACACGATCATAGTCACGGCGGACACAGCCACGCGCTGCCCTCGGATTTAAGCGGTAAAGTCGGCTTGATCTTCAAGTGCGGATTGGTGCTGACGGCGATCTTTGTGGTGGGCGAGTTTATCGCCGGTTTGTGGGCCAATTCGCTGGCCTTGATTTCGGATGCCGGTCATAATCTGACCGATGTGATGGCCCTGAGCTTTAGCTGGTGGGCGGTGGTGGTGGCCCGGCGTTCGCCCAACTATAGCAAAACCTACGGCTACCACCGGGCCGGTATCCTGGCGGCCAGCCTGAACGCGGCGACCCTGATTATTATTGCCCTTTACATCTTTTTTGAAGGGGTGCAACGCCTGTTCAACCCGCCGGCAGTGCAGGGTCTGACGATCACGATTGTAGCGACCTTCGCGCTTATCCTGAATTCGGGGTTGGCCCTGGCGTTGTGGCGGGCTTCCAAAGATGATCTGAACGTGCGAAGCGCGTTTGTGCATATCCTGGGCGATGCTCTTTCGTCGGTAGGAGTGATTATGGCCGGGCTTGCCAGTTTGCTAACCGGCCTGGCGGTCTTCGACCCGTTGATTTCGATGCTGATTGGAGTGTTTATCCTGTGGTCAAGCTGGGGGATTATCAAAGAGGCGGCTAATATTCTGCTGGAAGGAATTCCAAGCGGGCTGGATATGGTGGCCCTGATGCACGATTTGATGGCCGTTGCCGGGGTCAAAAGCATCCACGATTTGCACGTCTGGACGATTGGCGGCAACTTCCGGGCACTTTCCTGCCACATTCTGACCGACAATACAAGTCTGCACGAAGCAAACGCTACGGTTCATCTGATCAAGGAAATGCTGGCCGCTCGGTATAATATTCGCCATGCCACGCTCGAACTGGAATGTGAAAGCTGCAATTTGCCGGAGGAAGTTTACTGTGCAGTAATCCGGCCCCAGGACGAAACGAGTCTTTCCCGGTAATATTAATTTGACACAATGGTCAGGGTTTTATGCGGGGGTCGTGGGGGTCGGGTACCCCCTGGGTGCCCCTGTTAAAACCCTTTTTATTTTCGCTTGAGCTTCACAAAGTGAGGTTGAAGCGAAAGCCCTATAAACAAAACTAAAAGCGGTATAATACCCGCCTTTTTTGATGGTTATAAACTGTTTTAGTTCTTTTGGCTGGGACCGGCCTGATTATTAGAGGGTAGTTTCGGGTTTACCCTGGCGACCCAGCATAATCAACGCGCCGATGGTGCCGAAGATCAGGCCCCACCGGAAGCCCTGTACAAACAGGTCGGTGGTTTTCTTTTCAATAGTGAGCTGCTGCATTTGCTGTTACCTCGCTTGCTTTAGCGTCTGCCCCGGAACAAAGCCCGGATAGCGGCTTGTATTCCGGCCAGTATGGAGGCAATTTTGATCAGCGGCGAAACTACTCCTTCGCCCACGTAAGCTACGGTGCCTTTGGCACTGTCGGCGGTTTCGTTGACCTTATCGACCAGCGGCCCGACCTTCTTATCGATAAGGGTGGTGATGACGCTGATCAGGGCCAGGACGGCCACTACAATGCCGGTACTGATGATCAGTAAGCCACAGGCGAAGAACGAAGTCACGACGATTGCCAGGTAGCTCATCCGCTGCAACCATTCGGTTGGGAACCAGATCAGGATGGCTAACACGATCAATATTACAAGAACCAGCGCACCGACAATAGCGGCGATAATTTTGCCCATGGGTTAATCTCCTTCTAATAGACCTTAGACTTGCGAGGGGTATCGTTTCCACAATAGCGGTCATTAAACCGGCTATATACCTATATACCTTGTACCAGCCAATGTCTAAAAACAAGACACCGTTTACGGGTAGTTATGTTTCAGTACCAGTTTACGATGGAAAATAGAGGTGAGCCGCAGCCATTTACTGCTTTATCCGGCGGGCAATTCACCGACACAAGTAGCGAGCAGCCAACTTTGCCTGTTCAATCCTTGACTTTTGTTAGTTATAGCACAATCTGAACCATGATTTAACAAAAATCGGAATCGGTATATTCGATTACCTGAGCGAACTCAAGTATAGCACAGGTGGACTGGCAGCACAAAATAGGACCGTCGGCTGCAAGCTCAGGTTAGCCAGTCGGTAGGCCGGCTTGAAGCCAGGCCAGCGTTCCACCGGAGACATTATACAGGCGGCCTCGTCCGTTGCTGACGGCGATCATACAGGCCTGACTGCTGCGGCCACCACTGCGGCAGATCATCAGGACATCTTTATCGGTGGGGATTTCGGCCAGGCGTTGTTGGATTTCGCCCAGTGGAATCAGGGTAGCCCCTTTGGCATGAACTTCGCTATATTCGTAAGGTTCGCGCACATCGATCAGCACTGCCTCGCCTTTGTCAAGCATGGTCTGAGCCTGGGCCGGACTAATTTCCTGAAAACCGGCCCCGCCGGAATTTGCCATCATCATGAACGTAACCTTTCTAAATTTTGTGAGAACTACCGGTTGCTAGCATTTCTGTATTGAGCTTATTTTACCATCTTTTTATCATCTTTGGCTAATCATTGCCGCAAGAATTTTAAGGCTCGCCGGTTAAATTCTTCGGCTTTTTCGATCTGCGGCAAATGCCCGCACTGGTCGAAGATAGTCAATTTTGCATTTGGTAGTTCCTGCATCGCCTGATAGCCGTCTTTGAGGGCTAAAATTTTATCTTCGCGGCCCCAGAAGATTTGCACCGGGTCTTTGATTTCGCCGAGGCGGGCGCGGAGGCCGGTCAGGTTCAGGCTTAGTTTCAGATAATCGCGGTTGAGTGCCCGTAAGACTAGCCGGTAATCCTCGTCACGCAATTCAAGGGCGGCCTGGGTAAGTTCGGCAGAGGAGGGGTAAAATTTCGGGTCGAAGAAGATATTTTTAAAGAATAACCTTAGAAAGCCTTCTTTGCCGAGGGCGTCGGTGCTGAGATTTGCCAGCGGTTTGAACCAGCTTTTTTCGGTCTGACGGGTCCACCAGGGGTCATTTAAAAAGCCGTCGGTATCGACCAGTACCAGTTTTCGGACGTACTGCGGGTAGAGGACTTTGAAGGCCAGGGCGTGTTTGCCACCCATCGAGTGACCCATCAGATCGAAATCGGACAGCTTGAGGGTATCCGCAAAGTGTTTTAGGAAGTCGGCGAAATAAAAAAGGGAGTAGTTGGTATTAGGTTTGGAGGACCGCCCGAAGCCGACCCAATCGAAGGCAATCGTGCGGAGGGGAAAGCCTTCGGATTGGGCCAGCGCGGCCAGTGGCCCGGTCACAAACCGCCAATCCCGCAGCGAGCCTAGAAAGCCGTGCGCTAACAGGACCGCCGGGGCATCTGCCGGACCAGCCTCCTGATAATGAACTACCAAGCCGTCCGCTAAAGTCACAAATTTGGATTCAAGTTTTAACTGCTCTGCGGCAGTTTTACCGGTTTCGAGCAATTCAGTTTCCTTTCTATTTACTAATTCTTCAGGTTCCAATTAGCCTTCGAGAAAGCTTGATTTCTAAAAGTACTTCTCTAAAGTCGGGTATCAAAAATCAGGCCGGAAAACCGGTTTAAAGCTTAATAATCGGGTCAGAATTGGTTATCGCCAGGTAAACTTCTTCCAGGCTGGGTGTGTCGTCGGTCAGCAGCAGGATTTCCGCTCCGATTTCGACCAGGTAGCGCACCAGGGCCGGGTTATGGGATGCCGGATTGGCTAACCGTACTTCCAGGTTGCCACCGCTTTGGCCGGGTTCCGGTAGCCACTGCGACGAATGAACGAATTCCAGTTCACCTACTTTCTCGGTCAGGTGATCGGGCTGGTTGCGTAGACGCACGATTACCCGGCGTTCCTCGACCCCAAAGTTATGGCGCAGTTTTTCCGGTGTATCCAGTTGCAAAAGGCGTTGTTTGAAAATGCCGATCCGGTCGCACAGCCGGTTCGCCTCCTCCATATTGTGGGTCGAAAGAAAAATAGTCCGCCCGGCATCGCGGAGCGATAAGATCGCCTCGCGGACCGAGTGGGAGGCTTCGGCATCCAGCGAGGCGGTCGGCTCGTCCAGGAATAACAGTTTAGGACGGTGCAGGAGGGCGCGGCCTATCGCCAGTTTTTGCTTCATGCCTTTGCTAAAGGTGCCGACCGGGTCGTTGCGCCACTGCCACAAATCCAACCAGCGCAGGGTTTCTTCGGCTCTTTTGGTGGCCTCCGGTTTTGATAGGCCGTAAAGTTGAGCGTAAAATAACATATTGTCCAGCGAATTGAGCGGCTCGTAGAGGCCGGGTTGCTCGGTCAGCAAACCGACCGATTGCCTGACCAGATCGTTGGTTTTAGCCTGACCGACCGGGTGGCCGTTGACCCAGGCTTCGCCGGAAGTCGGGTCGACCAGCGCACAGAGCATCCGAATGGTGGTGGTTTTACCGGCCCCGTTGGGACCCAGAAAGCCGAAGATTTCACCGGCTTTGACTTCCAGATCGAGTTGGTCTACCGCAGTATGTTCGCCAAACCGTCGCGTTAGTTTTTTGGTTCGTATCATGGATTATGCCGCATCGTTCTTTCGTTTTGTTCTAGGACTTTCGCTTCAACCTCACTTTGTGAAGCTCAAGCGAAAATAAAAAGAGAATTATAGGAGAGACCCCTTATACGCCCCGCGTTGGCACCCAGTGGGTACCCGGCCCCCACTACCCCTGCTTCGATCCCTTATAGAGGTATGGTGAGTAGTTACAGTTTAAAAGGGATTAACAGAAGCACTTACTACCTCCGCTTTAAGCTGGTTTTAGCTTTTAGGTGCAGGGCATTTATAATAATAATGGAAGAGAGCTAAAATGTCTAAATCCGGTGGCGGGTTTCAGGGCGATTATCGGAACCGGGGCTGGGGCATATCTGGTATGATGCACCGGTCAGGGATAGCCGGTAGGCTGGCGCAGCTTTGCAATCTATCAACTGGAAAACACGGAACGGATCGAAACTATGCCACAAAAAAAGGATATAAGTCGGCGGCGTTATTTGAAATTATTAGTCCAGGGAGGCGGTTTGGCACTGGCATTGGGGGCCGGTGGTGGGTTGACCTCGCCGGAACCGGCTATCGTCAACGGCCAGGCGGCCCCCTTTGGACTACCGCTAGCGGGTGCGCCGGGGGCGGAAAGCTGGTTTGTCCGACAGTGGTACGGCAATACTCGCTGGGCTTACCGGCAGCGACGCGCCCTCTACAGCCAGGGTCAGGGCATGCATTTTGGGGTGGATTTTTTCTCGACCTGCGGCACGCCGGTGGTCGCTATCGGTGATGGCACGATCCTGGCGATTGACGGGCCTTACGGGTCTGCTCCCCACAATGTGCTGGTCAAGCACGCGAACGGGCTGGTATCGTTGTACGGACATTTGCTGGAACGGTCGACCTTGCGGATCGGTCAGGTGGTCAAACAGGGGGAGGCAATCGGCAAACTGGGGGCGCCGACCGGGGCCGATTGCGACACTCACCCGCACGTCCACCTGGAAATCCGCGAGGCCAGTCTGGGCGGTACCCGCAATCCGGTAAAACTGATTACGACCGATTGGGCCAATTTGACCCTCGGCGCAACCGGTGAAGGTTTGCAATTCCAGGTCGATCTTAACCAGCCGTCGCGCTGGCAGACCATTTTCGACCAGCCGGACGTGCGGTTTGGCGGCCCGCTGCTGAACGATTACGAAAGGTCGTGGCCGTGAGAATCAAAAAGCGATTAATGGAGTTGCTGCTGCTCCTTTTGATTTTAACTGCCTGTAGTGACGCTTCACCAACCGCCCCGCCGGATACCTCGACTACCGGAGCCGCCATCCAAACGACGCAGCTTACCCCGGCCATTCCGGCCCCGGCAACCAGCAATATCGCGCCGACTACGGAAATTGCAGCCACGCCGGTTGCGCCGGTTAGTTCTACCGCTATTCCGGCCACGACGGCTGCCCCGGTCAGTTCCCCAATTATTGCGAATACAGCCGTTATTGCGACCACTGGCGAGACTACTCTGCCGCCTACGACTGCCCCGACCACGACCGCCTCGGCGGCGGCTACGGCCTGGAAAGCTCTTGGCGGGGCCAACTGTTGTCAGAATTTTAGCTTTGGCGGCGATGGACGGCTGGTTTATTACGACCAACCGCCCGGCGAAACACGCCTGGGTAGCTGGGCCTTTGACCTCAAGAGCGGCCAGCGTACCTTTTTGAATAGCGGCCTGGCTAACTACTCCGCCGACCTGAGCCTGGCCGCGATTTCGAGCCGCCAGGATGGGAATACCCGGCTGCAAAATGTACCGGACGGTACGCCGCTTGGTACGCTGGCTAATTCGGGTAGCCGGACGGTTTTCGCGCCGGATAAAAAACAGGTAGCCTACCTGCTGAGAACCACCCAGCAGGACGGGCCGGAAGCCCCCCAACGGTTTTCGCTGGTGGTTTCCACGCTCGATGGCCGGGCACCGCGCTCGGTCTGGACCGGACGCGAGACGGCCAATTTAAGCTGGCTAGCGGATAGCCAGCATTTGCTGCTGACCGGTCGAGATGCGGCCAACAGCCGGTTTGGGTTGTGGGTGATCGGGCTGGACGGCTCGGCTAATCTGATCGTCGAAAGCAAGGGTTTGACGGTGGCGACGCTATCCGGGGACGGTCAGTGGGTGGCATATATTATTACTTTGCAGGGGGCCGAACGCAGCGGGGTCTGGTTGGCGCATATCGACGGCAGCGCGGCCCTGAAGCAAAGCTGGCTGGGCGGTTTTCGTTGGGATAGCGGGCACAACCTGTATTATCTGCCGGTTCGCCAGCCGGGCGAGACTGCCAGCAGCCTTTGGAAGCTCGACCCGGTGAGCGGCAAAGCCGTTCGCCTGACCGACCCGGCCCGTTTCCCCCTCCAAATAGCTCTCGACCAATGGGAATTCTCGCCCGGTGGGACGGCGATGGCCTTCCGCAACGGGGTCGATAATGCCTTGTGGTTACTGACATTTTAGGGGAGCTAATTTCTCTATAAAATGCAGAGAGCCAGACTTTTGGTCTGGCCCTCGTAGTGGAAGTTGCTGCTCATCAACCGCCACTTGATTAGAGGAGTTCTTCAGAAGTGAAGATAAGAGGAAAGGTTTGAGGTTTTCTGTGTAGGCTCCGGCTTTTAAAGGCCCTGCTGCTTACAAAGTAATAATACCGTAGGGCGTAATAAAAACTTATGCGTCCAGTCACACCCTAAGAGTGATCCTTTTCACTTTTTGGCCTAAAATATTTGTAGTCTTGTCAGCTTATTTTTAAGACTATATAATCTGAAACCGCTTTATATACAATTGAAAGCGGGCCTGACGATTTAAACCGGACGGGGGATTTGACCGCACCGGTTCGGAGGGTCATACTAAAGCCCTAATATGGCAGGACTTAAATACGATTCTTTCGGGGCGGGAGCTATGAACGAAAACAACCTAATTACCAGAGAACAAATCGAACGGCGGTTGGCCGAGGAGGGCAGCGCAGCCCGGTTAAACCTGAGCGACCAGGATTTGAGTGGTCTGGACCTATCTTATCTCGACCTGAGTCGGGCGGATTTCAGCCGGGCCAACCTGAGCCGGGTCAGTTTTATTCAGAGCCGCCTGAAAGGGGCTAAACTGATCGAGACCAATTTGAGCGGGGCCGAGTTGCAGGATACCGACGCGAGTGCGGCTGATTTCTTTAAGGCCAAGCTGGTCGGGGCCAAGCTGGTCGGGGCCACTTTGAGAAATGCTTATCTGGTAGATTGTAATTTTAATAAAGCCAATCTGTCCGAAGCTCGTTTGCCGGACGCTGATTTGCGGGGAAGCAGTCTTTCGGAAACCGATCTGACTTCCGCCGACCTGAGCGGGGTGGAGTTGAGCGGGGTCGACCTAACCCGGACCCGCCTGAGAAATAACGCCGGGAGCTTGCCAGACCTGCGGGGAGCCAATCTTTATAAGGTTAAACTTACTCAGCAGCAATTCGAGTGGCTGGCCGAGGCCGAGGTAAATCTGGACGGGGTAGAGATTGCCGAGCCGATGGTGGTCGCGCCGCAACCGGTAAGCGGTCGGGCGGAACCAACCACGATCAAGTTAATTTTCCAGACCGGCGGTGAACTGGCCGAAGTGAGTAATCTGCTGGCGGCTTTGACCGGTCTGGCAACCGGCCTGACTTTATTAAGCCGGGGCAACTGGGCAGCCTGGTTTGAGTACGCCTGCCAGCCGGTAGGCCGGAGGGAGAGCCAGGCCGGTTTGAAAGTAGTGCGTTTGCAGGCCGGACCGGAGCGGTTGGAACTGGAGTTGCAATTGCCGGAGGCTGCCGTCGCTACGGCGATCAGTGAGGCCTTAAAACCCGGCGAAACCGGAGAGAAGGCGATCTGGGAAACCGCTCAGGTTGCCGCGACTCAACTGGTGAACCGGTTAACGGTCGGACTTGACCCGGCGACCCGTTCGCTAGCCCACCAGAATTTGCTGGGCGATCTGCTAAAGCTGCACTCAAAGCTGGCGACCGGCACTGGCCTGGCGTAACCGGCCCACAAAGGGCGCGGATTGCATTATAACCACGCCGCTGATGATCAGGCTGGTTCCCAGCCACTGGGTACCGTCCATGCTACGGTTCAAAATTACCAAGGCCAGAACCGCCGTGATGGGTGGTTCGAGGGTACCGATCAGGCTAGCGAAGGCTGCCGGAAGATACGTCAGGCTGCTGGTGAAAAAGGCGTTACCGGCCAGGGTCGGTCCTAACGCCAGCCCGATCAGCATGACCCAGCCCACCCAATCCATTTGCAAAAACAGCAGCGAAAATCCTTCTACCACAAAACCAACCACCAGCAAAAAGATCGTGGCAAAGAAGAAGACGTAAAAAAGTACAGTCAGCGAACTGCGTCGACCTTTACGAGCGGCGTTTTTCCCGAACAAAGTGAAGGCCCCAAAGGTCAGGCCGCTACCAAGACCCAGCAGCATTCCAGCCGGGTTGCGCAGGAGAGCCGCCGGGTCACTCACGCCTGAAACCAGGGCGCACCCGATCAGGTTTATCACGATAGCGGCCACCTGGAGCGTTTTGAGCTTTTCTTTAAAAAGTTTCCAGGCACCGATTGCCACGAATACCGGCGAGCTGAAAATCAAGGCTGTCGCTACGGCAGCCCGGTTGACTTCGACCGAAACACTCCAGATCACGTTAAAGATTGCCACCCCGATCAAACCGTACAGCATATAATAAGGTATTTCGGCCCGGCTCAAGCTGAAAGCGGCTGGATTTCGCCACCGGATATACAGGGCCAGGGCGGCGGTTATAAGCAGACCGCGCCAGGCACTGAGTTCGAGGGCGGTTATATGATACTGGCTGGTGAGTTTGTCGATTAATATGCCGGTGGTCGACCAGCTAAAGGTCGCCAGCAGGGCAAAGATCAGACCGCGCCGGAATTTTTGGACGGGTGTAAACTCCGTAGGAGAAACGTTTGTCATCAAAATTTTCCAAAAATGGTTTTCAAGGCCGGGCCAGTTCTATAACGGCGGCGGCGAGTTCGTGAGCGGCCTGAGGTCGGGCCAGCGTCCGGGCGGCGCGACCCATTGCGGCTAACTGGGCCGGGTCGGCGAGCAAATGGCGGACTTCCGAGAGCAAACGCGGCCCGTTCATCTCGCTTTGCTTGATCACGGTCGCCGCCCCGGCTTCTTCCTGGCGGCGGGCGTTGCGGGTTTGCTCGTCGCCGCCGGTCGGGACCAGCGGTACAAACAGGGCCGGTTTGCCCAGCGCGGAAACCTCGGTAACGGTTCCGGCCCCGGCCCGGCTGACAACCAGATCGGTCAGGGCAAACACATCACCGATTTCGTCGCCCACAAAGCGGGTCAGGTAGTAGCGGCGGCGAAGTTCGGCGGGTAAGGCGGCGGCGGCTTTTTCCAGCCGGTCGTAATCCTGTTCGTCCCCGGCGGGTTGCTGGCCGCACTGGTGGATCAGGTGGCTGATTTGCAAAAGTTCCGCCAGCGAGGCTTCGACCGCCCGGTTGATCACCCGCGCCCCTTGCGCCCCGCCGGTCACGTAAATCGTCGGCAGCGCGGCATCTGCCGGGTCGAAGCGGCCTAACTGGCTGGCCCGGTCGCGGTCGCCGCCAAAGATGATAGGCCGGACGGGGTTGCCGGTGACAAAAGTCTTGGCTCGCAGTTTTGGCGGCAATTCCTGGTCCGCGCCCTCGAAGGTCAACGCGATCCGGCGAGCAAACCGAGCGGCGATTCGGTTCGCCAGACCGACCTGGACGGTTTGCTCGTGGGTAAGAACCGGTACCCGCAGCAACCACCCGGCGATAATCGGTGGAACGCACACAAAGCCGCCGGTGCTAAAAATAACGGCTGGCCGGAATCGGCCCACCTGCCACAAAGCTTGAATTACGCCAACCGGAACTCGCAGCGCGTCGACCAGGTTTCTAAGGGTAAACAAACCCAGCAGCGTATTGGACCGGCGCAGTTTGCCGGTTTCCACGCCCACAAAATCCAGCCCGGCAGCCTCGACCAGCCGTTTCTCGACCCCCTGTTTGCTGCCAATATAACGAAAGACCGGCTGCCAGGTCGCCTCCGGGGCGGCGGCCATTTCCTGAATGGTTCCGACCGTCGCCAGGGCCGGACTGACATGACCGCCGGTACCGCCGCCAGTCACCAGAATCTTGATTTTCTTTTTCATCAGCTTTACAAGTCAGTTTTGATGTTGTTTAATAAGTCCAAACCTGCTAGATAATACCCGGTTGGTAATTATTAGGCAATTCTGAAGTAAGGAGTCTATTTTGAAGTTTTCAGGTTATACTGGATTTTATCTTTTTACGGTTATCTTGCTACTGAGCGGTTTGCTGGTGGCCTGTGGCGATAGTGCCACGCCTCCCCCGCCAACCCCTACTGCTAATCCGGCAGTTGCCAACGTTAGTACGACGACCGTTGTGACCGGCAATACTACCGCCGCCAGTGTCACTTCGGTGGCTCCCGCGACCACCGGCAACCCGTCTACCTCCGCTCCGGTGACGACTGCCCAGACGACGACTGCCGCCATCGCTAATACGACTGTTCCGGCGACTACTGCCCCGGCAACCACTACCCCGGCGGCGACGGCTGCCGTATCGACTACGGCTGCCAGCACTACGACCGCCCCGACCACAAAAGCGGCGGCGACTGTGACTGCCCTCAAGCCTTCGGTACTGCTAGAGCCGATGACATGGCAATCGCAGACCTGGAATAACTGCGCCCCGATGTCGGCTTTGATGGCTCTAAGTTACTACGGTATCAAGTTGAACCAGGCTCAGTGTGGGTTGGCCCTGCGGCCAAATGGGGGCGACAAAAACAGCCCGGTTGGCGATAAACACGTCGAGCCGGGCGAACTGGCGAATTTTATTCGCAGCCAGGGCCTCAAGGTAATGATCCGCGAGGATGGCAATTTCGATAAGTTACGGGCTTTGCTTTCTGCCGGTATTCCGGTGATAACCCAACAGTGGCTACATCTGAACGATGACATTGCCCACTACCGGGTGGCGCGAGGCTACAATCTCGCCAACAATACAATTATCTTTAACGACTCGATGGATACCGGCCCGCAGACGGTCGCCGGACTGACCTTGCAAGATAAACTGTGGAAGGCTTACGACCATCGTTATCTGCCGGTTTATCAGGCCAGCCAGGAAGCGACCGTCAAGGCGATCCTGGGTGACGATGCCGACTATGCCGCTAACGCTGCCCGCGCCCTGGCGGTGGCTGAACAGTTCACCCAGGCGAACCCGTCCGATATTGATGGCTGGCGCAACCTGGGCTATCTGCGACAGGACCAGGGCGATTGTAAAGGGGCACTGGCGGTCTGGGAGCAACATATAGTCCGTGGGTTGGCCCCTAGCGATAACGGGCCTTACAACCGGTTTTTGTGGTACCAGCTCTGGCCGGTAGAATGTTATAATAAGGTCGGCAATTACCAGCAGGTGATCAAAATAGCCCCCAACGAAATCAACCGGGCCGGAATTTATGCCGAAGCGCGTTACCAGTACGCCTTTGCCCTGTCCAATGTTGGCCGCCGCGACGAGGCTATCGCTCAACTAAAGAAATCGATCCTGGACGACCAGAATTATAAGCCGAGTGTAGCACTGTTAGAGAAGTTAGGAGCAAGTTAGCTATGAGTCCATTTCCGTTTTCACCGGGTCAGCACGCCGCCGGAGGGGCTTTTATTCCGGCCCGGCCTCTAAAAGTGGGGGTTTTGGGCGCGACCGGGGCGGTCGGTCAGCGGTTTGTTCAGTTGTTAGAAGGCCATCCCTGGTTTCAGGTTACGGCTTTGGGTGGTAGTGACCGCTCGCTTGGCAAAAAGTACGGCCAGGCGGCTCAGTGGCGTTTGTCGGCGGATGTGCCGTCCTATGCCCGCGATATGACCCTGGTTGAAGGCAAACCCGGCCCGGAGTGGGATTGCGATATTGTTTTTACTTCCTTACCCGCCGAATTTGCCGGAGAAGTCGAGGAGGAATTTGCCGCCGCCGGTTACAAGGTTTTCTCCAACTCGCGCAACCATCGCAACGACCCGGACGTTCCACTGATGGTCCCGGAAATCAACCCCGAACACTCGGCCATGCTGGAAGTTCAACAGCAAAAGCGGGGCTGGCAGAAGGGCGGCTTTATCGTCACCAACCCTAACTGCACCACTATTCACCTGGTGCTGGCCCTCAAGCCTTTACAAGACGCTTTTGGCCTCAAAAAAGTGATGGTTACAAGTTTACAGTCGCTGAGTGGGGCCGGTTATCCGGGCGTTTCGGCCCTTGACATCATTGATAATGTGGTACCGCACATTGGCGGCGAGGAAGAAAAAGTCGAAACCGAGCCGCTAAAAATCATGGGCGGGTTGGAAAACCAGCGGTTTGTCGATGCGGATTTTGTAATCAGTGCCACCTGTACCAGAGTGGCGGTGCGCGAGGCCCATACCGAGGTAGTGTCGGTCGAGCTTGGCCGCGAGGCTGGCCTGGAAGAAGTCGCCAGCGTCCTGCGCGACTGGGAAGCCCTGCCGCAGCAAATGTTGTTGCCGACTGCCCCGCGCCGTCCGGTATTGCTGCGGACCGAAGCCGACCGGCCTCAACCCTTTTACGACCGGGAAGGCGAAGGCGCAATGGCGACGACGGTAGGCCGGTTGCGCCGCTGTCCGATTTTGCACTATAAGTTTGTGCTGGCCGGTCATAATACGATCCGGGGCGCGGCGGGAGCCAGTATCCTGAACGCCGAATTACTGGTGGCGCAGGGCTGGATCAAGTAGTGTGGTGTTCCGTCTCAGGCTTAACGTTCCAGCTTGTTTCCAACGCGTTTTAAGTGGTAAAAATTCCTGATGTCAAAAAAGCGTTTTTTATGGTTTAACCTGGGGTTGGCCGGTGGGCTGGCCCTGCTAATGGTACTGGCGGCCTGTTCGGGCGAAGCAAGTTTGCCGGTGACAGCTACAGTTGCCGCCCCGCCGACCGTCAATGGACCAAATCGACCCGCTCCGACCGCGCTGCCGGTGCCGACCGGTTTTCCCTACGATTGCAGCAAAATATTTTGTTTTGGATTAGCTCAGGAGCCGGTCGGGATTTTGCAGGGCTGGTTCGACCCGGCCAATCTGGTGGATCGTCCCTCGCTACAGATCGTGCGCCAGATTTATGAAACCCTGTTTGAGTTTAGCTCGCCGGGTATGCAAGCCAAACCCACCAGCCTGTTGAAATACCCGCCAAAAATTAGCCCCGACGGCCTGACTTACATCCTCCGGCTTGGTAAAGGTTTACGTTTTTCGGACGATACTCCGCTGGACGTTAATGCTATTAAGTTTAATTTTGATCGCTGGTCCGACCCCGGCAATCTTTTTCATAAAGGCGATTTTCAGACCTGGGCGACGGCATTTGGCGGTTTCCCCGGCAACTTATCTTCGGTCGCGGTAGACGAAGTAAATAGCACTCTAACCATCAAACTGGTTCAGCCGATGGCTAATTTGTTTCAGGTGCTGGCGATGCCCCAATTTTCAATTGTGGCTCCCAGTGCATTTGATCGCAAATCCGGCCAGATGGTAAATTCTAACGGCAGTGGTTTGTATGCTTTGATCGGTAAGCCGGTTCACGGGGAAACCAAGTATGCTGCGCTGCGCAAAAACGAGCTTTTTTACAAGGAACGCTTTTCGCCGGGCGACCCTGCCGCCCCGGTGGTCAAATCGGCGGTGATAGTTGCGCTGGTCCTTCAACAAAAGCAGGAAGGTCTGGACGAATTGCGCCGGGGTACGATTGCGGCGACCGACAAGATCAGACCGGAGCAACTGGCCGATGCCGCCCGCGATAGCAATATTGTGTTGCTCGACCGGCCAGCCTTGAACGTGGCCTTTCTGGGTATGAATGTTTTGCGACCTCCCTTCGATAATATTATTGTCCGGCAAGCCTTTGCCAGTGCCCTGGATACCCGGTCGTTAGTCAAAGAATTTTATTACGGTCTGGGCGAACCGGCCTCGGATTTATTGCCTCCGGCAGTTATCAACCGGCCTACTCCCACCGACCTCTATACCAACGACCTGGACCGGGCGCGTCGCCAGCTTGAAATCTTTGGTTATAACGCAAGCAATCCTCTGAAGGTCGATTTATGGGTTTTGCCGGTGCCGCGCGCCTATTATCCCGATCCTCACAAAATAGCCGGGGCGGTCGCCGCAAACCTGGCAAAAATCAATGTGATCGTGAATGTGCGTGAAGATAAAGAGTGGCCGGAATTTTATAAGGACCGGCTCAACGGTTCGCCGGATTTCTATTTTTATATGTTTGGCTGGCAGGGCACCAGTGGCGACCCGGTGGAATTTCTCAATGAGTTTTTTGGTAAAATCCGGGGCGAAGGCGGTTACGAAAACCCGGACTTGAGTGCCCTTTTGCAAAGAGCGGCCACTACCACCGCTCTCCCGACCCGCACCGATCTTTATCACCAAGCTCTGGGCATTATTCACGACCAGGTTCCGATATTACCGCTCGCTTACAGCCGGGGAGTGGTGGCAGTACGGCCCAATGTTAAAGGTTATGTGCCCAACCCGACCGGGGTCGAAAGTTGGGCCTCGGTCGAGTTTGGGGTAAAATAGATTTGGTGAGGTTATTTAGTGGGGGCGGGCGTAGTGCTACCAGTAGTATTGACCAAATCCTTTTGCAAGTCGCTCAAATAACTGCCGGTCAGACCGCTTAAAACCAGCACGATATTATCCCCCACTTTGAGGTTTGCGACATCCGGGGCTTGCGAACCGAGCGCACTGAGGGTTGGGGTGTCCAACGGCCCAATTGCGATAATTACCAGCCCCTGCAAGCTGTTACCCGTGCCTTTGCCAAACAATACTACTTTGCCCGGTAGCAGGGTGCTGGCCGGTAAATCCGACGCACCGGCTTTAGCAAAGCCTAACTTGACCAATTCGCTGCTGTAAAAGTCGCTAACTTTGGTAAAATCGTCCCCGGTGGAATAAACCGAGGTGGTTATGTTTGCGCCGGTTCGGCTGAATTGCTGGCTGATCTGGGTACCGATTATGCCAAAGTTCAAGGTTTTGAACCCACTGTAAACCGGTAGGGTATCGGTAGCCAGCGAAGTGGGGGTAGGCGCGGCCAGGCTTGGTGGGGCCGGGACCGCCGTCTGCGGGCTGCCGGAATTTCCACTGTTGGCCGTGATCGTGGCGAGAATCGAGTTGCCGCCTTTTGCAGGGGTGCTCACTACCGCCGGAACCACCGTAGTTTGGCCTGGCGCGAGCGTAATATTGGTGTTGGTAGCGACTGTAGTCTGCGGAGCCGGGGCAGTGTTGGTAGCGTCGTTTCCACAGGCGGCCAGGCCCAATACCAGCCCGGTGAGTGCCAGTATGCAAATCCAAATGCGTTTCATTCTATCTCCTCATATTTAGCGTTTAACTTTTGAAGAGCTGAAAAAGCTAAACAGGTTAGGACTTTCGCTTTGAATTCATATGTGAGTTCAAAGCGAAAAAAAGATTTTAACAGGGGCACCCAGAGGGTACCCGCCTGTATGACCCCGCGCCGGGCACCCAGAGGGTACCCGACCCCGTCACCCCCGCTTTCGTCATTAAGCGAAAGTCCTACAGGTATTAACTGGCCGGTTTAATCGCCCGAAGGTAGGCGACCAGGGTATTAAGTTCGTCGGCGGTCAGGTTTGAGTTGGCGGGCATTACCCCTTTTCCTTTGCGTATGGTATTGCGGATCGAGTCATCGCTCAGACCGGTCGTACTCAGGCGCGGACCGGTCCCGCCTGCTCTACCCTCTGCCGGATGGCAGTTATTGCAATTGGTAGCGATAAAAAGGGCTTTACCGGTCTGGGCCGTCGGCCTAAGGCTGGTCGGAGCGGGGGTTTCTTTCACATCGCCACCGGTAATGACAACCATTGCTACCACAATCAGAATTAGAAAGGCGACCGCGCCCACCCCTAACCAGAGATAGTTAGTAGTGGGGGTTCCGGCAGTTTGCTCCGGGAGGCTGGCGGGCTTTTCGGTAGGCGAGGTTGGAGGGCGGGGTTCTTGCGACATTTTATCCAATCTTTTCTTTCTAGCTTGTCTGTCAGCCCTTCAAAACAGTTGTCATCTTAACAAGGCTGGCCGATTTTGGCAATCCGGCGATCCCACGTAAAAAGCCTGAGCGGGTTGACCGTCAGGCTTTGGTGATAGCATTTTGCTACCGTACAGATTTTACTTTTAGGATTATTATTTACTATTTACCAGGAACCGCCTTGATTATTGTTCTGGCTATTTTGGGGTTCCTGGAAGCTCTGGGACTGGCTATTAGGAGGATTGTTGGTGGGCTGCTGACCCCGGAAGCCTCCAAATAACTTGTCCAACAGGCCGCCGTTCGAGTTTTCGATTGGGTTAGCAATCCGGCTCAATAGCCCGCGTCCGTTCGGGTCGGGATTGGCAATCCTGTTTAAGATGCCATTGCGTTTGGGTGTTCCACTCCATAAACCCATTTTCTTGCTCCTTTCGTTCGATACTGCCTGATTTAACTCTTAATTTATTTTGGCGGTCGAACCGCTATCAAAAAGTTATGCAATTTAGAGGCCACCGTTTATAACTGAAAAAATGTAACTGTTCAGACCCCGCCCCAGAGAAGAGAGGGTTAAAGGGGAGACCCCTTTGACCCCCCGCAGGGGCTGCGCCCCCCCAACCCCTGCTAATCATTTGGCCGAGGCTGGGTGATTAGTTACGAAAAAATTAGAATTATCAAGCCTAAAACTTAAGTCGAGTTGGTTTGCCGAGCGGTGGCGGTTTGGAGTAGAATCAGTCAACTTGAAGCAGTTTATAGTTTAACGTGGTAACGAGGCGAAAAGGAAATATCCTTATATGATGGACGATGACGAAGCAGTATTGGTAATGTTGCACAAGCGGATTCGCAAGCACGCTGGTTACGACCTGGATAGCCAGAACATCTTTAAAGCTCTTAACGAGCAGGGTTATGACATGGGGGAACAGCAGGTGATTGACGGCCTGGGACGGCTAAAGAACCTGGGCTACTTACGCGCATTTGAAGATCAGGACGATTTTGGCCCTGACAATAGTTCGCGGATTACGCGTTACTGGGGCCTGGAAATTACCCCCGAAGGAGCTATGAAAGCGATTGACCTGATGAACCAGTTTCGCTACGGCAACTAATCGGGCTTTATCCCCCCGACCCGGCAGGTATATCGAAATGGGTTATTTGTTGTAGACTTTTATTGCGGAGCGGAATAGTCAATAGTTAGCGGTGACAAGCCGCCCTGTTACTTTAGCTTTTCTTCAAGCTCATCTAGCCGGTTAGCCAGGTCATAAATTTGCTGGTTGACCCGGCTCAGGTCTTCACGGGTAGGTAGCCCGACCGACTGGAGCCAGCGTTCGTTGAACTGTTTGAACGCCTCCTGCATCTCAAGGGTGGCCTGCACATACTGGTTCCAGAAAGCTCCATAAGTCTGGCTGGAACCCATATTCATCATCATGCCGGTCCAGTTATTCATGTTCGACTCGTAAAATTTTTGCCACATCTCCAGCCAGGGTTGGCCGCCTATCCCGCTATTAGTTTCATTTGAACCAGTCATACGGCTTACTCACTTTCCCCCTTGAAATTAATTATTATTTGAAGGCCACGCTGCCTTAATCTTCGTATTATTTATATTATTGGTGCCTGAAGGTATAGCGATTTTACACCGAAGCCCTATTCTGTCAAGTTTTTATCCAGTATAAATCTAAGCTATAATAAATTTCTGCTCGAATTTACCAGCGAGCTTTATTACGAGGTCGATAATGTCGAAATAGAAAGGTGCAATGATGCCCACTATTCAATCCAATGGAATTGAACTTTATTATGAGATACATTCACCCTCGGCACCCACTGATACTACTCCGCTACTGTTGATAATGGGTTTGGGTTTGAACAGCCTGAGCTGGCAGAAAAATCTGGCCGCGCTGAGTGCCGTCCGTCCGGTGATTGTTTTTGATAACCGGGGGACCGGTCGGAGTTCAAAACCGGACAAAGCTTATTCTGTGCCGCAGATGGCCGACGATGCCGCCGGTTTGCTGGAAGGTCTGGGCATACGCCGGGCGCACGTGTTTGGTTTTTCGTTGGGCAGTCTGATCGCCCAGGAATTAGCCCTGCGCTTCACCTGGAAAATAAAAGGTTTGATCCTGGGAGCCAGTACCGCCGGGAGTTTTCATCACATTCCCTCGCCGCCAGGGGTTATCGCTACAATGGTCCAACGCGGTCAGGTGGACCCGGAACTGGCGGCGGCAATGGTGGTTCCGGTGATATATAGCGCGCGTTTTCGCTCCGAGCATACCGACCGGATCGAGGCCGATACCGCCCGCCGCCTGGTATATCCTACCCCCCCCTATGCCTATCGCCGTCAAATGCTGGCGGCAGCTTATCACGATACCTACGACCGCCTGGACCAATTGCCCATGCCGACCCTGCTAGTGACCGGCGATGAGGATGTGCTGGTGGTCGCTGAAAATTCCCGATTACTGGCCCGGCAGATTCCGCGTGCTCACCTGGAAATTATGCCGGGGGCCGGTCATTATTTTACCAGCGAGGAACCGGCCCTGACGGCGCAACTGGTCAACGATTTTCTAAATCATGAATTCAAACGTCAAGCGGCCTGAAAAGTAGGTTTTGGTAGGCCGGAATTATTAATGATCTGAGTTTGTGAAAACTTTAAAAATGTTAAATTATTTGCATTATAGAGTTTTTTCTGTTAATATTGTTACTACCTAGATGGAATACCGGGGTGAGCGAGATTCAACGCTACCCAAGCAGGTTAGATACCTGGCTGTGAACCTCTCCTACGCTTATCGAACCGGCAATCTTGCTGGTTGTTGGCTCGATTTTGTTAAACCTAGTCAAGAAAAACTTGTTGTAAAAGTTGTACAACTTATAAGAAATCACCTGAATTTCGGGAGGAGACACCATGTCTTTTAAACGCGCATTTCACCTCATGCTCCTGGGCTTGATGGTAGCTATGCTGTTGGCGGCTTGCGGAGATAGTACCGCGACTACCGGCACTACCACAACTGCTGCGTCCAGCGCAACTACGGCGGCGGTTGCCGCTACTACGGCTGCCCCGGCAACTACGGCGGCGGTTGCCGCTACTACAGCGGCGACTGCAACTACGGCGGCGGCGACTGCAACTACGGCGGCCCCTGCTACTACAGCGGCGGTGACTGCAACTACGGCGGCCCCTGCAACTACGGCGGCGGCGACTGCAACTACGGCTGCGGCCACCACTACCACCGCAGCGGCTAGCGGCGGTTCGGCTGACATCGTTGAAAATGTCAAGTTCGATGGGACCAGTGGCAAAAAGGGCGGCCAGTTTGTTTACGCCTATTCCGGCCAGTTCCCTACCAGCGTCAACCCTTACTATGTGGGTGACAACGTTGCAATCGAAATCGTCAACATCACCTACGGTTTCTTGATTGGACAGAGCAACAACAACAAATACTATGCTTATTTGTTGAGCCAGGTCCCTACTCTGGAAAACGGTGGCGTAAAGGTTTCGTCCGATGGTAAAACGATGGACGTTAACCTCAAGCTGAAACCCGGCGTCAAGTGGAGCGATGGCTCGGCTATGACCAGTAAAGACCTGGCTTACACCTGGAAATGGGTAACTGACGCTGACAATGCCGGGGTGCAGCAAGACCTGAGTGCCTGGCAGTTGATCACCGGTGTCGATACCCCGGACGACTCGACCGCTGTTTTACACTTCAGCCAGGTTTACGGACCTTATCTGAACTTCTTGAACGGTTACTACCCAATGCCGCAAGCGGTTTGGAGCAAGATTCCGGTCAAAGACGCTGAGAAATCGCCGGAATCTGATGTTCCGACCGTGACCAGTGGCCCCTTCAAAGTCACCGAGTTTACCGCCGACGACCGGGTAACTCTGTCTCGCAACGACAACTTTACGCCAGTCTGGGGCTTCAATGCCTACCTGGACAAAGTAATTTTCCGCAACACCCCGGACGCTAACTCGGCCCTGGCCTCGGTTAGCAAAGGCGACCTCGACTCGGCTGAGAACCTGGACGATAACCAGGGCGCAGCGGCGGCTAAAGTGCCGAACGCGGTTTATGACATTGCCCAGCAATATTCATGGGAATATCTGCAATTGAACCTGACCAACCCGATCTTCCAGGACAAGGCCGTTCGCCAGGCTCTGGATATGGCGTTGGACAAACAGGCTTTGATCAAGCAGTTCCGCACTCCCAAGACGGCCCAGACCGCCGTTGATGTTTCGCCGCTCAGTCCTTTCTTTGACAAATCACTGAGCATCAGCAAATACGATGCGGCTGCCGCTAACAAGTTGCTGGATGATGCCGGTTGGAAACTTGGTGCCGATGGTGTTCGGGCGAAGGGCAGCCAGAAACTGTCGTTTGTGTTGAGCAGCACTACCGCGCCGGTTCGCAAGTCCACCGCCGAGGTTATGCTGACCTACTGGAAGGCTATCGGGGCCGATGTAAAATTCCAGCCTTACAAATCGAGCGAGTTCTTCGCTTCGTACACTAAGGATGGTATTTTAGCCAAAGGCAAATTTGATATTGGTATGTTCGCCCAGGTAGGTGGTATCGACCCGGACGGCTCATTCAATAACTACGCCTCTGTCGCTATCCCGACCGATGCTAACAAAGGCAACGGTAGTAACTACGGTCGGATCAACGACCCGATTATCGACAAAGCTCTGGCGGACCAGCGGGCGACGGTAGACCAGGGCAAGCGAAAGGATGCCTGGGTTGCTTTCCAGAAATCCCTCCACGACAATCTGTGGGAATTGCCGCTCTACACTCGCGTAAATAACTATGTAGTTAGCAGCAAAGTCAAAAACTACAAGCCTAACGCGACGACCGACGGCAACCTGTGGAACGTGGTTGAGCTTTACGTCCCGTAATTCGTAAGTAGTGCTGAGACTACCGGGCAGGGGAACCTACCCGGTAGTTTTAGAATCAATCGCTTCACATAACTGAAATTTCTTCTATTTTCACAAAAACCCGACAGAGCAAAGCATTTCTATTTGACGTGGTATTAAAAACCGCTATAATTGCTATTTAAGTTTTATAACGCTTATATTCAGGTAATATCGCGCTTTTGAACGGTACTCATCGGCGAGTAAAACCTGATTTACTATTTTGGTTTGTTCTGACCAGCTTACTCATTTTTGACAAATTGGGGTGGGGATGTTCTACCTTTTAAGGAGATTAGCTGAATATGACTAAGTTTATAATTCGGCGGGTTTTAATATCGATACCGGTCTTAATCGGTATTTCTTTTCTTGTATTTATGATTATGCAGCTCGCGCCGGGCGGTCCTGATGCGGCCTTTGGCAACAACCCCCGCATGACTTCCGATCAGAAAGCTAAAATTTTGGCTTCCTGGGGTCTGGATAAACCCGCCCCGGAGCAATATGTGCGATGGCTAACCTCGATGGTTAGAGGGGATTGGGGTTTTTCGTTTGCTACTCGCAAACCGGTACTGGATTTGATTCTGGATCGGGTACCGGCGACGCTGGTTTTGATGATCACCGCTTATTTCCTGCAACAGTGTATTGCATTACCACTGGGTATCTGGTCGGCTCTCAAACGCTACAGTCTCAGTGATAAGATTTTCACGGTACTGACCTATATCGGTTTCTCGATGCCGACGTTCTGGCTCGGCCTGGTGCTGGTCTTTACTTTTGGCGCAAATCTGCGCTGGTTCCCGACCGGTGGTATCACCGATGCCCGCGAGCCTACCTTCTTAAAGCCGGAATATTGGGCCTGGTGGGGTCAAAACCCGCTGGTGCCGATTGGCAGTTTGATCTTACACCTGGCTTTGCCGGTAGCTACCTTGATCGTGGTCGGCGTGGCAAATGATAGCCGCTATATGCGTAGCTCGATGATGGAAACGATCAACCAGGACTACATTCGGACGGCGCGCGCCAAAGGTCTGAGTGAAGGTCAGGTGGTTCGTAATCATGCCTTACGCCCGGCCCTTTTGCCTATCGTTACCAACATTGCCCTGACGCTGCCCGGTCTGATCGGAGGCGCGGTGGTGACGGAAACGATCTTTTCCTGGCCCGGTATGGGTCGCCTGTTTATCGACTCGATTGAACGCGCAGATTACCCGGTGATGATCGGTATAGTGTTTATACTTTCGTCCTTAATCGTATTGTTCAACCTGATTGCCGATGTCTCTTACGCCCTTATCGACCCACGCATTCGTTACTAGAGTGGAGAAAAATTATGATTGATAGTAAGAAACCATTATTAACTCCGGTCGAAATCAAACCGGCAATACCTAGTAGCCGTGATGCAGGTGCGATTAATTCGAGTAGCCGTTCCCAGGTTTACGAATTCTGGCTACGGTTCCGCCGCCACCAGATGGCGGTTATCGGCATGTATCTGTTCGGATTTTTGATCCTGATGGCTATCATCGGGCCTATATTTATTGCCGAACCCAAAGTGAACACGACGACGATGTTTCAGCTAAAAAATAATCCGCCCTCGCTAGATCATCCATTTGGGACCAATGTTAATGGTCTGGATGTAATGGGTATGATCGTAAACGGGGCTAGAATCTCGCTGTTTCTCAGCACCCTTTCGATGCTGGTCGCCTGTGGCTTTGGGACCTTTTTCGGTCTGGTGGCGGGCTACTTTGGTAAGCTTACCGACTCGATTATGATGCGGGTTGCCGATGTCTTTCTTTCTATTCCGTTGTTGTTTGTACTGCTGTTGGCCTCACGCTTTCTGGTCACGCCGCCGCCGCCGGGTGGCTCTGCCGGGAAAGTAATCGAGAATTCCGAGTTGCGCTCTCTGCTGCTGCTGCCGACCATCATCGGTCTGTTGACCTGGCCGGGGGTGGCCCGTCTGGTGCGTAGTGTAACCCTTTCGATCAAAGAGCAGGAGTTTGTAACCGGAGCGCGGGCGATTGGAGCCAAAAATGGCCGCATTATGCTGGCCCATATACTACCGAACGTCATTAACCCGGTAGTGGTGGCCGGCACACTTTTAGTCGGTGGGAATATTGTATTGGAATCTTTCCTGAGCTTTTTAGGCTACGGTATCCAGCCGCCTTTGCGTAGCTGGGGAACCAGCCTGGCCGAAGCTCAAACTGAATTCGCCAATGGTAACTGGTGGTGGGCCTTCTTTCCGGGGTTGTTTATTTTGCTGACCGTACTGGCGATTAACTTTATAGGGGATGGGTTGCGGGATGCTCTGGACCCGCGTAGTAAACGCTAACCGGGTGGCCGGAAGCTTTTTATCTGGTTGATAGACTGCTCATATATTTTTTACAATCAAAATAATGTTCTAACAGGAGTTTGAATGGAACCTTTACTAAACGTAAAGAATCTGAAAGTGGCTTTCAAAACTGATGGTGGAATGGTAAGAGCCGTCAACGATGTGTCTTTTCAGCTTCAGGAAGGCGAAACCCTGGGGATAGTTGGGGAGTCGGGTTCGGGCAAGAGTGTCAGCTCGATGGCGATCATGCGCCTTTTGCCGCCGGTTACTACCCAGATTGATCCTAGCAGTCAGATTGTCTTTAAGGGTCAGGATTTGCTCAAAGTCAAAGATGAGCAGATGCGGAAAATCCGGGGTAAGGAAATCGCCATGATTTTCCAGGACCCCATGACCTCACTCAACCCGGTGATCACGATTGGCAAACAGATTACCGAGTCGCTCAAGTTGCATATGAAGATGGACGACAAAGCCGCCAGCCGCCGGGCAATTGAATTGCTTAAACTGGTGGGTATTCCGTCCGCCGACAAACGCCTCAAAGATTACCCTCACCAATTTTCCGGCGGTATGCGCCAGCGCGTGATGATCGCTATGGCGATCAGTTGCGACCCGAAGTTGTTGATTGCCGATGAGCCGACGACGGCTCTTGACGTAACGATCCAGGCTCAGATTCTGGAACTGCTCAAGAAATTGCGTCAGGAATTAGGCACAGCCATTATGTTGATTACCCACGATTTAGGGGTAGTCGCCGGAATGTGTGATCGGATTCAGGTGATGTACGCGGGCCGGATCGTGGAAACGACTAATTCGCACCGCTTATACGCCAATCCTCGAATGCCCTATACCATCGGTTTGCTGAACTCTATTCCCCGGCTAAATGAACAGGAACCTGAACGGTTGATCCCGATTCCCGGTATGCCGCCCGATATGGTCAGCTTGCCCCAGGGTTGTGCCTTCGAGCCGCGCTGTGTGTATCACCAACCGGCGGTCTGCCAGTCCAAACTACCGGACTTGCGCGAGGTCGAAGAAGGTCACCGGGTAGCCTGTCTATTCGATATTACCCGCGAAACCCCGATCCCGGAGATTGAAACTGCCGTCGCTACGGTGGGTGCTACCAATAGTAATGAGTCTTTAGCCTAAATGTCTTTAGCCTAAATGTCTTTAGCCTAAGAATAGAGGAGCTGCAAGTTGGAAAATCAATCCGCTAAGACTAATATTACTGCCGGGGCGGCCTCCGCTACAGTCAACAGTAATATTTTGTTAGAAGTACAAGACCTTCAGATGCACTTTCCGATCACGGAAGGCATTATTTTTCAGCGAAAAGTCGGTGCGGTTAAGGCCGTCGACGGTATTAATTTTCAGATCAAACAAGGCGAAACGCTGGGTCTGGTCGGTGAGTCGGGTTGCGGCAAATCCACCACCGGACGGGCGATTTTGCAATTGTACCGGCCAACCGCCGGACACGTGTTGTACAAAGGTCAGGATTTGACCCAGCTTCACGGCGAGGAAATGCGCAAGATGCGCCGTAAAGTCCAGATCATCTTCCAGGACCCATACGCCAGCTTGAACCCGCGTATGACGGTCGGTAACATTATCGGCGAACCGATTGAAGTTCACGGCCTGGCAAAAGGCCGGGCCAAGCTCGACCGGGTACGTGATCTGTTGCGGGTGGTCGGTCTGAACCCGAACTATGTCAACCGCTACCCGCACGAGTTTTCCGGTGGGCAGCGTCAGCGCATTGGTATTGCCCGCGCTCTGGCGGTCGAGCCGGATTTTATCGTGGCTGATGAGCCGATCTCGGCCCTGGACGTGTCGATCCAGGCTCAGGTGGTAAACCTGCTGGAAGATTTGCAGACCGAGTTCGGCCTGACCTACCTGTTTATTGCCCACGATTTGAGCGTGGTACGCCATATCTCGGACCGGATCGCCGTGATGTACCTGGGTAAAGTGGTCGAACTGGCCGACCGGAACGCACTTTACCAGAGTCCAATGCACCCTTATACCAAAGCCCTTTTATCGGCCATTCCGATCCCCGATCCGTTATTGGAAGAAAAACGCAAACGGATTATCCTGGAAGGCGATGTGCCCTCCCCGATCAATCCGCCGTCCGGTTGCCACTTCCGAACCCGTTGCCCGTTGGCCCAGGAACTTTGCAAGACTGAGCCGGAGTTCAAGCAACACAAACCCGACCACTGGGTGGCCTGTCACTTCGCCGAGAAAGCCCTCGAAGTTCTTCCCCAACCGGAAGAAACGGTCGTCTAAGCTTTTTCTTTAGGAGGTTCGCTTGATGACGCAAACCAACCTAAAGCAGGGGTAGGGGGCGGGTACCCTATGGGTGCCCAGCGGGGGGTCAAAGGGGTCTCCCCTGTAAATACTCTTTTTATTTTCGATTCAAGCTCATTTTGTGAGCTTGAATCGAAAGCCCTAAGAATACCTAAAAAGCCTGGCAGAATAACATCTGCCGGGCTTTTTAATAAAATTAGTAATTACTCAGGCCCCACCCCTGCAATAAAATATATGTAACTGTTTAGGACCTATCCCTACAAACGAACTAAAGCGGGGGTAGTGGGGGTCGGGTACCCACTGGGTGCCCTGCTGGGGGTCTTACAGGGGTCTCCCCTGTACCCTCTCTTCTTTTTCTCCGTCCACTGGTGGCCCTGGGGAGGGGTCAGGGGTGGGGTCTGAACAGTTACTAAAATTATTTTGCTCAACAAAAGGGGAAAGATGCTACAAATCAAAAGCATCGATTTTATTTGATTAAGCCAATGCCGCTACCGACGATGGACGTTGCGGAAAAAGCGAGTTGAGCAGAACCCTAGTCCGCTGATTGCTAACTCTACAATCAGGATCGGCGTATTCTAGGTCGGAAAGGCTTCGATAACCCAGGAGTAATTGTAAGAAGGTTTGACCGGGAAAGGAAGCATCGTAGCTATCGAAAAAATGGGAGGCGGTGGTATCTACCCCGGCTAATTTACCTTTCTCCAATACTAAAGTTATGCTGCTATGGTAGAAATTCAGCCGCAAAATGCCACTGTAGCCGTCGAAGACACTGGTCTGCAAGCGAGTGTTTAGCGCAGGGGCGATATGCCGCAAGAACGCCGGTAGATTGGGGATTCGTACGTACCAGGCAGAAGGCGGTTTTTGGCGACCAAGCTCTTCGCTCAATGCGGTGTAGGATGGATGCGAAGTTCCGAGACTGAAAGTGGCCGAGCCATAGAGTGAGGGTTTATTTTCGCTGACCTCGCGCTCCTCCGACAAACTTTTCAGGGCGCGGGTCAAAAATTCACAAACCAGCCGTACCGGATGACCGGGAAATACTGCCATTTCACGAACCGAAATAGTGTTCGGCAGATAATCCAAACCCACATAACCGACTACCTTGCCCGTCTCCTCTTCGATACACGAAAAATGATGATAATCTATTGATTTGGGGTGAACGGAAGCGAGCGCAAATCGCCACTCAATCTCGCTCCGCATTTGCGCTAACAGACTATCGGCGCAATGTATAGCATACAGGCGCGACAGCAGCTCTATATCGTCGGTGGAAGCCGGTCGTAATCGGTAATTTTCGGCTTGTTCGGGTTCAAGTTGAGAAATATTAGACCAAAAAAGGTCGCGCTCCCCACCCAAAGCCAGAGCTAGAGCGTAACCAAACTGATGATAATACCAGGGTATACCGCCAATAACCTGCATTAGCTGGCCGCGTTCCGCACTACGAGCATGGATAACGTCAAACTGTCGTCGCACCAATCCCCTACTTCGGTAGTCCGGGTCTGTTCCGATGGCTTCGGGCCGACCAACCTTAAACTCAACTCCATCATAAGCCCAGATTTGAGAAACCAGGGTCATCGAGGATACGATTTTGTCCGAATGGGTTTTGTCCACTACAACCGTAATATCGCCCGGTCCAACTGTCGGGTGACTACCACTCATCCAATCCTGGGTCGCAAAAGCTATGCTCTCATCCGGGATACCATCTTCGCCGAGAATTTTCCCGTTAAATTTAGCAATAGCCGCACTATCTTCCGATCTACCCCAGCGCAAAGCCAAACCATTGCCCAAATCTTTTGGTAAACCTAGAGCATTTTCCTCGTCACGCTCATATTTAAATGTCAAAGCTACCTTCTCTTATAATGTTGTTGAATGTTATTGATTACCTGGTTATACTAAATTCTAAACTAAAAACCGATGACTGTCAATTGTATTTCCAATTCTTACTAAACCGTAACTACTCAGGCCGTAAACGGAACTAAGCGGGGGTCGTGGGGGTCGGGTACCCACTGGGTGCCCTGCGGCGGGTATAAGGGGTCTCCCCTGTTTACCTCTCTTCTTCTTTCCCCGTCCACTGGTGGCCCTGGGGAGGGGTCAGGGGTGGGGTCTGAGTAGTTACACTAAAGCCTATTATTGGCTTCCTGGTAGGAGCTAAGAATTAAGGTTTGAGCAATTAGGTTCTATTTTGAATAATAGAGAGCCGGAAATTTCACTCGATGCCGTAGTCCAGCCATCTTTTCCCTACCAGTTCCCGGATGGCGGTCAGGTTTTGAGGTTGGTCAGCCGGTGATGGTTCGGCGTTCCCTTCGCCGGGAAGTTTACGGGTAGCATCTAGGCCAAGTTTAGACCCAACCTGATCACCTTCTAGCGGTCCTTTGATCACCAGCCAATCGCGGGCCGGGTCAAACTGGCGGAAAGCTTGCGCCAGCCAGCCAGCCGGTTGCCGTAGATCAAAGTCGGCATCGACGACCAGGATATTTTTCAGCCAGCGAAATTGTTCCATACCCCATAAAGCATACATAACCCGTTGAGCCTGTCCGGCATATCTTTTGTGAATGGCAATCACGGCCAGTTCGTAGACCCCACCCTCGACCGGAAAGCTGATTGCGCTGATTTCGGGTAAAGTCTGCCGGAGGAGAGGCAGCAGCAACCGCTCGGCGGCCTTTAGCATTGCGCTGTTCTCGGCACTGCCGGGCAAAGGGCAATACAGCAAAGCGTTTTTACGATGGGTGAGGGTGGTAAGGCGAAAGCGGCTGAGATTGGTCAAGCGGGCCGGTTGGGAGGCGGTAACGGTCAGATTTAGATCAACTAGCTCGGAAGCTGGTTCGAGAACACCCTCCAACACTATTTCGGCAGTGGCCGGAAGTTCAATATCACTGGTTTTACTGCGCACCATCTCTACCCGGCGATGGGACAGTGCACAGGCCAGCAACAGGGGGTCGAGGGCCGGTAGTAGCGGGGCCTGGGTGGCAAACAGCAAGGCCGGATCGGCCCCTACAACCAGCACCACCGGTTGAGGTTGGTCGCTGACTGGCACAGGTGCTGCACAACTTAGAAAAAGTCCGCCACTGGTTTGGATCAGGTGGCCGGAAGTGATCGAGGTGGTTTCGCTGCCCTGCGGTCGTTGACAAACCAGCACCGACCGCAGGGCCGTCCCGCTATCGGTGGGCGAAACCTTTAACATTGTCAGTTTTGCCAGGCCGGTTGTGCCCGGCAGCACCACTTCCTGACAGGGTGCATTACGAACCTGGCGCGGCGCGTAGCGGGAAAGATAGGCTGTTTCGCCCAACCGAGCTAACCGGGCGGTCAGGTCGAGTGGCGCGGCGGGCTGGAGCAGATTTAGCATTTGCTGATCCAGTTCGCCCAGGTGGTTCAGGCTCAGACCCCAGGCTAATCGCTGCGTCGAACCCAGCAGATTTGTCAGGACCGGAAAGCCAAACTGTGCCACGTTTTCAAATAATAAAACCGGTCCACCGTTTTCCAGTCGGGCCGCCCGGCGGGTAATTTCGGCGATTTCGTATTCCGGGTTGACCGGCACACCAATCCGGCGTACCAGTCCCCGCTTTTCCAGGTAAGTTAGCAGTTCCGGCACATCCCGAAAGCCGTTGACAGCCATGCTTCTCCTTACTTACCCTTTAAAAATTGCTGGTACCAGCGACCGCTATCCTTCAAGACGCGTCGTTGGGTGGGATAATCCACGTAAGTCAGGCCAAACCGCCGCTCGTAACCAAAGGACCACTCAAAGTTATCCATCAGACTCCAGGGGAAATAACCGCGCAGGTTGGCTCCTTCGCGTTTGGCCTGAAGCGCAGCCGCAAAATGGTCGTGCATATATTCGAGGCGGTCGGGGTCGTGGACGACCGGTATGCCTTGCTCCTCGACCAGCTTATCTTCGTAAGACGCGCCGTTTTCGGTAATGTACATTTTAGCCGGAGAATAATCGCGCTGGAGTTGTAGCAGCAATTTGTATAGGCCTTCAGGGTAAACCTCCCAGCCCATCAACGTATGTTTGGATTCGGGGTGAGGCGCGGTTTTTACATTCAAAGTAGCCTGGTCCTGGATTGCGACCGGCGACTGGCGGAAATAGTAGTTTACACCCAGGAAATCGACCGAACCGGAAATCAGGTCCATATCGCCCGGCTGGATCGGCAGGATTGAGCCAAAAACCGGATTGAGCAATTCGGGGTAAGTGCCTTTGAAAAGCGGATCAAGAAACCAGCGATTGGCGAAAGTCTCGGCCAGGTTAGTGGCTTCCTGGGCTTGCTGACTATCGTCACCCGGATCGAAATAGTTCAGGCTAAGAGTAATCCCAAATTCGGCATCGGGCCGGGTGGCGTTGCGCCGCAAGACCGGCAGGGCCAGCCCGTGACCGAGTAACAAATGATGACCGGCCTGGATACCCGCCGCCATATTGTGCAAACCGGGGGCGTGTTCGCCGGTGATGTGACCAAGAGCCGCCGAAACCCAGGGTTCGTTAAGGGTGATCCAGCCTTTGATCCGGTCGCCCAACCGCCGCGAAACAATATCGGCGTACTCGGCGAAATATTCGGCGGTCGCTCGGTTGCGCCAGCCCCCCCGGTCTTCCAGAGCTTGCGGCAAATCCCAGTGATAAAGCGTAGCAAACGGTTGAATATTTTTCTCAAGCAAAGATTCTACCAGCCGTTCGTAAAAGTCCAGCCCTTTCTGGTTCACCGAACCGCTACCGGTGGGCAAAATGCGCGGCCAGGCTATCGAGAAACGATAGGCGTTCAGACCCATCTGGCTCATCAACTCGACATCCTGCCGGTACCGGTGATAGTGGTCACAGGCAATATCGCCATTAGCACCCCCGAATGTTTTGCCGGGAGTGTGCGAAAAAGTATCCCAGATACTCTGGCCGCGCCCATCTTCCTGGACCGCTCCTTCGATCTGGTAAGAAGCGGTGGCCGACCCCCACCAGAAATCCGGTCCAAAATCCGCCCGCGACAGATTTGACTCGCTGCTCATTCAAAAGTCCTCCTCACACTATTTTCTTTACTCGTAGCGCAATACTACCAGCGGTTTTTCCTGTATAGCCCCCCAGGCACTGATCAGCGTGGCCGCTATCGCCAGCCCGATCCCCAGGGCCAACAAAAGCAAGGCTGTCAGAGGGGACCAGGTAATCGCAAAATTGTTGTTTGCACCGCCCCGATTGGTTGCCGCACTCAAGACTGGAATTAACAGGGCGATTATAATCCCCACACCAATCCCGATCAAACCACCCAGAAAACCTACCAGCCCACTTTCCCACATCAACATATTCAGGACCCGCCGCCGTTTGGCTCCAATCGCCTTGAGGACCCCAATTTCAGTTCGCCGTTCCAGCATCGCCAGGGCTACGTTATTGGCGATCAAAATCGCGCCGCTGAACAAACTCAGCAAACTCAACAGCAAAGGAAAGGCCAGGAACTGGTCGAGCAAGCGGGTAAAGGTGTCGATTAAATCACCCAGGTCGAATACAAAGCCACCCGCGATCATGCTTTGCACTTTGGTCAGGGCCGGTTTTATCTGGTTCCGGTCGATCAGCATATAAAAAAAGCCGAAGTTATTGCCACTACCGGCCCCGGCTACTACCCGGTACGGCACAACCCACCCGCGTTCAAACTGGAAAGTGGAATTGTTATTGACGACGATCCCGATTACCTGGAAATCCTGGCCGCCACCGGTAGTCGTGTTTGTATTGTTTGGGCTGCCCGGTCGGCCAGTCGGATTAAACCCGTTGGATTGTAAGCTAAGATTTACCCGGTCCCCTACTTTAACGCCATAAAGGGCCGCTTCAGTCTGGTTGACCAGCACCACTTTCTGATCGGTATCGGCGGGGGTGAAATTGCGACCGGCCACCAATTTCTGGCCGCCATTCGGACTCAGGCTTTCGCCATTGGCGAGCGTGCGCCCGCTCAGATTGATAAAGCCGCCCCGACCGGGTGGTTTGCCATTGATCGAATTGATTTCCCCGTTGGTATTGTTCCCGGCAAAGACCTTTTGCAAACCGGGCACCTCGGTCTGAAGCCGGGCCTGGATTTGTTCGGTCTGGCTGCCGGTCAGATTGACCGCCAGCACATTAAAACCCAGGTTAGTATCGAAAGCTCGCCGCACCGGTTCCTTGATGCTATCGGCAATTATTACGATGAAAGTGATAAAAAATAACCCGACCACCATCACCAGTAAAGTGGTGGCGGTGCGCCCCCGGTGGCGACTAAAACTCCGCAAGGCCATCTTGGAACTGGGGCCAATCGAGAAGGGAATTTTGCCGACCACCCAGACCGCCATATACAAACCCAGCGTAATAAGGGCCAGAATTATCAGCGTTACAAAGGCCCCAATAATACCGGTCAGCAGGTCTTTGACCAGCACTCCGGCGATAAGACCCATCGCCAGGGTCATAAAGGCAATGATTACAAAAGTCATGCCGCCGCCGACTCTGGGCAGCGAACTACTTTGCTGGCGCAGCACGACCCCCGGTCGGACCCGCCCGGCGGCGTAGGAAGGTAAAAAACCAAATACTCCCGAACTGATCAGCCCGACCAGCAAGCCGATCAATATCGGCCCCGGATAAAAACCCCAGTTAAGCGGGCGCAAAAATATCCCTTCGGCGACCCCTTTGATGCCGAAGCCCAACCCGGTTCCAAGCAATACCCCCACGACGCTCCCGATAGCCCCCAGCATCATCGCCTCGATGGTGAAAATAGTAAGCGTCTGGCGGGTCTTGAGGCCGAGGGCTTTGACGGTTGCGATCTCGGTGGTGCGGCGACCGATCACGACCAGCATGGTGTTGATCACGCCTACCCCCCCGATCAATATACCCAGCAAACCGACAATCGAGAGCAATAAATCGACATATTGCAGGACATCCCCGATTTGCTTTTGCACCTGCGCGGCGGTCTGGACACTTTGAAAACCGGCGGGGGAGTTTTCAAGGGTGAGGGCCAGTTTGTCATTATTGGTGGAGGGAGCCGCCTTCAGATAAAATAAGGGATTGTTGTTGCTGGCGGTCGGGGAGGGGAATAAATTGGCGGCGGTTTGTTGCGAAATTACGCCGAACCCAAAGATAAAGCCCTGGTCGAACGGGATACCGGGTGCGCCGGTTCGGATTTCCCCGACTACCTTTAGCCGGGCCGATTTACCACTGGTGCTGCTCAGACCAAAGCCACCGGAGGAAGCAATGTCGATTTCCTGGCCGAGTTTATAACTGTTTTTATCCCACAGATATTTGCTGACAATGATCGCATTCGGTTGGGCCAGCAAACTGCTGAAATTACCTTTGGCCGGTTCGACCATATCAATAGTGCCATAAAGTGGGAAATGCGCCGGATCGACCGTAAACAAGCTGGGTGGAAATCCAAAATAACCGCTAATTTGCATCGAATTGGAAGAGATGCTGGTCCAATCCTGAATCTGACCTTCGGTTTTTAGTTTATCCAGGGTTTCTTGCTGGGCCGGTAATACCGTATTCAACACATCGCGCCCGTCGGCGGTGCGAACTCCACGCGCAATTACACTGCCGCCGGTCAGCGAATTAATATCGCCAAGCAACGTTTCCTGAATGCTGGCCGCCAGCGATTGCATTGAGACCAGCGCGGCCACCCCGATTGCCACGCAGATAACCGCAAACAGGCTGCGCTGTCCACCACGCAACACCGAACGCCAGGCGTATTTGAAATAAAAACTAAACTTTCCCATCCGAATACTCCCTGTCTTTATTCATTTCTCTTTTCATTGTTCATTTCGAGCGTTCCGCCGGTTGTTCCTGAAAATTATAGCTGGTTCAGCATAACACACTCAGCCGATTTTCCGGCAAATTACCCTCTCTGTCCGGTCCAAAACCAGACCAGGGGAAAATCGCTGCCAACCTTAAATATTTTCAGCTCTCCACTAATTAAACCTCTAAAATGTGGCTAAAGTTTTACAAAAGATGCACATTGGCTGGATTTCGCGGCTAAATTTCAAAAAAGGTTAAGTGTGTAGTGCAAGCTACTGCCACAAAGGTGCCCTGAGCTTCATAATTAAGAGGTATAAAATTACCCCATTGTTTCACCAAATCCAGGACAATTCTGGAAGAGAACCCTGCTAAGGGAGAGGCCGGCCCGAATGGTCCGCCTGGGAGAGCAATCTATGCGACTTACTTTAATCTGGCCGCAGTGCGAGTCACTGGTCTGGCGTATGCAACCCAAACACCTGACCACTTATCCGGTTAGCCTGACTTTAATCGCGGCCCTGACCCCCTCCAACTGGGACATCGAAATTATCGACGAGCGGATGGGCGAGCAGATCAATTACGACGAGCGAACCGATCTGGTCGGTATTGCCATCCGAACCCTGACTGCCCCGCGTGCTTACCAGATCGCTGCCGAATACCGCAAACGCGGGGTCAAGGTGGTGTTGGGTGGGCCGCACGTGTCGGTATTGCCCAGCGAGGCCACTCTCCACGCCGACGCGATCTTGTTGGGCGAGGCTGAACCGGTCTGGGGCCAATTGATCAAGGATTTTGAAGCCGGTCAACTCAAGAAATATTATAAATCGGCCAACCTGCCGCCACTCGGCAACCACCCGATCCCGCGCTATGATCTGATCAAGTCGCACAACTATTCTCCCACGATCCAGATCGAGTCGAGCCGGGGTTGTCCGCTCACCTGTTCGTATTGTTCGGTGCCCGACTTGTACGGCAAAAGCTACCGCGAACGCTCGGTGCAGCAAATTGTCGAGGAAATTCAGCACTTCAAGGAGTTGATCTTTGATAGTGCCCCTCTGCCAATGGGTATGCCGCCCGGTTTCAAACGTAAACTGAATATTGCTTTCGTGGATGATAATATCTGGCCGCGCCGCAAACATACCAAAGAACTGCTCGAAGCTCTGATCCCGCTCGACATCGAATGGAGTGCCCAGGGTTCGATTACTGCCTTGCGCGACCCGGAATTTCTTTCGCTGGCAAAAGCCAGTGGTTGCCAGTTGATGGGTATCGGCCTGGAAAGTATTAACCAGGAGAGTTTGATCGAGGTTAACAAAAAGGTTAACCAGGTCGATCAGTTTGCCGAGACTTTGCAGATGATCCACGATCACGGCATTGGGGTACAGGGCTACTTCATGTTTGGTTTCGACCACGACAAACCGGACGGTTTTGAAAAGACCGCTCAGTTTATCATCGAGAATCATATCGAAATGCCGGTATTCTTTATCTGTACACCTTATCCTGGAACCAGCTATTACAACCAGCTCAACAGCCAGGGTCGTATTTTTAACCGGAACTGGGCACGCTACGACGCTCACAACCTGGTTATCAATATGCGCGGGATGAGCAACGAGGATTTGAAGGAAGGCTTCCTGTATATGCACGAGCGGGTTTACTCGGATGATGCGATCAAAACTCGCCTGGCGCACCGGGGACCTGGGCCGGATTTCTTCTACTTCGCTAACCAGCACCTTAACCAGTTTGGTAAAGCTCTCCGACCGTACTGGGCCGAACGTGAGGACAGCGATATGCAGTTGGCGGCTGTCGCCGCTCCCGCCGCCGCGCCGCGCAGCTTCACGGTTAATACCAGTCGCCCGACGATCAAGATTAACCACGTAACTCTGAATTAAACGGCGCAAAAAAAGGGCTACCCTGTAAAATGGGTAGCCCTTTTTGAATTTGTTTTTATTTGCTTAACTCGGCCAGAAATTTCTTGCGGAATTTGACCACCTTAGGCTCGACTACTGCCCGGCAATAGCCCTGAGTCGGGTTGTTGTGGTAGTAATTCTGGTGGTAGCTTTCGGCAGGGTAGAAAATATCCAGCGGTGTCACCTCGGTAACGATCCGGTTGTTCCAGACCTTTTCGGCTTCCAAATCTTTGATCTTCTGCTCGGCGATAGCTTTTTGCTCCGGGCTATGGAAATAGATCGCCGACCGATACTGAGTGCCGATGTCGTTACCCTGGCGGTTTGGGGTGGTCGGGTCGTGAATAGTGAAAAAGACATTTAACAAATTTTCGTAGGAAACCACCTGCGGGTCGAAGGTTAGCTGGACTACCTCGGCGTGACCGGTGCGACCGCCACAAACCTGCTCATAACTTGGGTTTTTGATCTGACCACCGGCATAACCGGATACACTCTTTATAACCCCTTTTACCTCCTGGTAAACCGCTTCCAGACACCAGAAGCAGCCACCGGCCAGCGTCGTCACCTCGTATTTTGAATTTGTCTCATTACTTTGAGTCATTAATAGCCTCTTTTCTTTTTATTGCTGAGTGGTTTTTTGTAAAATTGAGCGCAAGTCATATACGCTACCGGCTCTCAAAAGTTTTGTTTTCCGGTTTACTACAGTTTATTTTAGCATCATACGGCTTACTTTGGACTTACATTTGTTACGGTTTCATTAACGGTGCTAGACCTTTCAGCTTGCTTTGATAACAAGAGAGTAACTTCCGGTTAAAGCCGGAAAGTTACTCTCTTGTTTTAACACGCCCTTAATACCATTACTTTTAGCTATGCGGCAACAAGACCAATTTCCCGACGGTCTGACGACCTTCAAGCATAGCATGGGCTTTAGCGGCTTCGGCAAGCGGGAAGGTGTTCTCCACGATCAGTTTAATCTTACCCGCGCCGATCCAGCCCAGTACCTCTTGCATGGCTGCCGCGAACAGGCCCGGTTGAGACAGGGTATTGACCAGCCAGTAGCCGATTACCGCGTGATTGCGGTTCATCAGTTGAGCCGGATTGAGGGTCGGCATTATGTTGCTGGCGACTCCAAAGATTACCACCCGGCCAAAACGCTTGAGACATTTGAAGTTCTGGTTAAAAATCTCGCCGCCCACCATTTCCAGCACTACATCTACGCCCTGGCCGCCGGTCAATTGCCGGACTTCGTTAAACCATTCCGGTTGGGTGTAATCGACTACCTCATCGGCTCCCAGCGAACGGGCCAGTTCGCGTTTGGCCGGGGTGCTGGCGGTGGCGATAACTTTACCGGCTCCCATCAGTTTGGCAATCTGGACCGCGAAAACGCCTACTCCACCGGCGGCGGCGTGAACCAGCACCGTTTCTCCTGGCTTTAGCTGGCCGCTCATCTTCAGGGTATCGTAGGCCGTTACACCCTGCACCGGCACAGTAGTGGCTTCGGCAAAGCTCAGAGTGTCCGGCAACGCGAAGACCTGCCGGGCACTTATTACGGCGTATTCGGCATACCCGCCAGTGCCCACAATCCCCAGTACCCGGTCCCCTTCTTTCAGGTTATTTACCCCCTCACCGACTGCCGCGACCGTCCCGGCTATCTCACCGCCCATGATATAGGGTAGCGGAGTGGGTTCGAGGTAGGCATTTCGCCGCCGCATCGTATCGGCGTAATTGATGCCGACCGCCTCGATTTTTACCAGTATTTCGCCTGCGCCCGGTGCGGGCCGGGGGGCTTCTTCATACTTCAGAACATCCGGTTCGCCGTATTTGGTAAACCGGATTACGTGCATTGTTTCTGCCAATTTTGACCTCCCCTGGTCTTCGTTTTCGACTTTATACGTGCAAGTGACTTTATAATGGCCGTTATTCTGGTTATACTATACCAGAAACCTGCTTTTGACAAAGAATAAATTTTTTGAAACTGTTCACACCCCGCCCCAGGGATGGAGCCTGAGTAGTTACTACATATTATCAATCGAGTTCCGCCTGAGAAATTTAATATCATCAGCAAAAGTCATAGTACTTTAAGCGATAATCATCCACAATTTATCTACTTTCCTCAATTAGATATGATTTGTTAAGGTATTTTGTCTTTACAAATAATAAGCTTTTTGCTAATATAATAAATAGCGTTCAAGAATTCGTAAAAGCCGTCCACCTGGCTCGAAAGAGCATATCACCAACTAAAAATTGGAAAAAAATTCTGGCTATGGCTGTTGAAAGTTCTGAAGCTGAATTTTTTGCATTCTACTATTTAGACAGTAAGGGAGAAGATACGTCATGACTGAGCGTAGTAGCCGAGTTGAAGAAGTCACCAGCCTTTACCTTCAAATCCTGCAACAGCTAAATAATAATTCTGTACCAAAATGGTTGGAACTTGATCTGACTTTTCAGCAGATGAAAGTTTTGTATATTTTGAAACAAAAAGGGCCGACCAAAATGAGCCGCCTCAGTAAAGAACTGAAGGTAAGTATGCCGACAATTACCGGCATTGTATCCCGATTAGTCGAGCGGCGCGAGACCGAACCGCTGGTGACGCGAGTGACTAGCCTTGAGGACCGGCGTGAAGTTCAGGCCCAATTAACCGAAGCCGGGGTCCGCGTCACCGAGCAACTGGATAGCCTGAACCACAAACTGATGTCGCAAGCCCTGGCTCAGTTAACCGATGGCGAACTGGAAGACGCCCGGATTGGCTTGAACCACGTCAATATCGCGTTGAGTGAGCAACACTCGGAGCCAATCCCGGAAACACTGGAAGGGGTAGCCGCCAATTTGACCCTGGTGATTGGCAATGAGGCGGAAAGTAGGGCTAACCCGTCTCCGGTCTTAAACTAACCAACTGACTTGGCGATCTCTCTTAAATCGGTTGGGACAATCTCTGGGATAAACTTTCACAAAAAGGGTTTATCGAGTGGTTGTTCCTTCTTTTATTTTATAAATAAGACTTTAGCTTCAACCTCACTTTGTGAAGCTCAAGCGAAAATAAAAAGGGATTGTAACTACTCAGGTCTTATCCCCCGCTTCAGCTTGGTTTACGGCATCTAGCGAAATTCCTAATTTAATATCTTTGCACTTATCCAGCAAAGAAATGAAGCCTTCTGAAACCACAGACCCACTGCGACCGCTTCCAAAGGCCGATTGTTACGCAATTTCTCCTTTGGAGGAGGTACATTTGTGCTATAATTATAGGGAATTTTGTGGGGTTTGACGACCTGCCTGATCACTTTACACTTACCTGTTATCAACTTACCAATTATCAATGAGGAAAAATGCCAGAGTTACCGGAAGTAGAAACTACGGTTCGTGATTTGCGCCAGCATTTGCCGGGTCGCACCATCGAAGGTTTGAAATTGGCCGATTGGCCGAAAATGATCCAGACTCATCCGCCGGAAGTGTTGGGTCAGTTGATTGCCGGAGAGCAAATTGTCGCCCTCGACCGGCGGGCAAAATATGTGATTATGGCCCTCAGCCACCAGAAGTATCTGGTTTTCCATCGTAAAATGACCGGTAATCTGTTCTGGCGAGGTGCCGGTGCCCCCGCCGATAAGTATACCCACGTCGTAATCGGTTTCAACGATGGCACCGAGTTACGTTTTAGCGATTTGCGGAAATTTGGCCGGATGTATCTTTTTCTGAGCGAGGCGGAAATGGCCGAGTTATTTAGCAAACTTGGCCCAGAACCCCTGCTCGATAGTTTTACCGAGGAGCATTTCCAGGCATTGCTGACCAACCGCAAAGGCTTGCTAAAACCGCTCTTGCTGGACCAGAGTTTGCTGGTAGGTCTGGGGAACATTTATGTTAATGAGGCCCTGTTTGTCAGTGGCTTGCATCCGCAAAGACCGGCTCACACCCTCGAACCGCACGAGCGAACCCGGCTTTATCACGCAATTCGGGAGGTTCTGAACAAGGGTATTGCTAATCGGGGTACTACTTTGAGTGATTATCTGGATGGCGAAGGCATGAAGGGGCGCAATCAGGAAATGCTTTTTGTCCACGAACGCAAAGACCAGCCGTGTGTAACTTGCAGTGCGCCGATTATAAAGATAGTGGTTGGGCAGCGCGGCACCTATCTATGTCCGAACTGCCAGCCAGTTTTTACGCCAACCCCTGAAAAATAGGTTCGAGTCACACCAGATCGGTCAATTGCTACCCTGCAAAAATTCTAAAAACCTTTACCGAACTCAGCCTTTTGTAATGACCCAAAGAGGCTCCGGTAGAGGTTTTTGGTTGGTTGCAAACAAAATGCTGATTCTTGCGTAGAGAGAGGGTATTCTGGTAGTCTTTTGTAGAGAAGTAAGGGGGTCGGATATGGAAAGCTTAAAGAATCCTGCGCAAAAAAATGAACTTATAGACGAAAACGGGTTGGATCAACCGCCAATTGATCTGTATGACGATTTGCCACCGGCTAACCCGGCCCGGTTGAACCGGCTAGGAGCGGCTCTGGCAGCCCTCTTGCTGAATGAAGTAAACGAAACCTTGCAGGATGTAACCAAAGCCCTGGCTTTTCTGCGGGAACTGGAAAATAACAGCTCCCCGCGTAAGACGGTCAGTGGCGAGACGATTCCTTCGAGTCTGGCCGAAAATTTGGCCCAGACGCTCAAACGCAATGGCGTTAATGAGGCCGTTCGAGAGCAGTTGTATCGTCTGCAAGAACAGGCCGGGCCGGTCTGGGCCACCGTAGAAGCCAATTTGCATCAGTACTGGCTGGCTTTGCGCGAACGCAGTCAGCAACTGCGGCTTTCAATCAAATCGGAAAAGGGCCTGCAGCCGGAAGCCTATCAGCCTCAGGGGAATGCGCCGTCCCAGCCTTATTCTATAAATGCCGTCGCGCCGAACTTCCCCCCACTGCCGGAGGTTGAGGTTGCCCCGGCCCGGCCTCGCTCTCACGAATTGCGGATCGATATTTTTGACGAACCGGCCAGCGGTGAAATTGTATTGATCGCCGAGCATCCCGGTTTACAGCCCAATTCGATCCACGTTTCGCTGGCTCACGATATTTTAACCCTGGTAGCAATCGATACTACCGATCAGTATTACACTCGTGAATGTCTCTTGCCGCGCCCGGTGGAAGCCGCCAACTTTACTCAGAAATACCGCAACGGCGTGCTTGAAATCAGACTCAAAACTTTGGAGAGTTAGACCGGTCATTCTAATATAAGCCGGAAATTATTTAGAAATACGATTTTCGCTCTCGAAGGTGCTAAATCCAAATTTTAGCCAACTTTTGAACTTGAAAAGTTGTTTCGAGCGAAATCCTAAGAAAGAAAAGCTGATGCAGGTAGAAGAAAGATTAAAATTGAAAGTGGCCGAAGCGACCCCCCGCGATGCTGGTCGGACGGTGGTCCGACTTGATCCGGGTGATCTTCAGCTACTGGGGGCGAATATTGGGGACGTGGTGGAGTTGCGCGGCGAAGGCGGCACGACGGCGGCCAAAGTGTTACCGGCCTTTGTCGAGGATCGGGGCAAGCATCAAATCCAGATGGACGGTATCTTGCGGGCTAACTGCGGGTCGGGACTGGAAGGTGAGGTGGAGATTCGTTTGCTGCCAACCGTTCAGGCCCGGTCGATAGGGATTTCACCGCTGGGCAGTGGTTCCAACTGGCAGCAGTTTAGCTCGAACCGGCATAGTCTGTATTTCAAACGGCTATTCGAGGGGCTGGTGGTCCAGGTTGGTAACGTGGTGCGAGTAAACCTGTTCGGGACAAGCTACCAGGAATTTATGATCGAGGAAGCCAGCCCGGAAGGACAGGCGATAGTCATTGGGCCGTCGACGGCGGTAAAGCTGCGCGAGGCCCGGCAGGACCAGCCCAAACCACGCGCCCGGCGAAATAGTTTTGGAATTACCTACGAGGATATTGGTGGGTTGGGCCGCGAGATTAGCCGGATACGCGAGATGATCGAATTGCCTTTGAAACACCCGGAGGTTTTTGAACGGCTGGGTATCGAGCCGCCAAAAGGGGTGTTGCTGTATGGCCCGCCGGGGACCGGTAAAACGATGATTGCGCGGGCCGTCGCCGGGGAGGCTAACGCCCATTTTATCAGTATCAACGGCCCGGAAATCGCCCATAGTTTATACGGTCAGAGCGAGGCCCACCTGCGGAAGATTTTTCAGGAAGCTCAAACGCGTGCGCCTAGCATTATTTTTCTGGATGAGATCGACGCGATTGCGCCCAAACGCAGCGAAACCTTTCACGAGGTTGACCGCCGAATTGTCGCCCAGTTGCTGGCTTTGATGGATGGCTTGCAATCGCGGGGTCGGGTGGTGGTGATCGGGGCCACCAATTTGCCGGATAGCCTGGACCCGGCCCTGCGCCGACCGGGCCGCTTCGACCGGGAGATCAGGATTAATGTGCCGGACCGTCATGGGCGGCGCGAGATTCTGGATATTTACACGCGCGGGATGCCTCTCGCCAGAGATTTGGATATAGACCACCTGGCCGATATTACGCATGGCTTTGTCGGGGCCGATCTGGCCGCGCTTTGCAGGGAAGCGGCTCTGGCCGCCTTACGCCGGTTGTTCCCTGATTTTGAATTTGTAGAGGGGGCCTTTTCGTTTGACCAGTTACTGAGCTTGCAGGTGGGCATGGTGGATTTCAAAACCGCTCTGGCCGAGATCGAGCCGAGCGCACTGCGGGAAGTTTTTGTGGAAGTGCCGGATGTCAGCTGGGAGCAGGTCGGCGGGCTGGAAGATGTCAAACAGGCTCTTCAAGAGGCGATTGAATGGCCTTTGCGCTATGCCGATTTGCTAAAAGAAGCGGGAGCCAGGCCCCCCAAAGGGGTGTTGCTTTACGGCCCGCCCGGCACCGGCAAAACGCTGGCGGCTCAGGCCATTGCCAGCCAGGGCGGGATCAACTTTATTACGGTCAGAGGACCGGAGCTGATCTCAAAATGGGTGGGTGAGTCGGAAAAAGCGGTGCGCGAGTTGTTCAAGAAAGCCCGGTCCGCCGCACCCTGTATACTTTTCTTCGACGAAATGGACGCGCTGGCTCCGGCGCGGGGACTACGCGGGCAAGACCCGGTCGGGGAGCGGGTAGTGGCCCAGCTTTTAACCGAGATGGATGGTATTTCGCCGGCGACCGGCGTGACGGTGCTGGGTGCGACTAACCGGCCTGATATGCTGGACGCTGCTTTGTTGCGTCCTGGCCGGTTTGATACTAAAATCGAGCTTGGTTTGCCGGGGACGGCGGCGCGACGCCAGATTTTGCAGGTTCATATGAAAGGCAAGGTGCTGGGTCAACCGGAACTGTTAGAGCAGTTGGCCGAGGAAACCGCCGGCTGGTCGGGAGCCGACCTGGAGGTTTTTTGCAACCGGGCGGCTCTCAACGCGCTCGGTCGGGTAATTGCCGCTCGCCAGGCTGCTCCAACGGCTGCGCCGACCACTTACTCGCTGACGATTACTCAGCAGGACCTGGATGATGCGCTGGATTTTGTGGAAAGCCAGCGGTATCGCTCGCCGGAACCGCAGCCAATAGCGGAAGAAGAAGAAGAATAGGTTTAGGGTAAAGGCTGAACTTTGGCCGGAATAACGGGAGAATAAAGTGAACTATAGTAATCTAGGACGAACGGGCCTGAAGGTTTCGGAGTTGTGCCTGGGAACTATGCAGTGGGGTTGGACTACCGATGAGAAATCGGCTTTCGAGGTGATGAATGCCTTTGAAGAAGCTGGTGGTAATTTTATCGATACGGCGGACATTTACTCACGCTGGGCCGAGGGCAATCCGGGTGGAGTATCCGAGGAAGTGATCGGACGGTGGATGAAAACCCGCAACAACCGCTCTCAGGTAATTCTGGCGACCAAGCTGCGCGGCCCGATGGGAACCGGTCCCAACGACCAGGGTTTATCTCGCAAGCATATTTTCGAGGCGGTGGAGGCTTCGCTGCGCCGGTTGCAAACGGATTATCTCGATTTGTATCAGGCCCATTCGTTCGACCCGGAAACCCCGATTGAGGAAACGCTGGGCGCGATGAACGACCTGGTCCGGTCGGGTAAGGTGCGTTACGTTGGGGCATCCAATTACCCGGCCTGGCGGCTGATGGAAAGTTTGTGGAGTGCCGACAAAAATAATACGGTGCGCTACGACTCGCTGCAACCAAAATATAACCTGGTAACTCGCCAGGAGTTCGAGCAGGAGTTGTTGCCGGTTTGCGAAAAATATGGGATCGGGGTTATTCCGTACAGCCCGTTGGCGGCGGGTTTTCTGACCGGTAAATATCAGCGCGACAAGATGGCCGAAAGCAAACGGGCCGAAGGGGTTAAAGGGCAATTCGCTACCGAAACCGGTTGGCGGGCACTGGAAGCTGTCCAGGAAGTGGCAAAGCAAGCCGACTCGACGGCTACGGCAGTATCACTGGCCTGGTTGCTGCATCAACCGGTTATTACCGCACCGATTATCGGAGCCAATAACGTTGAACAACTCCAGGGCAGCCTGGGGGCGGTCGGTTTGAAGCTGACCGATGAGCAATTTAACCGGATTAGCGATGCCTCAAAATGGAAAGATAAATAGCCAGGATTTGCGCTTCAAGCTCCACTGTAGAGCTTGAAGCGCAAATAAAAAGAGTTTTAACAGGGGCACCCAGTGGGTACCCGATCCCCACTACCCCCCGCTTTAACTTCGCTAACGTCATCAATCGAAAGTCCACAAACTTAAAGGGCGAAAGTTTTACCGCTCCGGTAGGCCGTTTTCCGACGGTCGGTAGCCATGAAATAAAAATCCCAAACCGACGATTACCAGGCAAAGCACCAAAAATATTAAAAAGAGCATGGGTTGGTGGTGGTGTGCCCTGGTCGTATTTTCAAGCAACAAATCTTTTATTAACAAACTTCCCGTTAGCATATTTCCCTACCTGTCTGGCTTTTCTTAAATAGTTCGCTTTAAGCTAAATATGTCCATTTATGCCAAAGCAATTTTTAGTCCACAATGGTTTTAAGCATTGGTGATATAGTTAGGTTTTTCGCTCCAACCTCACTTTGTGAGCTTGAAGCGAAAGTAAAAAGGATTTAACAGGGGCACCCTGAGGGTACCCGCCTGTATACCCCCCTGTATACCCCCCGCCGGGCACCCATAGGGTACCCGGCCCCCACTACCCCTGCATTATTAATGATAAGACGTTAATTGCATAAAAAAATCACAAAGTACTAAGCCGGGTTCGTAGGGGTGCAACCCCTGCAAGGGGGACTTGGGGGACATCCCCCAACACTCTTTTTTACCCCCAGCGTCACTATGCGACGCTGGGGAAGAGGGAAAAGCGCGGGGAACCCCCCGCTATGCCCCCGTCCTGGGGCCGGGTACCCCCTGGGTGCCCCTTGAAACCCCCCCCATCGAAACATTGTGAAATAATTATGCAATTGTTAAGTGATAAGACGTTAGTTTAATCGGTTTGGTTGCCTCTAACAAGACCCAGGTAGACCTAGAAAGGGATCAGGTGTGAATATATAATTGAAAATCAGCCTTCTGAGGGAGCCGTAAGTTATTAAGTTTAGGCTAAAGTAATGAGCAAAATAGATAAATAGAGTGATTTAATAGTAGGTTTTACATAAAATGGGTTGCAAAAATGGACATTCTCTGTTAATGTAAATATATATTTAATATCGCAGGGTCTTCTTGTCCAACTTTTCGATCTGGTTTAGTATCAATTTATACGATTTAAATAGGGTGATGGGTAAATTCGACCGTTACACTGCTCGTAGCGGTTAAAAGTTCACGTTAATTTTGAATTTGCGGAAGCTTTATCAGGCAATTCAAAAATTAATAATGTACAGGAATATAAGAAAGCTATGGACCTATCACCGGACTCCTTAGTTGTATTACTGATAATCGAGGCAGCCATGTTAGGTCTTCTAACTGTCTGCACCTGGGTTTATCCACTGGCGCGGCTTTTTGTACTGGTGGGCTTGAGCTACTGGTTGTTTAATGTGGGTTCTAGCGTAAGGATACTGGCAGATACCGCTCAGATAGCCTGGCTCGCTCTCACAGTTGAAATTCTAAGCCTGGCCGCCCTGAGTCTCAGCCTGGTACTGGCGTTGAGCCGGGTTTTTGCGCCTGGCTGGTGGGAGTCTAGAGGTATAGTGCGCTGGATCGCCGGTGTGTACTTGCTGGTATTTGCCTTCCTCAGTTTTGATCTGTTAGGCCACCTGAAATTATTTATTAAAGGAATAAGCCGGAGTGTTCCCGGTGAGGCTTTTATGCCGGAACTGGCCGGAAACGAAGGCACTTTTTTATTTGTGCTGGGCTGGTTGCCGTCGGTAGGGCTGCTGGCGATGGCGTTGCTGCGCCACCGGGCGGCCCGCTTTCTGGCCTCCTTGCTGATCGCCCCGCTGGTTTTGATGATCCTGACCGCCGTGCTAAATTCACCTTTACCCAAGACTAGTTCGAGAGAGATAGACTTGCAATTTATACTGGGTCTGCCGTTTTTCCTGGCGGTGCTTTATGTGGCCCGGGCTGGCCGGGACTGGTTGACCGAGAATGCCCGGTTGGACCTGGCGTTGGACAACTTGAGTGAGGCTGTGGTCGTAGTCGGTATGGATGGCGCGGTTAATTATACAAACGCCAGGGCCGAGGCACTGGGAGTTGAATCAGGTCAGATGCTGCCGGAGGCATTATTGATGACCGGGGTGAGTGGCACCGAAATTGACGAAAAAATCGGCGATGCTAGGGAAGCTCCTGTCACTTTTACCACGCCCGACCAACAGGTTGAAATTAAACTGACGGCCCTGGTCGATGAGGCCGGGCAACGCCGGGGAAGCTTGCTCTTGAGCCGCGATACCAGCGAACTGGAACGCCGAAATGCTTTGCTGGAAGAAGAACGCGCCCGGCTGAATGATGCGAACAAACGGCTAAACTTTATGGCGACCCACGATAAGTTGACCGGGTTGCCAAACCGGGAGGCCCTGGTTGAAAGGCTGGAACTGGAGATCGCCCGGCTGCGGGGTCAGGGGAAATTTCCCGGCTGGGAAACTTTCCGCACGCCTTATACTCTGGAAAATAACAAAGGAGTCCTGCTGTTTCTTGATCTCGATAACTTTAAGCTGGTCAACGATACGCTGGGTCACAGCATGGGCGATCAGGTGCTGATCGAGTTAGCCGAACTGATCCAGGAACAGTTACGCCCAAGCGATATTCTGGCCCGGTTTGGTGGGGATGAGTTTGCAATTCTGCTCAGTTCGGTCAGTTTGGAACAGGCTCAACAAATCGCCTGGCGTTTGTGTCATTGTGTCGAAACTTTCCGGTTTAAGATCGAGGGCAAGAATTTTGAACTGGGATTGAGTATCGGATTGGTATTGATCGAGGACCAGTTTAATGCTCAGTTGGTCCTAACCCAGGCCGATATTGCGATGTATAGTGCCAAAGCTCAGGGTCGCAACCGGGTAGTAGTTTATAATCAACAGGACTCCAGTATTTCGGAGCTTTCGGATGCCAATAATTGGGCGGCCCAGATCAAGGATGCTTTAATAGAAGACCGGTTGGTGCTGTACTACCAACCGATTGTCCGACTTAGCGACCGTAAAGTGTCGCATTATGAAGCTTTGATTCGCATGAAGGACCGGCAGGGGAATTTGATCATGCCGACCCTTTTTATTTCGGCGGCGGAACGGTTCGGCCTGATTTCGCAGGTAAACCGCTGGATCATCGAGGAAGTACTGAAAATGTTGCGCCGTTATCCCAAAGCCAGCCTGTATTTTAATTTGTCCAGCCGGAGCCTGGTAGACGAAAATCTACTACATTTTATCGAGGAAAAGTTATTACAGGCCAAGCTGGGACCGGGCCGGTTGGGGATTGAGATTACCGAGAATTTGCCTATCGACGACATTCAGCAAGCCGAGAAGTGTATTTTACGCTTGAAGAAGTTGGGTTGCAGCTTTGCGCTGGACGATTTTGGGGCCGGGTTTAACTCGTTCGCTTTGTTGGGTAGCCTCTCGGTAGATAAGATCAAGATCGACGGTTTATTTATCCGGTCGCTCGAAACCGATTTTCATAATCAGGCGATTGTGCGGACGGTCCACAATTTGTCGGCTGCGCTGGGAAAAGAAACGGTTGCCGAGTTTGTTCAGAGCGAAGTTACCGCCCAGATACTGCAAAATATTGGGATTAACTATGGTCAGGGTTACGCGCTGGGTAAACCGGCACCTGATTTGTTGGAGCCGTCAATCGCTCCGGTGCCGGTTTTGCAAAGTCACTAACCACAGGCGCGTCAGGAGCTAGGCCGGGCGAACCAGTTTGAAGGCGTGTTGTCCGTTCTTGGTCCGAAAGAAGTGTTTGATCCAGAGCATACCGAGTGGTTCGATCAGGCGGGCTTCCTCGATGTTCCCCATATCGATAGTCGGCCAACCAAAGTCTTTGAGTAAGGACGTAACGGTTTGCTTGGCTTCGGCATCATTCCCACAAATAAACATATCCGGCGTTTCGCCCAACAGATCGGCCTTGATCATCATAGCTGCCGGTACGATGTTAAAGGCTTTGACGACCCGCGCCTGGGGTAACCAGCGTTGTACACTTTCGCCCGCCGAGTCGGTAAATCCAATTGTCAAATCCGGCCCATTTTCGCCAAATTTTAGCGGGTTGGTAGTGTCGATTACGACTTTACCTGCCAGGTTTTCCGCTCCGGCCAGTTTCAGGGCGTTCTCGGTTCCATCCCACAAAGTCGCCACGATCACCAATTCACCAAAGCTGGCGGCTTCGCTAAACTCTCCGGCCCTGGCCTGGGAACCGGCCTGGCCTAGCCATTCCTGGATTTTCTGGCTATGTGGCTCCCGCGACCCCAGCATAACCTGGTGGCCCAACCCGGTTAGCCCAACTCCCAGGGTTTGACCGACGACACCCGTTCCTATAATTCCAATGTTCATAAATAGCTGCTCCTTAGCGATTGTTTACAACTCAGTCCCACCCCTGACCCCTCCCCAGGGCCACTAGTGGACGGGGAAAAGAAGAAGATAAAAGAGATTACAGGGGAGACCCCTTATACCCCCCGCGTGGCACCCAGGGGGTACCCGACCCCCACGACCCCCGCTTCGATCCTTTACAGAGTTTGATGAGTAGTTACAAATTATTTTGGTCGAACGAGGAAATTATACACCTTAAAGGCTGCCAGGGGTCGGGGATAACGCGGCGAAATTAAAAGAGCGATAACCACAGGGTTATCGCTCCGAGTTTCGGGGGATATTAGCTCAGAAAAGGCAAATTAGGCGGTCGGCTGGTTGCCGGAAAGGGGCTGACTGAGTAGCGTGCTGTCGATTTTGGCGGTTTTAGCCTCTTTCAACTCAGTTCCCAATAGTTTGAGTTCGGCAGCCGACATAGCTTGCTGCAATTTGGGAAACAGCTTTTCCTCTTCATCTTTAACGTGATGCTCGATGTCTTTGTGAAGCTTCTCCACTTTGCTGCGCCATTCCGACGAAGTGCTGTCCAGGTTGGAAATCTCGCCCATCGCCCGTTTGGCCTCGGCGTGTTCTTTGTAGGCATCCTGCAACAGACCGGAAAAGCCAGGGTACTTGGCAATCGCCGGGTAGAAAACCTGCTCCTCTACAATGGCATGAATACTCAGTGCGTGGTAAATTTTATCGAACAAGGTTTTGCCCTGAGCGGCGTTCGAGCCGACCTCAATCTTTTGAAACATCTCACGGACATCGGCGTGATCCTGTTTTAACAGCTCAATTGCATCCATCTTGGAGTTCCTTCCTTATACTATATACTTATTCTCAGATAAAAACCGGAAAAGGCAAAATGCCTTTAGATCGTAGTCGGTTCAGGCCGGTCGCCTGGCAAATAATTAGCAATATAAGGGCCAGGAGGTTAGTCGCGCTTTGACAGGCCGGGTGATTCAGTGTAGTATTTGCGCCTGGGGTAAGCCAATAACAAGCCAGAACAATTTACAACATAGCGCACAAAAGGGTAAATCCCCACTGAAAAGAAAAAATATAACTAGGAGAGATTTTTTAACCAATGCCTTCGGATAAAAGGACTACACCGGAACGACCGCGCCCGGCCAGCGGCTCGCGCCCGACCCAGGGAAACAATCGAACTACCGGACCGCAATTACCCGGTAACGGTCGCCCGAACCGCCCGGAAAAACGCAGCCTGAATTTGAAATCTATCGGGGAAAATATTGGCTGGGGCCTGGTGATAGGCCTGCCGGTTATTCTGGTCATTTTGGCGATCTTGTGGCGGGCTACCAACGGTTTTCAGGGCACTCCCGACACGACCGCCAATTTATCCACTCCGGTACCCACCGCGACTGCCGGGGTCTATGTAGCTCCGCCGGTTGCCTCCGGCAATAAAGAACGGCTGGCCTATCTACAATCGGATAGCCCTACCAGCCCCATGCAAATTTATAGCTCCCGGCTGGACGGTTCGGATGTAATTCCACTGACCAATAGCCCGCAGAATAAATCGAATATGGCCTGGTCGCCGGATGGCAAGCAGGTGCTTTTCCAGGCCGATGGAGCCGGAATTGAGCTGGTAAATTTTGATGGTAGCGGTTTGCATACGGTAGCCTATGGCGCCTTCAACCCGGTCTGGTCGCCGGACGGCAAACAAATCGCCTTTCTAAAAAGCGTGCCCGCCCCGGATGGTCAGGGTCCCGACCGCACTGGGACCATTCGGGTATTATACGTAAGTAAAGTTGACGGTAAGCCAGGTGATGAGAAGCAACTGGCCGCCGATGCCCTCGGTCCGAACTGGTCGCCGGACGGCAAGCAAATTGCTTTCTTTTCGCTACGCAACGCGGTTATGTTTACGGTGGAGGTCGAGACCGCCAAAACCACTCAGATCGTGGCACCCAATAATCTGGGTGGCTGGTATCCGACTTTCTCGCCGGACGGTAAGAGCCTGGTTTTCTATGGCAATCCAAACCCGACCTCGATGGTGGCCGGGCTTGACCTTTCGATTACCGCCGGAAGCCCGGCCAACGATGCTGCGGTCAGTCCTACCGCGACGGCTGGCGCGACTATCCCGGTCATCCCGGCGACTGTGGCCCCCACGCAGGGTGCGGTGACACCAACCTCCGGGGCGCAAGTTTTGTCAACGCCGGGTATTACGGTAGCCGGTTCGCCTCTCCCGCAATCGCCCGTCGCTATTCCTAGCCCGACCGTGATCCCCGGTCCGCCTTCGCAGATCAGTCTGTACTCGATCAACCGGGATGGTAGCGGTATCAAGAAGCTGCAAGACCTCGAACCGGTCGGCGGTGGCGGCAAGTTCCGCTTTGATTATTTTATTGCGACTTCCGCTGATCAGGTTTCGGTGCTGACCGCCCGGCCTTACTATAAAGCTGGTCCGGTATTTTCGCCGGATGGCAAGAGCGTGGCCGCGCTGTATGTAGCACCGGGCGATAAAACCGGTCTAGCAATCGTCCCGGTCGATGGTAGCCCGGCCAATCTGGTGGTCGAAGGCCAGAGTGGGCTGGAGGCCGGTATCCGGTTGAACCCGTCGTTTAGCCCGGACAATGCCCGGTTGTATTATAGTTTTGTCCCGGCTAAACCGGCTGCGACCGGACCAACACCATTGGCGGGGGTCGCCAGTGTGACCGGTCAGCAACTCAAGCAAAGCCGTTATTATGAGGTCGGGGCCAAAGCCGAAAAGACGGTGTTTGCCAAAAGCGATACCAGCTATGTAAGCTGCTGTGGTTTGCGGCGAAATTAAAGTATAGGTTAGCTGAAACCTGGTATTTACAGTGAGCCTGGCTTCCGATTTTAACCCCGGCAACGGGTAAACTATCGGGAGCAAGGCTCTTTTTGCTTAAGAAAATTGTTTGCAATAGCTCAAAGATTTTTGAAGGAAGCCTTTTTATATTTGACCTGGATAACAAGACCTTTAAGATTGTTCAAATTGACGGGCCAGGGGCGGAGGTAACTACCGAGACGGTTTTTTACTTTCACCAGAACGGGTCGGTAGTTCACGCCGATTATAGCGGGGGTAGAGTAGTTTTTGGCAAATTGCTAGGCCTACTGAACGGAGATCGTATGGAACACCGTTATATTCAGGTCAACCGGCAAAACCAGTTTAATAGCGGACATAGTACGGTTCAACTGGAGCGCACCGAAACCGGCAAGATTCGGATTCTCGACCGCTGGGAATGGGAGAGCCAGGCGGGACAAGGGTTTTGTATTTTTGAAGAGGTCTAAAACTGACCGACTTTAAGGATAGGCGATCAGCTATGACCAGTAAACCTTTGTGGACAGGCCGGGGCGGCTTGCGAATGTTGGGGGGGTTAGCACGGGCCACTCATTTATATCCAAATGTGATGGTGGCGATTGCCACGCTGGCGTTTGGGTTGGTGGCGCGGCATGGCACCTTTTCGCCGGATTTGCTGAGGGTCTGGCTGGTAGTTATGTGCGGCCACGCCTCGATTGGCCTCACCAACGATTACCGCGACCGGGAGCTTGATCGCCTGACTCAACCGGATAAGCCGATACCGGCGGGTCTGGTGAGGGCTTCCCAGGTGAGGGTAGCGATTATTTTCTTGCTAACACTGGGAAGTCTGCTGGCCCTGACGCTGCCGCCCGGCGCGGCCTTGCTGGCCCTGGTGGCGACGGCTGCCGGGCTGCTCTACGATTTCCGGCTCAAGGATAGCTATCTGAGCTGGGTACCATATATGTTATCGTTTTCGACTTTTCCTTTATTTGTGTGGGCCGGGCTGGGTCAGTTTCAGGGCCGGTTGGTCTGGTTGTACCCACCTGCCTTATTTCTGACAGTTGGAATAAATCTGGCAAACGCCCTGCCCGACATTGAACAGGACCGGAGCCGTCAGGGTTCGCAGGGGTTGGCGCACCGGCTGGGGACGCGCGGGACGCTGTGGGGCTGCTGGATTTTGTTTGGGTTGGCCCCTTTGTTGTGTATCGCCTTGAGCCTGGTGATCGAGGTCAACCGTGTGTGGGGTTGGACCGGTTGCGGGTTGGCCCTCGGTGTGATCGGCTTAACCTGGTGGCGGCATACGCGCTCGGCGGGTGGTCCGTCCGACCGCGAAGAAGTCTGGAAGTTGTGCTGTGTATCCATGCTGCTGACGGCGGTCGGCTGGTTGGGGGCACTGGCACTGGTTTGACCGGCTAAACCAGCCCGGCCAACTCGCGTTCCCGGATGCCGATCAAATAGAGTAACACATCGAGATTGGGCTGACTGATCGATAGGTCGGCGGCCTCGCGCACAATTGGTTTGGCGTTGAAAGCCACTCCCAGCCCGGCGGCTTCGAGCATCAACAGGTCGTTGGCCCCATCCCCGACGGCCAGGGTCTGGGCCAGTTCGATACCTTCGCGCTCGGCAATCTCTTTCAGGCTGCGTAGTTTAGCCTGGGCATCGACTACCGGCCCGACGATCCGCCCGGTCAGGCGACCATCTACAATTTCCAGGACGTTCGCCACCGCGTAATCGAGGCCAAGTTGCTGGCGCAGCCGGTCGGTAAAGAAGGTAAACCCGCCACTGACAATCGCGGTTTTGTAGCCGAGTTTTTTTAGAACATTGAGCAGGGTATGGGCACCGGGGGTCAGCTTGAGGCGGTCGGCCAGTTCTTCCAGGCGGCTGGCTTCCAGTCCGGCCAGCAGACCGACCCGGTGCCGCAAGGCCTCGGCGAAATCAAGCTGACCGGACATGGCCTGGGCCGTGATGAGGGCTACTTCCTCCTCGACCCCGACCATGTGAGCCAGTTCGTCAATTACTTCGTGCTGAATCAGGGTCGAATCCACATCCATAATGATCAATCGTTTGCTGCGCCGGAACAGGCTTTCGGGCTGCACCGCTATATCCACCCCGATTTCGTTGGAGACCGCAAACAGGGCACGCTTGAGCCGCGAATGTTCCAGGTCGTGGGGCGTGCGGACGGTCAATTCGATACATTTCAGGCTATTTTCGGTCAGGCGGGTGATCCGGTCAATGTTGGCACCGAGGCGGGCCAGGGTGCCGCTAATTGCTTCGAGGTCGGCGGGCTTGATGCGCGAGGATAAGCAGGTTACGGCGTAGTAAACGTCGGGAGTGCTACCGGTCGGCGAAGGGACAAAGGGTTGCACCCGCAACTGTAAATCGAGCCGTAAGGCCAACCGCAATAATTCGCCCGGCACCAGGGCCGCCGGTTCGGGGTGAGGCTGCCCGGCGACCGGTTGGTAGGGTAGGCTGATATGCAGGGCCATCACCAGCAACGGCGAGATCGTGACCTGCTGAATATCCAGCAAGTCGGCCTCGGCGGTTTCCAAAACCTGGCAAATCTCGGCGGTGATGCCGGGCTGGTCGAGGCCGGTGACGGTTAGCAGCAGTTCGGCGCGTTCGGTCATGCTAAACTCCTCCCAGCAGGTGAACCAGCAAACCTTTCTGAGCGTGCAGCCGGTTTTCGGCCTGTTGGAACACGGCGGATTGTGCCCCTTCCATAACCCCGGCACTGATTTCGTCGCCCCGGTGAGCCGGTAAACAATGCAATACCAGGGCCTCCGGTTTGGCCTTCGCCACCAGTTCTTCGTTTACCTGGTAGGGCATAAACACCTGGCGGCGGGCGGCGGCTTCCTCTTCCTGGCCCATGCTGGCCCAGACATCGGTATAGATAATATCGGCCCCGGCTACACCCGCTTCCAGGTTGTGGACGGCTTTGACGGTTGAGCGACCGGCGGCAAGCTGGCGGGAGTGGGCCACGATTTCCTCGTTTGGCTCGTAACCGGGCGGCGAAATAACCACGATATTCAGACCGCTCAGGGCTGCCCCGATGATCAGGCTGTGGGCCATATTGTTGCCATCACCGACGTAAGCCATCGTCAGACCGTCCAGGCGGCCAAAGTGTTCCTGGATCGTCAGCAGGTCGGCTAACACCTGGCAGGGGTGTTCCTGGTCGGATAGGCCGTTGATAACCGGCACTGGCGAATATTCGGCCATCTCGACCAGATCGGCGTGCTGGAAGACCCGCGCCACGATCACATCACACATCCGACCGATTACACGCGCTACATCGGCGGTGGTTTCGCGTTTACCCAACCCGACCTCAGCCGGAGCCAGATAGATTGCTCGACCACCAAGCTGGAACATTCCCACGTCAAAAGAAAGACGGGTTCGCAATGAAGGTTTCTCGAAAACCAACGCCAGGGTTTGACCGGCCAGCAGGTGATGGGTAATTTTTTGTTTGGTCTGTGCTTTTAGCTGGGCCGCTGTCGCCAGCACTGCCGCCAGTTCGCCGGCGGAAAAATCGGCCATTGACAGTAAATCTCGCCCTTTCAATCTTGTTTCGACTCCTTCTTTATCTACTTTATTTCTAAACTTTTACGTAACTACTCAGACCTCACCCCTGACCCCTCCCCTGGGCCACCAGTGGACGGGGAAAAGAAGAAGAAAAGAGTATTTACAGGGGCACCCAGCGGGTACCCGCCTGTAGTACCCCCCGCAGGGCACCCAGTGGGTACCCGGCCCCCACGACCCCTGCTTCGATCCTTTACATCGGTTTGGTGTGCAGTTACACTTTTACAAAAGTTATTTGCTCAAGGTCAGCCGGAAATTTGTAAAAACCGCTTCGGCAGGTGGGCCATAACTTCCGGCAGCAAAGCCGATGGCACCCTGTCCGGTGGCCTGTCCGGTTTTGGCAGCCTGGTCGTTGAAAAAGACGGCCAGATTGCCCTGACTGGCTACCAGGCGTAAGACGTTGGCACTATTGGTTTTCCAGCCGGTAGGGCTGCTCCACTCGATTATTTCCTGGTACTGGCCGCCACTGAACCGGCTGATCTGGTACTGGCCGGTACCGTTCACGCTGAGTAGATAATAGTTCTGAGCATCCTGTTGCCAGAAGATCAAACCGTAGAGAGCGTCTTTGGTGGTGAGGCCCTGCACAGTCATTTCGGCTCCAAAATCGCTGACGCTAACAATATTATTGGGGTAACTGCCCCAGGCCAGTTGGTTGGCCGCCGCTTTAACGTGATAGGTGCCGTTCTGGTAGAAAGTTGGACCACTGTTGGGCAAGCCGGTGGTTATATCCTTGAAGCTATCGCTAAAATTGATGCTGGCGACCGGCGGCACCCCGGCGGTGATTTTGCTGGAAGGGGTCGCTGTCGGTCGTGGAGTCGGGTTGGGTACATTGACCGGGATGCTGCTCCCGGCCTTCGAGTCGTTGGTGGCTCCATCTTCCAGCCCGGTCCCGCGAGTGGGGAGCGGGGTTGGCCCGGCTTTGGGCATACTGGGCGAGTCTACTTTGGGGGTTGGGTAGTATTTTAAGACCAGCACTGGGTACTGCAAGTTGGTCATATCGGCGTTTGGTACGGTGGCGGCTTTGCCGGTCGGGGCGATGTTGGCCGAGGGGTTGAGCTGACCGATGTCGAGCCGCCCGTAACCATTGGCGTAATCCGGCCCACCGGGATCGAGGTCTTTGACCGATTGTTTTAACAGTTCTTCCAGGTCATCGGTGGACAGGTTGGGGTTGGCCCCTTTCAGGATCGCCGCGATACCGGCGGCTTCGGGACAGGAGGCACTGGTACCGTCAAAGGCCTTCTGGCCTTCCTCGGCATAGGCCAGGCTGCTAACTCCGGCAGGAGCCGCTATTTCGGGTTTGAAGCGGCCATCCAGGGCCGGACCTTCGCTGCTGTAGTAGGCCAGCCGGTCGACTTCCCACTGGATCGCCCCGACCGCCAACGCGCTTTTGCTGTCGGCAGGGCTGGCAATCGCCATTTGAGGGACCGAAAATTGTAAAGGGACATCGTGGCTAAACAGATGCAACCGGAAGGGTTTAGCCGGTGCCGACGCGCCCCCCTTCTGACGTATCCGAACGTAATAAGGTTTTTTAGGTTCCAGCTTTGTCTGGATAAACTCCACCGGATTGCGCGAAGATTGGCTGTCTTCGCTGCTCTCGATCACATTATCGTTGCGGTCGAGTAGAAAAAGATCGAGGTCCGTGACCTGTTTACCGGACAGGCCCCACTGTTCCCAGTTCAGGGTTAAATCCGTGTCAAAGGCGGAACTGCTGCCGGTAGCGATCAGCAGACGGGTGACACCGGGGATAAACTGGTGAAAGCCGTCGGCATCCGGGTTAAAAAACTCGGTGTAGTGGCTATCGCCTTCGTTGCCGGAGGAAAATAAAAAGAGAATGCCTTTTTTTCGATAGGTATCGATCAACCGAGAGACCGCGCTGGTGCCGTCACCGGCATAGGTGTGGTAGCCAAATGAGCCGGAAACAATATTGACCCCCTGACCGACCAGATAATCGAGGGATTGCTTTAGCTGGATCGGGTTGCCGTTGAAGGCGACGGCATAAAGTTGAGCTTCCGGGGCCAGCGAGGCTACAATTTCCAGGACCGCCGTGCCGTGAACATCGTCTTCCAGTACGCCACTGCCACCGCTGGCAGCGTCAATATCTTTGACCACCAGATTGGAGGGTAGGGTCGAACCGATAAACTTTTTATAATATTTAAAACCGCCGTCGATAACGCCAATCTTGACCCCTTTGCCTTTGAAACCGGCGGCCTGCCACTTATCGGCCCCCATCATTTTGACCCCTTCGTTTTTGGTTTGTCCGGCCAGTTGTTGCAGGGCGGTGGGGCTATCGGGGAAGTGGCGAAATTCCTGTTTGGGAAAAGCCGGAATAAGATTGACCGATTTCACGCCCTGGAAGGAGGCAATATCGCTGAGAAAATTGTTTGAGTTGTTGGCATAAGTGATAAAGACCTCCACCGGGACATTTACTTGCAGGTGAACCTCCCCCTCCATGTCCGCCGCGTTGGTCACTCGACCGCCCATCGATTTTATCTTTTCCTCAATGGCCGCCTGGCGGTCGGCGGGGTCGATTTCCAGATCAAATACTGCCTCGTCTTTGTTGTTAAGGATGTGTTTATCGCGGGCGTATTTGAGGGCGGCGGTTTTTTTATCGTCGGGCGAGCCGCTGGTGGTTTCATAAGCCACAAAGATGCCAAGCAAAGCCGAGCTAACCTTGAGGTTGCTCGAAGGGGTGGGGACTATCTGGTTCGAGGCGGTCGGGTTGGGGCCACAGGCCCCCAGAACGGCGGAGCAAACCAGCAGGATTAGCAATAACCTGCTCCAGGCCATCGTAATCTTTAATAGCCCAGGCTGGCCGGGAAAATTGTGCATAATATATTCTCCAGAACCTACGAACCTACAGACCTATAATCATTCCCGGTGCGAACAACCCGGTTGTCTTAACTCTATTATAGCGTGTCGCCCATGATAATCAAATTATAAATGATTACGGGCATTTTGAACGATGTCTTTGAGGTCCTGGGGAGCCGCCAATAGGGCGAGTGAGGTCAGGGCACCGACCACCTTGTTGGCGAGGAAGCTTTTTGCAAGTTGTTGCTGGGTCCAATCGGGAAAAATGGTCAGGGCGGCCACCAGAAAGATACCGATCATCAGGACACCCTGGATGAAGCCCAGCGCGGCCCCCATTATATGGTCGAATAAACCCAGAAAGAGTAAACCGGATACAAAATATAATATCGATGCGACGACGCTGGCGGCGGCACTCACTAGCAAGACGATGCCGACGAAAGCTACCCCTTTGGCGACCTGCGGATTATTCAAAAAACCCAGGAAACCGGCCACCGGCGTGTTGAAAATACTACCCAGCCAGATGCCGAACAGCAAACCACCGACCGCTATAACTTGCCGGATAACACCCCAGACCGCGCTGACCAGCGTAAAAGCGATTACTATCGCAATTATTATGATGTCCAGTAAACTCATTTTCTCCCCTGACCCGGTTTTTAGCCTGCTCACCGGCCCTATCTTTATAATTTGGTTTTTCTTCTGTTCTTTTTTTGTAACTACACCCCAACCACTTTAGAGGATCGAAGCAGGGGTCGTGGGGCCGGGTACCCACTGGGTGCCCCTGTAAACTCTCTTTTCTTCTTCTTTTCCCCGTCCACTGGTGGCCCTGGGGAGGGGTCAGGGGTGCGGCTTGAGTAGTTACTTTATTTTTTTGATGACGATTGTTTCACCTCAGTATAACGCTTGCGGTAGGGTTGGAGTTCCATTTTAACAACCTGACGGTGCTTCTTTATCGCTAAAATGAGATAAAATTAAAATTTTTGGTTCAGGAAAATCAAAAAGTCGGCGGCGAAAATGGGTAGCCGGGCCTGAAAAGGTTAACTGCGGTTTAGCAGGGTAAGTTGTTCGATAAGCTGATTAAGGTCGGGCCGGTCGAACTGGCTTTCGCCCACAAAACTGTATTTTACAATGCCCTGACCGTCGATTATCAAGCTGCTGGGAAAAGCAATTCGCATACCGTCCAGGCTAAACCGCTGGTATACTCCAAAAGATTTTATAACCTCACGCTGCGGGTCGGGTAAAAGGGGGTAGGGTAGAGGATGCTGGCTGAGGAAAGTGCCAACCTCGTTAGAACTCTGCCCGACGATGCCTACGACTGATGCCAGAGGTTTGATCCGTTCCCACTCCTCGCGCACATCGGCCATTTGCTTGCGACAACTGGGACACCAGGTGCCCCGGAAGAAAAAGAGTAATAGCGGACGGTTTTTGAATTGTTCCGAATGAAGGGTAAATCCCTCGACGCTTTTCAATTTCCAGGTGGGGGCTTTTTCGCCGACTTCAAGGCCTTTTTCGTTTAAGGGCATCTTATGTTTTTACTCCGCCAAAGAGCGTTTGGTATTGGTTTTAATGAGATAACAAGCTTTGTTTGTTGGCCGGTAGAGTTTGAAAGGGGTCGATACCGGCAGGCTACCCGCAATCAGGTTCAGCCGAAAGCCAGTGAGCTGGTTGAGGTGCCGCCGCTCAGGCTATAGCTCGACATTGCCCCATTTGATGATCGCGGCTCCCCAGGCGAACCCGCCGCCGAACCCGGCCACCGCTACTCGCATACCCGGCTTGATCGCGCCCTCTCGAACGGCATCGTAAAGGGCAATCGGGATCGAAGCTCCACTGGTATTGCCATATCGCTGCAAATTTTGAAAGACTTTTTCAGGTGGTAAGGCTAACCGGTTGCGAACGCCTTCGATTATGCGAGAGTTGGCCTGGTGGGCTACCATCAAATCGACCTGCTCCAGCCGCAAATCGGCCTGACGGACCGCTTCGACGCAGGCTTCGGCCATACCCCGGACCGCGCCTTTGAAAACTTCCGGTCCGTTCATGTGAATAAAATGCTGGCGGTCGCGGACGGTTTGTTCGCTGGCGGGGGCTTTTGAGCCGCCGGCGGGGATCATCAGGTAGTCGCCTTTGGCCCCATCGCTGCGGAGTACCACCGATTCGATGTCACCCGCCGGGCGATTTTCTTCGCGGGCGGCCTGGATCACGACGGCCCCGGCCCCATCTCCGAACAAAACACAGGTCGAGCGATCTTGCCAGTCGATCACCCGCGACATGGTTTCGGAGCCGATAACCAGTACATTTTCAGCCATCCCACTGGCAATATAGGCGCGGGCCACGCTGAGGGCATAGATAAACCCGGCACAGGCCGCGCTCAGGTCGAACGCCCCGGCATGGGTGGCTCCGAGGGCTTCCTGGGCCAGACAGGCCGTACTGGGAAAAGGATGTTCCGGGATCAGGGTCGCACAGATAATCAGGTCAAGCTGGTCAGCCCCGATATGAGCGGTAGCCAGGGCCTGTTTGGAAGCTTCGATTGCCATACTCAGAGTAGTTTCTTCGGGCGCGGCGATGCGACGTTGGCGGATACCGGTACGTTGGACAATCCATTCGTCGGTGGTATCCACCAATTTTGCTAAATCCTGATTGGTCATTATTCGGGAGGGTAGATAGACCCCCAGCCCTGTAATAGCAGACCGGGGCGCGCCCGTCAATTTATTCAAACCTGGTAACTCCTCTAAACTTAAAAATCGGCAGACCCTTTATTCGGGCTATTAAACTTATTTTATTATTTATTATTTTATTATATAGATAGAATTGGATGCCGTCTACCCTTATTGCCCGGCGATTTTGCGGTACAAGGTTAAAGCTTCCTGAGCGGCATTTTGCCAGGTAAACTGGCGGGCGCGGTCAAGCCCTCTGGCCCGTAACTCGTTGACCAGTTGACAGTCGCCATCGATACTCGTTAAACCCTGCCGGATGGCCTCGGTAATCGAGTCGACGCTGGTGGCTTCGCAGAACAGGGCTGCCGCCTGGCAAACCTCGGCCAGCGAGGAATTGTTGGCGGTCACGACCGGGGTGCCACAGGCCAGAGCCTCCAGGGGCGGGATGCCAAAGCCTTCGTAGAGGCTAGGGAAGCAAAACAGATCGGCCAGATTGTAGAGCGAAACCAGGTCCCCTTCCGGCACGAAATCCAGCCACACGATTTCATCTTGCAAGCCGAGTTCGGCGATCCGGGCCAGGATCGGTTCGTAGAGCCAGCCGCGCCGTCCGGCCAGCACCAGTCGCCGCCCCTGTCCGGCAGGGGTGTCTTTGAGCCGGTGCCAGGCTTCGGCCAGCCGGGCCAGATTCTTGCGTGGTTCGATTGTCCCCAGAAAAAGAATAAACCGTTCCGGCAGGCCCAGACGCTGGCGCACTTCCTCCAGCTTTTCGCGGTCGGTGAGCGGCTTAAATTCTGGCCCTACTCCACCGTAGATGACGCTGATCTTTCCGGCGGGGACGTTCAAACGCTCGATCAAATCCTGCTTGATCGCGGCGGAGTCGACACTGATAAAATCGACTTTTTTGACCGTGCGCGGTACGGCCTGACTGAGATAAGTTTGCAGATTGGCTTCGGCACACTCCGGCGTAATAATAAAACTCAGGTCGTGGATCGTGACCAGCGACGGTGCGCCGGTATAAGGCGGGATTACAAAGTCGGGGAAGTGCAACAGGTCCAATTTGCCCAGCCCGCGCCCCGGTTGCGAAAGTTGGGCCAGCCAGCTAACCGGCACCGGCACTTTCAGGCGTTGCCAGAGGCGAGTCAGGTTTGGCTCGGAAAAGGGCAACTTTACATAACGAACCGAAGGAGGGGCGGCCTCCCGCTCGCTGGCAATAAATTTGGATTGGGCCGGTGTCAGACTGCCCCCGGCATAGAACAGCGTTAATTCTAGGTCACGCGCTTCGGGTAAATCGCGGAGAGCCTGGACCAAACTGCGGGTCCAGCGGCCTATACCGCCGCCCTGCCGGATCGCCGGGGTATAATCGAAGCCAACCCTCATTCTTTTTCCAGCGGCAAGGTTGGGTCGTTGCCCCATTCTTCCCAGGAACCATCATAAACCGACACATCCGGGTAGCCCAGCATCTTGAGCGTAAGGGCGGCGTGACAGGCCCGAACGCCACCCTGGCAATAGGTAACAACGTGTTTGTCGTGGGTTACTCCGGCGGCCTCGAAACGCTGGCGTAGAGTGGCGGCATCCTTAAAGGTCCAGCTTTCCCGGTCGAGGTTTTCCAGCCAGTTAAGATTAATCGCGCCTGGAATATGACCTCCCCGCGCGGCTCGGACCTCCTCGCCCCGGTACTCGCTGCTCCGCCGGACATCGACCAGAGCGGTATGCGGGTCGTTCAGGTGGTCCAGAACCTGGTCGGCGGTGGTACGCCATTCGAGGCGCGGTTGACCAGGCTTAAAGGTTTTAGGCGGGTAGCCGGGAATTTCGGTTTGTAGGGGTCGGTTTTCACTTTTCCATTTTTGGATACCGCCGTGCAAAATGCGAACATTATCGAAGCCGTAATAATTAAGGGTCCACCACAGCCGGGACGAGAAATGACCGCCCTCATCATCGTAGGCCACGATTGTCATGGCGTTATCGATGCCCAGCCGTCCCATCAGGGCGGCCAGTTTTTCGGGTGGCACCAGCATATATTTGACCGGGTGATTCGGGTCGCTCAGTTCGGTATCCCATTGCAGATAAAGTGCACCGGGTAGGTGGTCGACGGCGTAAGCCTCGAAGCCGGGCCGGTCAAAGTAAAAGCGCATATCGATAATGCGAACCTGCGGGTCGTCGAGATGGTCGGCCAGCCAGCCGGTTTCTACAAAGTAGGGGGCTTTATTCAGCGTCATGTTTTCCAATTTTTAGCCTCGATTTCAAAGATTTCCGGTAACTACTCAGGCCCCACCCTTGACCCCTCCCCAGGGCCACCAGTGGACGGGGAAAGAAGAAAAAAGAGAAGGGTAACAGAGGCACCCAGTGGGTACCCGCCTGTATCACCCCCCCCGCCGGGGCTGCGTCCCCATGACTCCTGCTTCGATCCTCTACCGAGATTTGGTGAGTAGTTACGATTTCTATAATTATATGATTGTAGCTTTGCAGTGATTATAATTCAGATGGGAGCTATTTTCAATGAAGGCTTATTTTTCAGCAATGGTTTAGTCCTACCATTAAAGATCAGGGCGATGATCAGGTTTAACCCGGCCTGGTTAGTCAGGCTGGAATAGGTGAAGACCGGGACAGCCCCATCTCGGCGGTCGGGTAGTCCGCTCAGGTGGTAGGCGTTCCGTAGAGCGCAACAATTTTTTGAATGAGGTCGGTGGTGGAATAACCGGGCAGAAAGGGGATGAGGGCGACCTCCCCGCCATAGGTCCGCACGATGGCGGCTTCCGGTAGTGGTTTGCCGGTGGGCTGGCTTTCGGAGGCCGAATAATCGCCGCCTTTGACGTAGATCGCCGGTTGAAGTTCGGCGACCACCTGTTCGGCGGTATACTCCTCGAAGATCACGACGTGATCGACCGGGCGTAAGGCACTCATGACGCTGGCGCGGGCCTGTTCCCCTACCAGTGGGCGAAGGGGGCCTTTCAAGGCTGTTACCGAGGTATCGCTGTTCAGGCCGACCACCAGCAAATCGCCCAGCGCGCGAGCTTCTGTCAGGTATTGGACGTGGCCCAGGTGCAGCAAATCGAAGCAGCCGTTGGTAAAGACCACTTTTAGCCCGGCCTCGCGCCACAGTTTGCCCTGTTGAGCCAGTTCAGACCGCGCCAGTATCATAAATTTAACTTGCTCAATTCTTTTGCCAGCTCGTCCAGTTGAATGGTAGCGTTGCCCTGTTTGCGAATTACGACCCCCGCCGCCGCCTGAGCCAGTTGGGCGGCTTCCGGCAAACTCGCCCCGGCCACCAGACCCAGCGTTAGAAGTGAGATTACGGTATCCCCGGCTCCGGTCACGTCAAATACCTCGCTGCGGTTGAAGGCCGGTAAGTGGGTAATCCGGCGGTCGGTTTCCAGGATCGACATCCCTTCGCCGCCACGCGTAATCACGACCATGCTGGCTGCCAATTCAGCCCGGAGGTCTAGCAAAGCCTGTTCAAAATCGGCGTCCGTCCGTAATTTGCGCCGCAGGTAATCGCTGGCTTCGTGGTCGTTGCACTTGACCAGGCTACAGCCCTTGAATTTATCCAGGCCGCCCTGCGAGTCTACTGTGATCAGTTTGCCATAGCGCAGACCGGCCTGGATCAGGTTTGGGCTGACTACGCCGGTTTTGTAATCGGAAAACAAGATCGCGTCGACTTCGGAGGCCAGGCGTTCTAAATATTTGACAGCGGATTGCTCCACCTGACCGCCGATTTGAGTACGGTCTTGCCGGTCGACCCTGGCGACTTGCTGCGGAAAGATATGCTCGGCCTCGGCGACAATCCGGGTTTTGGTGGTGGTAGGTCGCTGTTCGTCTACGATTAATCCGGCGATATTTACCCCGCGAATGGTCAGCAATTCGCTCAATTCCTGCCCGGCCTGATCGTGGCCGATGACCCCCAGCATAAAAGATTGGCCGCCCATCGCCTGGATATTACAGGCCGGAGCGGTTGCGCCTCCGGGCACGTTGCGGCGTTCGCGGAACTCCAGCACGGCAATCGGAGCCTCCCGCGAAATCCGGCTAGGCTGCCCAATTATATATTCGTCCAGGTAGAGATCGCCTACTACCAGCACTTTTTTGTTTTTGAATAAGGCTAAGAAGTGTGAAAGTGACATTTTATCTTTTTAGCCGGATGACGGCGATAGTGAGACCGATGCCCCCAAAAATTAACACCGAGCACATTTCCCATCGCCGTGAGGGCGTTGGCGAACAGATCGGGCAGGGGCGGTCTGGTAGGCCCAGCTACAGGTGTCCGGTAGACCGGAACGGAAATCTTATTTTCTGGCCGATTTGCCGGAGGGCTTGCCGGTAGACCGCCACAGCGAAACCGACCAGAGCCAGTTGCCGCCGCCAACGCCAGGGTTCTTTGTACAGCCGGTAGAGCCATTCCAGCCCCAACTGGCGCACCCGGCGAGGAGCGAGGGACACCCGGCCTGACTTGTAATCCAGCACCCCACCGATACCGATTGCGACAGTCGCCCCGCTTTTTTGCAAATTACGGGCCGCCCACCAATCCTGCCTGAGCATCCCGTAGGCCACCAGGACGATTTCTGCCCTGGCCTCTGTGATCCGGCAAAGGCTTTCCTCGTCACCTTCCGGCCCACTTTGTCCGGCCCAACAACCGGCAATATTTATGCCTGGATATTGCTCGCGTAAGACGGTGGCGGCCTGTTCTGCCACGCCCGGTCCGGCTCCCAGCAAAAACAGGCGTAAGTGATGAGCGGCGGCCACCGCGAACAGAGCTTCGCACAGGGCCACGCCGGTGACTCGTTCCTTGAAAGGCTGGCCCAGCAGCTTACCGGCCAGCATTAGCCCTGCGCCGTCCGGCGTGAGTACATCGGCTGAATTGACCAGGGCCAGAAAGGTCGGGTCGCGCCGGGCTGCCATTACATATTCAGGATTGGCCGTTACGATCAGGCGCAAGGGAGCCTGGGCGTTGCTTCGCCGGGCTTCTACCCATTCTACGATCCGTTCGACTGCTTGCGGCAAGGTCAGGTCATCGACCAGCAGGCCCAGCACATTCCAGCGAGGGCGCGGCGCAGTCTCTTTGATACTTTCAGGTTGTATAGATGTTTTTTCCACAGGGCTATTATACCATCCGGGTAAACCTTTGTAAGCGGTTAAAGACACTTAACCAGAGTTTTGGGGACTTGAACAGGGACAAGTTGTAGTGGCCTCAGGCGACTTTAAAAGTATCCAGAAAATGAGTGAGAACCTGGTCAAAATCGGTACCCACTCCCGGTGCACTGATAAACATTACCAGAAACAGTTTTTTGTTTTTGATAAAGCTGATCAACTTCATATTGTAGGTGACGCCACTCTGGGTAAAAGTACCGGTGCTGAGGTTAGCATCCTGGCCGTCAACTTTACGTTTCTCGTCTTTATCGATCTTTGCGCCGTAAGGTTCCAGGAATGATTTGATCAGGCTGGAGAGAGAATCGGGTGGTAGGTCGCCGAGGCTGCCAAGGTCCTGCGATACGACGACAATGCCGGAACCGGTATCGTCTTTGGGCGAAAAAGTCACCTGCAAGGACTGGGGATCGGCTACCCAGGCGTCCGGTATTTCTACATTCCAGACTCCGTCCGGTTCTTTGAAGGTTACATATTTACCTTTGCCGGTGTCGGCAGCGTTAGGCGTGACCGCCGGGACCGGCGTATCAATTTTTATGCTCGGCGGAGGTACAATCAAGGCTACCGTAGTATTGGGAGGGGTGGTGGTAACTTCGGCGGAAGTGGCTTCCGGGGTCGTGGTCGTCTGGTCGGCCCCGGTGGCAGTGTCGACCGCGACCGGGCTGGCCTGGTTAGATTTCTTAGAGCCACTGGCAAGCAACAAGGCGATGATGCCCAGTGCCACCAATACGATCAGGCCCACCCCCAGCAGAACAGCCGGCGATAGACCTGCCTTTTTGGCGACCGGGGCGGGGGTACCATAATACCCGTTGTAGGGTTGGCTCTGGAACTGACCGGGGGGGGTATACTGACCGCTAATACCGGGATGACCGGTAGCAGTTTGCCAGCCAGTAGGTTGAGGCTGGCCGTAACCCATTGTAAGATAGCGATCCAGAATAGTCGGGACATCCCGGTATTTTGGGAACTGGCCGTTTAGCTGATGGAAAGTGCTAAAGGCACCGTGAAAATTGTTCAAGGCTTCCTGGCTACGGGCTTTGCTATAAAGTTGCTCGGCTTCCGGGATGTAGGGTCCACTACCCGGTCGAGGGACGGTAGGGACGGCGACGGCGGTAGTCTGGTCTTGACCGGCTTGATTAGAAGCGGAGGCCGGGGAGTTGCCCACGTTTAACTCGGCATTGTTACGATTGCGCCAGGCATCTTCCAGGGCCTGTCCAAACCCGGCGGTACTCTCGTAGCGGTCGACGGCTTTTTTAGACAGAGCTTTTTCCAGCACTTTTTCGACTGAAAGCGGAATCTGCGGGTTGATCAGATTGGCCGGGGGTAGCGGTTTGGAAACGTGGCCCATCACGACCGCAATTGGGGTGTCGCCGGTAAAGGGAGTGCGCCCGGTCAATAGCTCGTAGAGCATTACGCCCAGCGAATACTGGTCACTACGGGCATCCAATTCTTCGCCCATCGCCTGTTCTGGACTCATATAATCGGGGGTTCCGATGCCGGTACCGGTGTTGGTCAATTGAGTGTTGGAAGCGGCCATTTTGGCAATACCAAAATCCGACAGGACCGCCCGGCCACTATTATCCAGCAGCACGTTAGAAGGTTTTACGTCGCGGTGGATGATCCCGTTTTTATTGGCATAATCGAGGGCACTGGCAATCTGTTTGATATAGTCGAGGGCTTTATCGACCGGCATGGGCTGGCCGTGCATTTGATCTTTAAGGGTCGGTCCGTCGATCAATTCCATTACCAGGTAAAAAAGCTGGTTTTCCTCGCCAAAATCGTAGATCGCCAGGATATTCGGGTGGCGTAACCGGGCGACCGCGCGAGCTTCCCGGCGAAACCGCTCAACAAAGGTCACGTCGGTGGCAAATTGTTCGGCGATAATTTTGATTGCTACTTCGCGGTCGAGGGCTGGTTGGTAGGCCCGGTAAACCGTTGCCATCCCACCTTTGCCCAACGGACCAACGACTTCATATTGCCCGATTTTCCGGCCCTTTTGCATCGTGTCTGTCACTGTGCTTGTCCTTCCCTGGCTCCTATAAGCGGTTCTAAAAATGTTCCTAAAAATGTTCTGTGGAATTAATTATAGCTAAATATGAACAGGGTGTATGTTATAATGGTCACATTGATGCCTAATAGCTCTTTGCATTATAGCACCTTTAAGGGGCTAAATGACTAGCAAGTGAGGGATATACAGGCGATGCTACGAGTGTTAATGACCGGCGATGTTGTCGGTGAAAGTGGCCGTCAGGCGGTCAAGCAGCTTCTGCCGGGGTTACGCGACCAGTATAAACTTGACCTGGTGATCGTTAATGCCGAGAACGCCGACGGGCTGGGACTCTACATCAGTTCGGCCCGCGATCTGCTGGAAAACGGGGCCGATTATCTGACGCTGGGCGATCATATTTATGATAAAAGCGAGATATACGATTACCTGGCGACTACCGACCGGATTGTGCGACCATTAAATTTTAGTCCCAATACGCCGGGCCGCGACTATTTGATCATCAAGGCCGGGAACTGCCGGGTGTTGTTGGTTTCGGTCATTGGGCTTTTGAAAATTAATATCTATAGTGCCTTTTCACCGTTTCAGGCTCTCGACCAGTTGCTGGAAGAAATGGAAGTCTGGCAGGACGACAAGCAACCGAACGTAATTCTTGTTGATTTTCACGCCGAGGATATTCGTGAAAAACAGGCCCTGGCCTGGTATCTGGATGGCCGGGTGAGTGCGGTGGTCGGCACGCATACCCACGTGCCAACCCTGGACGCTCGCGTATTGCCGCGCGGAACCGGCAAAGTGACCGATATTGGGATGTGTGGTCCGCGCGATGGCAGCCTGGGCATGAAGGTTGAGGCCGCTCTGACCCGTTTTGTGGACGGAATGCCTTCGATGTATCAGGTGGCGGCGGGACCGGTTCAGTTTAACAGTGTGGTTTTGAGCCTGGATGAAAATAGTGGGCGTTGTCTGAGCATCGAACGGGTCGACCGGCTGGTAAACCTGGGCAAAGTGGCGGACGCACCGGCGGCGGTCTCGGTAGTTTCGGCCAGCCTCGAATCGCAAGCTCTCAGCTAACGCAACTATAATAAGCTTGACAAGCCCGGTAGGCTATGTTATTTTCCCAGGGGCATAGGACCAGGCGTTTTTCCCCATCGTTCTCGCCTTTTAGCGTTATTTTACAGGAAGGTTTAGATTGCTACGAGCTATTTTGAAACAGTGGAAGTTATGGATCGGTATTATCATCAGTGTCGTAGCGATCTATTTTGCACTCAGCAGCATCGAATTTGATAAGGTAGGCGATACTTTTAGCCGCCTGAACTATTGGTGGTTGGCCCTATCTTTTGTGCCCTATTTCTGTACCCTTTTCCTCAAAGTTACTCGCTGGCAGTTGCTCTTCAAGCCCGCCCCTATGATCCGTTTGCAACGGCTGTGGGCTACTCTTATGATGAGTTACTTTTTTAATACGGTATTACCGGCCCGGTTGGGTGAGGTAGTGCGTGGGTATACCCTGAGCCGGAGCGAGAAGATCGGGCCGGTGAGAGTGTTTTCCACTATTTTGCTGGAAAAAATTCTCGACGTGATGACCATGTTCATCTTCCTGATCGGGTTGCTGCCATTTCTAAATGTACCGGATAGCTTTCGCGGACCGGCCTTCTTTACCTGTGGGCTGGTGGTGGTCGGTTTTATAGTGTGTATCCTGATGGCCCTCTATCGCAAACAGTCCGAGCAATTGATAAACTGGTTTCTTAAACCGTTACCGTCGGCTTTAGCTATAAAAATCGCTAATCTGGCCCGTGAGGTGTTGGATGTTCTGAGTGTGTTGCTGGACCTCAAATTAAGCTTGAACCTGTGGGCGCAATCGATCCTAATGTGGACTTTTGCGGTGGTAAACTATTTTGTCTTGAGTGCCGCGATCAATTTTCAGCTCGATTGGAAACTATCGATGTTGCTTACTATTTCGCTAAATTTGGGAATGGTGGTACCATCCGCGCCGGGTTACGTCGGGGTGTTCGAGTTTATCACGATAACTGCGCTCAGTCCCTTCTTCCCTGATCAGAAATCACTTTTGCTGAGTTTTGGACTTTTGCTTCACCTGACCGGTTATTTGCCGGTGATCGCGCTGGGAGCCTATTATACCTCTCGTGAAGGTATCAACCTCAACAAGCTTTCGGAGACGGCCAAAGCGGCGCAGGAGCCGGAACCAGTAGTTATTCCGCTCCGGCCCACCACTGAGGAAACCGAGGCCCCCCGGATTTCGTCTTCGCGGCCCTAACTAGACGGTTTTCGAGCGGTGCTTTTGGATTTCCTGGGTGACATATACCATTGCCTGCCAGGCTGCCGCAAACGAGGCGTAAATCATTAGCTGTATAATCGCTTCATAAATTTCGGTTTCGGTGGCTCCGCTATTCAGTGCCCCATTGGTATGCAACCTGATCTGACCTTCTCGTTCGAGGGCGACCGCCGCCGAGAGACAGACCAGGCTACGCGTTTTGAGATCAAGATTGGGCCGCGACCAGACTTCGCCCAGCGCAAAGCCGGTGATATAGCGTTCGACATCGGGATGGGCTTGCCGCCAGACCGCCCGCATTTGCTCGGTCATTTCCGGCCCCCAGAGCTTGTACATTGTCTCGATGCCTTGCTGGTAATCGCCTATCGGCTCCGGCTTTTTTGTATCTTTGTCCTTCGCTTTATCCTTATTTTTCTCTTTTTCCTTTTCCTTCTTGTTCTTACTCTTTTCCTCTGAGGCTTCCGGCATAGAGTTATTCCTTTCTGTGGCTGAGAATAGTTACTTGTTAATTGCATAAAAAATCACAAAGTACTAAGCCGGGTTCGTAGGGGTGCAACCCCTGCAAGGGGGACTTGGGGGACATCCCCCAACACTCTTTTTTACCCCCAGCGTCGCAATGCGACGCTGGGGAAGAGGCAAAAGCGCGGGGTACACCCCCGCTATGCCCCCGTCCTGGGGGCCGGGTACCCCCTGGGTGCCCCTTGAAAACCCCCATTGAAACATTGTGAAATAATTATGCAATTGTTAAGTAGTTACATAAAAAGAGGTGGGAGACCCCATGTTTACAATTTGTATCTGGTTTGTGTATACAGTATAGCAGCTTCAGCAACCGGAAGACCAGTTAGTACCTGTTATACCGAGTTAGCACTTATTAAAGAGTCAACAAGGCCAGCCGAATAACTTTAGCGAAATGTTTGTGAGAAAATTACTAGGCCGGCAGTGGTAAAGGAGATACCGAAAATCAAAAGGATTGTGGGGATAAACCAGAGTGCTCTACCCGATTTAATTCGAGCCATTTGAGGATTTTCAGGGTCATAGACCACTCGTACCTCGTTGCCGGGTTCATATCCCGGACTTGTAGTGGCGAATTCGTCTTTGAATTCATAAACTTTTTCGGTTCTGGTCCAAAATTTTACGACCGGATGGTAAAAAGTTTCGCCATCGCCTCCGTCAGAGGTATCAAAACGGATGATAGTGCCGGTGGCAACGTACCCTTTCTTGAACAATTCCAAGGTAGTCCGGTAGTAGTTGATTGCCATAAAGAGCATGGCTAAACCTATGAGAATAAAAGGGAGCGAGAATAATACAGTTAGCACGGTAGGCAGCATCGAGTTTCTCCAGAGTAGCTATAACGGCTTTGAACTATTTTAGGTTATTGGAGATTTTCCATATTAATTTTTCTTACGAGTAAAGGCCAGAATTATTAATAGCATATTTATGGCTAAATTAGAAATAGGTAGATGCGTGAGTAACTGTTCACAATAGCACTAAGAAAATTAGCGGGGTACGCAGGGGTCGGGTACCCCCTGGGTGCCCTGCGCGGGGCCGTACAGGGGTCTCCCCTGTAATTACTCTCTTTTCTTCTTCTTTTTCCCGTCCACTGGTGGCCCTGGGGAGGGGTTAGGGGTGGGGTCTGAACAGATACGATGCGTGACAACCCTAAGCCGGGCAAATTTAGTGCCGGTAAACCCATTCGCTAGGGTCAAGGCGTTGCTGACCCTGGAAAAGTTCGTAATCGAGGTGCGGTCCGGTTGATTTGCCGGTACTGCCCATCAGGCCGACGACATCACCGCGTTGGAGCACTTGCCCGCTCTTGACCGGAATATCCGGCAGCAGGTGATTGTAATGCGCGGTGAACTGGCCGTTGCTGATAAATACCCGGTTGCCAAAAAGCGGGTCGTCGCGTACCACCGTTACTACCCCGCCCAGAGTGGTGTGAATGGAGGTGCCGAGGGCCACTTCCAGTGGGCGAGCAATATCAATTTCGGGGTGTTTGGTGCTGAACCCCTGGGTAATAACCCAATCTTTCTCGAAAACCGGGCTACCGACCGGTAGTTCACCGGCATTTACAGCACTGCGGTTTTTCTCGCGCTGGCGCAGATTATCGACTCGCCCTTTGACGGCGGCGATGTAAGCGGTTTCGTCGTTATGATCGGCCTGGGGGGCGTACCGGGGAATGATTTCTTCCAGGGTTATCAGTTTCCAATCGTTTTTGTAAAACTGGAGCAGTTTGGCCCAGTCGCGCAAGCCGTCGCTCCAACTGGCATAACGCCGGAAGGAGCCGTTGCCTTCGGTTTGGAAGCAAGTACTATTGTCGGTGCAGCGGATATTCCCGATAGATTTGGTGTAAGCCGCCACGCCATCTTTGCCCGATTGCGATTCGTGTTCAAAGAAAGCCAGGGCCACCGCTGGGTCGCAGCCTTCCAGGACGCATACCTGATAAAGCGCGTCGGCTTCGGTCAGGGCCGGGCTGTTTTGCTCGTTGAGGAAGCCCCGAAAGACCTCGCTGGAAATCGAAACCGGCCCCAGTGGATTATAGGTTCCCGGCTCGGCTAGCATTGGCACATCTTTATAGCCGTTGATGCTCACGCCCCGGTCGGCGTAGAATTGTTTTAATTGGGCCTCAGCTTTACTCAAACTCTGGAAGAAATTTCCGGCGTTAAGCCAGACCAGGCCGCCAAAGGCCAACAAAATTAGCAGCCCGGCGGCGGCAATCGACTTGCGTTTCTGACCGGTTTTTGGTTGCAATTTGCGTAGCTGGGCAGTTTGCCATTCTTGCCGGTAGCCCTGGCGAGCTTCTTCGGCCAGTTGGTTAAAGGCTTCGGTCTGAGAAATCGCCTCGATTGGCATTTTTTCCAAATTGACCAACGGCCCCCGTACTAGCGTCGCCCCTTTGACGGAAACCCGGTGCGGGCTGCCTACGGCATCAAAATAAATCACCCGCCCGTGTGGGGTTAGTCCAAAGCACGAAAAGAGGCCGTCACGGTTATCGCCGGCCTCCAGTTCGTTCAAAATATCCAGGCTTTTGTCGTAATCACTGCGCATAATAATAATTAAAGTAAATTATGAGTTCTGAGATAGGGTTTACCTCAAAACTCATAATTAGCCCTCTACTGCCGGGGGGTACTCACTTGCTTTTTCCAGTAGCGGTAATACCACTGTAATTCCACGTTGTCAAAGACCTCGAAAATGCTCAGGTCGGGGACACCCTGGGGAAATTTCGAGCCGTGAACGTGGGGGAATACGGTATTGGTCAGGTAAGAGCCGAACAAAGCTTTTTCGGTCGGGGTCAGGTTGCCGACAAAGTTGCCAGCTGGGGCCATAACTACTTGTTGGTTAACCGCCATCGGCTGAGTGACCATACCGGAGTTCATTACCGGGTTCGTCAGGGGCTGCGTCATATTATTTTGCAACATCGGGTTGGCCGGGGCCTGGGGAACCGGAGCGGCACTATTTTGCAGACCGAGCATCCCGAATTCAACCGGGCGGGTCAGGAATTTGGGGTTTTCAGGTTCGGTAATATCGACAAAGCGCGGCTTACCGTAGGTCTCCATGTTGAAAGAAATCATATCGGCCATATCCACCGGCGGCAACTTCCAGAGCAACTGGTTATCGTCGGTTTCAAAGGGCGGTTTGTTATCGTGAGCGACCCGGTAGCGATTTTGTAAAAGGGCCTGATGGACATCCGGCGGCAGTACAGCAAAAGTATTGCCGGTAAAATCGTAAGCCCAGGTATCACCGCCAAGCTGAGGCGGGAGCATGGTCGGGTGATTTTTGGAGATCAGGTTTAGGACCGAGTCGTGGATCGGGATAAAGCGTTGGGGGTTGACCGACAGTTTTTTCCAGACCTGGGCGGCCTTCGCCCGCGCACTATCCCCGGCATCGATCAGAATTTCCTCGGAAATGGCGTTCAGGCGTTCTTCTACTTCCCGGCGGATTTCCTCGCTGGTGCTGGTGCGCATGACGCTGGCGCAGCGCAAGATAGTCAAGAAGTTGAGGATCGAAAGCATCAGAATCATAAAGCCGGACATCTGGTTTTTCAATACCGATTGCCAGGCCTCGGCCAGGTTGGTTTTGTTGGTGATGCTAAGGAAAAGCAGTAAAAAGTCGATTATTATGGTGACAATCAGGGCGGCCAGCATTATCCACCACCAGACCGAACCGCTCATGAGGCGGACTTTTAGCCGGTCAGGATGCCGCAGCCAGACGACCTGGGCCATTTCAGCGATAATCAGGCCCTGGATTATCCCGGCCATTACGATAGCGGCGGTATTGCTTAGGACTTGTTGTAAATTATCGGTAGGTGAAATATTGGAAAAAATCGGGACGGTTTTCATTCCATTGAGAGCAATAAACACTGCCACGAAGGCCTGATAAGCCAGCGCGAGAAGCAGTACCAGGCTGAAGTTAAGACCCAGTTTGTGGGTGTACATCCACAATCCACGTCGAATTGTCCCCATATCGCTGGAGGGTTCCTCGACTTCCTGCGTCTCTTTGGGGATATAGGTGATAACCTTCTGCCGGCTATTATTATTCATTTTTAGACTTCCTTATCAAACTCTGAAATCAAACTCTGAACAGAGGGAATGCTTTTGTATTGCCAGAAAAGTTTGGTATTCTGGCTTCCCTTTTTCTTACTCTTTTACGCGGCCACCTGGCAGTATATTTTGCATGGCAAAATATACCCGGTTTTCTACTCAGAGTATAACGGATGTTACGTAAAGTTGCAAGGGTCTAAAGTAGCTAATTTGTCTTACTCAGGACTTTCGCTTTGAACTCACAAGTGAGTTCAAAGCGAAAGTCCCAAAAGTTTTTAATATCGTTTGTACCCTGGCGGCCTGTAAAATCAGGAAGGAGTTGACACAGGCTGCCGGTCCGGAGTCTTAGACCTCAGGGTATAAACTGCCGGGTCGAAACGGCGCATTTGTCGCCGAAAGTTGAAAGTAAACCCCGGCCAGATGGTGGTATTGCGCCCCTGGCTGTTGATATACCAGCTTTTGCAACCGGATTGCCAGACGGTGGTTTGTAGGCGGGTCTGGATTTGCCGGTTGTAGTGGTCCTGGGCGATGGCCTGTACCTCTAAAGTCTGGATATTCTGGCGTTGGAGGGTTGCCAGTGCCTTGACTATATAATTAACCTGCGACTCGATCATATAGATCATTGAGGTGTGCCCCAGGCCGGTATTGGGGCCAATCAAAAGAAACATATTCGGATAACCGGCAACAGTCGTGCCAAGATAAGCCTGGGCATTGTCGCCGTGCCATGTTTCCGAGAGGAGTTTTCCCTCGCGGCCTTTGAGTAGCCGGGCCAGTGGGGTATCGGTGGTATGAAAGCCGGTGGCGCATATTATTGTGTCGACCGGATATTCCTGGCCGGTGGTGGTCAACACGCTATGGGGCCGCACCTCGGCAATTCTTTCGGTGATGACTTCGACGTTTGGCTGGTTTAAGGCTGGGTAAAAGTCGTCCGAGAGCAGAATTCTTTTGCAGCCCAGGCTGTAGTTTGGGGTGAGTTTCTGACGCAATTTAGGATCGCTAATTCTATGACGTAAAAATTTAAGGGCTAGATTTTCGCCAATTTTTAGTTTATCCGGTTTGTAGACCAGACCAATCGCCCGGTATTCCCGTTGTAAGTAGATAAAGCCGCGCATCAGTCGTTGGGCAAGTGGCAGCCGCCGGAAAAGGGTTTTCTGCCACTGGGGTATCGATTTATCGAGCCGGGGGAAAATCCAGGGGGCGGTGCGCTGGAATAAAAGCAACCGGCTGACCTTTGGTTGAATCTGAGGTACAAACTGGATCGCCGAGGCACCGGTGCCGATAACCGCCACTTTCTCGCCGCTCAGGTCGTGCTGGTGGTTCCACTGGGCCGAATGAAAAAGGGTACCCTGAAAATCCATCAGACCGGGGATAGCCGGTAAGGAGGGTTCACTGAGCGGCCCCTGACCGAGAATCAAAAACTGGGCAGTCAGCGGGCCGTCGGGGCTAGTGATATGCCACATCTGATCGGTTTGGTCCCAGGCCGCCGCCTGAAGGGGCGTTTTCCAGCGGATATGCGGCAAAATATCATATTGCTCGGCACACCGGCGCATATAAGCCCATATTTCGGGTTGAGAAGAAAATAAGCGGCTCCAGTCGGGGTTGAGGGCAAACGAAAAGGAATAGAGATGCGAAGGGACATCACAGGCACAACCGGGGTAGGTATTTTCGTACCAGGTGCCGCCAATTTCACCGGCGCGCTCCAGAATTATAAAATCATCCTGGCCGGATTGTTTCAAGCGGATAGCCATTCCCAGCCCTGAAAAACCTGCGCCGACTATAACGATCCGAGAATGCCGGGAAGCAGAAATATTTTGCATATCGCACTCCTTGTCACAATGCCTGTTCAACCGTTAAGACACCTTGAAATTAAAAGCGGTGTTTTGGATAGATCATAACCTAAAATCAAAAAATTTTCTAATCGAAACGTCAATAGCCCGGCCAGGGAAATCATGAGTTTAAGTGGGTAAGATTTGGAAATAAAAAAAGAGGTCAGGCGCAAAGCCTGACCTCCTTACATCCTTACCGTGCTTTAACTATAAGCCGGTTGGGATGTTAGATCGAACGCGGCGTGGAGTTGCCCCGATCAGGGTTGTTGCCAGGGTTATCAAGTTCCGGGTCAAGGGCCGGGTCAGCGTAGATGTCGTTTTTGGTGGTGTTAAGCTTTTGCTGCTCGGTGTAACGGTCGACCCGGTCAGGAACCTCGCGGTTGTCAAGTTGCGCGAATTCTTCTGGACTGGCAATATCGGAATGCCCTTCGGCGTAGATACTGCGGTTAGCTTTGTTGGGGTCCTGATTGGGTTGAGTGGTGGTGCTGCTGTAATTGGTGTCAACCGTATAACTTTTCGCGCCTTTGACGTTATCAGCGTTATCGGCGTTATTAGAGTTCATTGTTCGGTCAGTGCTATTAGATTCGTCGCCCGGTATGCGGCTCGAAGCGGTCGAGGCGGCAGGGCCGGTTGTCGGCGTAGTCGCAGTCCGACCCGGCGCAAAAGTCCGTCCAGCCCCCGGTTGGTTAACGTCGTAATAGCGGGTATTGCTGGCTCCGTTGCGCTCGAATACGTCCATCGCGGCTTCCAGTAATAGACCGTTGGCAGCGTTAACCGTCAAAAGGGTCCGGCCACCCCGCACGTGTTCTTCATATTCGGTCGCTTCGGTTTCCGGGATACCAGACCCGGCCAGCGCACCGGTGATGCCGCCGAGAGTTCCGCCGATCACCGCACCACTAACGGTCGCAGCAAAGATACCGGCGGCTACCACCGGACCAATACCCGGAATGAGGCTGGCTCCACCAGCTAACAGCCAGCCCAGTACCGCGCCGAGCGTACCGCCACCGAGCGAGCCGACAAGCGTACCCTGTCCGGCCTCGTTTCCAGTGGTTTCAATCAGGTCGCGCTGCTCGGTTTTGTCTTTTGTTACAACTGAAATTGACTGAGGAGTAAATCCGGCGATTTTCAAATCGTTAATGGCCTGTTCAGCTTGAGCCGCACTATCAAATACGCCTGCTACGGTGTGGCCCTGGCGGGCGTTGTTTTCGACTGTCATTTCTTTTAGCTCTCCTTTCTGTGCTACTTTTCCCCGTTCACTTTTTGAGCGAGTTCCGGTAGAAGGTGAGGGCACTGCTCTCAGGGTTTGAGAGCATTCCTATCGAATTGTTCCCATCTGAAAAGTTTGTTACTTCTCATCTTTAATATATAGGCACAATACGTGCCATACTATGTTAGACTTATTCTTGGACTAATTTCTTTTGACCTAATCGTTATTGTTATCGCTATTATCTTTGGATTTATCTCCGCCTTGTGTCATGAGTTTTATTACTACCAGTTGACCGTTGCTACAGCGTAAACTGAGATGAACTTTGCTGCCAGCCTGGGGTATTTTGCCGTTTTTTGCCAGCAGGGTCGGGTCGTAGCGGTACATTTGTTTGTCAATTGTAATAAGGCCGGGGGAACTATTTTCGGCGATGCCTTCTATTTCGCGGCCAGGCTGATTACCACAGGCTAGCGCGGGTTGAGCAGCACTTGGTTGGGTATTGGTATTGGTGGGTGGGTTGGTAGTGGTTGGGGCAAGTGGGGTTGCCGGTACTGTGGTCGGGCCGGTTAGGGATTGGGATGGCGGCACAATTGGGGTAATCCCGCTAACCCCGGCGGTAACGGTGGGTAGCGGCTGGACCGGGTTGCTATCCGGCCCGGCGGTAATGTCGCCACAGGCCACTAAACCGGTCAGTAAGACTAGGAGGCTCGAAATGCCCAGCCAAATTTTGTTTATTTTCCACATATTAAAAACCTCTCTTGTCCTTTTATCACTTTCTCATATTAGCGATAAGCAATAACGCTACCAGTAATCACTCAGAAGGTTTAACAAGAGAGGTTTTAATTTGTTCGGCAAGGAAGCAGGCTAATCGCGGTGGCGAATCTCGTAATTAGGGGCTTCTTTGGTGATCACGATGTCGTGCGGGTGACTCTCGCGTAGACTGGCACTGGTGATCTTCATAAATTTGGCCGTTTGCAATTGCTTGATATTGCCTGCCCCTACATAACCCATACCGCTTCGCAAACCACCGATCATCTGGAAAACCAGGTTACGCAGGCTTCCTTTATAGGGCACCCGGCCTTCAATGCCTTCCGGCACCAGTTTAACGCTGTCTTTTACTTCGTCCTGGTGATAGCGTTCGCGTGCCCCTTCGCCGGCCTTCATTGCGCCCATCGACCCCATCCCGCGATACTCTTTGAAGTTTTCGCCTTTGAAAAGGATTACCTCTCCCGGACTCTCTTCTACCCCGGCAAAAAGTGAACCGATCATCACGGTGCTGGCTCCGGCGGCCAGGGCTTTGGTAATATCGCCGCTATATTTAATTCCGCCATCGGCTATGACCGGAATACCATATTTTGCGCCGACTTCGGCGGCTTCCAGGATGGCCGAAAGCTGCGGAACTCCAATCCCGGTTACAACGCGAGTGGTGCAGATCGAACCGGGTCCAACCCCGATTCGGACCGCATCGGCCCCGGCCTTGATCAGGGCTTCGGTGCCGGAACCGGTCGCCACGTTACCGGCTACCAGGGCAATTTCAGGATATTTTTCTTTTAGGGTGGATACCGCCCGTTGCACCGCCATCGCGTGGCCGTGCGAGCTATCCATAACCAGCACATCGACATTGTGCCGAACAAGTTCCGCCACCCGTTCGTTCAGGTCGCGGGATACGCCAATCGCGGCTCCCACCAGCAAACGCCCATGCCGGTCTTTGGCAGCGTTGGGAAACCGAATCTTTTTCTGAATATCTTTGACCGTAATCAGGCCTTTGAGGTTGCCTTCTTCGTCGACTACCAGCACTTTCTCAATGCGGTGTTGGTGCAAAATCTTCTTGGCCTCGTCGAGCGTGGTACCCATCGGAACCGTCACCAGTTGTTGACTGGTCATGAGTTCGGAAACATATTTGGTGTTGTCATCTTCAAAGCGAATATCACGGTTGGTCAGAATACCGACCAGTTTGCCATTATTGCTACCATCCGCTGTAACCGGGATGCCGCTGATATGATATTTTTCCATCAGGCGCAAAGCCTCGTCCAGGCGACTGGTGGGTTTGAGGGTGATCGGGTCGAGGATCATCCCCGACTCGGAACGTTTAACCTTATCGACTTCCTCGGCCTGTTGCGCGATGGTCAGATTGCGGTGGATAATTCCCAAACCGCCTTCTTGAGCCAGGGCGATAGCCAACCGGGCCTCGGTAACGGTATCCATCGGCGAAGATACCAGCGGAATATTAAGGCGGATAGTGCGCGTAAAATCGGTGGTTAGATCGACTTCTGCCGGCATTACGTTTGACTCGGCGGGTAACAACAAAACGTCGTCAAATGTCAGACCCTGGTCTACAAATCGGTCGTGTTTAGCCATGATGGGAAATACCTCCTGTCCCATACTTTCTAAAAAAGAGCATTCCACTATTATAAATATATGGTTAATATTGCTAGAATTTCACCCGCCGCCCGCGTAAACGCTAACCCTGGCAGCAGAGAAATTGACGTTCCTCAGTGAAAGTCATTATTAAAGTAGTATTCTAACCCACTTGACTACTCTAAGCAAGCCCGAACCAAGCCTGCTCAGAACCTATGGGCTTGAAGAGTGCGCTCTAAGCCTTAGCCGCCACCAGTAATTAGTGCTTGTAATGCTTACCTGGTTGTGCTATATTAGGTTTGGATAACCCTGATTTCAATTGATAATTCCGAAAGGAGGACCTTGTTATGTTTAAAGTTGCGGTTGGCAACTTCGAGATGAAACTTAGCATACCACGTCCTCGAAGGGTTATAAGCTAAAAGTTCCGGCCCTATTTTAGCCGGGGTTTAGGGCGGGCCGTTCGATTTAGAACGGCTTTTTCTTTTGTCTGAGCCGCGAACGTGAGTATGATGTTCGCGGCTTTTTTATTTCAATTTTATTTGAAAAAGTAATCTCAGAAAGGACAAACTGAAATGGCTATGAAAATGAAACTGGCAATTGCTTTAGATTGCAGCCCGACCGAGTGCAAGGCACTGCTTTTAGATAGTGGTGCGGTTATCCTGACCGAATACTCGGCCAGGGTACTGGCCCGGCTAAGTACACAGCCGGGGATGCTTGTGGCAGTAGACCTTAACCCGGTTATGCCCCAGGTTGTTTACCGCTGGCATTCCGGGAAAGTCAGAGAGTTGAAAGGCGGTATGATCGTAGTAGACGATCAGCATTGTCATTTGATCGAAGCCTACTGCGCTCCGGGGTTGGTGGTAGTCCCCCAGGTGGACGACTGGGTATTTTTGACTAGGGGTTATTCACAACAATGGGAGGTAGCCGATATTGCAATTGACGGTCGTCCGGTCCATAGTGAGTATTTGAGCAATTACGCTTTTCCCAAAATCGCGCAACTTTACACTGAACCTTTTCCCCCGGCTCCCAGATAAACAGGTGGTTCGCTTCAGGCCACCTGGTGAGCAGGAAGCGAACCGCCTACTAATAAAGCTAGGCCAGATAACGCTGAACGCCAACCTCGTTCCAGGCGATCCCGATGCCGGGTTTTTCGGAAATAATGACCTTGCCAGCTTCGATTTTGACCGGTTCTTGCAAGATCGGGTTGGCCCAATCGACGTACTCCAGCCAGTGCCGGGTGGGCGATACTGCCATCAAATGTGAACTGATTTCGGGGAAAAGATGGCTGGAGATGGGAAGATTGGCGGCCTCGGCCAGAGCTGCCGCTCGCAGCCAACCCGTCACGCCGCCAATTTTTTCGACATCGACCATCACGAAATCCGAGGCTCCGGCCTGGATAGATTTGTCCATATCGTGTGGACCCCACCAGTTTTCGCCCATTTGAACCGGGGTTTTGATTTCCCGGCTGACACTGGCGTGACCGGCGTAATCGTCGGCACTGACCGGTTCTTCGATCCAGTACAAACCTTCGTTATCCAATAGACTGCCCCGGCGACGGGCTTCCGGTACACTGAGCGACTGGTTGTAATCGGACATTAACAATCTCTGGCTGCCGATTACTTTTTTGATAGCTCGCACAACCGCCACATCGGTTTCGAGTTCGGGATAGCCCAACCGGACTTTTATCGCTTCAAAGCCCGGCTCCACCAGTTCCTGAGCCTCGATAGCCGCTTTTTCCGGCCCGATTATGCCCAGACCGCAGCTATTGTAGGCCGGAATCGGGGTTGGCGCACCGCCGAGCATTCTTACCAGGGGCAGGTCGTTGGCTTTTGCCAGGGCATCCCAGAGGGCCATATCGAGGCCAGCCAGGGCAATGCCGGTCAGTCCTTGCGAACCCAATAACCGGAAAAGGCGTTGAAGTTTTTGTTCGATTGCCAGCGGGGCCAGTGGTTCGCCTTTGATTACCGCTTCCAGGTTGATCAAAAGCTGGGTGACAGCCTGTAGGGCTATCGGAGTATAGCAAAATACGTAACTACAGCCCGTTACGCCTTCTTCGGTTTGAATATCAATCAGCACCAACGGCGCGATACTGACTGCGCCGCCGCCGGTGTATAACGGACGTTGCATGGGAACGTTAACCGGGCGGGCCTTCAGGCTGCGGATGATTAATTCTGCTTGCAATGGTTTCTCCTGAAATTATTTACTTGTTAATTGCATAAAAAATCACAAAGTACTAAGCAGGGTTCGTAGGGGTGCAACCCCTGCAAGGGGGACTTGGGGGAAATCCCCCAACACTCTTTTTTTCCCCAGCGTCGCATAGCGACGCTGGGGAAGAGGGAAAAGCGCGGGGGACACCCCCGCTATGCCCCCGTCCTGGGGGCGGGTACCCCCTGGGTGCCCCTTGTAACCCCCATCGAAACATTGTGAAATAATTATACAATTGTTAAGTAGTTATTTAGACGATATTTTTATTTTTAAGTTGGCCGGTCGGGGCCGCCGGAATTTTAGGGGGTAGTACCGGCAGCGTAACGGTAAATTTGCTGCCTTCGCCCAGGACGCTTTCGACCTCGATGGTGCCGTTCATCGCTTCGACCAGGGTCTTGACAATAGCCAGTCCCAACCCGGCCCCGCCGGTATTGCGGGAGCGGCTGGTATCGCTGCGGTAGAAACGTTCAAAAACCTGTTGCAGTTCGTCCGGCGCGATCCCGATGCCGGTATCGGCTACCCACAGGGCGACCTGGGCCGGGCCGGTCTGGGCTGCGCCAATCGAGATTATGCCACCGGCGGGAGTGTAGTTGATCGCGTTGCGGGTCAGATTGAGTAACACCTGTTCCAGCCGTTGCCGGTCGGCCAAAATTGGCGGCAAACCCGGTGCCAGATCGAGCGTAATTTTTATTTTGCGTTCGCGCTGCGCCATCAAACCCAGGGCCTGTTGTACGTTCGTGACCAACGTTGCCACCTCGACCGGTGCGAGTTGTAGCGTCTGGCCGCCGGTTTCGATCCGGGAAAGATCAAGTAAATCCTCGATCAGCGCGCTTAATCGCTGCGTTTCCCGCCCGATGATGTCCAGATAGTTATAAAGCTCCTGGGGTTCGAGCGGGCTATCCGAGCCGCTATCGGCACTGGCCGGGACATTTATTTGCTCGGCTTGTTGCAACAACCAATCGATGTGGGCGCGGATTGTCGTTACCGGGGTACGCAGTTCGTGAGAGACATTGGCAACCAGGTCGCGTTTGTATTTCAAGGCCTGTTCGGCTTTGCGTTTTTCTTGTTCCAGGCTGGTCTGACTTTGTTGCAACCGATAGGCCATCAGGTTAAACCGGGCCGCCAGCCGGTTGATCTCGTCGTGACCGTCCAGCGAAACGCGCTGGGTAAGGTTCCCGGCAGCCAGCGCATCGGCGGCGGTAGTCAGATTTTCCAGGTTGCGGACCAACCGGCGTGACAACAAAAATCCGAACAGTAGGGCCACAAAAACTGTCGTCAGAGAAATGGTGAAACCGGCCACCAGCACCACTGCGCCCAGACCGAGCAAACTGATCAAACCCTGGCCGGAGTAGATCACCGCCAGTTCAGGCCGCTGACTGATAAATACGATTGACTCGACCTGGCCCAGCCGATTCAAGACCGGATAGGCTCCGCCGATCAACATGGTGGGCCGGGCGCGGGTGATCATCAGACTTTGCAGGTCGAGATTACCGGTGGCCGCCTGGCCTAGCAGGCTGGTCCAGAGGGCCGGGTAATTGCGACCGATTACACTCTCGACAAAGGGTTTGCCCACCGGTAGGCGTAGCGGGCTGGAACTGGCCTGGATCGTGCCGCCCGGATCGGTTACGGCGACCGTCCAGAAAAGCTGACTATTATTTATGTTGTCAGGCATACCGGTCAGCTTGACTTTCAATTCATCCAGCATTACCCGTACTCGCGCCGGGGGGTTCAGGGGGTTCAAGACCCCTTCGCCCGGTTCAAATGGATTAGCGGTGAGCTGGCGCAAGAAAGTGTCCAGTTCGCCCTGGGCAAAAGGGCTGCTGAGTTTTTCCAGCCGGATCGTTTCGGCCAGGCCACGTGCGGAAAAAGCGGCAATGTCGTGACTACCGGTAGCCTGGGAGCGTTGCCCGCGCGCGGAAAAAACAAGCTGGGCGGTTATGACCATCGCCAGGGCCGCGATCAGGGCAATCAGGACGACCGAAAAATGGGAAAACGTCAGCCGCCATAATAAACGCCGCTCGGTCATAGCTTTTATCCGGCGCCCGGGTATTGCCAGCAGTCCCGCAAACGAACGCATCACCCAGAACAGCAACCCCAGTTCAAAGGTATAGAACATTATCCGCCCAAAGACGATCCAGACGGTCGGGGTGGTCGGATTGAACTGGTAAGGCCAGGAAAGAAGCGGGTCGACGATAGTAAAGATCGTCAGGCTGACAGCGTTGGAGGGGTTGCCAAAAAGATCGAGTAGGCCCGGTGAGGCTAATTCCGCGAGGGGGTATTTGAACAGAGCCAGTACAAAGGCCAGACTCACCACCAGTAGATTCAAGCCCAGGCCAAAAATTATGGTCAGTCCGGTTTTTTTAAACGGTCCACGTGGAGCCAGCTTGCGCAACCGGAAGGTCGCCCATAGATTTGCCAGCAACCCGCCCGGCAGATATTGAATTGCCAGCAAGCGGTAATCGATCAGAACCGGGTCGGCTCCGGTCAGCCAGAACAAAGCCAGGGCCAGCAAATTGGCTTCCAGCAGGGTACGCCGCACGCTAGACCCCATCAGAAAATTAGTTGACCCGGTGAGCAGCCTGAAAAGTGCCCAGCTATTGCGACGAAAACGGCTGTTGAGCCAGCGATGGCCGACCGATATAAAGGCGGCCCGGATGGTCGCCCGGTAGCGATATTTAAGCCTCACGCGCAAAACGGTAGCCTACCCCCCACACGGTGGAAATACGGTCGCCGAGTGGTCCTAGCTTTTTGCGCAATCGCAAAATATGGGTGTCCACTGTCCGGTCGAAGCCGTCGTATTCATAGCCCCAGATATGTTCGAGCAAAAAGTCGCGGCTAAAGGCCCGGCCCGGATTAGCCGACATCAGCTTTAAAAGTTCGTATTCTTTTGGAGTCAAATCGAGTTCTTCATCGCCGATAAAAGCCTGGCGTTCGGAGGGTACCAACCGGAAATCGCCAAATTCAATGGCCGGTTCGGTCTGCTCCATAATTTGGCTGTTAGCCGGGGTTTCGGGGCCAGTGGCTACACTGCTAACCTTTACCCGCTCATTGCGGGCGGCTTGCATATCCATCTCTACCCGCCGTAACATAGCCCGAACCCTTGCCATCAACTCGCGGAGGCTGACCGGCTTCACCAGGTACTCGTCGGCACCTACCTCCAGGCCAAGTACCCGGTCGATCTCTTCGGAGCGCGCGGTAAGCATCAGGATCGGGACCAGATAGCTGTTGCGTAACATCCGGCAGACCGTCAGGCCATCCATGCCGGGTAGCATCCCGTCCAGAATAACCAGGTCGAGCCGGTTTTGTTCGGCCAGTGTTAGCCCGTCTGGTCCGGTAAAAGCCTGTAATACGCTATGTCCTTCGGCTTCCAGCGATTTGCGAACCAGACTCGAGAAATTTGCTTCGTCTTCTACCAGCAGCACCAACGCCATCTATTCTTCTCCTTCAAAAGAGAGCGGAAACAAAACCAATCCTACTTATACCAGCTTAGGACTTTCGCTTCAACCTCACTTCGTGAGCGTGAAGCGAAAGTAAAAGGGATTTACAGGGGAGACCCCCTATACCCCCCGCAGGGGCTGCGCCCCTACGTACCCCGCTTCAAGTAGTTTCCACCTTTGAGCGAAAGTCCTACAGCTTTTATCAAATGCTTCGTTCAAATTTCGGGTCGAATTGAATTGTTCAGCTCTGATCTATTATAGCATTGCAATCAACGCGCTTAATTGAGGCCGGCCCGGTAGATTTGCTCAATAGTCAGCGCGATATTACTTTCGGCGGCGGCTTCGTTACCGCCTTCGCTCGTATAGATTGCGATAATCAGGTTTGAAGCCGCCCCGCCGAGATCAGGATCGGTCTGGATGAAACCAACCTCGTTGCGAACGCCGGGACCGGTGCCGCTCAGATGACGGTAGACCACATTCTTAGCCAGGTTGGAACCAAAGAAGTTTTGATCCTGGGGGTAACTCAGGCGTTTCTCAAGAGCCAGCAAAATTGTTTCGGAGCTATTGAAATCGACTATTTTATGCCCCAGCAGTCTTTGCATAAATATAGCGGCATCGTGGGGGGCGGTCAGATTTTCGTTGGAGGAGTCGAGCGAACCTAACCGGCGTTGTATCCGAGTGCTGGCGTAACCGTTGGACAGGGCGTAAGCGTTGACTTTGCCAAAACCGCCCAGCTTGTCCAGCAGAATATTGGTCGCGCTGTTGTCACTGTAGCTCAACATTGTGCTGACCAGTTCCAGCAAACTCAGCGATTGGCCGACTTTACCGCCGAGAATGCCGGTTCCACTGGCGATGTCTGCCGGGGCAACCTGATACTTTTCGGCCAGGTTCAACTTACCGGCTTTGGCCTGTTCCAGCACCGCCCCGGCTACCCATAGTTTGATCGTACTGGCGGAGGCCATCTGACGGTCGGGATTGGCTTCTACCGTCTGACCGTCCGGCAGAATCACCAGGGCCGCCGAATTGCCGGACAATTTTGACAGAGCTTTCCTGATCGCGGCGGTATCGTAAAGACGGTGGGCTGCCGAGCGGTCGGCGGTGGGCTTTGTGAGCGTGGCGAACCCCGGTGATAGGGGCGGGTTGGTAACAGGCGGTAGCGTAGTGAGTGCGGGAGTCGGTAGGGAGCGCGATGTCAAAGGAGTCGCCGTCGCCGGTTCGAGGGTAATATTGGTAAAAGGGGTGGCGCGGCTGGCGGCCAAAGGGGCGGGCGGTGTCGGATCGCTGCCACAGCCAATCAGCAGGAGGATCAGGCAGCAGACCGGTAAGAGGGAGAGCCGGGATTTTTTCATAAAATCAAAGCGAACAGGCAACTGAAGGGGGGTTTGGGTTAATCAGCTTCGGCCAGGTATTTAGCTTCGTCGGGCCAGAAAAGCAGGGGGGCCAGCACCAGAGCCACGCCTCCCAGAAAGCCGGTCGGAAACATTAGCCAGTTATCGGTGTGCCAATTCCACAATTCCAGTCGTTCGATGCCACTATCGATCAGCCAGGGGATAAACAAACAGGCGATCAAACAGGCCAGATAGAGCTTGCGGCGCGGTATAAGTGGACGGACCCAGGGGCTATAATGATAGAGTAACCCGGTGGTCAGTAGCCCACAGGCTACCCCAAAGCATCGGCTACAGACCATCATATTCAGGCCGCCAATCTGGAAACTCTTGACGGTGTACGAACAGATACCGCGCCCGAAATCCCAGCCAAAGCTGGCAATGCTCTGGAATAGTGGGACACCACTTAGCCAGAGGAGCGGTACCAGGATCGGCCCTAAAAAGACAAATACGCAAATTACTTTTGCCAGCAAGGCCCGGTTAAAATCCTCGCGCCGGATGGTTAACGCGCGGGGCCATTGTCGCTTTTTATCTGGTTGTAAAAGGCTGCTCGGCCTTTGGCTTAAACTTAACATTTCTTTGCCTGTTTTATCCGGTCAAAATTCAATTCAGCCTATTATAACACTAAATTCGGTTAAGAATACAAATTCAGACGGTGTTAATTTCCGGCCTGGCGGTTATAGACCCCAGCGATTGTTCTTGTGGAGTAAAGAAAAGAAGCGTTGCTGAATTTCGGAAGGCACACGGGGTCCAATTCGGACCATAAACATATTGGCCGAGTCGAGCATCACATTTGGTTCGTCGGTATCCATCTGTTCAAAACCGGCACTGGCAATCACTTTGCGCAACATCTTGCGATAGACGAATTTGTTCATGCCGGTTTCCTCGTAATCCCAATGCCAGGCAAACTCTACCGATACCAGAATTTTATCTTCAAACCAGGGGTCATCGGTAATTCCGGCTTTCAGCAGCCGGGCACTCAATCCCAGACCGCGAAAATGACGGCTGACCTCAATCGCGCCGAATTCGTGGACGTAAAGCTGCCCGGTCGGGTTAACGTCGGACGGCTGGTTGAGGCTATACCAGCGTTCGCCGCTTTCCACCGGATGCAGCGAAACATAACCGGCCAGCACTTTACCGGTAGTGTGGACGATAGTCACATCGCCATAAGGCAGCCGGGCTACTTTTAATAAGGTTTCCTTCTGGCGTTCCCGGTTGTACCGGAAAAAGATACCCAACCCCTCGGCAATTTCCATTTGCTCCAGGAGTTGAGTTCCGGTACGCCGCCGGAAATATAGTGGTCCGGTGGGCGTGGTCAAAGTCAGGTGATCCACCAGTATTCCATCCGGTTCGAGGGTCAGCGGGGCCGGTTCAATGGTCAAGCCTGGTCCTCCCGGTTAAAGTTTCGACAATTTGCGGCCAGCCAGGAATGATCCGGACGGTTTGAAGGCCCGCCTCGCCCAACTGTTTTGCCAGCCCCCGGTCGTTATCCCGGTAGAGCCGGTCGAAAGCCGCCCCAAAATCAGCCGGGGAAGCACAGATATAACCGTTATAACCCTCACGAACAAACTCCAGGACCCCGCCGCTATCCGGGGCTGTAATCACGGCTTTAGCCGAGCGCATCGCCTCGATGGTGATATAACCGTAATCTTCGTCCACCGGGGCGAAGAAAACCGCCAGCGATCCGGCATACCAGTCCAATTTCGCCTGATCGCTCACCCGGCCCACAAATTCTACTCTATTCGCCAGCCCCAGGCGGTCGGCCCGGCTTTTCAAAGCCGCTTCCTCCGGGCCACTTCCGGCTATCACCGCCCGAACGCCACTCCGGGCTTTTTTCAGGCCACTTAGTAAAAGCTCGATCCGTTTGGCGTTATCCAGCCGGCTGACCGTGAAAATATAATCGCCGTAACCACAATTATAAAAACCTTCCTGCTCGGTCGGCGGGTAAAGTGGACTACCGGTTAAGCCGGTATAGCGCGCCAACCGGTCGGCTACATTGCGCGAGATAGTATAGACACGGCGGGCCTCGCCCAAACCCTGAAGATCGGTTTGCAGCACCGTCCGTCGCGCCCGAACATCGGCCAGGTCGTTGCCAAAATCGCTGCGGGGGGTGCCGTACCAGTCGTAAACCTGGCGATGCTGGTGAACCAGCCAGACTACTTTGTTTGGATGCCGGACGGCCCAGGTCGGGTACTTGGTACAGATAACCAGGTCGACCGCCCGACCGGCTAAGGTGTCTAGGTCGAGGGTGCGCCAGGCCAAAGCCTGTTGTTCGAGCTGGCTGCGCGGATACCATTTCCAGGGAAGGACGACCGTTTCGACACCGTGCCCGGCCAGGCGTAGGGCTGCGATTAGGCCATCCACCAGATTTTCGGCTCCCCCGCGCACGAAGGGCACCTGCGAACTGCAAACCACGATGTTCATGCGGTCGGGTCGGGGTCGGGGTCGCCGGCAGGCCAGCGGGTTTCAAGCGCGGCGATTCTTTGCTCAAGTTTATAATTCTCGCGGGTCAGTTGTTCCAGATAAGCGTTAGTCTGCAAAAGAGTTCTGGTAGCCGCAGCGTTAAAATTGTTTTGCTGTTCCACTATCGGGTTGATATACCAGCGCAGCAACAACCGGGTAACGCGTTTGGCATAGGCCAGTCCCCGCCCGACCAGGGGTGGTCCACCCCAGGTGATTGGCAAATGCGCGCTAACATTCCAGCTTTCGTTGACTTGCCGGACCATTGCCCGCAATTCGCTCAGTTCGCTGCCGTGCAGTTTTTCGCGCCGGGCTTTTACCTCCGCTCGCAGGGCAGCCAGTTCGGCGGCTACCTCTGGTTCACTTTCCACCGTCATCGTTTTTACTTTCTAACCTAAAATTTCTAACCTAAAATATTTTCTGCCGGTTGTCTGCCCGGCTATATTTCTAAAAATGAGCCTAATCTTAGCATACTCAGCGGTAGGGGTAAAGAATGAATTTATAAATTGATGCTGAGGGCTTATAGGTTCAAACTCCCTGATAAAAGAATTAAATGGACATGTGAAAATTTCGCTTTTTTGGCCCTGGGTCTATCAAAATATGAACCGGTTGACCCAGACAAGAAAAAGCTGGTCTGACAATTGCTAAAAGATGTGATAAATATGACAATATTAGGAAGAGTTAAATCATGAAAAAAGTAAGTGCCAGGGTGGTTTTGAATTGTTCGGTGGAGGTAGCTTTTGATTTTATCAACGATCAGAAAAATCACGCGACCCTTAATAAGCACAACTTCCATCAATATACCATAACCACACCCGACAGTATCGGAACTGGGGTCCATTCCCGGTTTGTTCTCCAAACCGGAGCCTTCCGCGAAACGGGCGAATTGACCGTAACCGGTAGCGATAGACCACACCGGGTGATCGAAGAAGGCCGGCTAAATGAGGGAAAGTTTAAAGTTAGCTGGGAGTTGACACCCCTCGCCGACGACCAGACCGAACTCGAAATAACCACTGAATATATGACTGATAACGGACTAGCTTCCCTTATGAGTGAAATTATCAACCGGGCTTTTGTTCGGATTTATACGCGGCTGCTCACCGAACTAGCCGCGCGGCTTAACCAGCTTGCGACGGGTTAGGCACCGCGCTACTGCCAGGACCCGGCTTTCTGATTTGACTTGACTGGCTTAATGACCAGGAATGTCCGTAAACACCAAACCTGTGTAAAGGATCGAAGCAGGGGTCGTGGGGGTCGGGTACCCTATGGGTGCCCTGCGGGGGTAGAGCAGGGGTCTCCCCTGTGTCTCTCTTTTCTTTTCTTCCCCGTCCATTGGTGGCCCTGGGGAGGGGCCTGAGTAGTTACGATTATTTCGACCCGGCACTTTGTCGGCCAATACGGCGTTAAAACCGTATGCGGTTTTGGCGGCAATATGCACGGGTTTATTGTGATAACCGTATTTTGCCGGGATAAACTGGAACTGGAAACTATCCGGCAATTAACCCCTTTGATGGGTTTGATAAATCCCAAGACTTTACAATATAGCCTGATAGCCTGAATAAAAAGCTGTTTAAAATTGCGAAGTCATAAAAAGACCTGTCAGAATGACAGGTCTTTTTAGTTGCAAACTTCTACTTGTTGATGATCCCGGTTTTTGGCTCATTAACCATTACTTCATCGATAAAGCCATAGGCCACAGCTTCTTCCGGGGTGAAGTATTTGTCGCGGGAGAAATCGCGGTTCAGCTCCTCGACCGTCCGGCCCGTATGCTTTGCCATGATTTCCTGTCCACGACGCTGCAAACCAAGCAGGAAGCGGGCCTGAATTTCAACATCGGGAGCATAGCCGCTCATTTGACCGATACCAGCCGGGTGCTGGTGGATCGTACTGTGGGGTAGGGCATAGCGTTTGCCTTTGGTTCCGGCGCACAACAGAATCGTCGCCATCGAGGCCGATAATCCCATACAAACGGTTACGACATCCGGTTTTACAAATTGCATCGTATCGTATATACCCAGACCGGCGGTGATAGAGCCGCCCGGACTATTGATATAGATGGTTATATCTCTTTCAGGGTCTTCGTGTTCCAGAAAAAGCAATTGCGCGATGACAACATTTGCCACCTCATCGTTCACTCCGGTACCAAGGAAGATAATGCGCTCCTTGAGCAGACGGCTGTAAACGTCGTAGCTTCTTTCCCCGCGTGGTGTATTTTCAACCACATACGGAATTACCATTTCAGGGCGGGGAGGAAGTATAATATCTTTACTGTTCAAGCTACTACCTCAACTTTCGCTTGCAAACTTCGACTTTTAGTGGATACGCAAAAATCCAACTGCCGTCATTATAACTCAGACCGAACCTTCGCTGTGTTAGACTCCTGTTTGATTTATAGGACTTTCGCTTCAATCTCATCCTGTGAGGTTGAAGCGAAAGTAAAAGTATCTGTTCAGATCGTATCCCCACAAAAGGAATTAAAGCGGGGGTAGTGGGGCACCCATAAGGTACCCGACCCCTGCGGGGGGTCTCACAGGGGTCTCCCCTGTGTCTCTCTTTTCTTTCCTTCCCCTCCCCAGGGAGGGGCTAGGGGTGGGGTCTGAACAGTTATAAGTAAAAAAGAATTAACAAAGGCAATAAACATAAGTTTTTACAGGGCCTCAAACCACCAGTTGGCCGACAAATTGCCGGATTTGCGACACATCGCTTTGATCGGCCAACCGGGGGTTGTGGCTGACCAGTTGCACCACGAAATCCTGCAAGCACCGGGCGATTTCAGCCATTACCAGGGCCGCCGGGACGTGGGCGGCAGTCAGACTTTCGCCATTGAAAACGACGCTTACCTTCAGGATCGCCGGGGCTTTTGGGTCGGCCTGAGCTTCCTGCTCCAGGTGTAGTGCCATCGGTTCGTCTATAAAGTGAGCGGTGGCCTGACGCTGGGTATTATTTTTAAGGCTCAAGGCCGCTTTTCCCAGGTTCAGGGCAAACCCGCCGGTGTAATCCGGTAGCCAGTAGTTGATTTGTTTGGCGTTCAAATGGTCGGTGGTTGTGGCGGTCGGTTGGTGGCTGTTCGCGCTCACCCCGATTACTTTGCTTTCCAGTTCCAGCCGGGCCAGGCCACTACTGGCGACCATGAAATCGGGCGTGAAAGCTTCTTCAGGCCAGCCACTGAGTTGTTTATCGCCTTCGGGGCCGGGTTTTAGCCGCAGGTCTATCCGAAATAACGCCATAAAGCAATGATCTCCTTTAGCACTTTGATAGGCTTTTCTAAGTCGAAAGCCCCTCGCCGTGACTGTTAGTAATTACACCGGCTAAATTAAAACCGGTAAGCCAGGAAAGGTATGAGCATCTCGGCCCGGCTCAGTCCGCCATGATTGCCCAATACTGAGTAATTTCGCCCGGTGGTAGCGGTATGCTGGCGAGCTACCCAGTTCCCGGTCGGTATCAGCATAATATCCCCAATTCGATCTTCACATTCCGGGCCGAGAGCTTGACCGGCCAGCCCGAAGAGACCTTGCTCAACCGCTTCTTTTTTGCTTAAGGCCAGGAAATCTTCGCCAAAGTTCTGCTTTACATAATTCTGAACCTGTTCTTCGCAGCCGTGTTTTATATGCAGATAACCGGCCCGCGACTCGCCGGTATGGGGCACGGTGAACATTCGCGTTAAGGCCGGGTGGTCCTCCAGCCACAAAATCTTGTCCTGCTCAACGTTACGCTGGCCGTGATCGGCGACCAGTAACAAAGCTACATCCGGCTGACCGGCCAACGGCTCGAACAGTTCGTGTTGCAAGGTAAAATCGAGGGCAGCCAATTCGGCCTGGTAGCTGGTCGAAAGCGGTCCATAGCGGTGAGCCGAGCTATCAATATTTGGAATATAGGCATAGGTAAAGGTTTTTAGCTGGGCGCGGCGGTTGATTTCGATCCGGCGGCGTAGCTGGCTAAAACCGTCGGCGGGAGTCAGATAGCCGTTATAGAACTCCTGACCGGCCTGGCTACCGGCACTGGTAAACCGGCTGATGCTGGAGCCTTTAAACTGGTACAGGTTTACTATTTCGGTCTGGACGTTTGCCGCTTCCAGCCGCCGGTAAATATTCGGCACCGGCACCAGGGTATCCGGGTCAAGCTGGCTATCGAGAAAGCTCTGGTTGGTAGGAGCAACGGCGGGCCGGTAGCCGATCAAATCCACGATGGTGCCGATCTCGCGCATATATACCCAGGTTCCCATGATGCCATGCTGGGCCGGAGCGTGACCGGTGGCAACACTGGTCAGGGCGGTAGTGGTCGTGCTGGGAAACACCGAAGTTAGTGGCATAAAAAAGGTTTGATCCCGCTCGGCGGCGCGGGCCAGGTTTGGGGCTACTCCCCCGGTCATCATGGCCTTTAGCTGATCGTAGCCGAGGGCATCCATCAGCAGGACTACCACCTGATTGATCGGTCCGGCACTCTGCCATTTCTGCCACCGTTGGCTGACCTGTTCATCGCCCAATAATTCCGGTCGCAGCCCCGGCACCGGGTTTTCGGCTCCCAGGCGTGGTGCATCGGGGGCCAACCATTCCAGGGCCTGAGTCGTCACGTTCGCCAGGCTCAGGCCGTCGTAGGCAGGCCGCAAAGCGTCGGGTCCAAAGTTGTCTGGCAGTTTTTGCCTTTTTAGTAAAGCTTGCTCGGCAAGCTCATAAATATTACTCAATCGGCCTCCTTGTTGTCATTATTATTTGCTTCTTTAGCTCATAGTAAGGTCATTGTAAGCTAATCCAGGGGTAAGTTTCAAGTTAGTTGGGGAATTAGGGCGTTTCAAAAAAAGGCTAGCTAGCCTGTCAATCAGGCTGCTACCCTTTCCCAGGGTAACTACACACCAAACCTCTGTAGAGGATCGAAGCAGGGGTCGTGGGGGCCGGGTACCCTTTGGGTGCCCTGCGGGGGGGTCTTACAGGCGGGTACCCTCTGGGTGCCCCTGTTATTCCTTTTTTCTTCTTCTTTTCCCCTCCTTGGGGAGGGGTCAGGGGTGGGGCTTGAGTAGTTACTTCTAAAGTTGCTTTAGGTTACTGATCGTTTAGTGTTGCTGCGCCCATCGTAGGATAGCAATATCTTTTTGTTATCCAGGGTAGTTTCGATGTGAACCGTCCGGCCCCAGATCGAGTGGACATACTGCAAAGTTTTTTCGGCGTAACCGCTATCGAGCGGGGTTTTCTCGAAATGATGCTTCAGGTAAAGCTCGCGGTTTTGCTTATAATCGCCGTCCTCGACTGTGATATATGGCTCGCCGAAGTTATTCATGCTACCCACGATACCGTCGCGCACCTTTTCCCAGTCTTTTTCGACTATGACCCACTGACCGTCGCGCTTTTCGTAGAGGTACAAATCGAGTTCTTCGATCAGGTCTTTGGTAAGGTAATTACGCAAGAACGACACATCGTTATCGACCTCGCGCACTTCAAAGATTTTCTTTTTGCCTTCGCCGCCCGGTCGTTTCATAACCTCGCGTTCGTATTCGTTGGGAGTATCCCAGCGGCGTTCGATGTCCTCCCAGATTTTGACACCCAGGTAATAAGGATTGATCTGGCGGCGACTGGGCGACAAAACCCCGGAACTTAGCTGGGCGTATTCGGCAAAATCGCCATCGCTCATTTCCAGTTCACGGAAAATGCGCTGGTGCCAGAGCGAGGCCCAACCCTCGTTCATTATCTTGGTTTGCTTTTGCGGCAGAAAATAAAGGGCCTCGTTGCGGACCATCTCCATAATATCGCGCTGCCAGTCGTCCAGTTCACGGCTGTAGGTCATCAGAAAGCGCAGCAAATCCTTTTCCGGCTGGACCGGAAATTTACGCCGGATCGCTTTCTCTTTTTCGCGTTCTTTGTCCCGGTCTTTAGGCTTGTTGCGTTCGTCCAGGTCCCACAGGTCGGCATAGGGCGACTCGTAAGGGGCTTTTTTGGCGTTTTCCTCATTCTCTTTGGAAGGGAGGGTCTCGGTCCGAATCCGCACGTTCGGGTCAATATGCTCCTCGATTGACAAAACCGCATCCAGAAACTTTTCGACTTCATCCACGCCGTGTTCATTTTCGTAATCCCGAATGCGGGTGGCGTGCAAGTTAGCTGATTCGACCATCTGGCGATTAGTATGCTGGAAGTAAGCGTTATTTTTGAAGAAATCGGTGTGACCCAGCACGTGGGCGATGATCATTTTGTTCTGCCACAACACGTTGGCTTCCATCAAAAAGGCCTGGGACGGATTGCTGTTGATTACCAGCTCATAGATTTTGCTAAGGCCGTAATCATACTGGGTTTTCTGGCGATAGTAGGCTTTGCCATGCGTCCAGTGGCTGAACCGGCCCGGTATGCCGTACCCGGCGAATTCGTACATAATGTCGGCGGGTACGATTTCAAAATGGGTCGGATAAGGATCGAGACCGAACTTCGTGGCGATGTTCCAGCATTCCTCGATAGCTTCGCCAATTTCTTTTACATCCGGGTCTTCCACCTGGCCGTCTCCGGCCCCGCCCAGTTTACTGGTACTAATGTCAAAACTCATAAATTGTAACTCCTGGACTTTCTTGCCGGAAAGTCCTCAAAGGTTGGCCTGATTTGTGTAGTTCGGTGTCGTCTAAACGGCGGCCCGCTCGGCATCGGAGGTCGAGAAGAAACGGCGCAGGGCCGGGTAAACTTCCGCCTTATCCGAAATCGTGACCCCGACAAATTTTTTGCTGTCGACGCGGCTATAGGCTGACATCAGGGTACTCATCAGGCTGTAATGACTTTCACGAATTTCGCCGTAGCCGAACAGGTTACAAACCTCGATGAACTTGTATACCAGATCGACGCAGCGGTCGTTGTCCCAGGGCAAATTACCGCCGTCCGAGAAGTGGAAGGGGTAAATATTCCAGTCAGCCGGGTTGTAACGTTCTTTGATAATATCCAGGGCCAGTTCGTAGGCACTGGAGACCTGGGTGCCGCCGCTTTCGCCTTTGTGAAAGAATTCTTCTTCGGTAACTTCTTTAGCCTCGGTGTGGTGCGAGATAAATACAATATTGACTTTGGTGTATTTGGTTCGCAAAAACCGCACCATCCAGAAATAAAAGCTGCGGGCGATATACTTTTCAAAGTCTCCCATCGAACCGCTAACGTCCATCATGGCAAAGACTACCGCGTTCGACTGGAATTTTATTTCCTGTTCCCAGGTCTTGAAGCGCAGGTCGTCATTATGAACGTTGCCAAAATGCGGATCACCTTTAGCGGCGTTGCGCTTGAGGTTTTCCATGATCGTGCGTTTCTTGTCAAGGTTTGCCATGATGCCTTTTTTGCGAATATCGGTGAAGCGCACCGCCTCGCTTTCCATCTCGGCCTGTTTCTTTTCTTCTAGGTTAGGTAGCCCCAGGTCTTCAAAGATCATCGAGGCCAGTTCGTCCAATGTCACCTCAGCCTCGTAGTAATCCACGCCCGGTTGCTCACCGGCTTCCTTACCTTTACCCTGCCCCGGTTGCTGGCCCTGGCCGACTACATCGCCCACCTTCGATTTACCGTCACCCTGACCGACTCCCTGCTGCTGGTTGTGGTCGTAGCGAAAGCGGTACTCGTCGAGCGAACGGATCGGCACTTTGATCGTCTTTTTGCCATCGGACAGAATAATATTCTCCTCGCTAACGATGTCGGAGAGGTTCTTTTTGATGGCATCTTTGATTTTCTCTTTATGGCGTTGCTGATCGATTGGCCCTTTGCGGTGCAACGACCAATCCTGTTTGCTGACGGAATAAACACCATATTTGGAAATGTCACCCATAAAACACCTTCTTTGCGAGGCCGGGACCGGGTTTTCTAAAGACAGAAAGCAAATCCCCGGCCCGGTCTATTACTTTTAGCGGTTTAGCAACGAGCCGACATAGGTCAGCAGGGCGTTCGCGCTTTGTGTAGTATAACCCTGTTCGCGCACCAACCGGTCGATCACATCGTTCATCTTGCGCAACTGATCCTGGTCGGGCGTTTTAGAACTGGTTGTGATCTTCACGATGTCCTTGAGGTCGGCAAACAGTTTCTTTTCGAGGGCTTCTTTCAGGCGTTCGTGGCTGGTATAGTCAAAAGCCTGACCGCGCCGGGCCAGCGACGAAATCCTGATCAAGATTTCCTCCCGGAAAGACTTCTTGGCGTTTTCGGTAATGCCGATCTGCTCCTCAATCGAGCGCATCAACTGTTCGTCCGGTTCCAGTTCTTCCTCGGTAATCGGGTCGCGCAGCTTGTTTTTGTTGCAGTAAGCCTCGACGTTATCCAGGTAGTTGTTGAGCAAAGTCTTGGCCGACTCTTCAAAAGAATAAACAAACGCCTTCTGAACCTCTTTTTTGGCGATTTCGTCGTATTCCTTGCGAACCTCGCTGATAAAGTTGATGTAGCGTTCGCGCTCCTCGCGGGTAATACTGGTGTGGCTATCAAAACCATCGCGCATGGCTCGCAAAGCGTCGATGGGCGTGATAAAGGTCGCCCCTTCTTTTGCCAGTACGTTTGAAAGCTGGTTGATCACGTAGCGGGAGGAAATGCCGAACATTCCTTCGCGCTGGGTTTCTTCCTGAAGCTCCTTAACGTCCTTCTGCTTTAACTCCTCGACTTCCTCGCCATCGTACAGCTTGAGCTTTTTCATCAGGCTGATCCCGGCCTTCTTGGGCTGTTCCAGGCGGGTCAAGATCGCAAACATACTGGCAACCTCAAGGGTGTGCGGTGCGATATGAACCTGCTTGAGGGCACTCTGGCCGATCAGTTTGTGATAAATCTTGACTTCTTCCGAAACCCGCAGGTTGTAGGGTACTTTGACCAGGATCATGCGGTCTTGCAAAGCTTCGTTTTTCTTGTTGCCGACAAAGGTGCTGTACTCACTTTCGTTGGTGTGCGATACCACGACCTCATCGGCGTAAATCATACTAAACCGCCCGGTCTTGATATTTTGCTCCTGCGAAAGGGTCAGCAAGACATACAGGAATTTCTCGTCGGCTTTGAGCATTTCGATAAATTCCATCATGCCCCGGTTTGCCACGTTCAGTTCGCCGTCAAAGCGATAGGCTCGCGGGTCGCTTTCGCTGCCGACCTCGCCGATGGTACTGAGGTCGATGCCGCCGACCAGTTCGGCAATATCCTGGCTTTTCGGATCGCTAGGCGTAAAGGTTCCGATCCCGATCCGGTGTTTCTCGCTGAGGAGCATCCGCCGGACCGGTACCCGCTCGATTTTGCTTTCGTAGGTGTTATTCAAATTCCAGCGGCAGCGGGGGCAAAGGTCGCCTTCGATATAGACGCCATAATCGCGCTCGATGTCCGACCGCAAATCTTCCGGCACCAGGTGCAAAGGGTCTTCGTGCATCGGACAGTTGCTGATGGCGTAGACCGAACCATCGACCGAACGGCTGTATTTTTCCAGGCCCCGTTTGAGCAGCGAGACAATTGTACTTTTACCGCCGCCGACCGGCCCCATCAGCAGCAAAATGCGCTTGCGAACTTCCATGCGCTGGGCTGCCGAATTGAAGTATTGAACGATCTGTTGAAGAGATTTGTCCAGGCCAAAAATCTCATCATCAAAGAAATCGTAGTGGGGTTCTCCATTTTTGCCGACTTCTACTCCGGCACTCATGATCATATCGTAGATTCGACCGTGAGAAAGACGACCTACTTTGGGATGTTTGCTGACTATTTCAAAATAATCGGCAAAAGTGCCTTCCCAGTTTAGTTCGCGTTCCTGATTGCGGTAATCTTCCAGACGCTTGAGTAAATCCATAGATTTAAAACTCCCCTTTCCAAACCTGGCGACTAACCATTTTTTGCCAAACCGGCCTTTGATGGGCCGTTCACTAATATATCTAGCAAATTATAAAATGGTTTACCATTACTCCATTATGATGGTACATTGGTACATACGAGCCATTTATCAGGTGCTTCTTTATATAACAGAAGCCGTTTTGTAAAAAAGTTAAAAAAACCAGCTAACAGTCGATCAGTTCAACATCACTTTCCAGGCCAATTTTGAACTAATTAAACTATAAAGAACTGAAGTAAATGAGGATGAGAACTTTGTATGGTCGCAGCTTGGCGAAACTCCAACCACAATCAGTTTTTAAGTGGTGTTTGTTGCTCCTTACATGCACCCGTGTCAGGATATTTGGCAATATCGCTAGAGCGGGTTTAATACATGATTGTGTACCGCGCTTGCGGTAGCTTTTTGGCACTATAGCACTATTCAGGCTCAGTTGCAAGCCTTTTTGCGCTGTGTTTGCGGTCTTCCACTCAATTCTACAGCAAAAATTAAACCATTTCAGCTCGCTCTAGTAAAAACGCTTCTCACTTTGCCTGGCAACCACTGAACGTAAAAAGCCTTTGTGAATCCGTTTATTAAACCAGCATCACCGGTGGTGCGTATTAATCTGGTGGAATGAATTATGTATGTACTTTTTTGTTATAATAGGGCAGCCAGGCGACCCTGGACTCTGGTGAGCTATTTATATTAGGACTCTCGATCAAAGTAGAAAACTACTTTAAAGCGGGGTGTGGGGGTGCAACCTCGGCGCGGGGTCGTACAGGGGTCTCCCCTGTAAAACCAATTTTTACTTTCGCTTCTACCTCACGGAGTGAGGTAGAAGCGAAAGTCCTAATATAAATATTAACAACGATATTTTGATAGGAGAGAACCACTAACCGTATGTCAAACCGTAGAGCTAATCGTCCGGCTTTCGCTAATTTAATCAGCCTTGCCAGCCTGGGAGCCGTCATAATGGTGGTTTTAACCATCGTAATCTTTATAGCCATGACCCCCAACAATGCCATCGGTACTACTTCCCTCCCGGATGATGTACACCCAATTCCGGTGGCAGTCGGTCCGGGACCCTCGGTGGCGGCGGTGCCAACACCCACCCCGATGCCGGTGCCCACCGCTACCCCGGCTCCAATCCCTACCCCTACCCCGGCCTTTAAGGACCAGACAAATAGTGTGAAGGTTGTACCGGTTGCCACGCCGCTTCCCGACCCGACCGCCGTACCGGAACCCACCCCTTTGCCGCCGCTGCCGGGATTGGTACCCACCCGCTTGCGAATTCCTAACCTGGGCATTAACGCCCCGATTGAGCATGTCGGGCTGGATGATAAAAGCCGCATGGATGTGCCACACAATATCTGGAATACGGCCTGGTACAAGCTGGGTGCCAAGCCCGGTGAGCGGGGAAACGCCGTAATTGACGGCCACCTGGATGGGCCGTACAGCGCGGCGGTATTCTGGAACTTAAATCAGCTTAAACCCGGCAACCGGATTTTTGTCCAGGGTGATAACAACGAAGAAAAAGTTTTCGAGGTCTATAGCGTCGAGACTTACGCCTACGAGGAGGCCCCAATGGCCCGTATCTTTGGCAAGAGTGATGAAGCAATGCTAAATTTGATCACCTGTGGTGGCGATTTCGACCAGAAAACCCAGAACTATAACAAACGCTTTGTAGCTTACGCCCGGCTGGTGCCAAACTCCTAAACCCTACCTAGACTAAAACTTCGCTGACCAGACGGCGGGCGTTTCCACCCAGGATCGCCGCCGTCTGCGCCTCGCTTAGACCAAAGCCGCGAATGTGGGCAATACAATCCTCGACCCGCAGCGCAATATTTGGAGCATCGCTGCCAAACAATATCTTTCCGGCCAACTTTTCCAACCGTTCCTTTGGAACCTTCACCAGATCAATCACCACCGGCGTAAGATCGGCGTAAACTTGCGGATATTTTTCCACCACATCCAGGGCCGCCTCACCGTCCGGGTGGGCGCAGTGGGCGATAATCAAGCGCGCCTCCGGGTAAGCCTGGGCTACCCGTTCCAGAGGAGCCAATTCTGCCGCGCCGATCTGCCCGTTGATATGGTGGCCGGTGTGAATGACGACCGGCATACGGCGTTGCGAAACCAGATCCCACATTTTATCGAAGGCCGGGTCGTCCAGTTCAAAATTGCCGACCGAACAATGCAGCTTTAACACTCGCAAGCCATAAAGGTCGAGGGCTTCGGCTACCACCGAGGCCGGGTCGCTATCCAGCGGATGTGCCGTTGCTCCCCCGACCAACCTGACCGGTCCCCCGGCAAACTCCGCCACCGTCGCGGCACTGGCCTCGTTCAACCCGGAAGCCATACCTGCTTTATGCGCGTAGGGCAAAGTCCAGGCCCCACTGACCCCGGCTTCGGCCATCTGGGACAGGATCGCCCGGTGGTCGAGCGGGTAGAGCAATTGAGCGTGATTAAAATGCTGGTCGAAAAACGCGCGGACCTTCTGACCCAACCGGCCCGGATGCAAGTGGATATGACTATCGATTATTTCTTCCTGCGGCATACTTTCCCTCATACGATCTATTTATTACAACTTCTTTGTGTTAAAGATCACACTAAAAACGTGAGCCAGCGCATAAACAGAATACCCATCAGCCGGTAAAATATCGGTGTGAGGTAAGACAAAAGCGATTAAATAAAAAAACTAAACAATAAAAAGGCTTTTCTCTTACTGGATGAAAAATAAAAGTTACGATTAAAGTTACTTCTCCTGATTCTCTCTTTACTCCTCCTAAAGTATTGGTTTCTGTTGAGCAGCAGAGATCGAGCAAACAAAAACGGCCCTGTTGAGCAGCAGGGCCGTTTTCATTTTATAATTTCGGGCGAAGCGGCTGGTTAACTTTACTTGTCGTCCAGCTTACTTTTACCGCCCGGTTGAGTGCCCCCGGCATCATCCAGGTTTTGGCCGGCAGTCGGGTCGACCGGGCCTTTACCGGAAGTGTTAAGGGGTGGTTCCACCGGGTTACTCTCAGCCTGAGAGATTTCTTTCACCTCGACCGGGGTCGGTGGAGTAGGAAGCGTCGGCACATTGATAATCGGGACGCGTTCGGCAGCAGGCGGCTGGCGAAGCGATACCCGGCTGGCGGATTGGACCGGTGCCTGGTCCTGTCCGGCCATCGGTCCCATATCGGCCAGGTTAGGGGCAGCGTCGGTGCCGGTAGTCCCGGCCTTTTCGAGCATTTCATCCTCGATCTGGCGTACCGACACCCGTCGCCGGGCCGGTCCAATCCGCCGTCCACCGCGACCAGGCAGATTCAAGGCATCGATCACCGGTTTAATAAACGGCCAAACCGTGTAATGGAAGATAATATTATCACCCAAAGTAGTATTAGCCTGGATTTTCAAGCGGCGCAAGGCGGTGTTGCGTACCTCGTCGTCGGTGGTGAGCAGTTCGGCTACATCGCCAATTACGCCGAGGGTCTGGCTTAAATCTGCCACATTCCGACCGAAATTACGCGGGTCAATCCACAGACCGCGCGCTAACCGGCTGATACTGTAGGCGTTTAATGCCCCTCGCGCAAAGGCCAGCCCAATAGGCACTACCAATGGTCGTCCCAGGGCCTTAGCTTCCTGCTCGGCCATTTCGTTCAGGACATCGTTACTGACATTGCGTGTTTTATTCAGCGGCAGTCGAGGCGGCGAAACGTAAGTAGGCCGGGGCATACGGGCTACCGAGGCGGCTCCGCTACCGGGAATATTCTCGCGGGCAGCCCCGCCAGGACGCGGTACACTGGCCGGGCGAGCCGGTGGCATACGTTCTACCGATTCGGAGACGGTGCTGGCCCTGGTCCGGGCCACCGGTTGGCTGCCACGTACACCGGCCCCACTCAGGCGACTCTGGGTGCTGACTCGACCGGTGGCCCGGCCTTCGTAGCTATCGAGTTTGCTCGGCCCACTGTAGGGGCTATTATTGAGTGAAACCGTCGAGACCAGCGGTGTTTCGCGGCCCCCGCCGCCACTCGAACCGCGCATAGTATCGTTGTTGCGACTGGTGCCACGCATGGTATCGGTCTGGCGATTGCCGGTATTAAGTGCGCCGCCGCTTTCGATAATCGGCACATCCCCGCTGACGGCGTAGTTGGTGCCGCTTTTTACCGTCTCAGGTGCGGTGATACGCTGGCCGACCACTGCCGCCGGTTGCACCGCTCTGGGTTGCGCTGCGACCGGACGCGGGGCGCGAACCGCCGCCGGAACCGGAACCGGTCGCTCTGGAGCCTGCGCTCTGGCGGCAGGTGCTTCATTGCGGTAGGGTGATTGGCGAGGAGTGTTACCCGGACTGGCCGCCGGAATTGTCCCGGTTGGATCGGCCAGGGTACCGGCTTCTACCAGCATACCGTTGCCCATATCGATATAGAAAGGCCGCATCCAGAAATCAACTCGTCCCAGGCGTGCCTGCGAGCGGGTAATATCGGGCCGAAAATGCTCCTTAAAGCTATCGGCGTTGGGTTGACCGCTATTAGCTTTTAGAAAGAAATACAGCATTTCCACGCAAACCTGGACCTCCCCGGCGGGCATCAGATCGAGATAGATGGCTGTTCCGGCGGGCTTGGGTTCGGTAGCCGCGACCTCCCCAGCGGTAGTGCCATGACTGCGCAGCGAGATTTTGCGTTTAACGCCAACCGGCTTCATCAAATAATAAAATTTGATCACGCCTTCCAGCGGGTTGCGCCGTCCGAAGCGGTCCAACTCAATATCGGCCAGGGGGAAGCGGTCGATAATATCTTTGTTAAGACCGCGCCCCCAGGTAATCAAATGCTGATCGGTCAAAACCGCGTAGTCGTGGAGAGTAAGCCCTCCCAACCGGCGGCCTTCGCGGTCCAGTATGATACAGTCAAAAATCGCCAGGGGTGTTTCGTCCTGGCCCAGCAAATTTTGGGTGTGGGAGCGATAGAAGAACTCGGCAATATGCTGAGGTTCTGTATTCTGGCCCACATAAATATCGACCGGTATGCTGACCTCACCGGCTACGACTGCTTCTAATGCCTTGTCCTCTATGCTCATGCCAATCCTCTCTTGTCCACACAACTTGATAGCTTAATTATTGCTGATCTCGCTGGCACTCGAATGTACTTGCACTGTTCGGACCCCAATTGTGATCGGTCTCTTTTTGAAAACCGGACTGCCATTACTTTCCGGTCTGGGCAATTCAACCGATTCCGCCAGCCTGTCGGCTGAATTAACCGGTAAATTTTCAGGAACCTCCAGCACTTCCGGTTCGAGCTGGGTGAGTTCTTCGGGGGTTTCCTCTTCATTATGTTTGCGGAAGGTTACTTTTTTGCGCGGCGTTTTGAATGGATCAATGACACTGGCTGTGGAGCGTTCGTTTTTCCGCTCGGCACTTTTGCCCCCGGCAGGACTTTCGTCGGTAATATCTTCTACTTCCGGGATCGAACGGCTCTTTTTGGTCGCGCCTCCGCCGAAGTTACTCATCATGGAACTCCGGTTAATAAAATTCATTGCCAGCTCGTAGGCCGCCGGGCTGTTGTTTAAGGTTTCGAGCAGCCCATTAATGGCCGTTACAAATTCGCTAATGTCCTTGAGGTTCATACCGCTTTCGCGCAGGGTATTTAGCATAGGCAAGACGTTACTACCTTTGGCCTCGAAACGCGACTCGGCCTCCCGGCGCACTTTATCTATGCCATCCCAGGCCGCCCGCCCGGCGCGCCCGATGCTGTAAAGACCTTCGGGGGTCATGTCTTGTTTTAAGCGCGTACCGGGTCCGGGTTGGCCCGCTCCGGTCCGATAACCGCGCGCACCCGGACCGGGGCCGGTTCCACCGAACCACTGAAGATCGGCCTCGATCTCATCATTATCCTGCTCAGTCTCCTGATTTTCGCTGAAACCGCTAGAATACCCGGTCGGTTTGTGGCGTGGGGCAAATGCGGGGGCCGGTTGGGGGCTGACCCGGCGGGGCGAACTACCGTCCAGGTTATCCAGGCGGCTTAGGGGGGTCATAAGATCGTCCAGCGCGTCCTCGCGGGCTGCCGGGCGGGTTGGTTCGGGCTTATAGGTCTCGGCGGCACGGGGGAACTGGCTGATACCGCCGCGCAGGTTAGGACGCTGGTTATTTACAAAAACTTTGTTAAACAGCACCCAGGTGGCTTGCCAGCGATCCTTTTCGCCGACCCCGCCCGCTTCGAGGTCGCGGTGTACATTTCCGGCTACCTCGACGATTTCGGCGATTTGTTTTAGATCGGCCAGCGGCACAAAGTCAAAAGTTAATTCGAGCGGTTCCAGTTCGGTTGCTTTTTCTTCCTCGGAAGTTGCCAGGCTAAAGTTAAATTGGATCGTGCCGTGCAAGGCATCTTTCTGGTGGCTTTCCACTACCAGCGACTGGGCCAGGTCGAAGTGATCAACAAAGTCTTTGAACTGGTCGCGCGCCCACAGCGTTATTCGGCGGTCGGAAACAATCAGGTAATCGTGCAAGGCCAGACCGCCAATCCGTTTGCCATTCGAGTCAAAGAAAATCCCATCGAAGAAACCGAGCAACCGCTCACCGGGATCGATAATACCCTGGCGCATGGCTTCTTCCAGATGTTTGCCGGTGGCATTGGTTCCCATAAAAAAGTTTATTTTGTCAGCCGGTGAAGCTTTGGTAGGCTTGAATTCAAGCTTAAATTCTTTGGCAGCACTCAAGATATTACCCTTGTTACCTTTCAGTCCGATCCAAATTCTATAAGTTAGTGAGTGATTATTTTTTCAGGAGTAAGAGCAACACCGCCCGCTAAGTTTAGCCTGGGCTTTTCTTACAGGCGGCGATGCGTTGCGGCTAATGACGCTAAATCTAGCCGAGCTTGGTAAAACGAGACTCGATTTCTTTGTCGCGGAACCGAGTGCTGCCAGGCGTACTTTCGCTGTGCGAGCGGCTAACTCGACCACCAGCGGAAACGCCATAGGTTCCGACTGTAATTCTTTCCACCGAGTCGGCAGTCGTGCGTAGCATTGAAGCTACCCACATCCACCAACCATCGCTTTGTACCTCAAAAATCTCGGCCAAGTCGTCGGCAGTTTTAGAAATTAATCCGGCCATTCTATATCACCTCCCCTCAATTTTGGATTTTGGATGCAGGATTTTAGAGTGACCCTAAAATCCCTGTTCAAGGGTGAAGACTGGGGCCTGGGGCCAACAGTCTGCCGTGTTGGAGCTTCGCTGTAATTTTATTAAACCCAGCGTTCCGGCCCGGTCCACTCATAGCACAGCCCGGAAGCGTAAAGTATCTGTTCCAGCCAGCGGCGGTTCGATTTCTTTACGGATTATTTCTACTTTCTAACGAGCTCCGACCGGCGTAAGAACGGCTTTGGCCGCCGGGGTAAATTCTATTACCAGCCATTGACCGTCAAAATCTGCCGCGCCCGCTTCCATTCCGGCAATGGCGGTCGGCAAGGTCACGATGCGCCGTTGGATACCCAGTTGGACGATTAGCTCATCGCCTTTGTGCCACAGGTCCAGGCCATCTTCTTTGGCAAACGGTAAGTGCATTCGCACTTCGTAACCGTTGCTGGTTTTCTTGATCTCGTAGGGCCGCTCGGAGTGCAAGAAGGCCGTTACATCCTGGTCGCCATAAATATCTTCGGCCATCTGGGTCAGGGCGGAAAGACCCACCACCTCTTGCTGGTACATCGGGACGTGGCGGATCGGCAATGGTGTAAACGAGTCGTGGATTTCGGTCAGGTGTTTTTGCTGAATATTTTTCCAGGCGTTCATATAACCGCTGTCTTTATCGGCTGGTAAAATCCGGTTGACGATGACGTTATCGACCATCAGCCCGTACATACTGAGGTAAGTCAAGGCCCGTTGCGATTCCTTGATTACCATCTTTTCCGGGTTCATCACCAGCCGGACGCTGCTAACTTTCTCATCCCCCAGAATCGAGGTCAGCCCTTCCAGCTCGTTAAACATCGAGTCGATGGTGATGTAAACGTCTTCCGGGGCGACCATTTTGGCGAGCGGGCTAATTTTGGCGAGCGGACGCAGCATGGGTTTGACGATAAACTTCTCGGCGTTACGGAACAATTTGATACCCCAGGCCAGGGTTTCTGGCAGGCTCAACATCCGCAGCGTTTCGCCGGTCGGCGCACAGTCCACTACCAGCAGGTCGTATTCGTGGCTCTTATAGTAGCGTTTGATCCGAACCAGGCTGAAAAGCTCGTCCATACCCGGCAGAATCGCCATCTCATCGGCCAGCAAACCATCGACACCCTGTGCGCTCAAAATGGCGGCAAAATGCACTCGCACGTTTTCCCAGTTCTGGCGCAAGTCATCATAAATATCAACTTCCAGACCCCACAAATTAGGGGCTATCGGTTTTGGCTCTGGACCCAGGAAGTCGTCACGGTCAAACGAATCGGCCAAGCTATGAGCCGGGTCGGTACTCATAACCAGTGTCTTATAACCCTGGCTGGCAGCTTTCACTGCGGTGGCTGCTGCAACACTGGTTTTGCCAACCCCGCCTTTACCGGTAAAAATAAGAATCCGCATTTGTTTATTCTTTCTCGTGCTTTCTTGAGTGAGTATTGGTGATGCAGGTCTGTGTCCTACTTTGAAATGGTCGCCTTTGTAAGAGGCCTGATTGCCGGTTTGAAATTCTTGGTAAAGGACTATTCAAGAACTATTCAAAACCTTTGATGTTACAAAAGTAAGAATGTAGCAACCTCTTACAGCCTTGTTCAGATGTTATCACGGGGGCTTTAAAAGCGTCTGTAGCATTTACTACACGGCTATTTTAACGGGCTGTGGTAGCATTACACCATACGATTAGACCTTTAAAACTCTCGGTTTTTGTTCCAGGTCCGAGACTAGATGGTTGCTATTGTGGCTGTTTTAACCGCTATATAGAACTATATTAGGACTTTCGCTTACAGACATAAGCGGGGGTGTAGGGGTGCAACCCCTGCGCTGGGTGCAACAGGCGGGTACCCATTGGGTGCCCCTGTTAAAACTCTTTTCATTTTCGCTTTGACCTCACTTGTGAGATCAAAGCGAAAGTCCTATATATCAGTATAGCAGTAAATCTCAGCTTTACACTAACAACCGGCAGAAACCGGCGGGTTTCAATTTTACTCTGGTAGTATCCGGTCTGATCGGCTAGAAAAGAGCTTACTCAATATGACTGTAAGGCACAAAAATTCGGCTCATCTGCGGGTGCTGCCGGTCGGCCAACCGCTATTCGATCAGGATATAGCGAGGTCTCGGCCAGCCCCTATTATGACCGCGACCGCTCCCCAACTCGAACCGTTAATACTGACCACCAGTGGGGGCGAGGCGGAAACGACTGTACCCTGGCGAACCACTTTTAAGCTCTACTTGAGCCTGATGAAACCCATTACCTGGGTCCCGGTCGTTTGGAGTTTCTGGTGCGGGGCGGTTGGCGGTGGCGGATTGGTTTGGTCGATGGAAGCCATGATGAAATTGGTGGGCGGCTTACTGCTGGCCGGACCGCTTTTGTGTGGGATGTCGCAGGCCATCAACGACTATTTTGACCGCGAGGTAGACGCTGTTAACGAACCCTGGCGGGTTTTGCCCAGTGGCAAGTTAACTCTGCGGCAGGTTAACATCTTGATCGGTATGCTGGGTTTTGTCGGGCTGTCGATTGCTTTCTGGCTTGGCCCCATCGTCACTGGACTGGCTTTGTTTGGGATTTTCCTGGGCCACAACTACAGTGCGCCGCCGCTCCGCCTCAAACGCTTTACCTGGCTTGGCCCGCTTACCAGTTCGGTATCCTACATTTTCATACCCTGGCTGGCGGCCTCCAGTGTCTTTGGCGGGATTAGCTGGCGATCCGGTTTGCTGGCTACCGTTTATTCGCTGGCCGGGCTGGGGATTATGATCCTCAACGATTTCAAGAGTATCCGGGGGGATTTTCAGTTAAAGTTGCCCAGCGTACCGGTAATTTATGGCACCAGCCGGGCGGCTTGGCTGGCCTGTCTGATTATGGACGGCGCGCAACTCCTGATCATCGCCTTTTTGCTGGCCGAAAGTCACTGGGGGGCCGCCGGGATTATCTTTTTGCTGGTAGTGCCCCAGTTATTCTTACAGCGTGTCTTTATTCGCAAACCCCTGGCGAAAGCCGTCTGGTATAATGCACGCGGCCAAAATTTCCTGGTGTTGGGGATGCTGGTAGCTTCCTGGCTGATGATGTAGCTTTACTGGTAGTTGGCTGAATGATTGCATCTCAGGACTTTCGCTTCAAGTTGGTTTACGTCATCAAGCGAAGGTCCTGAGCCTGCTAGCTTCCAGGTACAGGCTAAAACTCCCAAACCTCATTCCCGGTTCAAATCGAGTTAATCAAGTTTCCCCTAACTTAACCTGTAACGATTTGCTATTTCCCTTTGAGATAATCTAATAATTCGGTCAGCTTCGTTGTGAGGTTAAAGCGAAAGTCTTAAACCTCTTAATTTTGGGTTCGGAGAAATTTATTTCGAGGTTTGAGGTTTAACGTTTAAAACTGCCAAAATAATGGTAACACCTTTGGTCGAAAGAAGTATACTATAAGCCTGAATGAAGCCTTAATGTAATGATTAGCCTCAAAAGCTTTTTAGAAAGGTCCAGAGATAGGCATGTCAACCCAAAAATATGATGTCATAGTAGTCGGATTAGGTGCGATGGGTAGCGCAACGACTTACCAGCTTGCCCGCCGGGGTCTGCGGGTACTGGGTCTGGATGCCAATATCCGCCGCCATAAAAAGGGTTCCTCGCACGGTACCAGCCGGATTATCCGGGAAGCTTATCTGGAAGGCTCGGATTATGTTCCGATGGTTCAGCGGGCTTATGCCTTGTGGCGCGAGTTGGAGGAGGAAGCCGGTCAGGAATTGCTCAAGATTACCGGTTGTCTCACGATTGGCGAACCTCAAAGTACCTTTGTAAGCGGGGCACTGGCAAGCTGTAAACGCTTCAACCTCGCGCACGACTATCTGGGGGCCAGCGAGGTAAACCGGCGGTTTCCCGGTTACACTCTTACCGAAAATCTGGCGGCGGTTTTCGAGCCAAATGGCGGCATCCTTTTCCCCGAACAATGTGTGATGGCGCAGCTAGACCTGGCCGCCCGGCATGGGGCCGTCATACACCACGAGGAACCGGTCTTAACCTGGCGTGCGCCGGACGCTCATTCAGTCCTGGTCGAGACCACACAGGCGCGTTATGCGGCTGACCGGCTGATAATAACTACCGGTCCCTGGGCCAGCGAATTATTGGCCGGGTTGGGACTTCCGCTCAAAGTCCAGCGGATTGTTAATGTCCACTTTGAGCCGGATAACGCTGCCCGTTTCCAGCCGGAACTTTTCCCGGTTTATCTGCTGGAAACTGCCGAAGGCGAATATTATGGATTTCCAGCTTTGCCAGGCGAAGGGATAAAGCTGGGCCGGCACGACATAGGCGATGTTTGTACTCCCCAGACGATCAATCGAGAGGTAGCCCCCGCCGAGGTTCAGATGCTAAAAGAGTTGGTAGATCGGTATATGCGGGGTGGAGCGGCCTCTTTCAAGTGGAGTCTGACTTGTATGTACACCAACACGCCCGACCGTCATTTTGTGATAGATCGGCACCCACTCCACGACAATGTGGTTTACGGCGGCGGTTTTTCAGGACACGGCTTTAAATTTGCTTCCGTGATCGGTGAAATTCTAGCCGAACTGGCCGTAGAGGGGCGCACCAGGCATGAGATTGAATTTCTAGCCGCCTCGCGGTTCAAATTAGGTTCTCAGGCTACGGTTGCCTGACCCTTAGTTACTTTCGCTTTTATCTCACCGGATGAGATAAAAGCGAAGTCCTGCTAACCCCAAGTTATCGACTAAAGTCCTATTCTGTAAGTGAATTCTTAGAATTCTGGCGGCACAATTCCGGCGGGAATTTCCTGTAGATTCCAGGAGTTGCCGTCGGGGTCGCTAAAGTAGGCAAACTTAATACCTCCCGGAAATTCATCGATATTGCTTATTTCGAGGCCCCGCCCCAGCAGTACCCGGCGGGCAGTGGCAATATTCTTTACAACCAGGTGCAACCCTTTTAGCGAACCGGGTGTCATAGCCGTAATATCGCCCATGCCGGTTCCAATAAGCAGCGAACAGCCGGAACCCGGTGGCGTTAACTGGACCACCCGCATACCGGGGTTGGGCTGAACGTCGTGATCCAGTTTGAAGCCAACCTTTTCTACGTAAAAGGTTTTAGCGCGGTCAACGTCCGCCACCGGGAGTGGCACCAGCTCAAGCCGCATTTCAAACAACTCTATGTCAGGGGTTAAATTTCCATTTTCGCGGTTGTTTTCAGATTCGGTCATATTATTTCACCCACTCCTTTTGACTAAGTAATTACAAAGGAACTCTCATAGATTTTCCGATGGCCTTTGGCTGGTAACAGCCTATTTCTTAATGGGGCAAGGCCAGGGCCGTCAGAAAGGTGGTTAGAAGTCGTCGGAAGGTTTCGTTCAAATCGAGCGGGATACCGAAACCTCCACTACTTTCCAGGGTTGCAAAACCGTGAACCAGGCTGCGCAACATTCTGACGGCGTGGATCGCATCTTCTTTTTCAAAATGATAACTCGCCAGAGTTTGAATTGCAACCTCGACTACTTCAGTCTGGGCGGCTACCAACTCCTGATCTGCCGGGTCGGCAGCCTGGACGGTGGCCGAATACAGCCCCGGATGGGTATTGACGAAAGAGCGGTAAGCCTGGGCCATTGCCAGCACCGCTTCCTCACCCGCCTTGCCCATAATCGACTTGCCGAGATTTTGCGTCAATTCCCGGCAAGCCAGCAGGGCTATTTCCCGTCGTAAACCCGCCAGCCCATCCACGTAATGATACAGGGTCGGGGTCCGCACGCCCAGTTTTTCAGCCAGCGTCGCCAGCGTTACCTCATTCAGGCCCAGCGTGTCGGCCAATTCGGCGGCAGCCCGGACTACCAGGACCTGATCCAACCCGGCTCTAGTTGCCATGAGTAACTTTTGTCGCTATCACTGAGAAAAACTCCAAAATACTGGTCGCGGTGACTTCGGGGATTTCTGCGTGTGGATAATGTCCGGCTCCCTCGATAAATGTGGTAGTGGCGGTTATAGCCGTTAAACGTGATACTATGGTTTTTACCTCCTGTTCAGGCTGCTTAAAATCGGGGTCTTTGGTCCCCATTATAATATGGGTAGGAATTTGGACTTGTGCCAGGCGTTCATCGGAGGCGATTTTGGTATCCGAGAGCATACCCCTTAAAGCTTTCAAGCGGCCCCGCTCTTTTAAATTCTTCTTTAGACTGGCCCGGTATTCTCCAAAATCCGCCGGTTTGGCGGTTGGATAAAGCGTATTATAGTAGGTATTCCAGAGGGATGCGCCCCAGAGCGGATTGCCAATTACCTGAGCCATCAGCCATGCTTGCCCTTTACTAGCCAGCACCCGCACAAAAGGACCGACCAGCACTAGACCCCGAATAATATCCGGCGCAGCGGCTGCCGCGCAAATCGCTCCACCCGCCGCCATCGATGTACCGATTATAATGGCTGGTCCGGCCTGCAAGTGTTTGATCAAGGCCACCATATCTGTCCCAATCGCGCCGACCGTATATTCCGGCCAGCCAACACTGCTTTCACCCAGGCCTCGCAGGTCCATTGTTACCACCCGGTACCCGGCGGCTACTAGCCTGGGAGTCAGAAAGCGATATTCGGCCCGTACATCGCCCATACTTGGCGCACAGATTACCAGTGGCCCGGTTCCCTGGTCATCATAACTCAAGGTGCCATCCTTTAGCTGAAGATATTGGGTATTCATTGTAGTTCTCCTTTCAACTTTCTAAGCGCATATCGGATTTGTCTAATACTATTAGATTATAATCTAATAGTATTAGAAAGTCAAGAGGTTTCAAAAAAGTCGCGTGCTTTAACAAATCCTATCAGCTAAGTTGAAAAGCTCCAAGCCAGCGCGGACTTTATTTATCACAGTTTAGAGTAAGCCGGGTGGACCGGGCTACTGTATTTTACCCCTGGCACTGATCGGCCAGATTGCTTCGAGGCGGTTGGCCCGGCAGGCGAAATAATAGTCGTGAAGATTGATCGTGGTATCAATATGACTGGGGATTAGCTCAATTCGGTCGCCGATGCTTAGGTTTATCTGGGGGTTGGCCTGGCTATCCCATTCCAGAATACCGTGTTCGTCGCCGCCGGGACGGTAGGTAAGACCGGCAAAATCTTTCAACCGGGCAAACCCACTGTCGGTCGAAAGCGACTTCAGACCGGCATCTAACACCGCCCTGGTGGGAGCGGGACGGCTGATCACGGTTGCCAGTATTGTCAGGGAGTTAGCGTAGCGGGGGCCAAGCGCGTCAAAATAATCGGTATCCATAAAGATAAAGGAGCCTGGTTGAACCTCGGTTATGCCGGGGTAAGCCGCGCAAAGTAGAGCGGTGCCGGTGCCACCGGTTGTAACGGTTTCAATCGTAAAATGGTTTTGTCTTAACAGGCGGGCGGTATCGGTCAGTATACGCATAGCCTGGTGGCAGAGCTGTTCTCTTTCGGCAGGGTTGGCGACGTGTTGGACGTGCCCTTCGTAACCCTGCAAGCCGATCAGCCGCAGGGCGGGAAGGTTTAGGAGCGAGCGGGCCAGTTCCAGGGCCGCTTCCATTGATGCCACGCCGGTTCGATGCTGGCCGACGTTCAAATCTATTAAAACCTCGACCCTCAAACCGGCTTCTTCCAGTGCCTGATTCAAGGCCGTTGCCCCTTCCACGCTATCAACGACTAATTTTAGCCGCAAATCCCCATAATTTTGCAGCAACCTCACCAACCGGTCGAGTTTGGGTTTACCTACCAGTTCGGTGGTTAACAAAAGATCGCGCAACCCGTTTTCGGCCATAACCTCGGCCTCACCCAGTTTTGCCACGCAGCCCCCGATGGCACCGGCCTTGAGCATACGCTGGGCCAGTTCGCCACTTTTTACGGTCTTTAGATGAGGCCGGAAATTTACCCCGGTGGGTTTTAGTTGAGCCGTAAGGTTGGCTAGATTAGCTTCCATCAGATCGAGATCGATTATAATTGATGGAGTGTCCAGAGCCTCCAAACTACTTCCGATTTCAGGCTGCATTGATCCGTTTCTCCTGTGGCTAACTGTAAGCTCAGAACTTTATATATACCGCTAAATTAGGCCCATTTCTAGGGTGAGAATTCTGAAAAGGCCTAACGCGATCTTTTTCGGAAATGGTAAAGATCGAGCATGGCATCGAATTGGGAGCGGGTAAGCCCGGCAGCCACGCTCAAGGCCAATAATTCCCCCTGGTCGGACTGTTGCAGGACCAGTTGAAACCCCTCCAGCGTCAACCAGTCGGTATCGGTCAGCATCAGCTTGACTCCCTCGTCTTCCACTCGCTCGGCCAGCGGCTTGCAGGCTTCAAAAATCTTAAAAGCAATATCGTACCAGTTATTCATAAATCGACATTTTACAAACTTAAATAATCCCAACTTTTCTAAAGTTGTCAGGCCGCAAATTTATTTGTCAACCACCAGACCGATGGTAGCCAGAAAGATCAGGGCTTCCGCCATTTCGCGGGGTCGGGTAATAATTCCTTCGTGTCCGGCGTTAACGGTCATATGGCGATGTTTGCCGATTTTGTTAGCCATACGTGGGTAAAGTTCGCCCGGCGGTAAGCTCATATCTTCGTTAAAACTGATGTAAGCACACGCGGGGCGATGTTGAAAAAAAGTTTTTAGTTCGATCTTTTCAAAAAGGGGTGCTGCCGGTTCCGGCACCATGCGGGCCAGCAATTCAGCCGCCCGTCTAGGCTCATCATTAATAATATTGTATTGCCAGAAGTCGGTAATCTGGTTCAAATCGACACAATTTTGAGGGTGGTTTTCGGCCAGATTCTGAAACAGATCGGCCATCGCGGAAGGCATCTGGCTAGCCAGGTTTTCACCGTCCTGCAATATGTAAGCTCCGGCGAAAATCAGGGCACTCACGGCCCCGGCCAGTTGTTCCGCCGCCATCTCAATAATCGCCCCGGCAGTACCATGCCCGACCAGAATTAGGTTTTTTGCCTGGTAGCGAGTTATGGCAGCCTGGCTAAACTCCACTACCGCCCGGCGGTAATCTTCCAGGCTCACTTCACCGGCAGGTTTAGCCGCTATCTCACTGCCGTGTCCGGGCAGATCAAGCGCGACCGCTGTCCACTGGCGTTCGGCCAGCCGCTCAATCAAATCCTGCCAGACCCAACTACCCTGCCAGGCATCGTGTACCAGTACGAAAACAGTTTGGGAAGCTTCCAAAATTTCTCCTGCCAGTTTTAATCTGCTGTTGTTATCAGGACTTCTAAAAGCCCTTTATAAAACCTCGGCTATTGTACCTGTAATAATTTTTGGTTGCAAAGCAAACCACAGATTCTCTTTTGTTTTTATTTAGAACTTTCGCTTCAATTTGGTTTACGTCATAAAGCGAAGGTCCTAAAGATAAAGACTAACCCAGCTTGACTTGCTGGGAGTCATTCTAATCAGGAATTAATGTAAACAATAGTTACTATAGGCTAAAATACTAGAACAAATGTACTACTAATTCCAAAGGAGAATGGCTTTGAGAGTGCGTTGTATTACCTGTAACCGGCCATTGCGAGGTGGGCAAGGCAAGCGGCATTGCCGCTCGTGCCTGGTATTTATACACGAGTTTCGGCAGGAGCAACTGGAAAGAGCCAGGCAGGAGGCCGACCGCCGCGCCCATCAGGCCTTGCTCCTGGCGGAGTTTGGGACCAGCCGGTTAAAAGTGTTTGAATATGACGGACAAGAGTTATTGCCGGGTGGGAGGTTTGCGCTTACTGGCCGGAAGCCTATCCGGCGGCTATGTGCCGATTGCGGTCAGGACGACCTGGCGATAAGGGGGAACTGGGGGCCGGTTTTTGAAGATGATAACCGCCGTTTGACTTTGCTTTGCTGGCCCTGCTATCGCCGTCGTTTGGCGGAAACTGAGTCAGAATAGTAAAAGTTGCGAAATTTTGAAGGTTGGCTGTTACAGGCGGGGAAAGGGAGGCTAATTGGCGAACGTGCTATTTTCGGCGAAGACCGGTTGCTCTACCGCGATCAAAGGCAGACTAAAACTAAAGGTGCTGCCCACGCCGGGCTGACTGCTCACCTCGATTTTGCCGCCGTGCATCTCCACCAGCCGTCTGGTAAGGGCCAATCCTAACCCGGTTCCCTGGTACTGGCGAGAATAGGTGTTGTCTACCTGACGAAACGATTCAAAAATAGTTTCCAGGTGTTCCGCGCTAACCCCGATGCCGTTATCCTCCACTTCAAACTGAGCGATACACTTGCCCGGCTCACCAGCCGAAATGCGGCAACCCCGGATTTCGACTTTACCGCTCTGTGGAGTAAATTTTATCGCGTTTGAAAGGAGATTGTACAAGATTTGCCGGAAGCGGCTGCGGTCAGCTGTAATCAGGTCGAGATCAGCTGCGATCTCGGCGGTCAGGATCAGTTCTTTTTTGGCGGCCAGGGTAGCCAGTTGGTTGAGGACTTCCGTGATGGCCGGTCGTACCGGAAACTCCTCCCAGTGCAACTCCATCCGACCGGCTTCCACTTTGGACAAATCCAACACATCATTGACCAGATTTAGCAGGTGGCGGCCACTGGTTAAAATATTATCGACATAGCGGGCTTGCTTGGGGTTTAAGGAGCCGAAAAGCTGGTCTTGCAGCACCTCACTAAAGCCGATAATGGCGTTGAGTGGGGTACGCAGTTCGTGGCTCATATTGGCTAGAAACTGCGATTTGTGCAGGTTAGCCCGTTCTAACTCCTTGTTTATTTCTTCAAGCTTTTCGTTTGAGTCGGTGAGTTCATGGGTGCGTACTTCCACTTTATGTTCGAGTTCGCGGTTCCAGTGTTCCAGGGCCATTCTGGTTTTTCGTAGAGCCAGAATCATGCCGTTAAAGGAGGCCGTAAGCTCCCCAACCTCATCCTGCGAGGTATACGGAATTTGCTCATCCAGGCTGCCGGTGGTAGTAATCCGGTTGGCCGCAGTCGCCAGTTCTCGGATAGGCCGGGTAATCGTCTTTGAAAGCAGAATGGCGATAAAACTGATAACGATTACCGCCAGGATTACGATAGATAGCGCGATCACCGCCAGCCGGGTTATACCGGAGAGGGCCTCGCTGGCGGCCTGTGATATTATAACGGCCCAACCGGCCTGACCTTTGATCGGGGCATAGCCGGTAAAATACAATTCGTTATTGCTGGCGGTATACAGCGATTTCGTCTGGCTGTCGCGTTGGATTTCACTCATGCGATTAGCGGGGATTTTTGCAGCCATTAATTTTGGATCGGAACTGGCAAAAACGGTGCCGCTTTCATCGACCAGGGTCGCCTCGGTGGTCTGGTCGGATTTGACGGTTTTCACAATGTCGAGCAGGTGAATGAGATTGACCTCGACCAGCAAGCTACCCAGAAAAGTATCTTTTGCGTCCTGCACCGGCACCGCCACTATGATAGTCGGGCTGTTTGGACCATCGGGGAAAGTTATTTTTGAGAAATAGAGATTGCCATTTTTGGTGGTCAGATAGGCCGGGTCGTTGCTCATATTTTTGAGACTTTTATCGAGCATCGAATCCTGGGAGCCGGTCGGCGGTTTGTTGATTTCATCCAGCGTCCCGGCAAAAAAAGCCCGGCGAACCCCGTTGCGGTCAATATAAGCCATCGACAGGTAGGTTTGTTCGGCATTCTTTTTCAGGAGCCGGAAAACATAATAGGAGCTAGGTTCGTTGGCGGCGGGTGGAGTGGAAAAATAGCTGCCCGAAAATTTCAGGTCGGAGACAATACTACCGAGGTAAGCGTCAACCTGACCGCTAATCAGCATCGCTACTTCGCGGTTACGCTTGCCGACCTCGGTTTCAACTTCCTGCCGCCCTAACCAGACCGACAGATAGCCCAGCGACGAAAGCGAGATCAAACCTACCAGCAACAATACAACAGCCAGTTTAGTTTGGATACTACGTTGTAATCGCCGCTTGATTGATTTTACCGGATTAAATTTTGACCACATAAACACTTTCAGGTTCCTACCACGACCAGGAAAGCTTATCATAAACCCAGGTCTTTGTACATTGGTTAGCTGTCTCAAAAAGTACTATATAACGATCGTAACTACTCAGGCCCCGCCCCAGGCACTCCCAGGCTGGTGGCGGCTTTCTGGAAGCATTCAAGGGGGGCGCGTACTCGTCCTGCCCCGACCTGACCGATCCCGGCCAGGCGGTGGGCGATGCCGGTCGTGACAAACGGTCGAACCCCGGTTTCCAGCACTTTCAAAACATCGATGCCGGTGGGGGTGCCCCGGTTTTCCAGGATTGGCAGACTCCAATGGCGACTTTCGGCGACCGTGATCCGGTACATTTCAAGGTTAGCCGCCATCAATTCCTGGGCAGTGCCCCCGATAAAACCGGTTACGGCTGGGGCACCACCAGAGGCGAACCCGCCCAGCCCACTGGCTTCGGTAATCGCGCTATCGCCTATATCGTGGTTAGCGTCGGCGGCGGTATATTCGGGGAAATAATGGCCGTCTACCACCGGAGTTGGTGCGGTAAACCACTGACCCTGCAAGCGTACTCCAAATTCGACGCCGTTGCGAGAAAGAGCCGTGATAATACTGGTGTTTGGGACAGCTTCGGCACTGAGCCAGGCGGCTTTACAGGCGGCCATTGTCAGATTGAGAAAGAAATAATCCCGCCCGATCAAAAAACTCAGGACTTGATCGATCTCGTGGCTGCTCAGGTCGGTGGCGGCAAAGCCCGGCCACAAAGCCTGGATCAGCAGCGAAAGGGCTGCTCGGTTGCGGCTGTGGCATTCGTCGCCCATCGCCACCGCCTCACGGATCAGCGGGAAAAGGGCCAGGCCATCCAACCTCAAGACCGCCTCGCGCAGCCGGGGAGCCAGCACCTCACGCATCCAGTGCAGCCGGGCGATGACTTCCGGCCCGTTTGCGCCGTAACGCAGAGTACGGCCCGGCCCTTCGTTCAGATTGCAATAGGCCGTCGTCTGGTGGGTGCGGTCTTCCAGCACCCAGACCGGCATCGAAGGGGAGGTGATCCCGGCCATCGGTCCGACCGCCTGGTGGTCGTGATTGGGGGCAAAGCGCACCTCGCCGCGCTCGACCAACTTTTCGGCTTCTGCAAGGTCGGCAGCCCGGCCTTCAAAGACCAACGCGCCGAGGATTGCCCCTTTCATCGGGCCGCACATATTGGCCCAGCTAATCGGTGGTCCGGCGTGCAAAAGCATATCTTCGGTCAAACCGGGAATCACGTCGCGGGCCGTCCGAATATCGGCTACTACCGGGTTTGCAGTCTGAAATATTTCTACCACCTGACGGTTAGCCTGTTCACGTATGGCAGTTTTGTTAAGAGCCTCGGTCATCCGGTTATTCTCCTTTTTCAGCTTGCAGAGCAAAAAAGACCCGTTCGGCGGTTAGCGGTAACTGGTTTAGCCAGACCCCGGTCGCCCGGTAGAAAGCCAGGCTGATGGCCGGTGCGACCGCCACCATCGCCATTTCGCCTACACCGCGCGCCCCGAACGGCCCCTGGGGGTCGCTAATTTCCAGGATATGGGTTTCCAGGGGCGGAACGTCCATCACGGTTGGGATCAAATATTCGGTAAAGTTGCGGGTACGCGGAATACTGTTTTCCTGCTTGAAATCTTCCAGCAGGGTCCAGCCTAACCCCTGCACTGCCCCGCCCTCGATCTGACCCTCCACGATCTGCGGGTTCAAGGCTCGCCCGACATCGTTGACGTTTATCAGCCGCAAAACTTCGAGCTGGCCGGTTCTCAGGTCTACCTCGACCTCGGCCACCTGGGTACAGTAGCCATATGAGAAATTTGGGGTGGCCGCGCCCGTAACCGGATCGGGCGGCGTGGTAGGCGGCGCGTGATATTCGTAAAAAGCCTTTACCGGCGGTTGGCGTTCGCCCAGCCAGGCCGCCCTGGCTTGTTCTGCCGCCCCTTTGACGGCGTTCCCGGCCATAAAAGCCAGCCGCGAGGCACTGGCACTCCCGGCCAACGGTGCCCGGTTATCAAAGTTGGCGGTCAGTTCGATCCGGTCGAGCGGTACATTCAGGATTTCGGCCACAATCTGCGAAAGGGCCGTGACGATGCCCTGACCGACTTCCGCCGCGCTGTGCCGCACGATGACCCGTTCGATCTCCTGGTGGCCTTCGATCTCGATTTCGGCACTGGCCTTTTCCGGGAAACCGTAACTGTAGCCGATATTTTTGTAAGATGTTACTAACGCCAGGCCGCGCCGCCGGGTCGGGTCGGCTGGTTGGACAACTTCCGGTTTCTGCCAGCCGGTTTCGGTCGAGTGGGTCCAGCCCGCCGAACGAGCGGCCACTTCCAGCGTTTCGAGTGCGCCCACGCCCGCCGGAACCACACACCCGGTAGTCTCAATTGAGCCGTCGCGGTAAAGATTACGTGACCGGATTTCTACCGGGTCGAGGTTCAGGGCGACCGCCAGTTTTTCAATCTGGGTTTCGTGGCAAAAAGCAGCTTGCAAAGCCCCAAAGCCGCGAAAAGCCCCGTTGGGTAAATTGTTGGTCAGATAGAGGTAGCCGTCCAGTTGCAAATTGGCAACCTCATACGGCCCAACCGCCGACCGCAAGGTGTTGGCGATCACTTCGTCGCTGGTCGAAGCATACGCCCCACTATCCAGCAACAGTTCGGTCTGGACAGCGCAGATTTTACCCTCGGCGGTAGCACCCCAGCGAGTTTTAAAGTGAGCCGGGTGGCGTTTGTGATGACCCCGGATCGACTCGGCCCGCGACCAGGTAAGCTTGACCGGGCGTTGAAGTTTCCAGGCTGCCAGAGCCAGCAAAATCTGTATGCTAATGTCTTCGCGCCCGCCAAAGGCTCCCCCGGCGTAAACATAGCGTAGCAGCACTTCTTCCTTTGCCAGCTTCAAGGCTTCACAAACCTGCCGGTGGTCTTCCTGCACCCACTGTCCAGCCGTCTCGATACTTATTCGCCCGGCCTCGTCAGGGTAGGCCAGGCCCGATTCCGGCTGCAAAAAGGCGTGTTCCTGCGGATGCGTCTGGTAAACGCCCTCGACGATTACCGCCGCCTGGGCGAAACCGGCTGTCAGGTCGCCTTTCTCGATGTGCATCTTGCGTTGGAGGTTGCCGGGCCGGTGCGGGTGAAGCTGGGGTGCATCCGGTTGTTGAGCCGCTTCGACCGTACTGATTACCGGCAGCGGTTCGTAATCGACTTTTATGGCGGCGGCGGCGGCGCGAGCCTGTTCGCGGGTACCGGCAGCGACCAGGGCCAGTTTATCCAATACGCAGCGCACCAGGCCGTCCGCCAGCACTGGCTGATCGGCTTCGATCAGTCCAAAGCGGTTATGCGGCACATCGGCGGCGGTCAGGATCGCTTTTACACCGGGCATCGCCAGGGCTTCCTGCAAGTTCAGCTTGAAGTGGGCGTGGGGTTGCTCGCTAAAGCGGACCGCCAGGTGCAGTTGACCGGGCCGGTTCAGGTCGTCGGGATAGCTGGCCGTACCGGTAACTTTCTCCAGAGCGTCGCGCCGGGCGACCGGCTGGCCGATGCCTTCCTGATGTGTGGTTGGTCGGCTCATCGTGTTTTTACCTCCGCTTCCGGTGCCATAGCTCTTGACGCCTCTATCATGCTAGATAATACTTTGGCATAGCCGGTGCAACGACACAAATTGCCGACCAGGGCCGACCGGCATTCCCATTCGCTCACCCCGGCGGATCGCTCGGCCAGCAAAGCCGCCCCGGCCATCAGCAGACCGGGCGTACAAAAGCCGCACTGGACACCGCCCTGTTCAATAAAGCTTTGTTGTAGCGGATGTAGTGTGCTTTGATCTGCCAGCCCTTCGACCGTCGTGACCCGGCAGCCCAGAGCAGTCGAGGCCGGTACCAGGCAGCTATTCACGGCCAGACCGTCCAGCCAGACCGTACAGGCCCCACATTCTCCCTCGAAACAGCCTTCTTTGACACCGGTGAACCCGGCCTGACGCAAGGCGTAGAGCAACACTGTGCTATCGGCCCCGGCGATCCTCACCGGTTGGCCGTTAACGCTCAGTTCCACCTCCCCTTCGAGCCGGTCGTCGGGTGTAACGGGCGCGACTGAGATGGCTGGTATTTCCGGCAACTTTAGAAAAATCGCTGGATCGGCGGACGGAGCCGGATTTTCACCCCGCGCCAGATATTCAAGGGCGCGAAGTGTAAAGGCTTGGACCATTGCCGAGCGATAAGCGGCACTGGCCCGCACATCTGAAATCGGTCGAGCTTCAGACCGGGCGGCCACCGCGACCGCTTCGAGCAACGCCTGATCGTCTAAAGTGCGGCCTACCAGTTGCCGGGCGGCCTGAATTACCAGGGGAGTAGGCGCGACCGATCCCAGCACGATCCAGGCATTTAATATCTTCCGTTCGACATCAAGGTCGACTACGGTACTGACGCTGACCACCGAAATCGCCTGGGCTTTGCGTAAGCCGAGTTTTAGAAAGACGCTACGCCGTTGCAGCCCGGATTTAGCGAAAGGGATAAAAATCGAACGCACCAGTTCGTCTTCGGCCAGGTCGGTGGTCCGAAACCCGGTAATAAACCGGCTCACCGGCATTTCCCGCCGACCGCGCAAGCTTTCCAGTTCGACCACCGCCTCCAGCGCGATCAAAGGCGGGACGGTATCGGCGGCGGGTGAGGCAGTCACCAGATTTCCGGCCAGGGTACTCCGGTTGCGTATCTGAGGTGAACCCAGCTCGATGGCGGCCTGGGCCAGCATGGGGGCGTATTCATTGATTAAAGGGCTGGCTAGCAGCGCAGCGTGGGTGACATTGCCGCCGATCCGCACCCCGGTTTCCTCGGCCCGGATAAACTGTAGTTCGGCCACCCGGCTCAGGTCGATCAGGCTCAACGGTGACTGCCGACCGGTGTCGAGATCGACAATTAGATCGGTGCCCCCGGCGATAAAACGGGCACCGGGGCCGTGTTCGACCTTCATTTTCAGGGCGGTCGTCAGGTCGGGTGCTACATAAAAACTTTTCCAGAGCATAGGCGTTACCTCATCTACACCAATATTACAGATTCTTACAAAGGAAGCAAAAAATTCCGGTCGCTAATAATCTGGTATTATACTCCAGTCGCCCAGGAATATCACACTCAGTATTTACAAAACCCAGCTTAAACAATTGGGTAAATTGCCCAAAGACCGACCGGCGTTTTTAAGCTAATCGCCTATTGGCATTGCGGTTTCAAAACGGTAAACTGCCCGTAAATCCTACCAGCCACCCAGCGAAACCCACTCTGGCCGGTCAACTCAGCAGGAGGCACAACCACTTGAGCTTACTATTCAATGCAACCCTGATCACGATGGGGCCGGAGCGGACGATCATCAAGGATGGGGCAATCTGGGTCCGCGACGAGCGGATCGAGGCGATAGGCAAATTACCCGATCTCCAGGCCCTGTTTGGTCCCCAACTGGAAGCTGACACCGAGCGGATTGATTTAAAAGGCAAACTGGTTATTCCCGGTCTGATCGATACCCATGTTCACCTGGCTCAGGCCATGATTCGGGGCTGCGCCGACGATATGGCTTTGATTCCCTGGCTGCTCGACCGAGTTTGGCCGTTGCAGGGCCAGTATACCGCCGAGAATGGCCGGGTAAGCGCGTCGCTGTGTATAGCCGAGATGTTAAAAAGCGGCACGACCGCTTTTATCGAATCGCTGTTTGCCGGGCGTTACGGTTTCGAGGGCGTGGCCGAAGTGGTGGCCCAGAGCGGTATCCGGGCCAGTATTGGCAAAGTGGTGATGGACATCGGCACCTATGCTGCCAGCGATGGGGCGATGCACCCCGGTCTGGTCGAGGACCGGGCGACGACGGTCAAGGATACGCTGGCCCTGTTCAAACAGTTTGATGGCAGTGCCGGGGGCCGTCTGCGCGTCTGGTTTGGGGCGCGCACGCCGGGTGGCTGTACACCGGAACTCTACCGGGAGATCGCCGGGTTAGCCAAAGAGAACGGTCTGGGCATAACGGTCCATCTGGCCGAGGTCAAATCCGACCTGGAGTTTATCGAAAAAGAATACGGCATGAGTCCGGTGGAATATATGGGTGAAGTAGGGCTGCTCGATCTGGGGCCGCGCTGTGTCTTTGCTCACGGGGTCTGGCTGACCGACCGTGATATTGCCTTGCTGGCGAAGACCGGGGCGACCGTTTCGCATAACCCCAGCAGCAACACCAAACTAGCCAGTGGCTTTTGCCGGGTGCCGGATTTGCTGGCCGCCGGTTGTAACGTCGGGTTGGGCTGCGATGGTGGCCCCTCCAATAACGCCTATGATTTGATCCGCGAAATGAAACTGGCCGCCGTCATTCACAAAGGGGCGCGGCTGGACCCCCAGGTGGTCGATGCCGAGTCGGTGCTTGAAATGGCGACCCTCAACGGGGCGAGGGCGATGGGTCGCCTCGATCAGATCGGTTCGCTGGAAGTGGGAAAACAGGCTGACCTGGTGGTTATCGACACCGGCAGTTTGCACCTGACCCCTTTTGAAAGCCAGAACCCGGTATCGGCTCTGGTGTATGCCGCGCACGGTGGCGATGTGGAAAGCGTGATGATCGGTGGTCGCTGGGTAGTCTGGAAACGGGAATTGCAAACCCTGGACGAGGAAAAAATCAAGGCCGAAGCCAACGCCCAGGCCCTTGAGCTTTACAGCCGGGCCGGTCTGACCAACCGCAGTCGCTGGCCGACCATTTAAGCCTAGTTAGGAGGAGAATGAGCTATGGCATTTGAATTGTTTGTAAATGGTACCCTGATGCGCGGCCTCAAATTAAACCCGAACATGGGCGACTCAAAGTTTCTAGGTGAGTTCAAGACCGCTCCCTTCTACCGGGTGCATAGTATAAACGATGTACATCCGGGGATGTACCGGGTGGCCGAAGGCGAAAGCGGCGGTGTAAGTGTGAGCGGCGAACTTTATATGGTAGAAGACGACATCTGGCAGAAAATCGAGGCCGGTGAGCCGCCCAATCTTTACCGGGGTCGGGTGGAACTGGCCGATGGCCGCGAGGTATATGGCATTTCATTCCCGCGCCACCTGGCCGAAACTTACCCGGAAATCTCCCGATTTGGCGGCTGGCGCGAATATATGGACCAGAAATCGGAAAGTTGAGACAAGCTGTGCTGGAAGTAATGGCCGAACCTTACCTATTCCGGTTTGAACCGGCCCTGACCGCTTTGCTAGTAATAGATATGCAACGCGATTTTCTGGAGCCGGGCGGCTTTGGCGAACTCTTGGGTAACGATGTATCCCAGTTGCGTTCGACGATTGGGCCTACCGAAAGAGTATTGAAAACCTTCCGGTCGCTGGGTCTGACCGTGATCCATACCCGTGAAGGACACCGACCTGACCTGACCGATTGCCCACCGAGCAAGCTTAACCGGGGTGGGCTTGCCATCGGGATCGGCGATCAGGGGCCGATGGGCCGGGTGCTGGTACGCGGCGAATCGGGCCATGCTATTATTGAGGAGTTAAAACCGCTGCCGGGTGAACCGGTAATCGATAAGCCGGGCAAAGGCAGTTTCTACGCCACCGATCTGCAAACGATCCTGGTAAACCGGGGTATTACCCGGCTGGTGATCTGTGGCGTGACTACCGAGGTCTGTGTCCATACTACCGTCCGTGAAGCCAACGACCGGGGTTACGAATGTCTGGTATTGGCCGATTGTGTTGGCTCGTACTTCCCGGAATTCCAGGCAATCGGCTTGAAAATGATCGCAGCCCAGGGTGGGATTTTTGGCTGGGTGGCGGATTCGGTCCGGCTATTAGAAGTTTTAGCAGAAAATAATTAAGCAGGGAGGAACAACGAATGAGCCAGCTTGAAATGACCGATTTTGATTACGCTGTGCCGTTGGTCGACGGCCAGACTACCGCGACTTTGCCGGTTCTGAACGTACCGTTGATCAAAGCTACCGCCGAAAATACCGCCCCGTTTGGTTTGTACCTGGGCAGCGAGGTACCCAACAGTGGCTTATCCATTCCTTTTTACAAGGGCAGCGTACAGGAAGGCTATAACTTTAATTTCGAGTACCACGAGAAAGCCGTGATCCGCTCGGCCCGGATCATGCAGCGTAACCCTCAACTCGACTGGCTGGAACGCCATTTGCGCCTGACCCAGCTTTTTATCCCGTTGGGAGCCAAAGCCTTTATTCTGGTTCTCGCGCCGCCCAACCACCAGGAAGGCAAATTCCTGCCCGACCTCGATCAGGTAAAAGCCTTTATTTTCGAGCCGGGGGTGGGTTTCTTGCTCAAAGCCGGGACCTGGCACGATTTCCCGTTTGCCGCCGAAGATGAAGTCACGATCCTGACGGCTAATTCGGTAGAAGTGGTCGAGGCTTTAGCCAGTTGTCCCGGCCCGAACGAGCTTTTTGCCGGGGATGTCCACAAAATAAATATCCCGACCCGGCTAAAGGTGCGTCTGGTAGTAGATTTACCCCAACGCCCGGCCTGAATATGAGTACCGACCGCTGGTTTCCTTACCGGGCCTGGCCCGACCGTCCGTATTGGCGGTGGCCCAACGGCAGCGGTCTGGCGGTCTGGATCGTGGTAAATATCGAGCATTTTGAGTTCGGGAAATTAGGTACCGCGATCCAGCCGCACCTGACCAGCCTGCCCGAAATCGCCAACTACGGCTGGCGCGACTACGGCAACCGGGTTGGCTTGTGGCGGCTTTTTGAATTGTTTGAGGCTTACCCGACCCTGAAAATAACCGCCGCCCTCAACGCCGATATTTGTCGTTTATATCCGGCAATTGTGGCAGCGATCAAGGAGAGCGGCTGGGAAGTGATGGCGCACGGCCTCAATAACTCGACCGGTCAGGCCGGGTTGGCTTTGGAGACCGAACGAAGCCTGATCCGCCAAACCCTTGAAACGATTGAGCTTGCTACCGGCCAGAAACCCGTCGGCTGGCTGACACCGGGATTTTCGATCACCGCGCGGACTTTTGATCTTTTACAGACGGCTGGGGTGCGTTATCTGGCCGATTGGGTCAACGACGATCAACCTTATTACCTTTCGACCGAAGACGGACGGCTGGTGGCGGTTCCCTATAGCCTGGAAACCAACGACATTACGCTCTGCTTGAGTGGTCGCTATACCGGGCCGGAGTTCAGCCAGGCTATGCGCGACCAGTTCGACCAGCTTTACCTGGAAAGTCAGACCGGACCGGCGCGGGTTTATACGCTGGGTCTGCACCCGTTTATCGTCGGCCAACCGCTCCGCCTGCGCTATATGAAGGAGGTCCTCGATCATATCGCCCAGACCGAGGAGTGCTGGTCCGCTACCGGCGGGGAAATCGCCGCTCATTTTGATAATCTCGATACTTAAAAGGACTTAATTTCATTACGGCTAATCTGGACAACCTGAAACTATTGCAACTGCTCCAACTGACCGATAGTGCCCTACCGACCGGGGCTATGGCGCATTCTTTCGGCCTGGAAACCCTGCTAAGTGAAGGTCTATTGGAGGTGGCAGACCTGGAAGCTTTCCTGACCGAATACCTGGCCGAAAGTGGTCGGCTGGAAGCTTTTTTTTGTGCCGAGGCCGGTAAACTGGCCGTCGAAAATCTCTCCGAGGAAAATTTTCCGGCTGGCTGGAAAGCCTTAAACCGGCGGATAAGTGCCTACAAACCGGCCCGCGAAGCGCGTCAGGCCAGCCTTTCGCTCGGCCACCGGTTTGCTCAACTGGCCGGGCAACTGGGTATCCAGTCCAGCCGGGGTCGGTCGCTGCCGGTGGCTTCCGTAAAGGCCCGGTCGTCTGAAACTCACTACTGCGCGGTTTTTGGTCTGGTCGGCGGCTGGCTGGAAATTGACCCGGAAGCGGTGGTGGTGGCCTACCTGCAACAGGCAGTCGCCGGGCTGATTTCAGCCTGTCAACGGTTGGGGCCGCTCGGCCAGCACCAGGCAGCTCAGATCAACTGGCGACTAAAGCCGGTCATATTGCAAGCCGGGCAAGCCATCTGGCAAGCCGAAGGTGAACCGCCCCCCTGTTTTGCCCCGTTGCTAGAGCTTGGCTCGATGCGCCACCCGGCCCTGCATACCCGGCTCTTCATAAGTTGAGGGCGAATAAAAAATGATTGAACCGGTCAAAGATGCCCTACCAGCGAGAGTAAACGGCTCGCTCGACCTGACTTTCTGCCGGGAAAGCGGCCAGACCCGACTGCGGGTAGTTGGTCAGGAGCCGCCTTTGAAGGTGGTCCGGGCTTTCCCACAGCCGGGTGGCGGGACACTGGTCCATCTGCACAATCTTTCGGGCGGGGTGCTGGGCGGCGACCGGTTAGCGGTGAAAGTGCAGGTAGAACCGGCAGCGGTCGTCCAGCTAACTACCACCAGCGCAACCCGGCTTTACCGCAGCCGGAGCGGGTTAAAAGAGGCTTGCCAGACCACCGAAATCAGGGTAGGCGAGGCCGGACTACTGGAATATTTACCTGATCCCTTGATCCCGTTTGCCGGGTCGTTTTACCGGCAGACTACCACTATTGATCTGGCCGGTGGAGCGGGCCTGATGTGGTGGGAAACGGTTGCGCCGGGCCGGGAGGCGATGGGCGAAGTCTTTGCCTATCACAGCCTGGAAACCTTGCTGGCGATAACGGCTGACGGTCAACCGGTGGCATTGGAACATACCCGCCTGGAACCAGCTCGGCGACCACTGACCTCGCCACTGCGGTTGGGACCGTATCGCTATTTTGGCTCTTTTTACATTTGCCGGGTAGGGGTTGCCCCGGCGAGCTGGCAAGCTCTCGAAAACCGGTTAAACGAGCTGGCTACCGAGCTAAGTATTTCGGGTGAAACGTTATGGGGAGCCAGCCAGTTACCGGCAGAAGGACTGGTGGTGCGGGCGGTTAGTCGCCACAGCCGGGCCATTCCGACCGGGCTGGTGGAAATGTGGCGCATCAGTAAGCAATTCGTCTGGGGACAGGAAGCCATTCTGCCCCGTAAAACATTATGAACTTCGCTTAAAGAAGAAAACCAATTAAGCGGGGGTTGGGTACCCACTGGGTGCCCTGTTAAATCCCTTTTGCTTTCGCTTTAACCTCATCAATGAGGTTAAAGCGAAAGCCCTAAATATATTAAGTTCAGGAGGCTGCTAAAGTTGCATCTAACTCCCCGCGAACAGGAAAAACTACTTATTTTCGTGGCGGCGGAACTGGCTCGCAAACGCCAGGCGCGCGGCCTCAAACTAAATTATCCCGAAGCGGTCGCCATTATTTCGGCGGAAATTATGGAGGCCGCCCGCGATGGTCAGAGTGTGGCCGCCGTCATGACTTACGGCGCGACCATTCTTAGCAGGGAAGACGTGATGGAGGGGATAAGCGAAATGATCCACGAGGTGCAGGTAGAAGCGACTTTCCCCGATGGAACCAAGCTCGTCACGGTCCACGACCCGGTCCAGTAGTTGAGTTGTCTTTGCCTGAACAATATTGAACATTACGAAAGGTAAAACATGAAACCGGGCGAATATTTTCTGGACGAATCTGCTGGGCCGATTATCGCCAACGCCGGGCGGCGAGTGGCCTCGGTGTTGGTTCGGCATACCGGCGACCGTCCGGTGCAGGTAGGCAGCCATTTTCATTTTTTTGAAGTCAACAAAGCTCTGCTGTTCGACCGGGCGGCGACCTACGGTATGCGGCTCAATATTGCGGCTGGCACGGCCATCCGGTTTGAGCCGGGCGAGGAAAAGGAAGTCTCGCTGGTTGACCTGGCCGGGGCGCGGCTGGTATACGGTCACAACAACCGGGTCGGCGGGCCACTCGATGACCCGGTAATCAAACAAAACGCTTTGCAACAGCCCTAATAAGCCGAATAATCACCTAGTAAAGTAAAAAGAAACAGGAAAAAACCATGAGCCTGGAAATTCCCCGCCGCACTTATGCCGACCTGTATGGCCCAACCACCGGCGACCGGATACGGTTGGCCGATACCGAACTGGTGATTGAGATCGAAAAAGATTTCACGACCTACGGCGACGAGATTACTTTTGGGGGTGGCAAAGTCATCCGCGACGGGATGGGTCAGAACAGCCGTCTGAGCGGAGACGATGTGCTTGATCTGGTGATTACCAACGCGGTAGTGATCGATCACTGGGGCATCGTCAAGGGAGATATTGGGATCAAAAATGGCCGGATCGTCAAGGTCGGTAAAGCCGGTAATCCCGACATAATGAACGGGGTCGACCCGGCACTGGTGGTCGGGGCCGGAACCGAGGTTATCGCCGCCGAGAATATGATCGTGACCGCCGGGGGTATCGACTCGCATATTCACTTTATTGCTCCTCAGCAGATTTACGAAGCCCTTTCCAATGGTATCACTACGATGGTGGGCGGTGGTACCGGTCCGGCTACCGGTACGATGGCTACCTCAAACTCGCCGGGGGCCTGGAACCTGGCCCGGATGCTCCAGGCCGCCGAAGCCTGGCCGCTCAATTTCGGCTTTCTGGGCAAAGGCAACGCCGCCCAACCGCAACCCCTGATCGACCAGGTGCTGGCGGGAGCCTGTGGCCTCAAGCTGCACGAGGACTGGGGAACCACCCCGGCGGCCATCGATACCTGTCTGAAAGTGGCCGACGATTACGACGTACAGGTAGCGATTCATACCGATACCATCAACGAGGCTGGTTTTGTCGAGGATACGATTGCCGCTATCGCCGGTCGGACGATCCACACTTACCATACCGAGGGGGCCGGTGGCGGTCATGCGCCGGACATTATTAGGATCGCTTCCTACCCGAACGTATTGCCGTCCTCCACCAATCCCACCCGGCCTTACACCGTTAATACTATCGCCGAACACCTGGACATGCTGATGGTCTGCCATCATCTTAATCCGCAGGTGCCGGAGGACGTGGCTTTTGCCGAAAGCCGCATCCGGCCTGAAACGATTGCCGCCGAGGACATTTTGCACGATCTGGGCGTTTTTAGCATGATCTCCAGCGACTCGCAGGCAATGGGCCGGGTGGGTGAAGTGGTGCTGCGGACCTGGCAAACCGCCCACAAAATGAAGGTTCAGCGCGGCCCGCTACCGGAAGACTCCACGCGCAACGATAATTTTCGGGCTAAACGCTATGTCGCTAAGTATACCATTAACCCGGCCCTCACTCACGGCCTGTCTCGTGAAATCGGCTCGGTCGAACCGGGCAAGCTGGCCGATCTGGTGGTCTGGAAACCGGCCTTCTTCGGGGTCAAGCCGGAAGTGATCATAAAGGGCGGCTTTATCGCCTGGGGCGCGATGGGCGATGCTAACGCCTCGATTCCGACCCCGCAACCGGTCCTTTACCGGCCTATGTTTGGTTCTTTCGGACAGGCGATTGCCCCGACCAGCCTGACCTTTATTTCCACCGCCGCGCTTAAAAACGGTCTACCGGAAAAGCTAGGTCTCAGGAAACAGGCGGTGGCGGTCGAAAATTGCCGCTCGGTGGGTAAGGCCAATATGATCCACAATTCGGCGACCCCCCGGCTGGAAGTCGACCCGGAAACCTATGAAGTCCGGGCCGATGGTGAGTTGCTGACCTGTGAGCCGATGGCTAGCTTGCCGATGGCGCAGCGTTATTTTCTGTTTTAATTTGTAACTACTCAGGCCCACCCCTAACCCCTCCCCAGGGCCACCAGTGGACGGTGATAAGAAGAAGAAAAGAGTATTAACAGGGGAGACCCCTGTTTAACCCCGCAGGGCACCCAGGGGGTAGGCGGCCCCCACGACCCATGCTTTGATCTTCTGCACAGGTTTGGTGTGTAGTTACAATTTTACAAAACCTGCTAATTAAATTGAGTAACGCGAGGATTTAAGATGGAAACTTCCCACCAAACAAGAAACCGGGCCTTCCGGGTCGGTATCGCCGGACCGGTCGGCAGCGGCAAGACGGCCCTGGTCGACCGGTTGAGCAAGCATCTTTGGCCGCGCTATAATCTGGCGGTCGTGACCAATGACATATATACCCGTGAAGATGCCGAATTTCTGTTGCGGCAGGGGACCTTACCAATGGAGCGGGTCAGGGGAGTGGAGACCGGCGGCTGTCCGCACGCCGCGATCCGCGAAGATGCTTCGATGAACCTGGAAGCAATTGCCGACCTGGAAGAAAGTTTGCCGGGCCTGGAATTGATTTTTGTCGAAAGTGGCGGCGATAATCTGGCGGCGGCCTTTAGCCCGGAACTGGTAGATGTGGCGATCTACGTGATTGATGTGGCGGGCGGCGATAAGATTCCCCGCAAAGGGGGGCCGGGTATTACGCGCTCCGACCTGCTAATAATCAACAAAATTGATCTTGCGCCGTATGTTGGAGCTTCATTGGAAGTGATGCAGCGCGACGCGGCAAGGATGCGGCCTGGCAAACTTTTTCTCTTTACTAACCTGAAAGATGAAACCGGATTGCCGGAGGTTATAGGCTGGCTAGAGGCGGAGTTGGCCGTTCCCGCCGGAGAGCGGCGCAGCCTAATCGATATTTACTCCAACTACCAGCCCATACCGCATTCGCACGACCTGCCACACTCGCACTCGCACGCTGAGATGTCCTGATCAGCCAGTGGTAAAAGTATACCCACCGGTAATGCCCGGTACAGCTTTACCGGGTTTAACTTTATTTCGCTACGGTACACTTTACTTGGAGGACTTTACGCGCGAGGTCAGCAATGGCATTACAATTAGGGACCATCCCTGCTCAGGCTGGCTAACCTGGCAGGGAAATTTTAATAGGTGCGCGCGCTGTGTTCCAAAACCATATCGGCCAGGCGCAGGGTTAACCGGGCGATCACCAGTTTGGATAGCCGGATTAGATTATCCCGGTCTTGTTGAGAGAGTTGGCGGGGTTTGACATCGATCAGGCAAAGTGTCCCCAGTCGGTAATTTTCCGGGCTGACCAGTGGCGCACCGGCGTAGAAGCGGATATAAGGTTCGCCGCTTACCAGAGGATTGTCGGCAAATCGATTGTCAGCCAGTGTATCGGGAATAATAAAAGGTTCGTTGCTTAAAATAGCGTGAGAGCAAAAACTTTCGTGCCGACCGGTTTCATTTACCTGAAGCCCAATACAACTTTTAAACCATTGGCGGTTAGCATCCACCAGACTTACCAGCGAAATTGGGACCTCAAACCGCTCGGCAGCATAGGCCGTAATTTCGTCGAAGGCCTCCTCAGGGGCAGTATCGAGTATTCTGTAATACCACAGGTTTCGCTGTCGTTCATTTTCGTCCGGTGGTAAAGGAGTAGCCTCCATAAATGTCACCCTTTTCCTGCTTAATTCAGCGTAATGGCCCGATAGCTTTCGGACTAATTTCTTAACTGGCTGGTTAAACCTGCCGGTTAATTAAGATTGAGTGATAAGTGCCGGTGCAATCCCCGGTTTGTCTAACGTTTGTCTAGGATTGATTATAATTTAAGGCCGCCGCCCTGTCAATAATTTTGGATTACAAAATCATTAAAAAAGGCTTGAGAAGGACGGTTGGGCCTCGACAATCCTGGGTCTGCTTCTCAGGAAAGTCCTATATCGCGCTGGGCCTGTTCAAACCCAGAAAAATCGGGTATTTTGGGAGGAGTGGCACGTAGAGAAAGTGTCATCACACATTAGAAAAGGCTGAAAATGAAAAGGCTGAAAATTGAAATTACTACTTAATAGCGGCAAAATGAGTGGGGTTATGGGCTTATTGCTGTCGGTAAGCTTAATAAGTTTACTGTCGGCCTGTGGGAGCGGCGAAACACCGGTCGCCTCGCCGTCTTCCGCTAGCGCGGCACCCCCCGGTTCGCTGGCCGCGACTGCCGCCGGTAAAGTGACTCAGCCTAACCTGACCAGTCCCGCCACCGTCGCGCCTACCTCACCGACAATCGCCGTACCTTCGCCCACCAGCTTGCAAATCACCCGCGAAACTACGGTGCCTGCCGGGGTTTCAAAGGTGAAGGTGGCTAACGGCTCAGTTGAATTATGCGGCCTGATCAGCCAGGAGGAGGTCACGGCTTTGTTTAACGAACCGGCCCAACCGGGTTATTTTACGGCTGCGCTGACCAGTTGCGATTATTATGCTCAGAACCCGGCCTCGCGTAAAAATTTGGAAGTTACCCTGCTGGTAAACCAAACCAATTGGTCAAAATTTAAGGCCGAGAATTCGCTCAGTTCGACCTTTTTGTTGGTCGATGGTGGGATTGGGCCGCAGGGCGAAGAAGGTTTTGCGCTGGGACAGCTTATAGGGCCGGTCATGTATTTCCACAAACAAAACGTTATTATGAGTGTGAGTCTAACCGGCCTTCCAGTCGATTTGTTTGAAGCCGAAAAGAAGTTGGCCCAGCTTATATATTCTCGCTTATCCTGATTATCTGGCGGCTGCGGTTACGGGCCGGTGGGCCAGGGCGTGGGCGATGATCTGCTCGGCGGCGGCCAATTCGCTGCCGGTCAATTCCAGCCGGGGTGGCCGGACGGTGGCACTTCCCATGCCTACTTTTTGCTGAACCAGTTTGATCAATTGGACAAACTTGGGAACCGTATCCAGCCGCAGCAGGGGTAAAAACCAGTAATACAGAGCTTCCAGCCGGGCGCGGTCGGCAGGGTTCTCGCGCAGTTGGGTTGCCAGGTTGAATAGCTCGACCGACTCAGCCGGAAAAGCGTTGACCAACCCGGCAATCCAGCCGACGGCCCCGGCCTCAACTCCCTCTACGATTGCGTCGTCCACTCCCATCAAAATCTTCAGGCGGTCGCCAAGCAATGCCCGCAGGGCCGCGACCCGGCGCAGGTCGGTACTCGATTCTTTGATTGCTTCCAGGTTTGAAAATTCGGCGGTTAGTTCGGCTACCTGCTCCGGCACAAAGTCGGTTTTGTAGGCCACCGGATTGTTGTAAAGCATTACGGGTAGATCGGTGGCCGCGATGACCGCCGACACGTGGGCTTTCATTTCACGCCAGTCACTCGAATAAACATAAGGCGGCAAGACCATCAGGCCGCTACACCCGCTGATCTGGGCCGTCTGGGCCAACCGGACCGCTTCGAGTGTCGAAAGCGCGGCAATTCCGGCAATCACCGGCCCCCGTTCGCCAATCGCTTTGACGATAGTATCCAGCAAAGCGATTTTTTCTTCAAAGCTGAGGGTTGCCCCTTCGCCCAGCGAACCGAGCGGCACCAGGCCGGTGCAGCCTTGCTCGATCATCCATCTGCTATGTTCGGCCACAAAGCCGTGATCAATACTGTAATCCTGGTTAAAACGGGTGGTGATGGCGGGTATTACCCCGCGCCAGCTTACCTTCATCTTCTTCTCCTTTTGCCCTGCTTTTGACTAAATTGGTACCGCAAATTTATTATTGTTAGGACTTTCGCTTCAACCTCACTTTGTGAAGCTCAAGCGAAAATAAAAAGTATTTACAGGGGCACCCAGTGGGTACCCGCCTGTGTGACCCCCCGCAGAGGCTGCGCCCCCACTACCCCCGCTTTAAATTGGTTTGCATGATCAAGCGAAAGTCCTGATTCTTACTAATACCGTTCCCATCCACAACAATTTTTTTGAGAGTGGTTGCCAGATTTTACCGGCGTATGAGTTTCAAACTTCTGGTACCTGTTCTTGCTCAAGTACCAGATTGCCCAGCCGGGCGGTTATTACCGGCGGACGGGCCGCCCCAACCGACCAGCCCCACAAAAATTCGGTGGCGGTGCCACATATTCGGCCCTGGCAGGGACCCATACCGCACCTGGTATGCAGTTTTGCACTTCGCCAGCTTTGGTGTGACTGCACTTCGGCATAGCTGACATCTTCGCAACGGCAAACCAGCGTACCCGGTCGGCTGAGAGTTTTGAGGGCGGTCTGCAAGGCGAACCCGCTCTCAAGGGCTTGGCTAAAGCCTTGCCAACGGCGGCGCGCCCGAAACAATACCCGCGCTTGTTCTGGCCGGTCGCTAGCCGTCAGCCCGGCGATCCGGCCTTCGAGCAAAGCCAGATCGACCCCGCCGACCCCGGTGATTTCTCCGGCGGCCAATATATCGGGTTGGTTGGTGGTTTGCCACTGGTCCACCGTTACCCGGCCATTTTGGAGCGAACAACCCAGCAAACCGGCTAATTCCAGGTTGGGCACCAGCCCAAAGCCTACCGCCATGTAATCGCATTTGTACTGGTGCAACCGGCCAGCTTGACAGACAGTGACCGACTCCAGATGGTGCTGGCCGTGCGCTTCCACCACCCAGCTGGCCGTCCGGTAGGGGACGGTGATCAATTCGCGCCCTAATTGCACCGCCTGAGCCAGTTTACTGGCCGACCCCAACAGGGTCAAACCAAAACCGGCCAGGTTTTTGGCGGTGGTCTGCTCGGCGATCAATCTTACCTGGGCCTGATGTTGCTTGAGATAGGCGGCTACTGCCAGCAGGAGAGGTCCGCTACCGGCGACCACCACCTTTTTACCGGCGATAGGTAAGCCGCCCTTGACCAACGCCTGTAAACCGCCGACCCCCATTACCCCCGGCAAGGTCCAGCCCGGAAATGGCAGGAAACGTTCGCGGGCACCGGTCGCCAGGATCAGTTTTTTATAACTTATTTCAAGTCCTTCGGTCGGGCTTTCGGCCAGCAAGCGGTGGTCGCCTGGTGCCGCCACGACTTTTGTCTGGAACAAGTGATGCAGGTTGGGTCGGGTCGCCTGTTCCAGCCAGCGACGGGCTTCGCGGTCTGGGCTTTTCTCCAGTCCGCCGCGCCAGACCTGGCCGCCTGCCACCGGGTTATCATCCAGCAAGGCCACTTTGAGAGGTGCCCTCCCGGTAAGGTTGGTTGCCTCGACTGCCGCTGCCAGACCGGCTGGACCCGCCCCGATTATTACAAGATCAAAACTCAGTTTTCTCATTTTTCTAATTTTTTCATGTAGTCATTACCTGCATACCCTCCTCGCAGGGTGTCTGACAGCTCAGGCGATGGGGTTGGCCGTTGATCGTTACCCGGCACTCGTAACAGATACCCATGCCGCACAGTGGTCCCCGCGCCTGTCCCTGGACCGAATGCCGGTAGTCGGTTTGTCCGGCCAGCACCACCGCGACCGCCACCGGGCTGCCCGGCCTGACCCGAACCGTTTGACCGTTTATGCTGACTTGAATTTCAGGCATGGCTGACCTCATTAATCCTGGCGGTGCGCGAAGGCAAAAAAGGTTCGCAGTCCAGGGGCGGCGGTTGATCGAGCATCTGGGCCGCCAGCAAACGGGCCGTGCCGAGGGAGGTGGTTATGCCGAGGCCTTCGTGACCGGTTGCCAGCCACAGGCCGGGCCGGTTGGGACAGGGACCGATCAACGGCAGCCCATCAGGGGTAGCTGCCCGGAAACCGGTCCAGACCCGCACCGTCGCAAGCTCAACTAGACCTGGCATATATTCGATGGCTCGCGCCAGCATTTTCGATAATAGAGGGTGATCAATTTCGCTGTCCGGCGCATCAAACTGACGCGACGACCCGATCAAGATTTGGCCGGTCGCCCTGGGCTGGACGTTAAAGGCTACCGAGTCGCCCTCGCTGGAGTGGGCATTTTTGATATAGCCAAGCTCGACCAGTTGATGATTTACAAAACCGGGGTAGCGGTCGGTAATCAAGAGATGGCCTTTTTTGGGCCGGATCGCCAGTTCGGGAACCAGTTCGACCGAGCGCGCGCCGTTCGCCACGATGATCGCCTCACTTTCCAGCACCCGGCCATCGCTCAACCTGACCGCCCCCGGTAGCAGTTGAACCGCCCGGCCCGCAATCAGCTGACCGCCCAGGGCCAGACAGCTTTCCAGCAGGTAACGGGCACTGCGGGGCGGATAAACCACGCTATCCCCCGGTACGAGAAGACCTCCGGCCAGATCAGGCCGCAAATTCGGTTCCAACCGGTAAAGCTCTGAGCGGTCTATGACCTGGCTGGCGATACCATAACGCTGGTAAAGGGCCTGTTTTTGCCAGACCGCTGCAAACTCCTCGGTGTCCGCCGCTACCCACAGGGTACCGCAGCGAGTGAATTCGTGGCGGTCGGGGGTCATGGCGGTCAGTTCGTCCCATAGCGTCCGGGAATAGTCGGTCAACTGAAGTTGGGCCTCGCTGTCATCCATCACTACCACGTGGCCCATCCCAGCCGCCGTCGCGCCACTTCCAACGCAATCCTGTTCCAGCACGGCCACCCGCCGCCCGGCTTTCGCCAGTTCGAGGGCACAGGCTGCCCCGACGATGCCGGCCCCGATTACCAGCACCTCCCAGGCAGATTTATTCAACGGCATAGGCGATGCCCCCCTTGAACGGGTCTGCCGGGTCGAGTAGGAGTTGGCCTTCGAGGGTGATAAAGGCCTGACCCCGGATGCGCGGCAAAATGTGATCACCTTCGAGGCTGTAACTGGCTTCAAAGCGGCTACCGATGATGCTTTCCTGCACCCAGCTTTGGCCGGGAGCGAGTTTGCCATTCGCGGCCAGACAGGCCAGCTTGGCACTGGTACCGGTGCCACATGGCGAGCGGTCGTATGCTTTGCCGGGACACAGCACAAAGCTCCGGCTATTGGCTCCCTTTCCGGCTTCCCCAAACAGCTCGATATGATCGATTATCGCTCCGTTGGCACCTCGGACCCCGGCCTTTTCCAGCGATTGCCGCACCCGCCAGCTATATTCGGTCAGTTGCTCGACCCGCCCGAATTCCAGCGATTGGCCGTGATCTTCGGTTAAAAAGAACCAGTTGCCGCCCCAGGCTACATCGCCATGAATCTTGCCATGCCCTTCGACTTCTACCGAAAGTTGGGCGGCATGGCGATAGGCCGGTAAATTCTGAACCGTCACGCTGCCGTCCGGCTCCAGGACCGTCGTCACGACCCCGACCGGGGTTTCCAGCCGGTGTTGGCCCGGCCCGATCCGCTTGAGATAAGCCAGCGTCGTAATTACTCCGATTGTGCCGTGACCACACATCCCCAGGTAGCCGACGTTGTTGAAGTAAATCACCCCGGCCACGCAGCCCGGATCGACCGGTTGGCACAACAAAGCCCCTACTATCACGTCCGACCCGCGCGGTTCATTGACCACCGCCGAGCGGAAGTTATCGTGTTGAGTGCGGAAGATTTTTAGTCGCTCGCTCAATATACCGTCGCCCAGGTCCGGCCCACCCTCGATTACTACCCGCGTGGGTTCTCCGGCAGTATGGGAATCTATAATCTGGATTTTCTGCATAGGTTTCTGTTTCTATTCTTTGGTAAGCCTTTAAGATTACGATTTTAGAGTTGAGATAGTATACCCTCTTTTTTGGTGAAAAGTTGCTTAAACCGGTGAGCAACCCGACCGGAAACAGCCTTTTCGCTTTGTTAGCTTGCATCAAATTTAGACCGTCCGGCGGTCTGGCACAGCGATTGGCTAGCGGCTAATATCAGTGATCAGTGGGTGGTTTCGAGGTAGGTGGCAAACCAGCTTTTGTACAGCTCGAACTCATGCTCAAGTTGCTCTAAAAGTTGCCAGGCTACCGGCCCTAACTGGTTATGCCGGGCCAGGTCTTCCAGCCGGGCACTTAAATTTGCCATTCGACCTACCCGCAGACTGCTAGAACTACCGTGAAGTGAGTGGGCCAGCCGCCGGACCGTTTCGGCTTGCTGGGCCGCCAGGTTTTCCCGAAGCTGCACCAATTGTTCCGGCGTTTGGCTTTCAAAAATCTGGTTAACCTTACGCAACAAATCGTCGGTCTCTGGACCAAACTGCCGCCGCAAATCGGCCAGCGACACCGGTGGGGTGTGCGCCTCGATGGCGGTCAACCGGGGATTTACTTCTACCGTTAGGGCCTGGACCGGCGGCCTGGCGAGCGGGTTGTTATAATCAGACTGTCGCACGACCAGTGTAACCGCCTGGTCCAGAATTGACTTTAAATCGTTCAGATAAACCGGTTTAGCAATAAAATCGTCGGTACCGGCCTTAGAATATTCCTCCTGGTCGCTTTTCATTACGTTGGCGGTCATGGCAACGATCCGGGGGCCATTATTTTGCGGCCAGCGTGCCGAATGGTCCGGCTGGCGGTCAGGTCATCCATCTGGGGCATTTGAATATCCATCAAGATCAGTTCATAATTCTTATTTTCCAGGGCGGCTAGCACTTCCAGGCCGTTGGAGGCCAGGTCGGCCCGGTGCCCCAGATATTCCAGCATTCGTAAGGCCAGCTTCTGGTTAACGACATTATCCTCGGCCAGCAAGATAATGAGCGGGTAGGCGGCAGGTGGAGTATCCGGTAATATCTGGTGGCTACCGGCGGCATTTTCCGGGCTAATCGGGACTAGAATACTATTTAACAAATCGTAAAGCTGGCCGATCTTTAGTGGTTTTTGGACTAAACCGGCTACCTGCTGAGTGCTTTCTGGTTTGACTGCTTGCCGTTGTTTGGGGGAAATCAGCAGCCCGACCGGTAAATTCTGGAATAACGGTAATTGATGAATACTTTCGGTCAGCCCCGGCGTTTGAAGATCGACCAGGGCCATATTAAATTCGATCTGACCCTGCCGGAGTATTTCCAGAGCCGCCGCGCCGGTCTGGAAGTCATAAGTTTTTATGTAAATTGAAACATAACCAGGACGCTCCAGCATGAAATAATGACGAAGGCTACCAATTTTTAGTTTTCAAAGCTATTTTAAAAACTAATGCAGACTAAAGGGGTAAAAATATATTGAAAGTGCTGCCTTTATCCGGCACACTTTCAACTTCTATACTACCATTATGGCTGTCAATAATCGCCTTGACAATCGCCAGACCTAGCCCGGTGCCTTCTATAGCCTGGTGTCGCTGGGTATTTACCCGGTAAAATTTTTCAAACAGGTGCGGCAGGTCTTGGGCCGGGATGCCCATCCCGTTGTCGATAACTTGTAATAGTAACCGGTCGCCCGGTGCTTGCGGTATCTGAGCTACCACACTCACTTTGCCCCCGCGTTGAGTATATTTAATCGCGTTGGATATAACATTGTCCAAAACCTGGGCAATTAATACCTGGTCTAAATTGACTTCTATCAGGGGCGATTGCAGTTCCAAACTTATTTCTTTTTGGCGAGCTAACAGCTCAAAATTACTGAGCTGGGTGGAGAGGAAAGGTTCCAACAAGACCGCCTCCTCATTTAACCGGCCACCGTTTTCGATCCGGGCCAGATCAAGCAAATCTGTCACCAGGGCCAGCATTTTCTTGGCGTTTGCCCGGATACGTTGCAGATGGCTGCCCACCTCTGCCGCATCCATCTGGCCTCCGGCCAGGTTTTCTTCCAGCAAATCGGTGTAGCCGATAATAACGTTTACCGGGCTTTTGAGGTCGTGCGATACAATACTTACAAATTGGTCTTTCAATTCGGTCAGGCGCGATAGCCGGTCCAGTTCCCGTTCCAGCAACTTTTCCTGCTGTTCGAGCAAGCGTTTTTTCTCCAGACAGGCATTGAGCCGGGCGCGCAGCAATACGGTATTAAAGGGTTTGGTCAGGTAATCTTCGGCTCCCAGTTCGATACACCGGATGATACTGTCCATATCGTCCAGAGCCGAGATCATTATAACTGGAATTTTACGCAGCAGGGGGTCTTGCTTGAGGGTCTGGAGAATTTGAAAGCCGTTCAGTTCGGGCATATCAATATCCAATAAGACGGCTTCAAAAGCATTGGCGCGGATCATTTCCATCGTCTGCCGACCGTTTTCGGCCAGCGAAACGTTATAGCCTAAGATTTTGAGATAGCGGGATAGCATAATCCGGTTGATTGCGTCATCGTCGGCGACCAGAATCGTTACAGAGGATTTAAAAGCGGTCAGGTCTTCGTTCAGAGCCTGGCTAAAGATTATTTCTGGTTTAGACAACTTCCAGACCTCCTAGTATTTTAGAAATGTAGTACAACTGACCAGGTAGGGTCAAACAATCCCTCAGTCCACTGATAATAAGTTTTTGAGGATTGTAAATTCTGTCTACGCTTAACTAGATGCTGTTAAGTTTATTATAACATATATAACATACAGTGTTATCTCTTTGCTTGATAACATCAGGGCGGCTAGAGGTCGTAAAGTCGGAGCGAAAAGCAGGGTGGTAGAGGCGTAAAATCTTAAAAAAAGGGGTCAACCCAGGCTGACCCCTGCCAGATATTAAAGTTGAGACCGGTAAAACTGCTCCCAGAACTTTTTGGCAATTCGGACCGGGTCGGCTTCCAGACCATAGCGACTGAACTGGCGGCAAACGTTTTGCAGGTCACGCGCCAGTAGGTCCGCCGCATGGGGATTAAAGCGCGGGTCAATCGCTTGCGGAAAGTCGATAATAGTCAGCTTTTCCCCCCAGTACAGAATATTAAAGGCCGAGAGGTCGGCATGAATATAATTACAGGATAACCACAACCGGACATTGAAAAGCAATTGGTCAAACAAAATCCGGGCCTGGGCCGGTTCCAGTTTGACGTTGGCAAGGAGCGGGGCCGCCCCCTGGTCATCGCCTACAAACTCCATCAAGATCGCTCCCTGGCTCTGGGAATAGGGTTTTGGTACGCTCGCCCCGGCCCGGTGGAGGGCTTGCAACGTCTCAAATTCGTAGCCCTGCCACATGGCGGCCTGAACCTTTCGACCCCAACCGGTTTTCTTCTCGGTTGCCCGTTTGCTGCGCTGGTTAAGAATTACCCGCCCTTCCTGGTAAATGGTATCGTTCTTGAAGTTGCGGTGTTCCCGCGAGCGGTAGATTTTAGCCGCCAGTAGATTTACACCCATCTTGGGATGGGCCTTACAGCAATAGACGGTGGCTTCTTTGCCACTTTTGAGGGTATAAAGCACTTCGGTGATCATACCCTCTTCCAGAAAATATTCCAGTTCGCCTAGTTCGCTGGTGGTCTCGTCATAAAGCTCGTCCTGGTAGTCGTCATCATCAAAATGAGGCTTTGCCATCGTTGAAAATTTCTCCTGAATAAACTAATTTGGTTTTTTTCGACAAACAATAAATTGGCAAACAATAGATTGGCAAAAGTAAATTCTTGTATACAGGCATATCGGCTCCTCCTTTTATTCACGGCCAGGCCAAAAAACCGTGAGTGGTCGGTCCCCGGCTTTTTCGGACATCAAAAAAGCCGCCCCACGCGGAGCGGCCTCACTTCTTTTTCAGCTAAAAGCTAAAGTTTAGTTGAGGGCACCGGGGACATTACAAACACTATAAAGCTGGCTGACAGCGTGATTGGTTATCATCTTGTAACGTTCCCCTTTCTTTCAAATGCTTTTCAAATTTTTGTGATAGGAATGGGCGTATTTATCGCCATCTATAATATAACCGACAAAGCAAAGAGTGTCAATATGTTTTGTTGAATATTTGTAACTACTCAGGCCCCACCCCTGACCTCTCCCCAGGGCCACCAGTGGACGGGGAAAAGAAGAGAAAAGAGTTATTCCAGGGGCACCCTGAGGGTACCCGCCTGTATACCCCCCGCAGGGCACCCAGTGGGTACCCGGCCCCCACGACCCCTGCTTTTCGCTCCAAATTTCCGACCCGGCACCCTGTGGAAAGGGCCGGTCGCGGTGGTGATTGGGAGCGATTGTGGTATAATAATTTTACATTTTTTGATTAACCGTTACCAGCCGACAAGCAACGGGGATTATAGACTATGACTATTGAGAACGATTTCCAGGGCCAGGCTATGCCTTTTATGGATGAAGTGCCGGTCATTACCACCGAGATTTTACCTCGCAAATCCAGCGATGGCTCGCAGACGCTTTACCGCAAATGGCGTTCCCAGACTTTTGATGAACTGGTCGGGCAGGCCGCCATCACCCGCACTCTCCAGAATGCGATTGCCAGTGGTCGCACCGCTCATGCCTATCTTTTCTGCGGTCCGCGCGGGACCGGCAAAACTTCCACCGGGCGGCTGCTGGCAAAAGCGGTCAACTGCTTACACGCCGACCCCATGATGCGCCCCTGCGACAAGTGCGAAGCCTGCCGCTCGATTGCCGAAGCCCGCGCTCTCGATTTGATCGAAATTGATGCGGCCAGCAACCGGGGGATCGATGAAGTCCGCGAACTGCGCGACAAAATAAATTTCCAGCCGTCTTTTCTCAAGAAAAAGGTCTACATTATCGACGAAGTACACATGATGACTGAAGCGGCTTTTAACGCGCTGCTCAAGACCCTGGAAGAACCACCGCCCCACGCCATGTTTGTACTGGCAACCACCGACCCCCAGGATATTCCGGCAACGGTGGTCTCGCGTTGCCAGCGATTTGATTTTCAGCGAATTAGTTTGGAACAGATTGTAGGACGGCTGACTTATATTTGTGAGCAAGAAGGTGTACCGGCTGAAACGACAGCTCTCGATATGGTGGCCCGGCAGGCGACCGGTTCGCTGCGCGATGCTCTATCGTTGCTCGACCAATTAATAGTTTATAGCGGCGGAGCTATCACAACCGATGCGGTACGCCTGATGCTGGGTGTGATGAACATCGAGGCGGTCGCCGATTTTGTAGAAGCCCTGGCTGCCAGCGATATGGCCGCCGGTCTGGAGCAAATTAACCGGCTGGTTCAGGCCGGGACCGACCTCAAACGCTTCAACCGCGAACTGGTCGAACACCTCCGCAACCTGATGCTGCTCAAAGCTAACCCCAACAGCCGCGAACTTAGCGATATGACTAACGAGGCCTACCAACGGTTGTCGGAACAATCCAGCCGGTTGGCGTTGCCCACCATTCTGACCTTTTTGAAGGTCTTTAGCACGGTGGATTACAACCTGAAAGTTTCGCCCTACGGTCAATTGCCGCTGGAATTAGCCCTGATGGAGTGTTTGGCCCAACCGGCGGCGGTCGCTCAGACCCAAACCGCCCCCGCCCCAACCCAGTTGCGCCCGACCGCGCCGCCGCAACCGCTTCGCCCCGCCCCGGCCCCGGTTCAGGAAGACCCGGTGGCTATGATGGCAAAACCGGCCCCGGTTAGAGAAAGTGCTAAAGAAAATGCCGGCCTTGAAGGTAAAGAACTAAAGGAAAATGGACGTTCGCCGGTAGTGGTTCCCGAAGTGGTACCGGATGTGGTCGTAACCGGCGGTGAAATCCGGCTGGAACTGGCTGCTATCCTCAAAATCTGGCCGGAAGCCGTCCGAAACATCAAGGCCCAGAGCGCAATGACGGCGGCTCTTTTGGAAGAGACCAAACCGGTCAATTTGCGCGGCAATATGGTTTCGCTGGCCTTTGCTTACGAATTTCACCGTAACCGGATTAACCAGGAAGCCACTCGCCGCAAGGTGGAGCAGCATATTTCAAAGCTGGTCGGCCAGCCGGTCGTGATCGAATGTATCGACCAGGCCGTTTCGTCCGGTGAGGGCAATACCGCCGCGCCGTCTGCGGCCCCTGCCGCACCGGTCGACGGTTATACCCGCAAGGTACTGGATATTTTTAACGCTAAACCGGTCTAGTTCCGGCCTTTGGTCTGGTTTTTTACAAAAAGGGGCAACTCGACAAGGTTGTCCCTTTCGATTATTAGCGGTATTACAGGGTTTTATAATGAATATTTTAGCTATTGAAACCAGTTGTGACGAAACTAGCGCGGCAATTGTGCGGGATGGTCGCCACGTACTGGCTAACGTGATCGCTTCGCAGATCGAAATTCACCAAAAATATGGTGGTGTGGTGCCGGAAGTCGCCAGCCGCCAGCACATTTTGTATATTACGCCGGTACTGGAAGAAACGCTCACTCTGGCCGGTTTAAGCTGGGACGAAATCGACGCGGTAGCCGTCACGAACGGGCCGGGGCTGGCCGGAGCTTTGCTGGTCGGTGTGAATACCGGCAAGGCGATTGCCTTTGCGCGGCAGAAACCGCTGGTTGGGGTCAATCATTTGGAGTCGCATATTTATGCCAACTGGCTGATACCACCGGACCTGGCTGGCCCGACCGCCGAGAAGAAACTACCGCCGCCGGAATTTCCGCTGATTACCTTGATTGTATCGGGTGGGCATACCGAAATTGTACTGGTCAAAAATCACGGTGATTACCAGTTGCTAGGCAAAACTCAGGATGATGCCGCCGGGGAAGCCTTTGACAAAATTGCCCGGTTGATGGGCCTGGGTTATCCGGGCGGCCCAAAGATCGAGCAAGCCGCCCTGACCGGCGACCCGAACCGGTTTTCGTTTGCACGTGCCTGGCTCAAGGGCAGTTATGATTTTAGCTTTAGCGGCTTGAAAACTGCCGTATCGCGCAAGGTGGCCGAGTACCAGGCCCCTCCGGCCAAACCGGCTCCCTTTGCCGGGGGAAGTCAGGCCCGGCCAAATTCGCGCCCCACCCCGCAGGTTACTCCGCCCCTCACGGCGGCAGGACCGCTACCTGTGTCCGATATTGCCGCCTCGTTTCAACAGGCGGTAGTAGAGGTTCTGGCAACCAAGACGGCCCAGGCGGCCCAGGCTTTCAAGGCTCGTCATATCCTGATTGCCGGCGGAGTGGCTTCCAACCAGGCTTTGCGGGTGGCTCTGAGCGATAAGGCTTTGCCGCTGGGTATTAATGCTACCTTTCCACCGCCGGTTTTTTGTACTGACAACGCGGCAATGGTAGCGGCGGCGGCCTACTTTAAGATAAAATCCAGCAAGGGAAGTGTAGTTTCTAAAGATTGGGCACTCGACATCCGGCCTAACTGGGAACTGGTTAGTTAGGCGTTAATCAATTGCAAGCAGGTGTAATTAGATGAAAACTAGAAAATCTGGCGGTTCCAATATGGATAATCACCATCATCGAAAACCTGCTTCGCGGGAAATACGAGCGGCCCGGCAGGGTTTGTATTTTAATCGTGAGGTGAACTGGCTTGAATTTAACTTGCGCGTACTTGAAGAAGCCCAGGACCCCTCCAATCCGTTACTGGAACGAGTAAAATTTCTTTCCATATTTAATTCCAACCAGGACGAGTTTTTTATGATCAGGGTTTCCGGTCTGAAGGAGCAGGTCGAGTCCGGTCTGGCCGAACCGAGCGAGGACGGCTTTACTCCCTGGGAACAACTGGTGTTGATCCGCGAACGCATTATGGAGCAGGAAAAACTGGCGACAAAATTATACCGCCAGACCCTATTGCCCGAACTGGCAGCCGCCGGGCTACATATCCTGAATTATAGCGATCTGGACAAAACTCACAAAGAGTGGTTGCACCAGTATTTTGAACGGGAAGTTTATCCGGTGCTGACCCCGCTGGCGTTTGATCCAGGGCACCCTTTCCCGCATATTTCCAATCTGAGCCTGAATCTGGCGGTGGTGGTCCGCGACCCGAAGGATGGTGAACATTTTGCCAGGGTGAAAATCCCCGGTTTGTTGCCGCGCCTGATCGCAGTGGACGTTCCGCCGGAGGCCGGGACCAGCAGCGAGACCAACCGGCAGCGAAACTTTGTCTGGCTGGAGCAACTGATCGCGGCAAACCTGAATTTGCTTTTCCCCGGTATTGAGGTCGTCAATAGCTATCCTTTTCGAGTTATCCGGGATGCCGATCTGGAAATCCGGGAAGACGAAGCCGGTGATCTTTTGCAAACTATTCAGGATAGCCTCAACCGCCGCCGGTTTGGCGAGGTGGTCCATCTTTCGGTCGAAGATAGTATGCCTGAGAATATCAAGACACTATTGACGACTAACCTGGAGATCGAAGCCCACGACGTTTATTCGGTGGAAGGCCCGATGGGTTTGTCCGATCTGATCCAGCTATACGACCTGGATTTGCCGCAGCTAAAAGACCCCCCTTTCCGCCCCCGCGTACCGGCCCCGCTGCGGAATTCCAGCAATATCTTTCGTATTCTGCGCGCCCAGGATGTTTTGCTGCACCATCCCTTTGACTCGTTTAGCCCAATAGTCGATTTTATCCAGTCTGCCGCCAGCGACCCGGAAGTGCTGGCAATCAAGCAAACGATTTACCGGGTCGGCAGCAATTCACCCATCGTGGAGGCTCTGGCGCGGGCCGCCATGAACGGCAAACAAGTCTCGGTGCTGGTTGAATTAAAAGCTCGCTTTGATGAAGAAAATAATATTGAGTGGTCGAGAGCATTGGAAAAAGCCGGGGCGCACGTGGTTTATGGCCGGATCGAGTTAAAAACCCATTGCAAAGTCGCCCTGGTGGTACGCAAAGAACCGGATGGTATCCGGCGATATGTCCATCTTGGTACTGGAAATTACAATGTAAAAACTTCGACCCTGTATACCGACCTGGGTCTTTTGACCTCGAACCCGGCGTTTGGGTCCGACGCTACTTTGCTGTTTAATTCGCTGACCGGGCTGTCGATTCACCCCCCTTACCGCAAATTGCTGGTGTCACCGGGTGGTATCCGCGAAGGTTTGCTGGCGAAAATAGAACGGGAGATCAAGCTGGTCCAAGAGACCGGTCAGGGGCATTTGCTATTCAAAGTCAATGCCCTGGTTGATTTTGCCCTGATCGATGCTCTCTACCGGGCCTCCCAGGCGGGCGTGAAAATAGATTTGCTGATCCGGGGTTCGAGCAGTCTGGTGCCGGGCATCAAAAAAATCAGTGAAAATATCCGGGTCACTAGCATCGTCGGACGGTTTCTGGAACACAGCCGGATATATTATTTCCGCAACGGCGGCGAGAATGAGGAAATCTATCTGGGTAGTGCCGATATGATGCAGCGCAATCTTGATCGGCGGGTAGAAACTCTTTTCCCGGTTGAAGATGTTCACCTCAAACATTATATAAAAAATTCGGTGCTGGATATATATTTGAAAGATAGCGCTAAAGCCCGTTTGCTGCTGCCGGACGGGACTTATAGCCGGGTCACGCCGGAAGAAGGCCAGCCGCCTTTTAATGCCCAGGATTATTTACTTTCGCACATCACAGAAAACGAATTACATCTGGTTCCAAGTATGGAGGCCTTGCCCCAGGCCTGATCTGACCATAAAATCAGATCAGGCCGGTTGGCGATTTTTGTTAAGCGAGGCGGTTATCAGGGCCGGAAGCTGGGATCGCCTTCCGGTCCTTTGCCTAGATAGCTTGCCAGGAATTGCTGGATTTTGTCCTGGTCTACGGTTTTTAGTAGCAGCAGATGGGTCCAGGCGGTCACGGCTATACGGGCACCATTGGGTAAATTGGGGCGAGGGGCCAGCAGCACCCCGGTAAAATTGGTTGGCGGATATTTCAGGGCGTAAGCCGATAGACTGTTTATGGTTGTCGGACAGCCCTGCGGGCAGTCGTACTGAATTACTACGCCGCCATGTTCGAGATTATGAATTTGTAATTCATCCTGGATCGGCTGGTTGAAGATGCCCCAGGGTGAGGCGTAGGCCAGGTGTGGCCCGCTGGTCGGCGGGTTAGAGTTGTAGGGACCGTTCAGGTAGTCTGTGCCTTTACCGGTAATATGTTGCTGGCCCTGAGTAGGGAGAGTTTGGACCTGGGCGGTCGGGTCGACACCGGTCGGGACATCGCCGCTACCGGTGACAACGGCGGCGGGCGCGGCGGTCGGGGTAACATTGGATTTGCTGCCGTTCAGGACGATCAGGCTGATAAAGACTACCACCGCCAGCAAAATCATAGCCGTCACGATTATCGCCAGGGTATTATTGGTGGGCGGCGGGGGTGGCGCGTTCCGGCGCGACCGGACGGTAGTGCTGGCGTTTGGCTTGCTGGCCGGACTCCCGGTCCGGTTTTCACCAACCAGCCGGTCGCCGGGTTTAAACTGGTTTGATTTTGGGTTTCCCGACCGGGGCGGCACTTTGTTGGATGACATCAAAGACTTCTTTCTACTTCGTGTATGGGTAGGGTAAGCTGCTAGATGCGGAAGCCGCGCGACTCTTTTAGAAACTCACGGGCCTCGCGTAAATCACGGGCCTGTTGTTCTTTGTCCCAGGTGTTTCGCGCCCAGATATAACCAACTATCAGCATAAACGGCCACAGGACCGGCGGCAATCCCATAACATTACGCTGCGCCTGAAGGGCTTTATCCAGCGCGGTCTTGCGATTTCCCTGTTTGCCGACGCGTTTAGCCGCCGTTTTAGCGGCCTTTTTTTCTTCCTTAGCCCGTGCCATTTGCGACTTGCGGCGACCGCGTTGGTTGTTCTTTTCTGCTTTATCTATTTTAGCCATTTTTTCTCCTGAAAGTACATAAGGTGGTTTTTGGGCGATTATTGCCCACCCAGGTCGAGCGTCCAATACCATTTGGAAGTAGAACCGGCGTTGTAGGCCCGGCCCACCCCCAGCGTGGTATAGCTACTATCCAGCAGATTAGCGTTATGGTCTGGCGAGGCTTTCCAGGCCTCGAACATTTCAGAACCGGTTTCGACCCCAGCACCGATATTTTCACCCCTTAGAAAAGCATAGCCAAAGGCGGCCACTCTGGTGAAAGGGTCGCGGTTCAGCGAGTCGGTGTGATTCAGATAATTTCGGGTAGCCATATCCTGGCTCAACCATTTTGCGGCGTTCACGATGTTTTGATTGAGCGTTAACCGCGCAAGGCCTTTATCCTGCCGGTACTGATTGAGTTTGGCTACTAAAATCTTTTCCTCACTATCAAGCTCGGTACTGCTGGGCGTTGGGGTGGGGTTTGAGTTGGTTTCGACATAACGCCACTGGTAATAATGCTGGCCCAGGTTCCCCATCTCGACTTTTTGGAGGGGCGAGCCGGACAGGGCTGGATTATAGGTCAAAACTCGCCGCTCGAAAAGCTGGACTAAGACGGTTTGATTCTGTCCGGCCACACGGGTGCTGGCCCAATAAGGTTCGCTGATCGCCAGACCAAAGACATTGCTGGTAGGGTCGCTGGTGTAGATCGGTTGATCGTTGATGGTCGCTCCGGTGGCGGGGTCGGTAACTGGGCCGCGCTGGTTTTTGAAATCCTGAAAGGCTTTGGCGATATTATGGCCGGTCTGGGTTTCATAAGCTCCGACCATCAGATTTTCGGGCGGTGCAATCAGGCTCAAGCTCCCGTCTTTGGCGATTTGCTGGTTGAGGGTGCTGCCGATGGCCGACGGTCGGGAGTGGCTATCGACGTTGCCCAGTGTTACTAAATTACGGAAAGAAGCGTATACCGGGGCGTTGGGGTTGACACTGACAGCATCACCGGCCACCTGGGTCTGCGAAGGCTGGCGTGGTGAAAAGGCGGTATCGCCATCCTGACGCAGTCCGCTTACCAGTTCTTTAACCGCCAGACCGGTGGTAACATAGCCGTTAGACGGATTATTTATTTCCATGCGGGCTTTGTCCAGATAAAGAACCCGGCGTTGCCCCTGCGGACTGTTCTGGTAAAGTTCGCTCAGGACTACCGGCGCACTTGGCACGTTGGGACCCCAGGTATACGGTCTGGCAACCCCCGCCGCACCGACTAGCCGGTCCTGGCCGAGCCAGCGGTCCCGGAACTGGTTGATTGCACCAAAATCCGGCTCGGCGGCCTGGGCGACCAGGCTAAAGATAGGACTAAAGGCGACTAGCAATAGTAGAGCAGTAAGACTATATTTCTTCATCAGTTCCTTATAATCACAGACTTGTTTATTACAGGCTTTCTTTGTTGATGACCCAACTCTGACCGCTATCGGAGCCGGTTTCCCAGGATTCTTTTTTCCAGATCGGCACGGTGGCCTTGAGTGTATCAATGGCATACTGGCAGGCCTCAAAAGCCTCACCCCGGTGTGGTGCCCCTACCGCTACGCCGACCGCCGGTTCGCCGACTTCCAGATGCCCGACCCGGTGCGACATAGCTATAGCGGTCAGGCCCCATTTTTGTTCGACCTGACTGGCAATACCGCGCATTAATTCTTCGGCGGCCTCACGATAGGCCTCGTATTCCAGCCAGAATACCTCGCGCGGTTGGCCGTCCGGCCCATCGTTCCAACGCCGTACCACGCCCACAAAAGCGACAACCCCCCCATTGTCCTCGGTGGTGACTTCGGAAATCAACTCCTGTAAATCAATCGGGCGATCTGTTATCCGAATAATCATAATTTTATAAGCACCTTATTCTTGAGTTAATGACCTGATGTCTACCAGCAATTTGAAAAAAGCCGAGTAACGGACCAGTACCCGGTCGCCTACCTCAAACCTTTTCCAATCGTTCTCCGTAACGTGATAATTAAAGTTGGCCGGGACGTTTTTCAGAACCGGTTGGGCCGGTAGAAATTTTAGCTCATATACCGGGTTGCCGCCTTCAGCTATTTTCTGCTTGGCCGTCACCAGGGCTGGTTGTTCCTGCGGCTGGCCGGTCAGGTCGCGGACCGCAAGATAACTGACTATGCCCCCGGCCACTGTAATGGCTCCAAACAAAATTAAGGCCGGGACCGAGCCACCGGCTACCCCTAGCATTATCAGAAAGCCGATCCCCAGTAGAGCCAACACCAGTCCACCGATAAAGATCATGCGGCCAGCTAGCACGCCATAGGGTGGAATGTTGGCCGGGGGTTTGGCGGGGGATAACCGGCCTTTCAAAATTGACCGCCGCCCACCGGTGGTAAGAAAGCCACCTCGTCGCCGGGTTGTAAAAGGGTCTGGCGGTCAGCATAACGCTGGTTGACCATCACCAGGACGGTCGAGCTACCGGCGGTCAGGCCGGGGTAATCCTGGGCCAGTCCGGCCAGTACGCTGGCGGCGGTCTGGTCTTTTTGTAAGGGCCAGTTCAGTTCGCCCTGCCCGACTATCTCGCGGAAGGCCGCGAAAAATTTTACTTTAACTTTGTCCATGTAACCTGTTCTATTATAACCTTCCTAAGAACCGCCGGAATAGTACCTGTCTCTTAAATCTTGATTAGAATTGCTTGAAATAGAATTGCTTGAGGGTTAGCCTTTCCACATCTGCGAGGCGATAAAGAATAAATTGGCCGGTCGTTCGGCCATCCGGCGCATCAGATAGGGATACCATTGGGAGCCGTAAGGTATATAGGCCCGGACATTATAACCCTGCGCCTGTAGTTTCTTTTGAAGATCGCGCCGTACCCCGTAAAGCATCTGGAATTCAAAGCGTTCCGGGCCGATTTTTTCTTGCCGGGCGTATTCGATAGTCTGGTTGATAATTGTTTCGTCGTGGGTAGCCAGGCCGGGGTATTTACCGTCGCTCATCAGCCGCTTCATGCAGCGCACGTAATTTGCGTCTACCTCGGCCTTTTCCTGAAAAGCGACTGTAGCCGGTTCCAGGTAAGCTCCTTTGCACAGACGTACCCGCACCCCATTTTTGATGGCATTCTCAACATCGTCCGCCGTGCGGTGCAAATAGCTTTGCAACACTACCCCGACGTTATGGTGGCCGCTATCCCACAATTCCTTGAACATATCCAGGGTGCGTTGAGTGTAATCCGAGCCTTCCATATCCAGCCTTACGAATATATCACCCAGGTCGCAAGCTTTTTGGACAACCTCACTGATATTTTTCAGACAAAGGTCGTGGTCAATATCCTGGCCGACCGAGGTTAGCTTAACCGAGATGTTGGCATCCAGCTTTTCGTGGTCGATGGCGTTGAGGATTTCCAGGGCGGCTTCGGTGGCCTGTCGAGCCTCGGTTGGGTTGCTGGTATTTTCGCCCAGGTGGTCGAGACTGACGTGAATACCGCCCTGGTTCATCTCGCGGGTAGCCTTCAAAGCATCTTCGACGGTTTCACCGGCCACAAAACGGCGGGCCATCGAACGGCCAAGCCGGTTGGTAGTCACAAAGCTTCGCATTTTCTGACTTTGCGATAATTTTAAGATTGGTTCTTTCAGGCTTACCAGTGCCACATTTGCCGCCTTCCGATTTAGTTAAATTTAATATTAGGGTCCATTCGTTGGCAAAAACTAACCGACGTTTTAACTCTTGTAACGGCTTTTTCGAGGTCATTACGGCGAATTTAGGCTTGATTATAGCACAACCGGGCGGCTTAGTGCCTCCGGCGGATCGTGCGGCGCAGGTAAGTTCGCTCTCGGATGTAAACTTCTTCCACCATTGCATCTTCAGGCAAATTTGCCAGTTCATCTTCCATCGTGCGGAGCAGCGAGTCGGCCAGGTTGAGGGAAGGTGGCAACGCTTTTCCTTGCCGGGCCAGCGGCACCGAGCGGGTTTTGCTGGTGGCCTGGGTCAATAGTTCCACCCCGACTGCCACCGCCAGCGCGGTCGCACCGCGTACCACCTTTTTACCCTGCTCGCTCTGGATAGCCCGGCTAACCCTGGAGCCAACCGCGCCGGTCAGCGACCGCAAGCCGCTTTTAGGAGCCGGGGCCAGTGCGGAGGTCGGTTCGGCGGTCGTCAGGCTGGTAACTTCGATTACTTTTACCGTCTGATCCGAGGCCGGTTCGGACTGGCCGGAAAGCTCGGTGTAAGTCGCTTCCTGGGCCAGAGTAGCCCCGCATTTACGACAGAATTGGTCGGTTGCGTCGTGGGCGGTCTGGCATTTAGCACACTGGAAAGCGGGCATAAAACCTCCTTTTTTTAAGGATTTTCATAAAAATCTGGCGACCAGGAAACAGCAATACTCTCGCTGACTACAGCCAACCAAAGGCCAATGATAAATTGCCGCCGGTTTGCAGCTAAGAATTGCAAGGCCTGGGCGATCCAAAAAGCCGTTGGCAATTTATCCTCAAGAACCGGGCCAACACACATTGGCACGTTATAACGTTGTGGTGCTTATATCTACAAATCTAGCCCGACCTCTCCTGTATTTTAACAAATGTCAGGCCGGTTGTAGATACGTACATCGCTTATGCTATAATTTGAAGGAAATCCACCACGAGCGAGAGGTAAACCAGATGACTGTTTCGACCGAAATGAGCGAAAGCCGGGTTAGCAAGGCTAAAGAATATGCCCGCCTGAAGCGGATTTTGTTTTTTGTGACCGCCGGAATCGGATTGGCAGTGTTATTGATCATGCTATTTACCGGTTTATCGCTGGGCCTGCGTCAACTGGTGGAAAGCTGGACCTCTAACCAGTGGCTGGCCGTACCGCTTTATATGGCAATTTTCGGCGGCGTGTATGCAGTGCTAACCTTTCCACTGGATATTTATGCCGGGTACTATTTGCCGCGCAAATACGCTTTGCTGCATATGAATTTTGGGGCCTGGCTGGTCGACCTGACAAAAGCTGGCCTGGTCGCGGCGGGGCTGGGCTTCCCCATTATGGAGGCTTTATATTTTGGCTTCCGGCACCTGGGCGACTGGTGGTGGCTGGCCGGTGGGGTGGCTTATCTGCTGTTGACGGTGGTGCTGGCGAACCTGGCCCCAGTACTGATTATGCCGCTTTTTAATAAGTTTGTTCCGCTTGAGAATGAAGAACTGCAAAACCGGATTTTGCGGCTGGGCGAAAAGACCGGTGCCCACGTCAAAGGGGTTTACACGATGGATTTTAGCCGCCGGACTTCCGCCGCGAACGCCTTTGTTACCGGGGTCGGTAATACCCGCCGGGTCGTACTGGGCGATACCCTCACCCAGAATTATACGCCTGACGAGATCGAGGTTATCATGGCTCACGAGTTGGGGCACCACGTACACGGCGACATCTGGCGCGGGATCGCGGCGGACTCGCTGGTGACGCTGATCGGGTTTTATATTGCCCATCTCGTTCTGAAGGCCGGGATTAGCGGGTTTGGCTTTCGTGGGCTGGGCGACGTGGCGGCTTTTCCGCTTTTTGTGCTGGTCATGATCGTTTTTAGTCTGCTAACTATGCCGCTCGGTAATGCTTTGAGTCGGTCACGCGAGAACGCTGCCGATATGTATGCACTTGACATAACCAGGAACGCCCCGGCCTTTATCAGTGCCATGCAAAAGCTGGCTAACCAGAACCTGGCCGATACCGACCCGCCGGGCTGGGTGGTCTGGTTATTCTACACTCACCCACCGATAGGCGACCGGGTAAGGCGCGGTCGAAATTACACCCAGCCGGTCGGGCTGCAACAATGAAGATTTGAACCATTAGGACTTTCGCTTCAACCTCACAAAGTGAGGTTGAAGCGAAAATAAAAAGGGATTTAAAGGGGAGACCCTGTAACCCCCCGCAGGGGCACCCAGAGGGTACCCGCCCCCACGACCCCTGCTTCGATCCTTCACACTGGTTTGGTGAGTAGTTACTAAAACATTATAGAGGTAGGAGTGCCTAAAAAGCTTTCGATCAAACAACTGGGGCTGGCTACTTTTGGGGTACTGGTGGTACTGGCCGTTTTATCGTTTATTCTGGCTCTGCTACCACTGCAATACACCCCGCCTGTGGTGGCCGGTTTAATCATTTTAGCTTTTCTGCTGGGCGGGATTGGGGTCAGTGCTTTTCAAAACTGGTCGGTAGAACGTACCCGCGAGAAGAACTACCGGCAAGCCCGTCGCTCGATTGGCCTGGAAGACGACCGAGACTCCCTTGAAGCCAAACGCCGCTGGAGGTAAATTTTATATTTCCTGAGCAAGGAGCTTTTTGAATGTTCCGAAATGTGGTAAAGAAGCCGGTTATGGGCTGGCCGGTCTGGTTGCTGGGTCTACAAATGTTGTTAACCGCTTGCGGCGGTGGCACTACCGAGCTTTCTTCGACTTCGACACCGGTCCCGGCTGTGGCTGTCGCTACGACTGCTGCAAGTCTGGGTCTGCCGATAAACCCGTCTCCGGCTACCACTACCTCTCAACCGGTCCTTCCGACCGTAACCCAGGCTCCCTCGGCAACCAGTTTGTCCCAGACTGCTCAGGCTCTGGTTCCCGCGACCGCGCCGGACACTACGCTTGCCCTTACGACGATCCCGATTGCTGTCCCGGCTACTGTTGCTCCTAAAACTACCGAGGCAACGGCGACCGCCGAAGTAGTCGCGGTTATCCCGGCCCGCCAGGCTTCGGACGAGGCGAATTTTGTTTATTTAAAATTTCCCGACCTTAACTACCTTACCTTTGACCTGGAGCAAAGTTCGCTTGCCGGAAACCCGCCTACCACCCTGGCAAAAAATGTCCTGACCGCTCTCAGAGTGGCTCCCAGCAAAGTAGCCTTTCTGCAAGAGGTCGCCCAGGGCAGTGATACCGTTGTACAGCTAAAGTTGATCGACCTTAGCGTTAGCAACAGCCAGGCCGTTATACTCGACCCGACCGTATTTCAAGTTCTACCAAAGGATCAGCAATCGAATTTTGCTGCCGGACGTTATGGGGTAGAAAATCAGGCGATTAATAGCCTGGCACTATCGCCTGACGGCACTCAACTGGCCTACACTAAAGCCAACCCGAAGGCCCGCTTTGAAGGTTTAACCTCCCAAAAAGCCCAACCGACCGAACTGTGGGTAGTCAATCCGAATGACGTAAACCCCAATCCCACCCGGTTGGTGGCTAACACTCAGGATTTTATGGCCTTTCCGTTGTGGAGTCCCGACAATAACCGGTTGGCCTTTATCCGAACGACTTCATTTGGCACCGGGGCCGGTTTTCCCACCGCACTCTGGTCGGTTTACAAAGATGGCAGCCGTCTGGCGCGTCTGACCGGACCCGATCTTGGTAAACTTAACGGTCAGGTTTATCAGGCCCTCCCGGCCTTTAATTTGCGCTGGCTCGATCCGACCGTGCTGGCTTTTCAGGCTACCGATCAGCGACAGGCGCCTCAACTCTGGCAGCACGATCTCACGTTGGGACTGGATTTCCCACGACCGCTGGCATTGTCAGTGGACTATAATACCTTTTTTTGTGAAATTCCACGCCGGTATGTGTTTATGACCCGGAGTACCGGTGGTGTCAGCGGGGGCATTTATTCGGTAAAGGCCGAGCTGCCAGCCGAGAAGGACGCCGCTTTACCCGCCCCGAACCCTATCGATCAGAGCGGTACGGAATTGCTGGGTTGCAAAGGCGATAAGGTGGTTTATAAGGGGGCGGACAATAAAATTAGTCTGGTAACACTAAAAAGTGATGGCACTTTTTCAAAAATTAGCCTGAATTATTCCGAAAACCCGGCCCCCCGGCCTATCCTGGATTTTTCGCCGGACGGTCGGTACCTGAGCTTGCACAACTCTGTAAATTCGGCGGTCAGTGTTTATTCTTCGGACGGCAAATTGTTAGTAAGTTCTCCAACTTTTTCTACGCTAGGTTCCCTCGGCTGGCTAAACAAACGCTACCTGGGACTGAACATTGACCTCTACCAGACGACCCGGCCCGAACAGTTGCTGGTTCTGGATACCGACGCGCCTGCCGGGGGTTTCAAGCAGGTCGATACTGGTTCCGGTTTTAATACCATCGCTGAGGACAAATCTTATTAAAAGCCTAGTATTAATGTAACTACTCAGGCCTAATCTCCACAAACGGTACTAAAGCGGGGGGTCACACAGGCGGGTACCCTCTGAGTGCCCCTGTCTGTTAATACTCTTTCTTTTCCCCGTCCACTGGTGGTACTGGGGAGGGTCAGGGGTGGGGCCTGAGTATTTATACCACAAAAAAGCCTGGTCGCGTAAACAACCAGGCTGTTCCTACAAGTTCAAGCTTCAGTCGTTACTACCGTCATTATTGTCATCATCATTGTCATTGTCATTCTCATCATCTTCCAGAGACTTGAGAGCGGCTTTCAGGTAAGTGTCGTCATAGAAACCGCCTTTGGTCGGCTTGATGAACTTCTTAGTATCCACCGGGTTAACAAAACCGTTGAATTCCTTGCGTACATCGATAACGGCAGCCAGACCCTTTTTGTCCATCTTGGCATCTACGTTCTGACCACTGATTGGGTTGGTGGCGGCGGCATAATCGGTTTCGGCGATGGCAGCCGAAACCCCATAGCCGGTTGCCATATCCTGGACGACTTTAGCGTGATTGGCCGGGTTGAACAGAAAGCGGTCAGCCTGGATATAAGCTTTCAGATAGGCCGTAATTGCGCTGGCATTTTTGCTGGCATAGGTTTGATTGATTGCCTGGCCGTTTACCTGGTAAGGAGCCAGATAGTCCGAGAAACGCGCGGCTACTTTGACCGGGCCGGTAATCTGCGAGGTAAAGGGATAAATCAACATGGTAGCGTAGACCGGGCTGGTCGCCCCGGTAGTAGGGTCGGTGAAAGAACCGGCTTCCAGGGCACCAAACCGGATTTTGGTTCCTCCAACAATCTGGAAACTATAGTCGCCATTTTCCAAGAACAAACCGTTAGCAGCCAAAATCTTGCGTAAAGCGAAAACGAAACCGGAGTTGGGAGCATCTACCGCAATCGCTTTGCCTTTGAGGTCGGCTATAGTGTTGATGCCATTGGCAGTGTTAACCGCCAGGGCAAAATCGGCCCCTTTGTCGGTGGCGGAAATTAGCGAGAATGGCTTGTTTTGATTTACAATACGATTAGCCACGTTGTCGGCGGCAGTCGAAATAATGTCGTATTTGCCGGCCTCCAAGTCATTGAATTGGTTGACTGAAAATGTTACCTGGTTGTAAACTACACACAGCCCTTGCTGGGTAAAGAAACCTTCCTGTTGAGCTATAATGTAAGCGGCATCCTTGAAAAAGGCCCCAAATTGAACGGTGGTACAGGTGCTAGCCTGGGTTTGTGGAGCACCGGCGATACTCAGACAGAAGGCGGACCCAAACAGGGCCAGCGTGAACATCGCAAAAAAGCGTTTAGCACGTAACAGCATAGAAATTAAATTCCTTTCAGTATAGTTCAGTAATGTATTTCTAAAGTAAATAAAGTGAAACAAAGCTGTTAATACATTATTAGTTGTATTATATATAGATTGTATTACAGCCTGTCTCTTTGGTAAATAGTACTCGTGTGTACAATAGTAATACTAAACTAGTAGCCATAAAAGGGTAGTAAATTAACAATCAAAAAAGCGTTAGAGAACATTGTGTGAAGAATGTCCTCTAACGCTTTTTTGGCTTGAATTTAGCTCTGAGCGGCCTTCAGAACTTTGTTCAGGAAATCTTTGCCATACTGCGTTTCAACCGAAGAATAGATCGGTTTAGTGGCATCGATAAAAGCCTGACGTTGCTCCGGGTTCAGGACCGTGATTTGAACTCCCGAACTTCGGAACTGGTCGAGAATAGCTTTTTCGGCACTTTCAAGCGAAGTGTTAAAAGTCGAATTAATCTCGTTACCGGCCTCAGTCATAGTTTGTTGTACATCGAGAGGGAGCGTCTTCCAAAAACTCAGGCTGAAGTTTAACATCAATGGGTCCCAGGAGTAATTCATAATAGTGATGTAGTTCTGAACTTCCTGGAATTTGTTGGTCGAAGAAAAACTCAGCGGTGCATCCTGACCATCCAGCGTTTTATTCTGGAGAGCTTTGTAAAGTTCCGGCGAGTAATTCATGGTAACTGGTTCAGCACCCAATGCCTTGAATACTTTGGTATACAGGTTACTTTGCGGAATGCGGACCTTCAAGCCCGCCAGGTCGGCCAGAGTGACCACCGGTCGTTTGCTATTGCTAACTTGCCGGAAGCCCTGGTCGATTATGCTGACAGTCTTAAAGTTATATTGTTCCAGCGAACCCACCAACTGTTTGCCGGTATCGCTGTTCAAAAACTGAACAGCACTTTGATGATTTGCAAAAAGGAAAGGATAGCCTAGCACCTCTATTTGACCATCAATGGTGGTAAAGAAAGAAGCCTGCGAGACTACGGCCTCGATTTTGCTGGATTGAACCATATTGACGGCGGTTAACTGGTCGCCCCCGGCCACCGATGAATTAGGGAAGTACTCAAAAACCACCCGGTTATTGGTTTTCTTGGATACCAGGTCGCCAAAGCTTTTTGATAATCTACCGTTGATAGTTTCCGGTGCGCCGGGAAAAGAAAGGCGAATCTTGATCGTGCCGGCAGCCATTACGCTGTCCGGTATGGCGGCAGTCGTGGCAGTGGCTCCCCCGCTCAGGTCGGCGGTTGGGACCGCACTGCTGGCGGTAGTAGCGGGCGCACTGGGAGCGGTCGGGCTATCGCCACAGGCGGTTAGTACCAGGCCCAGTATTAAAACACCAAGCACCCCCAGAGTAAATCGAAATCTCTTGAACATTTATACCTCCAGATAACGTAAATAAAACGATACAAAGATGTTATACAACGATGTTAAAGAATCTATACCCCAACCGTGACCGGTAATTTTAATTCAGCCAATCGCTCGGTAAGGGAACGTGAGATATGACTGAGTTGTACCGAAGTATAAGCAACTTTATTGCTGCCTTCGGCCCCGATATTAACGGCTTCAGTAATACTGTTAATAGTTGCCAGGATTTGCTGGCTGGCCGCTTGCTGTTCAAAAGCCGCCGATTTAATCTGGGTGGCCTGATAATTGGATAGTTCGGCGGCTTCCAGAATGGCAGTTACGGCTTTTTGGTTCGTTTCCACCCGGAGCAGCACTTTTTCGACCACTTCTTCGACCTGAGAACCGAGACTTACGACGTTGCCAATGTTTTGCTGGCGAATTTCGGCCTGGCTACGGGCTTCTTCGATGGACTGGCGCGTTCCGGCAATCAGTGATTTTACCTCGTCGGCTGATTTTGAGCTTCGGGCGGCCAGCTCCTTCACTTCGCGGGCAATTACACTAAATCGCTCGCCGAATTGACCGGCCCCGGCGGCTTCGATAGCGGCATTCAGCGAGAGCAGGTGGGTCTGGTGTGCAATGTCGGTAATGATCTCGATGATCACGTTGGTACTCTGGCTTTGTTTATCGACCTCGTTTAAGCGTTGGATTAAATAAGTAAAATCCTGGTTGGCCTGAACGATACCATTGCTGGCTTCTTCCACCACCAGTTTTAGCTCCTGAACTACCTGGCTAACTTCGGTAGAAGCATTGCTGACGTACTGGACCTGTTTGAGCGTGGTCTTGGCGGCCTCGGCTACCCCACTGGCGTTTTCGTTGATCGCCTCGGCGGTGCTACTAAGTTCGTGCATGGCACTGCTGGCCTGGGTTATATATGATACTTGCTCGACAGCATAATCGGCCTGTTTGGTACTGATCAATTTAAGGTCGGTGACGGCATCTTCGATCTGAGAGCCAATATTGAAACTTTCCAATATTCCCCGCAGCGTGCCGACACTGATATTAAGAGCGTGGGCCAGGTCGCCCAGTTCGTCCTGATTGATAAGTGTGAGCGTCCCGCTAAGATCACCGGCAGACATGGCTTCCAGGTAGCGGCGGGTAATCGCCAGTGGTCGCCCGATGGCCTCGGACACCAGCCAGGCCAGGAAAGCCGCTACCACCACGCCTAAGGCTCCGGTAAAAACGGCGGTACTTTTGGTAAAGGTCGAGGAATTCTCGCTTTCTTGCCCAAATAGGTTGTTTTCGTCGGTCAACTCTTTTTGATAGGCCGCTGAAGTATTCAGCACAAAATTACGCAACGTTAAATTTGTGGCCCACAAACGGTCGGCCCCGGTTACATCCTGATCGAGCAAAAGTTTATTCAGTTGGCCGAAAATTTTATTTAATTCAGCGTATCCACTACTCAATTTGGCTAAATTACTATTCGGGTCGGCCATTTTGGTTGGCTCGGCCAAACGTATCCGGGTCAGGCTATCCTGCGTCTGGAGTGAGTAAGAGGCGTTGATGACTTTTTGCTGAGTCAAATAGATCGCGTCACTATAGGCACTAAACTGATTTTGAAGTTGCCGGCTAAAATTACGCGCCTCCAACAAAGTTAAACTCTTTTGGCGTTGCGCATTATTGCTGGCTTCCAGATTGAGGATGCTAAAAAAAACTACGATGCTGCTGACAAGGATTAAAAATAACAGGGATATAAAACAGGCGGTTATTTTGCGGTTAACACTCCATTTCAATTTCTGAAAAGATGAAATGATAAGATGTTTCATGGATGTTTTCCTTATTTAAGTCTGGGTCATTTAAGTCTGAGTCGTGGTATTGCGCTATGTACTAAAACATAGTGTGTAATTTTATGCTAAATGGCAACCTATTGTATCATCTATTTATATTAACAATGATTATATTTGCTGTCAATTAACATAATTTAATTTTGCTTTACCAAAAGTACTAAATGCTTATTACATTATAGGGTTGGCGGTGATATGTTAAGCCGGGTACCGAGCTTATTTATTGGTTGCCTACTTGACAAAGCCTACGCATTTTGATATGCTTACCTACAAAAAGTAGGTTAGACTTTTTGTAATATGATTTTTGTAGTATTAGGATTTTCGCTTGATGAGGTAAACCAACCCGAAGCAGGGGTCGTGGGGGCCGGGTGCCCTGCGGGGGGTACAACTGGCGGCTACCCCCTGGGTGCCCCTGTTAATACTCTTTTTATCTTCGCTTGAGCTTCACAAAGTGAGGTTGAAGCGAAAGTGCTAAGTATGAAAGGTATTGAGCTATGCAGGTTAAAGAATTAGGTCATGTGGTGTTTTTTGTGCGCGACCTGGCGAAGTCGGTCCATTTTTACCGGGACGTATTGGGCTTCAAGGCTATCAAGGACGATATGCCGGGCGCGGCAGTCTTTTCGTCTGGCCGGACTCATCACGAAATGCTCTTAATCGAAGTCGGTGCCAATGCTCCGTTGCCGCCCAAAGGCCGCCGGGCGGGCTTATATCATATAGGCTTGAAGATTGGCGATAGCCTGGATGAACTACGAGCGGCTAAAGCCGAACTCGAAGCCGAAGGGGTACGCATTGTCGGTATGAGCGATCACACCGTAACCAAGAGCCTTTATATTCTGGACCCGGACGACAACGAAATCGAAATTTTCACCGAGGATGACCCGGAAATCTGGCGGAATAACCCGCTGGCGGTAATGACCCCGACCAAGCCACTTTACCTGTAAGGGTTGCAAGAACCGGGTTTTTTTGCTAAAGTCTGTACATAAAATCTAAAGTTGATTTGAGGTGGCTAATTTTAACTTTTTAAGCGAAGTTTGGACTCCAACCGGCTCAAATCCACAGTTTTTAGGATAGCGAAGTTTAACCAGATGTTGTAAGCATATCCGTTTTTGTAGCGGGTTGTAAGAGTTGATCGGTTGGAAGATGGCCGGTCAGGGGGTAGTAAAATGGCCGCAAAAGGTGTAGCCGACGATTTGATCGACGAGCCAAAAATTCAATCAGGCCTTTCTCAAATGTGTCCGCGCTACGAAAAAGCTGCTAACATATTGGGTAAACGCTGGACCGGTTTGATAATCCGGGCTTTGATGGCTGGTCCACGCCGGTTTAATGAGCTACTGAAAATAGTCGAACTGGTTAGCGACCGGTTGCTGACCGAGCGATTGCGCGAATTGGAGGCCGAGGGGCTGGTAGAACGCAGCGTTTTTCCCGAAAGTCCAGTCCGCATTGAATACAGTCTGACTCCCAAAGGGCTTGCCATGAAAAAAGTGGTGGAAGCCATCGGGGAATGGGCCGAGGAATGGTGTTAGCCCCCTGAAAGGGGCCGGTATAGCGGTTGAAGAGATTGCCTTATTGTGTTAGGACAATCTCTTCACTTTTTATTTTTATATCCTGGTCCTAACTGTTAATCAGCATTTTCTGAAGTTCCGCATCGTTGCCACGCGGGGTGAGTATTACCAGTTCGTCGTTATGAGCCAGTCTTACATCACTGCCAGGCGGCACCGGATTGCCATCCCGCATCAACAACACCAGCATACTACCACTGGGCAACATCAGACTTTTGAGCGGTAAATCCAGTACCGGTGAATTTTGGCCGATCACCGCCGAAATTAGCTCTTTATTGTTATCACGTAAGCCGGACATATGGTGCAGGTGGCCGGAAGGTAGCTCGTGATTGATGGCTTCCAGCAAAGCCTGGGTGTGGCTTACCGCGCTATCAATACCCAGTGCCCGAAAAATCCGTTCGTTGCGGGGATTGTTGACGCGGGCAATCGTCTTGTTAACCTTAAACTTGCGTTTGGCCGTCTGGCAGCACACCAGATTGTCTTCATCCTCACCGGTCACGGCTATCACGACATCAGCCCGTTTTACCCCGGCATCCAGTAACACCTGGGCTTCACAGGCATCCCCCCGCCGGACGACACCGCCCAGTTGTTCGGTGTATTGTTCCACTTTAACCGGATTTTTTTCGATCAACAACACTTCGTGACCATCGTTAACGAGCGTTTCGGTCAAGGAACGCCCGACCTTACCACCCCCGGCGATTATAATGTACACTTTTCAGATGCCTCCAAATGATTCAAAGGGCTAAGTAAACAGGTTGATTAAATGCGCTAAAAAGATTTCCAGCCTTTAGTTTAGCGGTTTACTCCAGGCGACCGGCTACCGAGGCCGGGACTTGTTCCGGTTTGCTGGCACCCGGTAAAATAGTCTCAACAATGGTATTGCTGATCAGGGTCGTCGGGCAAAGGGTTTGCAGCCCCAGGGTATGGTAAGTTTCTTCGCGCAGTGGATCGTAAATCCGGGCGATCACCTGGGGAACTTTAAATAATTCTTTAGCGACCTGGCTAGCCATAATGTTGGTATTATCGCCATTAGTAACGGCGGCAAACACATCGGCTTTCTCGATCCCGGCCTCGCGCAGAACATCCTCATCGATCCCGATACCAATTACGATCTGGCCCTTAAAAGTGCTGGGTAGGCGACTGAAGGCATCTTTCGATTTATCAATGATTGAGACATCGTGGCCCATCGCATCAAGCGTGGCGGCTAAACGGGCACCAACCCGGCCACTACCTAAAATCACTACTTTCATATTTATTATTCTTCCTCCCGAGGATGAATTTCATCGCGGAATAACCAGATACGGCAGGTGGCGTTCTTTAAGACATAGGGTACGGTTTGCCCCATGTTAAATTCACCCCGGCGGCTCCGGTAAGTCACAGCCATAATCACCAGTTTTGCCTCGCGGGCGGCGGCTTCTTCCACGATAGCTACCCCCGCCGAGCGCGCTTGCAAGATGCCCGTTTCAAATTCTACGCCGTAATCGCTGACCATACGGCTGGCGGCTTCCAGAACTTTTTCAGCGTGGGCCACTTCCTCGGTCATTGAGCTTTCCAGTGCCAGTTCTTGCGGTACTACCACTATACTAACGGCGTAGATAGTGGCGTTATATTTCTTGCCAAGTTGGGCAGCATAACGCAAAATGTCTTGATCGGTTGCTTGACCCTTGAGCGGTACCAAAATCGTACCACCCTTATAATTGTCACTCATTAGTTTGTTTGCTGACCTCGTTCTTTTACCTTGCGGGCAACTTGCCCAACATATATATACGATAACCTGTAAGATTCGTTTCACGCCACCTGGTCGATTGCCGGTAGCCAGGCGCGAATTGGCTACAGTCTGGGTTTGTAATTAGCCAGCCTGCCGCCGGTTTCGCTGATCGGTTCTTTTACTATTACTACACTCACATTCCATAATCAAGGCGCATTATCAGCCGGTCTGGCAGGTGGGCATCTTTCATCAATTGCTGGGTAGCGGCTACTTCATAGCTGGCCCGCCGAAAAGTAACGGTCATTTCCTCATCATCATAAATGGCGTAGGCCGCTCGTTTATCGCCGTCGCGTGGCTGCCCGACACTGCCCGGATTGATGATCACCCGGTTCTCGCCAAGCTCAAATTGTTCGTTGGGTTCCGGTATACGCATTTCAGCACGTAGAGTTTGAAACAAATCCAGCTCAGGTAGAAGCGAGTCCGGGGTTCGCAAGCGGAACAGACGCGGCAGATGCGTATGTCCGACAAAACAAATCTGGGTATTAAAGGCCTCGAAGTTGCGGGCGGCACTGTGGGGGGTGGTCAGGTATTCCCAAACCGGTTCGGAGGGGCTGCCGTGAGCGAGAGTAACTTTCTCGTCGAATTCGGCCATCGGTTTGAGGGTTTCGAGCCATTCAATGTTTTCAGGCAAGAGTTGCATACGCGTCCAGACGTTAGCATCCACCGCATCACGGTTAAAATCACTCAGGTTCAATTGACCCAGCACCGCCATATCGTGATTTCCAATAATCGAAAAAAGGCTATATTCTTTTAGCCGGTCGATTACCTCGTTTGGTTGTGGCCCGTAGCCAACAATGTCACCCATACAAAGCAGTCCGTCAATCGAACCGTTTTCATCAATATCGTCCAAAACCGCATCCAAGGCGATTAGATTACTGTGAATGTCGGAAAGCAACCCGTAACGCATTTCGCCCCAAACCCTTTAAATTAGTGTTTTACCCAAAGTTAATTTGCCAGCTAAAAGCTAAATACCAAATACATTTATACGCGAGCAACAATTCAGATAAATATAGCACACCAGGCTAATTTTTGCTATTAGCTTTCAGGGCCGATCCTGATATAATTTAGCTATGCTTTTGATATAAAAACCGGTAACAAAATTTACTCAAGGCTAAAGACATTGACTATGCTGCGCAAGAAGCTGGGCGATCTGGGCGAACGACTGGCGTTAGCACGCCTGACAGAGCTGGGATACCGGCTGATAGAGACCAATTGGCGTTGTCGGATCGGCGAAGTGGATATTATCGCCTGGCACGAGCAATGCTTAACATTTATTGAGGTCCGTACCCGGCGCGGTGACGGGGCCGGTAGCCCGGAAGCCTCAGTAACTGTACGTAAGAGTTACCGGTTGCAGCAGTTGGTAGCCGCTTATCTTCAATCTCATCCGGCGATGCTGGATGAACGTGAGGAAGCTCCTCCCTGCCGGATCGATCTGGCGGCGGTTGAGTTTGACCGGTCGGGCCGGTTGCTGCGTTTGCAAATTTATTCTAACGTGGTAGAGGGTGAATAGGGTCCTGGCAGATAAGGCAAAAGTACGTCGCACTGGTATTTACTTTTTAGGTCAGGTAGACTAAAATATAATTGCGCGGGGAAATAACATCGGACACCCAGACAATCTGATCTAAAAAGTTGGTGGATTAGCTTAACGGTCAGTTTATCTGCTAAAATAAAAAAGGCGGCCTCCCGCTCGTTTAAGTTTAGCTAAACACCTGGAATAAAATATAATCTTTAGATAAAGTCCTTATCAAAGTTATTATCATAGAAATTAGTACGACAGGCTGAATGCCTTGCCTAGCGGGATGGTGAAGTATGAAAAAATATGAGCGCGAGATACGTGAGCTGCTCGATAAGTTGGATACTTTTGTACCAGAAAATCCAACCCCTGATAAAGAGCGGAGCCGGGAACGCGAACGCGAGCCGGAACGTGAGACACGTAAACGCCCGGTAGGAGTTATGCCCCCGCAACCTGTCCCGATCAGACCGCGCCTGTCGCCCTATACCCGGTTTCGCCGCTGGCTGGAAACCTCACGAGTGAGCGTGAGTTTGCAATTTATGGTTGGTGGCCTTTTGATACTGGCCCTGGCCTTGATGGTGCTGGAATTTGGCGGCGGTAGTATGCTCTGGCTGGCGCAGCTTATCGGCGCGATAGGCGGCCTGGTGTTTTTATGGCCGATTGGTGCCCGGTTCTTTACCGGTCAGGACCTGGACGAACATACTCAGGACAACTGGCGCGGCCAGCCTACCGGCGGCAAACGGGGCTTCAAATTTTCGCGCTGGTTTCGGGGCAATAAGTCTAAAAACCCCAACGATTGGAACGACCGTAACCGTAAACCACGCTAGTAATTTTACCAAACCGACCGTTCAGCTAGCAAATCCAGGCAGAAAAATTAAGTTAAAGTAGGCGTCCTGAGGGACGCTTATTTTTTAAGCAGAATATTTTATGCAACTAATCGAAACCGCCCTGGGCCGCTTCGGCTCCCGCTTTACCTTGCATTTTCTTCCCTTTCAACAACGAGTGTGCCTGTCACCGCTCGGCAAATATTTCGACCGCGAGTTCGATCTGGCCCTGGGTTTTCAGGTCGGGTCGGCGGTCAGGGTACTGCCGTTTACCCGCCAAGCCGGTACGACGGTTTTCCCCGAAATCGAGATGGAAATAAGCCTGACTTCGGTGATCTTCCGGGGGCGGGACCGCGCCCTGGGGCTGGCGGCGACTTTTACTTTTGTCGCTCCTTTTTACCCTAAAGATGAGCCGCTCTGCACCGCCCCTTTTTTCTACCTGACCGTCCGGCTAGATACGGTTCCGGCCAACACCGACCCGCTATTGATCTCGACCCTCTCTCCGGTTGCCGAGACCGGGCCTATCGAGGTCAGCCCGGCCCAGGAAGGGCTATTAAACTGCCAGTTTCGCCAGATTCCCACTCACTGGGGACCGCATCCGGCCCAGGATAGCCTTTCGGATCAAATTTTTGAGGCTCAGTTGCAACTGAAGCGTTATCAGCCGACCGGGGTAGCCGAACCTGGCGAAATAAACCTGCTCTTGGCAAGTTATCTGGCCGAACCGGTGCTGGAAGTAAAAGGCGAGCTTCACCGGTTTTTGTACACGAGCTATTTCGATAGTCTGGCGGCGGTTTGTAATTACGCGATTGAGCAGGAAGAAACCATTCGCGCGAAATCAGCCCGCTTTGACGAAATCCTGAACGGCAGCTCAATGGGTAAATCGGCCCGCGATCTGATTGCCTTTAGCTTCCAGAGTTATGTGATAAATACCTGGCTGACTTTTGCCGGTGACGCGCCGAAGGCTGACTGGTGGTTCAGTGTTTGGGAGGGGAACTGCGCTTTTCATTCGACGGTGGACGTGGAGTACAACCTGGCCTGGTTTTATCTTCAGGTCTGGCCGGAGTTACTTCAAAAGACTTTGCACCAGTGGCAGGGCTATCTCCAGACGGACGAACGTGGAAGTTGGTTAAGCCACGACATCGGCGGCTTGCTGGGAGCCAACCGGCAAGCTTATCCGCACCACATGGAGGTCGAAGAAAACTGCAATTACGTTTTGCTGACCTATACCCTGTGGCGCACGACCGGTCAGGCCGAGGTAATAGCTCAGAATATGGCGACGGTTGCCCGGTTGTTGCGGTTTGTACTGGATAGCGATACGACCGGCAACGGTTTTCCCAACCGGGGCATCGCCAACACGGTCGACGACGCTTCCCCGGCGGTTCAGTTTGGCAAGGAGCAAATTTATCTGGCGGTCAAAGCTTTAAGCGCGTGCTGGGCCGGGGCCGTACTACTGGAGCGCAGCGGTCAGGCCGCGCTGGCCGACGAATGCCGGGCGCGGGTGAGCTTGATTATCGCCACCCTGGACGGAGCGGCCTGGCAGGGCGACCATTACGCAGTGACGCTCGACCGGAACACCGCCGGGCTGATTAATCCCTGGACCGGCCAGCCTTTGCCGCCGGGCGAACTTACCGGTTGGGACGCTTATACCCTCTATACCGGCAACGGCTTGCTATATCTGCTGGCGACTACCCCCGCCGCCGAATTGCCTCCGCTCAATTACGACCGCTTCCGGCAGGATTTACAACTGTCGACCGAAAAATCCCTGCTCGAATATGGTTGCACTCATTCCAGTGCCGACCGGTCGCATATCTGGATTTCGCAAAACCTGTGGCGCGACCTGGTGGGGGCCTACCTGAATGTCGATCTGAGTAATCTGAGCGAACGCTATTGGGCTTTTGAGCAATTCGAGAATGGGCCGCAAGGCCGGGGCGGCTGTTTTGTCGATACTTACGGCGGCAACCACCTGCGTTATTATCCGCGCGGCATTACCAGCCTGGGACTATTAGCCGGACTGGCCGGTATGCGCCTCGACCGGCCAAACGGACGACTGTCTTTTAGACCGGTGCGGGTGCCTTTACGGGTGCCGGTGCTGGCCCTGGCCGATTGGCAAAGCGGTGTGATCCCCTGGGTCGAGTTTGAACTGGTTGAAGGTAGGGTAACGATGAGCTTTGAAAACGGCGAACTGCTGGAAAAAGCCGGTTTGCACTTAGAACTTTTTCCAGCGGAATAAGGGGCTAGAGGGCTTCACTCATTGTGCGCATCTGGATTTCGATGATACGTGAGCCGGAGGACTGAGTACAGGCCAGCAAAACTGCCCCGGCAACGTCTTCCGGTTCGAGCATGGTCGAGTCGGACACGCTCTGCTCGGTGCGGCCTTTGCCCAGCGCAAATTCGGTTTTGACACCACCCGGACAAATTACCCCGACTTTGATACCGTGTTCTCGCAATTCTTTGTCGAGGGCCTGAGCAAACCCGACCTGAGCGAATTTCGTGGCGCAGTAGACTGCTTCTCCGGCAAAACCATAGACTCCGGCCATCGAGGAGATCATCAACAGGGTACCGGATTTCTGTTTGATCATTTCCGGGACGGCGTGCCTCGAAAACAGGAAGGTTGTGCGCACATTGCTGCTAACCATTTCATCGAAATCGGCGGCACTGGTATCGACCAGATTTTTGTAGTTGCCGACCCCTGTATTATTGATCAAGATGTCCAGGCGGCCATAATTGGTAACGGCGGCCTTTACGGCCTCAATGGCGACGCTTTCTTCGCGGCCATCGCCCACCACGATGGTTGCCTTTCCCCCGGCGGCTCTAACTTCTTCTACCAGTCCGGTTAAACGTTCTTCGCGCCGAGCAGTCAGGACCAGGCTGGCCCCTTCTGTAGCGAGAGCCAGGGCACAGGCCCGGCCAATTCCAGCACTGGCTCCGGTGATCAATGCGACTTTTCCGGTTAATTTTCCTGCCATTATTATTTCCTTTCGTTGCTTTTATTGCTTATTGGGATTTTTGTAAAAGCCCTTAACCGGTGGAGAGCTTACCGGTCTGGGGTGAAATAGTTATCCTGAAGCTGAAACAGACTGAAATTATACCAGATCAGCCTGACCGTTTCCAAAATGCTCGATTACTTCTTGTTTATACCCCTGCCGGTTGTATCTGAAAGTTGAGAGCTAGACCGGGCTATGTTACAATTTGCTCATCGACCCGCGAACAGGTGGCTCACGCTTTCCCTCAAATACCAGATACCGAATAGTTGTAAAATTCAGAAAACCTTTATTTGGCCGGTTATTTCAAGCTTAGTTGGCCGGTTTTAGCGTAACTTTTCGAGGAGGAAAATTATGTCAGACGACGCTGTTACCCCCATTGCAATATACACGGCCCGGCCCTGGACCAAACTTTATCCTGACTACGTGCCTTCAACGGCTACACCTCGTTTTACAAACGGCCTGGAAATGTTTCTGGATACCGTAAAACTCAGAGGCGACAACCCGGCGATTTATTACTTCGATCACTCTATTACATACGCCGAACTTGATAGCTACTCTACGGCCCTGGCGATAGGTTTGCGTGAGAAAGGAATTGGGCCTGGGGACCGGGTGGCCCTTTTTCTGCAAAATACTCCCCAGTTTATGCTCGGTCTGTACGCGATCTGGAAAGCGGGCGGTATTGCAGTGCTTTGTAACCCGATGTTCAAGCATAAAGAACTGGAATACCACCTCAACGATTCGGGCGCGAAAGGTTTGATTTGCCTTGAGTCGCTTTACGAAAGCGTGGCGGCGGAGACCGTTTCTAAAACCCTGGTCGAGTTTGTGATCACTACCAGCGAACTGGATTTTCTGGGCGATAGCCCGGTTCCGACCATGTTTGAGGGCGTTTGCAAACAAAAGTTTGCTGAAACGCTGGATTTGCTCGAACTGCTCGACCGGCACAGTGGGAGCACGCTGGAATATCCAACTTTTAAACCGGATGACGTGGCTTTCCTGACTTACACTTCCGGCACAACCGGTCGGCCAAAAGGAGCGATGAACACACACGGCAATATGGTGTTTACTGCGGCGGTTTATCAGGTCTGGATGCAACTGGACGAGCAGGATGTGGTGGTGGGGGTCGCGCCGTTCTTCCATATCACCGGATTGGTAGCGCACGTGGCGGTGGCCGCCATGGTTGGAATGCCGATCATCACATTTTACCGCTTCGATGCCGTCGAGATGTTGCGGCTAGTCGAAAAATGGCGCGGCAGTTTCACGGTGGCAGCGATCACGGTTTATATTGCCCTGCTCAACCATCCGGCCATAAAGACCACCGACCTGAGCAGCCTCAAGAAGCTTTATAGCGGCGGTGCACCGGTGTCCCCGGCCTTTGTAGCCGATTTCCAGCGAATAACCGGCAGCTATATCCACAATCTTTACGGCCTGACCGAAACTACCTCTCCCTCGCACGCGGTACCTTTTGGGATGCAAGCCCCGGTCGACCCGGTTAGCGGCGCACTTTCGGTGGGCTTACCGGTCCCCAATACGGTCTGCCGGGTGATCGACCTGACCAGCGGGCTTGATCTGCCGGTGGGCGAGGTCGGCGAACTGCTGACGAGTGGGCCGCAGGTAGTACCGGGCTACTGGCAGAAGCCCCAGGAGTCGACTAACGCGATCCGGGAGGGCTATCTGTATACCGGGGATGTCGCCAGGATGGATCAGGACGGCTGGTTTTATCTGGTCGACCGCAAGAAGGATATGATCATCGCCTCCGGTTACAAAGTTTGGCCGCGCGAGGTAGAAGATGTGCTGTACCAGCACCCGGCGGTGCGGGAAGCCAGCGTGATCGGGGTGCCGGACACCTACCGGGGCGAAACGGTCAAGGCTTTCGTGGCACTCAAAAGCGACTATGATGGTAAGTTAACGCCGCAGGAACTGATCGATTTCTGCAAAGAACGCATGGCGAGCTATAAGTATCCCCGCCAGATCGAATTCATGGACAAGCTGCCCCAGACGCTGACCGGCAAATTTTTGCGCCGCGAGTTGCGCGCTAAGAACCAGAGTGATAAGGCGGCCAAACCGGAATAAGTTAGCCGGCGGCGCGTTTGTAATCATCGGGCGGGAAGGCTCCGGCGGCGATACATTTATCCGACCATTGGTTAAGCTGGGCCACCAGCGAGTTGAGGTCCGGCCCGATAGCGTCCACCAGGGCTTGTTCCATTGCGTCGGTGTGATCTTCGATTTCCTGGCGTAATTTGCGACCGGTCGCGGTTAGCTGGCCGTCGGCTAACAGATTTTTGGTCGCCAGGTCGGCGAGTGCCCGGTTGGTCTGGGTTTCGTCCCAGGCGCGAGTGGCCGAGTAGGTGCCAAGCGGCATACCCAGGAATAATTCCGTCAGGATGTTCATCTCGACCGGGGTTAGCCCGGCGGTGATATAGGCGGCGATATGGCTATCGCCCCGGTGTTCGCGTACCAGATCGCAGGCTCGCCACAACTGACCTATAGGGTCGGTGGGCCATTCCCGCGAAAGCAAAGCGGCAAAAAGCGGTCGACCGGTCGGATCGGCGACGGCCAGACCGCGTTTCAGGATTGCGACTGCGCCGCTTACATCTTCGCCGGTCAGTACTTGTGAAAGGCTCTCGATGGTCGCCTGGTCACGGGCGGCCATAATTTCGGCAGGACTCAGATGAGTGCGGGCTTCGTCGTACAAGCTGATGACCAGGGCCGGTGAAAAGGCGGCAAAAGTCGATGCCACTACCAGTCCGGCGGTTTCCCCTAACGCGGCGGCCCGTCCGTAAACGTAGCCGGTCAGGAAGTTCAGACCGGACGCGGCCAACCGGGCATTAGTATGTTTCGACCAGACCGCGTGCATCGCAATCGGTTCGGCGGCATCGCGCAAACGGCGGGCGGGGGCACCATTGGCAACCGCCTCAATCGGGGTAAGGGCTTTGAGCGGTTTAAAGAAAGCCTCCAGGGCAGCGTTATAATCCATCTAAGAATCCTCCTGTATATTTTCCTTCATATCAAAAAGGGAAAGCTTTTCGGCCACCGCTTGAAGGATAAGGCCTGAACAGATACTTTTAGTAATTGATTCTGAAAAGAAGAAGGCGATCAGCCTGTTAAGATAAATTATAGCACAGGGTTAGCCGGGCGTGGGGGTAATTCTCCCGCCGCTGGAATTCTTTTATTGGAGTAAATGTTCAGCTTACTTGTTGCAAAAGGAATTTAGCGGGGGTAGTGGGGGTCGGGTACCCCCTGGGTGCCCTGCGGGGGGTCGTACAGGCGGGTACCCTTTGGGTGCCCCTGTTTACCTCTCTTCTTTTTCCCCTGCCTGGGGAGGGGTCAGGGGTGGGACCTGAG
>JBBQGA010000009.1:0-180629 GCA_038322625.1 Chloroflexia bacterium
TGGCTAACCGACGGCTAGCCCGCGATTATGAGCGTCAGAGTAAGCACGGCGAAGCTTTTATTAGGTGGCAATGGCTCGTTTAATGTTAAAGCGTTTGACCAAATCTCCTTCGCTTTAGGCTTATGAAACACGTTCTTAATAGAATGTATCCAGATTTGACCCGCTACTAACCCTTTGTATGCCGGGATTTGCGCTAAGATAAAATTAGGGCTTGTAAAAATTGTTTTAGCGTAAAGATGTGGAAAAAATGGCCGGCTTTTGCAGCAGACTAACCCCATATATGTTGATCGGGTGGGTCGGGTTCGTGGCAACTTTCAGTATGCTCACAAGTTTGCTGGCCGATTGGACTATTGCGCTGGGCTGGATCACCATAATCTCCACCACCATTGTATTTTACCTGACCACCATCGAAGCCGAATATGTCGAGTGCGAGTGGGCCAGCTTTATCACGATTCCTTCCGGGGTGGTGATGATCTTTGGCGGCGTGGAACCGGTGAATTATTTTATCGCGGTGGCCGGGCCTTTGATGCTGGCTTATGGCCTGGCCGAGCTTGTCGCACCGCGCTATCCCTGGTTAGCCAAAGGGTTGAATATTGGGCCACGCCGGGCGGCCTCAACCGCCAAACGGGAAACAAAACTGGCTCAAATTCAGCAAGAAAAAGCCCTTTTTTACGCCTCCAATCACGACTCCCCGGCCTAAAACCTGTTCAATTTCCGATTCAGGATAAGCAAAAAGGTTTGTGGCTGTATTAACCTCAAAGCCTTCTTTAATTAATTCATGAACTTGGCTCGATTACTTATGGGTTAAGCCAGTCACCGCTTTCGATGGCGGTATAAGCTTCTTCTTCGTGTAAGAGTTCGGGGTTGCCATAGTAGACCCAGGCTCGCACCCGTTGTTCCTGCCCCGCCGGATCGGTATAAACCGCTTCCCGGATCACGCGCAGCCAGTCGCCTTGATTGGTTTCCGGGTCGTAGCCTTCCAGACCGTCGACCGCTTCCATTATTTCAGCATAATTGGCCGGGTCGAGATAAACCAGATTACCGATTATCTTCTGATCGCTTTCGGCGGCCAGAATATAAGGGTAAGTTGCCCCAAACATTACGTGACCGGGCATGACTGCCGGAACCTCTTTCAGAGTGCGCCCTTTTAGATATTTTTCCCAGTTAAATTCGCCCGTTCGTAAACTGCCATATACAAACATGGGTAGCCGTTCTCCTTCATCCCGGATTTCTTGCGCGTTCGTCATCTCTCTCCTCGGTTTAGTGATTAAATTTGTTGTAATTATACACCGCTCGACTTTGTAAAAATCTAGTTGTGCCAGTCAAAACCATCGTGTGCGCCCCGGTCGGAGCGTTTTAACAGATTCTTGCCTTCGGTAGCCAGCATATAAAAACCTTGCCCGGCCATCAGGGCAATTTTTTGGCCGTCTTTCGACCAGGCGGCCATCGGTTGATCTTCGTAAAGGGTGGTCAATCTTCGCAGACCGCTCCCATCGGTTTTTATCAGCCAGAGATCGTAAGGTAAACCGTGCCGGGCCGCCAGTTTCCGGGGAGGCGCAGACGGTAGTAGACTCAACAAGCCTGACGGTTGGACCAATAAACTGGTGGCTTTGGTAGGTGTCGGGGCAATCGGTTGAAGGCCGCTGCTGCCGGGTGTAGCGGTATTATCCGGCCCACCGGCGGCGGAAAATGCGATACTCAGGCCGTCCGGCGAAATTCGGGGGAAGTAAATTGCCTGAAAACCTTTATCGGTTCCGGCCAGTAAACGGGGTTTTTTGGTATCCAGGTCTAGTATTTTGAGACTTTGCTCGTAATTGTTCTGGGTCTGGACTTCGGTATAAACCACCTGTTTACCGTCGGGCGAAGGATTTGGCTCACGCGCATCCTCGGCCAGCTTTTCACGCTGCTTTGTAGCCAGATTATAACGGTACAAAGTAATCAGCTCGCCGGTGATCTGACCGGCCTGGTCGCGCCGGGGGATACGCGAGTCAAAGAAAAGATATTTCCCATCGACCGACCAGACCGGGTGATCCAAAAAGCCTTGCGGGTCGTCGCGCTTGAGCAAAATGGTGTTATTGCCGGTTTTCAGGTCGTAAAGGTAAAGGTCCTGGCCGATTACAATGTTACCCTGGCTGCCTTCCGGTTCGGGGCTATAGGCATACACCATCTTGCCTCCATCCGGTGAGATCGTCGGAGATTTTGCCAGGGCCAGGTCGGTAGCTTTGGTCAATTGCTTACCGCCCAGGTCTTTGACCGTGAGGGGTTTGCCGTCGGGCGTACCGGCCCCACCCTGCCAGATGTTGTTTTCTTTGACCCAGAATATTTGCCCGGTTATATTCTGTCCGGTGGGCGGCGGGGCCACTACCGTTATCTGGCCGTCTGGCCCCATCAAAGGACCACCGACGGGGGCTGCCGGGTTGGCCGGATTGACCGGAGCTGTACTCAGCCCGGTATTGCCAGCCCCCGGATTAGAACCGGCCCGGCTTGGGGCGACGGAAGGAGGGGGAGCCGTAACCGGGCTTTCACTTTCACAACCGGCCAGCAGCCCGGCCAGCATTAGCAGTCCGACCGTCAGATTTAATCTGGAAAACCTCAAACCAAACCGCTCCTGTTTAGACCGCCGCTTTCAAATCTTCTTCTTCCGCCAGACTTTCCGTACCGGCGGCCTCGTCTTCGTCCTGCTCGGCTTGCAGTTCGCTGGCACTGATCACGTCCGCCGTACCGACCGCCTGCGAAAGCGTGCTGCGCGGGGCGGCCAGTGGACTGACAAGCACCTTACCGGCCTGAATTTCGTCCGGGTCGGGCTGCTCGTAAGGCATCGTATGGCCGCAAACAGTACACTTGGCGTTGCGTTTGCCGGACATGGTCATCAGGCCGTGACAGACCGGGCAGGGTTCGGTGAGCGGGCGATCCCAGACCGAGAAATCACATTCCGGGTAGCGCGAACAGCCAAAGAAAATCCGCCGTTTCTTGGTGTTACGGATAATAATCTCACCCTCGCTGCACTTCGGACAACCCATGCCAATCGGCTTGAGAATAGATTTGATGCCCCGGCAGGCCGGAAAACCCGAACAACCCATAAACTTGCCGTAGCGGCTCATACGAATATACATAGGCCGACCACATTTTTCGCAATCTTCTCCGGCTAATTCCGGCTCCAGATTGACCTTCTCCATCTCGATTTCGGCTTTTTCAACCTCGGCCCGGAAAGGATCGTAGAATTGAGCCAGTACCGGCACCCAGTTTCGCGCGCCATCGGCGATTTCATCCAGTTCGTTTTCCATATTCGAGGTAAAACTGCTGTCGACAATTTCCGGGAAAAATTGCACCACCAGGTCGTTAACCAGCACACCCAGTTCGGTCGGCACAAATTTTTTCTCGTCCTTGACCACGTAATAGCGTTCCTGGATCGTGCCGAGGGTCGGGGCGTAGGTGCTGGGCCGTCCGATGCCCAGTTCCTCCAGGGTCTTGACCAGGGTAGCCTCGGTAAAGCGCGGCGGAGGCTGCGTGAAATGTTGTTCCGGCAGCAATTGGGTTAGCTTTAGCAGGTCGTCCACCTTGAGCGGTGGCAGGGCTTTTTTGCTTAGATCGTCCTCGTTGCCTTCGTCCACGCCCTCTTGATATACCGCCAGAAAGCCCGGAAAATTGATCACCGAACCGGTGGCCCGGAACAGATACGCTTTGGTAGCCAGAGCTTTGGCCCTGGTGGTCTTTTTAGCGGTTCCGGCAGCCTGGGCCATAATGTCGACCGAGGTGTTATCCAGTTGGGCCGGGGCCATCTGGCTGGCAACAAACCGCTGCCAGACCAGCCGGTACAGTTTGAATTGCTCGATGCTCAGAAAGGCTTTGACGGCTTCCGGGTCGAATTGCACACTGGTTGGGCGGATTGCTTCGTGGGCTTCCTGGGCGTTTTTAGCTTTCTTGGTATAAACCGGTGGCGTTTCCGGCACATATTCGCTGCCGTACCGGGCGGCAATAAGCTGGCGAGCTTCATCCTGGGCCACCACCGCCACATTGGTGCTGTCGGTACGCATATAGGTAATCAAACCCTGGGTTCCCTCTTTGCCGAGGTCGACCCCTTCGTAAAGCTGCTGGGCAATCGCCATCGTCCGGCGGCTGGTAAAATTCAGCTTGCGGCTGGCTTCCTGCTGCAAAGTGCTGGTGGTAAAGGGAGCCGCCGGTTTGCGCTGGCTGCGGGTCTGGCGCACTTCGCCCACCCGGTAAGCCGCTCCGCTCAAGTCCTGTAATATTTCCTGGGTCTGGGCTTCGGTCTTGAGTTCAATTTTTTTGCCTTCAACCGAATGCAAATTAGCCCCGAAAACAATGGATTTCTTGACCCGTCCGCCGGTTGGTTCGACCTCAAATTGAGCTTCCAGGGTCCAGTATTCTACTGGCTCGAAGCTCTCTACCTCGCGTTCGCGCTCGACGATCAATCGCAGCGCGACACTCTGAACCCGACCCGCGCTCAGGCCTTTTTTGACTTTCTTCCATAATATAGGGCTGATCTTGTAGCCTACCAGGCGGTCCAGAATTCGCCGGGCCTGTTGAGCGTTTACCAAATTCATATCAATATCGCGGGGATGCTTGACGGCATCCTTGATCGCGTCTTTGGTGATTTCGTGAAAGACCACTCGCCGGATTTTTTTGGTGCTACCTTCCAGACCGGTCGCCGAAACCAGGTGCCAGGCAATCGCCTCACCTTCGCGGTCCGGGTCGGTTGCCAGCAAAATTTCGTCGGCATCCTTGACTTCTTGCTTGAGGTCTTTGACGACCTGTTTTTTATCGCGCGGGATCAGGTATTGCGGTTGAAATGACTGATCGACATCGACCCCTAGTTTGCTCTTGGGCAGATCGCGGACGTGACCATAGCTGGCTTTTACCGTATAGCCTTTGCCCAGGTATTTTCCGATAGTTTTCGCTTTGGCCGGCGATTCAACAATTACCAATTTTGCGGCCATTTTGTTTCCTCATCTGTAATAATTGCGAGGTACCAGCTTCTCCGGTACGCGCTTTAGAAAAAGCATAATAGCATAATGGATAAAAAGGTGGTGATAAAGTTTAATCTGATTATGCAGGATTATACAACATTTTACGACAACTCCCGTCGTATATTAACCCTATACGCAATATAAGTCCAAAAAGTTTGCGGGTTATGAATTTCGGACAGGTGGAGAATATATGCGAAACAATCACCCGGTGTCAAACCGGGCGAGGCAAATTGGTTGGCAACCAGACTATTTCTGGCGAAAAAGGGGAAGGCTAGCTTACTTTTAGGCGGAGAATTAGCCGGAAAAGCGGTTGAGCTATCCGGGTAAATCAGTCGATCTTGACCCGCTCGACCTCAATTTCTTCGATCCGGGTCCGCTCAGGATTAGACGGATACTGAAGTTCGACCTGACCGGTTCTGATCTCACGGCGTAACGACCGAAATTCCTGAAGCAGTTGGTCTTCGCGGCGTTGTTGCTTGTCTAATTCCAGCTCAATCTTCTTAACCCGGAAAAGCGAGTCTTCGATCAACCGCCGATTGTTGCTGATCAAATCGGCAATCAGACCGATTAACCAGATCAACATTCCAATAATCAGGCTGGCACTGCCCAAAAGCAAGGACTGTATATGACCGGTGCTGCCGTTATGTTCGGTAAAGGCCAGCCACAAATAGCGGATAATCACCGGGATGCCCAGCAAGAAAAACGGGATGCTGAAATAGAAAAAGGCCTTGAGCGGTTCGTGCATGGCGTAAATGCGGACGATAGTCGCGCCCATCCGTTTTACATAATTCCACACGCCCTTGACCAACCGGGACTCGCGGGTCACGGTGTTGGTGAGAATTGGAATGGAAGTGATCGCCAGGTGTTTCTTGCTGGCCTGAAAAATAGTCTCGACCGTATAGGTGTAGCGGGTTACTACATTCAAATTCAGGGCGGTCTCCCGGCTAAAGGCCCGGAACCCACTCACAGCGTCCGGCACTTTCGAGCCGCTAAAGATACGGACGGCCAGACTGCCCCATTTTTGAAATTGCTTTTTGACCGGGCTAAAATGATCGATCAGATCGGTCTGGCGGTCGGCGATTACCATGTCCGCCTGTCGCAAAAGAATTGGTTGCACCAGATCGGGGATCGAGTGGCCCGGATACTGATTGTCAGCGTCGGTATTGACAATAATATCGGCTTCCAGCGAAAGGGAAGTATTCAGGCCGGTTTGAAAAGCGGCCGCCAGCCCCCGGTTGCGAGTGTGGTGCGCGATAGCCATCGGGTAATGCTGCGCTCGGCTCCATTCGCGGGCTACTTCTACCGTCCGGTCCGAGCAACCATCGTCGATAATAACGATCACCATCTCGTCAATGCCGTTGATCGAGCCAGGGCGCGGCAGGTCGTTTAGGGTTTGAGGTAAGGTTTCCTCTTCGTTGTAACAGGGAATTTGAATGGCAAGTTTCATTGAAAGTTCTTACTTTTGTTTCTCACCTTGCGGTGCTGATTTAAGCCGTCAAGCAGATAACGGTTAAAGAGACCGTCTGGTTGCAACCACTTTTGCTGATTTTATTCTTTTCCTGAGAATAACACAAGCGATCCCCGGCGGCAAATCGAGTTAGCAGAAATAAAAAAAGGCTATGAAATATGTTTCGGGCCGTTATGCTCGCCAGCTACAGCCCGATGATTGGTTTCGTTAGTGTTAGTAGGAGGAGATATAAGAGGAGTTAAAATTGTACTTTTAAATCTTTCAACCGAGCGGTTGAAGGACTTTTGTAAGTTTCCTGTGAGTTTCAGTTGTACGCTTGGCTCATTCCGTACTTACATCTCAAGTATAGCAATAAATTTCACAATGTCTATTAGACTAAAGACCTATTCTTGCTTTGAGTCTTTAGGCCGAAAAGCTTAACCAGCCATTTTTATTAGTTAAAAAGCTGAGTTTATCCTGAACAAAGCGTAAATAGCTACTTAAAGACTAATAAAATTAGTTGGGCTTAATTTAGCTAAAGGCTAAACAAAACCGGCGAAAGGGGTTAATAAAGCTCTCTGCTTGTTTACAGCCCTAAAACCAAATAGCCTTAAACGAAAACTACTCCAAATCGGTAGTAAAAATTTGCAAATAATTTGCACTTATGCTATCATCTCCCCACGTTAGCCAGAATAACAACGCAAGTCCAAACTGCATTCATTGTTAAACGGTAACTACTCAAGCATTTTCCGTAAGAAGTTTACCCAGTCCGGTTAGTTTGTGGCCGGGAGGGTTATTAACAGTAGCTTAATACGGCACGCAACTGATTTTAAAATAAAGCTCCTCTCGAACTGCGTTTGAGGGTTTTTGTAGAATACTTGCATCCCAGATTACATTCTATATTTTATTTTCGCTCCACCAATCTGCTAGTATCGAATAGATTGACGATTTTGGTTAAACCGAAATTTGAGGGTTTCAAGACTAAAAAGGAATTTAGCCAATGGCGGCACTGCTCGAAGTTAAAAACTTAAAAACTCAATTTAAAAGCAAAGATGGCACGGTAAAAGCAGTTGATGACGTTTCGTTCACCATCAACCGGGGTGAGACGCTGGGGGTAGTAGGCGAAAGCGGCAGTGGTAAAAGCGTTACTGCCATGTCGATCCTTCGACTGGTACAACATCCGGGAAAAATCGTAAGCGGCGAGATTTTGTTTGAAGGCCGTGATTTGCTCAAACTGGATGATAATGAGATGCGGAAAATCAGAGGCAAAGAAATCGCCATGATTTTCCAGGACCCCATGACCTCCCTCAATCCGGTACTGAACGTCGGTCGCCAGCTATCCGAACCCCTGATGACCCATCTGAAACTCAGCAAAGAGCAGGCCCTCAAAGAAGCGACTGACCTGCTAAAAATGGTCGGTATCCCCAATGCCCCCGAACGCTTAAAGAGCTACCCGCACCACTTTTCCGGTGGTATGCGCCAGCGCGTGATGATAGCGATGGCGTTGGCTTGCCGTCCGAAACTGGTAATCGCCGACGAACCCACGACCGCCCTGGACGTAACGATCCAGGCTCAAATTCTGGAACTACTAGAAAAACTGCAAACTGAAACCGGCACTGCCATTATGCTGATTACCCACGCGCTAGGCGTGGTCGCCGGGATGGCCGACCGGATAAATGTGATGTACGCCGGTCACATTGTCGAATCTACGGTTAGCGACGAATTGTTTGAAAATCCGCGCCATCCTTATACTATGGGCTTGCTAAAGTCGATTCCCCGTCTGGATGAAGCTCGCCGGGGTCGCCTGGAGCCGATTGCCGGTTCGCCCCCCGACCTGCTCGATTTACCCACCGGCTGTCCTTTTGCTTCCCGCTGCGAATACGCTCTACCGGAATATGAGGTTATTTTGCCGGTGCTGCGTCAGGTTCCGGTAGTGAGTGGCGCAGGTGAACATTGGATCGCCTGTCACGCCGATGTCAAACTGGGTGATCCACCTGTCCGGCAGATTGCTCACGGAGCGGAACTGGCGGCCAGCTAAATTTATTTTTAAGGAAAAGATCAAGCCAGCATGAGTAAAGAAACCGATAAAATACTTTCTAACGTTCCGGCTGCTGATGGGGGTTCCCCACCCGACGGAGACGCGCTTTTGAGCGTGCGAGACCTCCAGATGTATTTCCCTATTACAAAAGGAATTATCATTCAGCGTAAAGTGGGGGCGGTTAAAGCCGTCGATGGCGTTAGCTTTGATGTCCGGCGCGGTGAAACGTTGGGCCTGGTAGGCGAGTCGGGTTGTGGCAAATCTACTACCGGACGTACTATCTTACACCTGAGTAATCCAACCGCCGGGAAAGTATTTTTCCAGGGCCAGGATATTACCAATATCAAAGGGTACGAGCTTAAAAAAACCCGTCGCAACATGACCATGATCTTCCAGGACCCTTACTCCAGCCTCAACCCGCGCATGACGGTAGCTAATATTATCAGCGAACCACTGGTGATCCACAATATCGGCACTCCCAAAGATCGGATAGACAAGGTTCAAGAACTGCTGGAACTGGTGGGCTTGAGCCGTTTTTACGGCAACCGCTATCCGCACGAATTTTCAGGCGGTCAACGCCAGCGGGTGGGAATTGCGCGGGCGTTAGCGGCTTCTCCCTCTTTTATCGTGGCCGACGAACCGGTTTCGGCCCTGGATGTATCGATCCAGGCCCAGGTCGTCAATTTGATGGAAGATTTACAGAACCGGTTGGGCCTGACCTATCTTTTCGTGGCCCACGACCTGTCAATTGTCCGGCATATCAGCGACCGGGTAGCCGTGATGTACCTCGGCAAGATTGTAGAACTGGCCGACCGCGACGATATTTATATCCGGCCCGCCCATCCTTACACCCGTGCGCTGCTATCTGCCGTACCAATTCCCGATCCCAAAGCTGAAAAAAAGCGCAAACGGATCATCCTGGAAGGCGATGTACCATCACCGATCAATCCCCCGTCAGGCTGCCGCTTTCATACTCGTTGCCCGCTGGCCCAGGCCGTTTGCAAAGAGGAAGAACCGGCCTTTCGTGAACTGACCAAAGGTCACTTAGTGGCCTGTCATTTCGCGGAGGATGTTGCCAACGGCAAATTGATGGCGGCCAAATAGAAATTTCCCGGCCCGACCGGCGAAACCGTTTCTTCGGTCAGACCAACTTAGTTTACCCGCTGTATTGTTTGGGTTGGAGAATCGGAGGGTTTTCCAGCTTGTAAGGTTGCAATAGTTCACCGTAATGAGTAATTAGTGTTTGGCTAGTGCCTTGCGATGAATTTCAGGTATGAAGTTTAGAGTAAAACTCTAAAAAAGCTCTAAGGAGAGATTAATCAATGCATAAAAAACTACCTTTGTTAGTTGTGCTAATCCTGCTGGTTTCCATGTTATTGGTAGCCTGTGGCGATAGCACCGCTACGACAGGTTCAGCCGCGACTACGGCTGCGGCGACCAGTGCTGCCGCCGCAACGACAGTTGCTTCTGCGGCCACGACTGCGGCTGCAATGACCAGTGCCGCCGCCACGACGACTGCTGCCACTTCTGCGGCGGCTACCAGTGCGGCTGCGACCACTGTTGCTGCGACCACTTCTGCGGCTACGACGGCTGCGGCTACGACGGCTGCGGCCGGTGGTTCCAGTCAAGTTGTTCAATACGATGCCGGTGGTATCAAATTGCTCGACCCCCGCCCCACTTATACCAAATTGGCTCCCGCCGGTAAAAAAGGTGGCAATGTTAACCTGGCTACCGTTTCGGATGGCAAATCTTTGCATCCTTACCTGACCAGTGATACCGTTTCGACCGCCTATCAGCAATTTCTGTGGGCGGCTGCTCTGGCACAGACCGATCCGGTTACCGGTCTGGGCGCCCCTAACTTCCGGGTAGTTACCGGCGTTAAGGTCAGCGATGACAAATTAACTTACACTTTTACCTTGAAAGATGGTTTGAAGTGGAGTGACGGTCAGGCGATTACGGCTGACGATTATGTTTGGACCTACAAACAGGCCCTGGACCCGGCTAACAAATGGCCTTATGTAGAAGATTACGCTGACCTTATTGAATCGGTAACCTCAACCGATCCGAAAACGGTCGTCTTCAAAATGAAACAGGCCGAAATCTACGCCCTGGATAAAGCTGGTGCCGAGCCGTTGCCTAAGCATATCTGGGAAGGTAAGGACTGGAGCGACCCGACCAAAAATAGCGAAATCGATGCCCCGACCGTAGTTAGTGGCCCCTGGAAGCTTAAAGAGTGGAAGCGCGAACAATTCATAACTTTTGCACGTAACGACGCTTCGACCATCTTCCCCGCTCCTTTGTTGGACAGTATTACCTACCAGGTGGTCAAGCAGAGTACGGTTCAGGTTCAAAAACTTAAAGCCGGTGAACTGGATGTAGTCGGCATCAGCCCAACTGACTATGATGATGCCAAGAAGGCTACCAACGCGACCTTCCTGGAATACTACCGGCCCAGCTATAACTTTGATTATATCGGTTTCAACTTCCGCAAGACCTATTTGCAGGATATAGCCATTCGCAAAGCGATTGCCCTGGCTACCCCGCAAAAAGACCTGATCGAGAAGTTGCAGTTCGGGTTGGCGCAGCCGATTTCTTCGGCCGTGCCTCAGTCACACCCGTTCTACAATCCGGCTACCCCCAAATACGATTATAATATCGACGCGGCCAAGAAAGTTTTGACCGATGCCGGTTATAAGATCGATAACGGCAAATTAAAGGACAAAACCGGCAAGGAATTGCCCAAAATGAAGTTCCTCTTCAATACCGGTAACCGCGTCCGCGAAGGTATTGCTACCGTCGGGCAGCAGACCTACAAGGAATTGGGCATCGACCTGGAGCTGGTCCCGCTGGAATTCCAGGCTTACCTGTCGGCACTCAAGAAAGAGCCGTTTGACTACGACCTGTTTGTTTTGGGTTGGCAGTCCGGGGCCGACATCGAGACCTTCGACCAGGTCTGGAGTGCCATTCCGTCCTTGAACTCCGGCGGTTGGGATACCGACGCCAAGAAACAGGTGGTCGAGCTGCACAAAAAAGCCAAACTGGAATTTGACCTCAGCAAACGTAAAGAGTTGATGGGCCAGATTCAGGTGCTCGAAGGCCAGGACTTACCTTACGTGTTCCTTTATCAGGGCAAGGCTGTAGTAGCCGTCAGCAACAAAGTTAATGTTTCACCGTTGTTGGCTGATGGTATCATTTACAACCTCCGCACCGACTGGAGCCTTAAATAAGTCGCTGGTCAGTAACAAGTTTGTGGGTGAAGCCTCAAAAAAGCTTCACCTTTAAGCTTTCAGGCTATGGGGGCAGCGTTGCCTCTGTAGCCTGTTGTAGAAATCACAGGTGAGTAAACCAAATGAGAAAATTTTTCATTCGTAGAGTAATTCAATCGATCCTGTTGTTGTTTGCCATCCTGACGGTTAGTTTTGTCCTGATCCACGCCGCGCCGGGTGGCCCACTTCAATTGCTGGCCGAAGACCCCCGTATGAGTGCCAGCACTATTCGCGCTATGGAAGAGCGTCTGGGCTTGAATGAACCGTTGCCGGTCCAATACGGCAAGTGGCTCTGGGGAGTCGTCCGTTTAGATTTTGGTTTCTCATTCGTTGAAAAACGACCGGTCATTAATATGATTTTGGAAGATGCTGTAAATTCTTTCTGGCTGGTAATTGGCGGTACTATCTTAGGAATGGTGGGTATCCCACTTGGGCTTTATGCTGCTCGCCATCGCGGTAGATTTGCCGATAATTTACTGAGGGTGCTAACCGTAATTCTAAACGCGGTGCCCCACTGGTGGCTCGGATTGTTAATAATTATCGGTGTAGCCAGTATTGCGATTAACGGCGGCCCTAAGTTACTGCCACTTGGTGGAATGTATACGATTGGAAACGATAACCCAATCGACCGGTTGTGGCATATGATTCTCCCGTCGTTCCTGGTATCGCTGGGTTATATTATTGTTCTTACTCGCTTTGTCCGCTCCCAGACGCTTGATGTTCTCGGCCAGGATTATATCCGCACAGCCAGGGCAAAAGGATTGGTTCAAGGCAACATTAACCGCTCCCATGTTATGAAAAATTCCCTCACTCCCTTGATCACCATATTCGGTGGTATTTTACCCACCCTTTTTGCGGGCGCGGCGATCACCGAGAATGTACTATCGTGGCCGGGGATGGGAAGTGCTTTTGTAAGTGCTGCTACCCAGCGTGATTATCCGGTACTGATGGGTATTACGCTCTTTCTATCGTTTTTAATTATACTAGGCAATCTGTTGGCTGACCTAAGTTATGGCCTGTTCGACCCCAGAGTTCGTTACGATTAATTAGCAAGGAGTGTAACAAGTGAGTCAAACTTCTAAAGTTGAAACACGAACCCCGGTAACTACCTTAGGTCAGCCAAGCAAACGACGACTAAGTGCTTCCAGAGGTTTCTGGCGAACTTCGTTAAGTCGTTTTATGACTGATAAAGTCAGTGTAGCGGCCTTGATTGTGTTTGTTTTTCTCTGCCTGGCGATTGTTTGCGCTCCTTTAGTTAGTCAAATTTTCTTACGTGGTCAGGAGCCAAATAAACAAAGTTTGTTTGATAGCCTCAAAGAACCCAGTGCGGCCCACATATTGGGTACCGATAAGTTTGGCCGGGATGTCGCCACGCGAACCCTTTATGCCGGTCAAGTTTCTTTGGCGGTCGGCTTTTTTGCCGCTGCCGTTTCTCTTACCCTGGGTATCTTGATGGGTTTGCTGGCTGGTTATTTTGGCGGCAAAATAGACGATGCGGTTAACGGGCTTGTACAAATCTTGCAGTCAATTCCGACTTTATTTCTATTGATCTTGCTATCGGTTTTGATTTTACCGGAATGGTGGAGCCTGGCTGTAATATTGGGTTTGTTGGGTTGGACCGGCAGTACTCGTCAGGTGCGCGGCCTGGTATTAAGTCTGCGAAGCCTGGATTATGTAGATTCGGCCAGGGTGATGGGTGCCAGCAATTGGCGGATCATAAGCGTACATATATTGCCCAATGTAATGTCAATTGTATTGGTAGTAGCCGGTTTTGAAATCACTTCCGCCATATTGACTGAGGCCGGTTTAAGCTTTTTAGGCTTTGGAGTTCGTCCGCCGACCGGTAGCTGGGGTAATATGCTCAATAACGCCCTGGAAATCTATAGTAAAGCACCGCTCCAGGTTATCGCACCGGGTGTCATGATCTTTATCACGGTGCTGTGCATCTTTTTAATCGCGGATGGGTTGCGGGATGCCTTTGACCCACGCCTCAAAGACAAAGCCTAGTTTCTAAATTTCTATAACTTTCAAAGTAGAGCAAGTATGATAAAGCCGTTTGCCGTTCTCAGTTCGCTGATCATACTTGCTCTGGCCCTGCTTTCGGCCTGTACCGAACAGCAAGCCACGCCCTTAACCTTGCAAACTTCACCCTCACCCATCGCAACGGCTGGCACTTCGGTAGGCCTTTCTACCGCCACGCTTGCGCCGGTTCAGCCCGTAACCACCCCCAATATTGCGACTGCTAAATTGCCTCCAGCCAATCCTTCCCCGACTCCGACCGTTCCACAAAACACGTCTGCCCCTACCGCTACCGCTCTGGTTGCGCCGACCATTACTCCGGCCAGCGATACCGCCTCGGCCCAGGTCACGCCCGGTGCGCCGGTTCCGATCCTGCCGGTAAAAAGAACCAGTGGCACCCTAACGATTGGGCTGCTTTCGGACGATCTGAAATCGCTGACCTTTTCACCGTATCAGGGCGAGTTAAGCGAAGTAACGCAACACTTTCAACGGCTGGTCTGGAATGCCCGCTTACTTTACCGCGACCCGGTGCAGCTTACCTGGCGCAATCTGGCGGCCCGGACTCTACCGACGGTTAGTGCCGACGGACGACGCTTTACCTTTGTATTACGCGATGAGCTGGTTTGGAGCGATGGCTCGCCGATCACCGTCGCCGATTATCTGTACGCTTTTAATATCGCCCGCCGACCGGAAACCCGCTATCCCCGCGCGGCTGACCTCAATCACCTCACTATCGAAACCAACCAACTTGATCCAAAGCAAATCATTTTTCAGTTTGACGACCGCTACGCTACGGCCCTGGAAATCATCAATTTGCTTGAGCCGTTGCCGTCGCTTATCTGGAGCAAATACAGCCCGGATAAGAACCCGGAACTAACGCAGCCCAGCGTGACCAGTGGACCGTATTTACCGGATACCGGTCGCCTGAATTTTAAGGCAGTGCCAAAATATGTCCTGGGCCAGCCAAATTTTGAGCGGCTGAACCTGAAAACTTATAAATATATGGCTGACCTTAAAGACGCTTTTCGGAGCGGTCAGCTAAACTGGACCTTTAGTGCCTTCACGGTCAGCGATCAGGCTCAACTAAATTCAATATCTGGCCTGAAGCCTTACCGGTGGTTGCCGGTAAATGCCGACCGGCTGTATCTGGGGTACAATCTTAACAACCCAGTATTGCAATCAAAAGTAGTACGGCATAACCTGAACCGGTTGCTGGATGTGCGTAGCCTGATCTTTAGCTTGGAACAGGGACACGCCAGTGATGGACCGGGTTTTCTTCCGGCAGGCAACGAATATGCCAGCAAGCTAAGTAGCGGTCCACTTTTTAACCCTCGTCAGGCCCGCGAGGACCTCAAAACCGCCAATTATAACCAGAGCGATCAAAGTGATTTGCTGACCGATCCCGCCGGGAAAGTTATCGCGCCTCTGAATTTGATCTATTCTAACGATTTGCCGCAAGCCGTCTCGATTGGTGTATATGTGCAGCAGCAATATCGCCAGCTTGGTTTGCGGGTGGTGAGCGAACCACTGGACCCGACGGCTTTTCAAAAACGCCGGACCGCCGGAAAATTCGATCTGGAAATTGGCAAGATCGCCCTGCCCGAAGCCTTCGACCCCGACGACTACAAAGCTCAGTATGTCACAGGCGGCCCTTTGAACTTCTATAATTACAGTAATCCTCAGGTCGATAACCTGTTTGGGGCCGCTCTCCGGCTCGACCCGGAGCAGCGTTCCTTACGCCATCAATTTTATGATCGCTTACAGCTACTTCTCCAGGATGACGCTCCGGTTTTTTCCCTGTATACTCTACAGGCTTACACTGTCATGAACCAGTCAGTTGACCCCGGTGGGGCAGGTGCGCTTGATCTGGCTCACTGGTTATTAACCTGGGATGCTTTTCCGGCTTATTTAAACTGGTATCTTAAAGACGCTTCGTAGCTGTGGGAGGTCGAGGTTTTTTGGTACACCGCACAAAATTTGTGGCTTTTTTGGTCATTCAACTACTGGTAACATTGCTATTTCTGGCGGCCTGTACCGATACAACGCCCTCCAACGGCGTGAACCCCAGTCCATCCAGTCAGATCAAACCGCAATCCCTGACTACCGGGGCCGATAATGCCCCTCCCACGATCCCGCCGCCAACCCCTACCTATACCCCTTTGCCGGTCACGCCTACCCCGGCTCCCACCCCTACCCCGCCGGTCATTATTGGAGGGAAGGCTACCGGCGCGGTTATCAATGGGCCGTTGACTTTGCACCCTTATAAACACAACAATGCTAGCGGTGAGGCACTGGTGAGCTTGCTGTTTGCCGCCACCTTGACCCGCCTCGACCCGCAGACGCTTCAACCGGCCCCCAACGCGGCGGTTTCCTGGAGTGTCAGTGATACAACAACCGTTACTTTTGTTTTGCGCGATGGCTTGAAGTGGAGCGATGGCAAACCCCTGACCAGCGCGGATTATTTATGGACATATCAACAACTAAAAAAACCGGAAAATGGTTGGTCGCTGGCTCCCCAGGCCTTCTTTGACCCGGCCCAGCCCGGTTCGAGCGGTATCGAGACATATGAAGCACCAGACCCGCGAACGGTTCGGGTCAAGCTGCATAGTTTCAGTTCCGATCTGGTCAGCCGGGCTGCCGTTATAGAGCCTTTGCCGCGCCAGGTCTGGGCCAGCCTCGATTGGAACGATCTCAATGCCAATCCCCAGGCCAATGCCCCGACGGTGGTCAGTGGACCCTGGAAGCTCAAGGAGTGGAAACGGGGAAGTGCACTTACTTTTGAACGAAATCCCAACTCAACTGTCTGGCCGTCGTCCCGGCTGGAAAGCCTAACTTTTTTGATATTGCCGGATAGTCAACTGGCCCTGCAAAAACTTCAAAAAGGCGAGATAGATTTCTATAGTCCGGCGGTGACGGATTGGCCGGCCTTTTCGGCCCTTTCAAATGTGCAAGCCTATACCTGGGGTACCGCCCGGCCCGTCTGGTACTTTGCCGGTTTTAATTATCGCCGTCCTGTCTTGCAGGATAAACTTTTCCGGCAGGCCCTGGCCTGGTCGCTCGACCGACGCAAAATGCTGGACAAAGCCGGGGGCGGGCTGGGTCGCTTGATCAATAGCAGTGTTTCTCCCTGGCAACCGACTTTTCAGCCCCAAACCGCTCGCTACGATTTGAACCTGGACAAAGCCCGTGCTTTACTCAAAGAGGCCGGTTACAATTTTAAAGATAACAAGTGGTACGGCAAAACCGGTCAGGCACTACCAACGCTTAAAATTATCTATGACGCGCCGAGTCCGCTTTACGAGACGCTGGCGGCCACTATCAAGGATAATTTTGCCGCGCTAGGTATTGCGGTAGATTTACATAATTACCCTTTCGAGGATTTCCGAAAACTGTTGGTTAGCCCGACGGCGGACTATGATCTTTTCCTATCCGGCTGGACTGCCGACTTCGCGCCGGAGAATTTTGGCGATGTCTGGCGAACGATCCCGGCCTTGAATAGTGGAGCTTACGACAATTCGCGTTTGCTCGATATGTATACCAAAGCTCTCAACGAGGCTGACCCGGCCAAACGCAAGACCTGGCTGGAGCAGATTCAGATGATCGAGGCGGAAGAATTGCCCTACCTGTTTTTGTATGCCGAGGCCGGACGGTTGGTGGCGAATAAGCGGTTGGCCGGATTCGGTACCGCCTTGCTTGGTCCGACGGCTAATCTTTACACGGATTGGTTTGCCAGCCGCTAGCCTGCCTGCGGTGGTTTAGTTCGGCCAGCCTTCCAGGTGCAGGCTAGAAACCGCGCCGTTCGACCGGTCGATTACCCGGATCAGATGGTTGTTGGTATCGGCAATATACACTCGATTACCGGCAAAACTCAGGCTAGCCGGTTCGTTAAAGCGGCTCAGTTCCGCCGGTCCATCCTGATAACCGCTCCTCCCGTCGCCTGACCAGCCTTGCACTATTCCGGTTGAAGGATCGTAGCGTTTGATGCGGTGATTATAGGTGTCGGCCAGATAAATCAAGCCGTCCGGTCCGGCCCCGACCCCTAGCGGGTGTTGCAATCGCCCGGTCTGGCGGTCGCCGTTTACATCGCCGAACTCATAAAGGCCCTGGCCGAGCAGCGTCGTCACCTCGCCGGTTGCTACCTCGACTTTTCGCAGGGCACTGGCTTCGCTACAGGCCAGATAAAGCTGACCGTCCCGGTAACTCAGACCGCTCGGTTGAGCCAGCATCGCCTGGTTTAGCCTTCCATCGATCAAACCTTCCGGCCCGGCCCCGACCCAGGGTCCGATCTGTTGATTGCTCAAATCGTATTGCCAGAGTTGGTGAAAACCGGCCATCGTAATGTAAAGTTTGCCATCCGCATAAGCCACATCCCAGGGCGAGTTTAGTTTAATTGCCGGCCCGGCCCCACCTCGACGGTAATAAATCCGGGCCTGTTGGCCGTTTCCGGCTAGCGTCGTTACAGACTGACTGGTAAGCTCGACCGCTCTCAGGGCATGATTGCCGGTGTCGGCCACGTAAAGGGTCTGGTCATGGAGGGTTAAGCCTTGCGGACCGTTAAACCGGGCCGTGTTGAAATCCCCATCGCACAGACCGGCTTCTTTGCCGCCGATCAGGCTTTTTACCTGACCGGCCAGATCGCTAATTATCAACCGGTGATGATTGGTATCGGCAATAAATAGCCGGTCGCTGGTCTCATCGGCCAGTACTCCGGCGGGAAAAGCCAACGGTGAACGCGACTGCCCTGCCTCTAATCGCCAGTTGACCGGGCGGCGGTCGAGCCAGCCTTTTTGATCAAATTCGCCGATCATTTCGTCCAGGCTGCGCTCAAAACTCTCGACCGGCACTTCGCCTTCGTGCCTGGCGATAACTTTACCGCGTGGATCGATAAACATCATAGTCGGCCAGGACCGCACCGCGTAAGACTGCCATACTTTCAAATCGCGGTCGTTGACCACCGGATGCCGTATATCGTAACGCAAAACGGCCTCGCGGACAGCCTCGGTGGCTTGCTCGGCTCTAAACTTGGCCGAATGGACGCCGATTACCACCAGCTCGGCCCGGTATTTTTCTTCCAGATCGCGCAACTGGACCAGTGCGTGAAGACAATTTATTCAGCAAAAGGTCCAGAAATCGAGCAGGACGATTTTGCCCCGCAAATCCTTCAGACTAAGTGGGCGTTCGGTATTAAGCCAGGCTAGACCGGCTGGAAAATCCGGGGCATTGACCGCTCCGGCAAAGACGTGTGGCGACATAAGTGTTCTCCTTCTCTCGCCGAATCTACTCGAACGCGCCTGACACGTCAATTCAGCCGGTTTTTAGGCAAAAGATTCAAATACAAAGGTTTTGATACTCAATATTACGTAAAAGTTTACAATGAGATTACATTGATTTTACATTGGGCTGTTATAGTGTGATCACCGGTAAATCCTCTAAAAATTGCCGGTAAATTTACCACTGGTGATTCTTATCATCTGTGATACTTATCCTCAATACTCCAATAAGAGTTTCAGAACCGCCTCACTCCGATATGGGCGGTTCTTCATTTTATAATCTTTTTCCTCAATTCTAAAAAAGAGCCTTATTTTTGCAGTTTAGGTGGGTAAAGAGCGAAGCAGGGGTAGTGGGGGCGCAGCCCATGCGGGGGGTCACAAGGGTCTCCCCTCTATACTTCTCTTTTCTTCTTCTTTTCCCCGCCCTGGGGAGGGGTTTGAGTACTTACAAGAAATCTAAGAAAAACCTAAGGCCTTTCTCAGCTTACATTCAGTTTAGCCAGGTACTATGAGTACAGAACTACTGAGACCAGAAAAACAATCTCTCTCTCAGACGGTCAACCGGTAGCAGTATTACCGGCTTTGAAACAAACTTTGTCAGGAAAATACCCTGCTTCGCTAGAACAGGGTGAAGCAAGAAAGGCTAGCTAAAAAAATGAAACGCGATAATATCTCTAATTCTTCAAACCGGTCCAATAAAAAGAAGGTTTACAATTTTTTAGGTGGGGCGGCCCTGGCGGCGGCCTTGACCTTCGGTGGGGGGAGTCTTTTATCTTCCACTTCCAGCCCGACTTATGCCCAGAGTAGCTCGGCGGCGATTTTGCAAGCCGCTACCCCTGGCACCGGTACTCCGAGTACTTCGACTCCGGCGGCTACTCAGAATGCCAACGGAACTACCTCGAATGCGGCCCCTGATGGGGACAACGACACAGCGGGTGCCCCAGGCGGTAAAGGCAGACACGGTGGACCAGGCGATAAAGGTGGACCGGGCGGCCCTGGCGGTCGCGGCGGTGAAGGTGGACCGGGCGGTTTGCAGGGTACTATTACCAGCATCAACGGCTCGACAATTACCCTCAAACGCGATAACGTGGTAAATATTATCGGCACCGTCAACAGCACCACGACCTACACTCAGGCCGGTAAGACGATCAATCTGAGTGACCTCAAGACCGGTGAACTGGTGCAGTTGCACGAAACCCGCAACACCGATGGCAGCTTTACTATTACCTCGGTCGCGGTGGTCCTTTCTCACGCGGGTGGCACCGTTAGTGCGGTCAGTGCCGACAGTCTGACTATTACTCACCAGGACAATTCGACCCAGAAGGTTAATTTGACCTCGGCCACCACCTATATGGACCTGGGCAAGACCATTAGCCTGGCCGACATCAAGAATGGTATCATGGTTGAAGCGCAGGGTATGTTAAACGCCGACGGCAGCCTGAATGCTGAGGTAATTAATGTTCGGCACGACCAACTGGGCGGCGTAGTAACCGCGATTAGCGGCAATACTATTACAGTCCAGGGGGGAGGACGAGGCGACCATGCGAAGGATGCTCAACCGGGCGCAGTCAACCCGGCTCCCAGCACTACCGCTACTACCCGCACGATCACCATTAGCGATAGCACGACCTTCCTGCAAGCCGGTCAGAGTGCCAAGCTTTCCAATATTGTGGTCGGTGCCCGGATCGAGGCTGCCGGTACTCTTAGCACCGATGGCAATAGTCTGATCGCCCTACAGGTCAACCTTCAGTTACCCGGTTATCGCGGTCAGGTGACTGCGGTGAGCGGTAACACCATCACTTTGCAGGATCGTGGCACGACGCGCACGGTGGTAGTCGATAGTAATACCAAATTCCTCAACGGTACGGCGGCGGCTTCCCTGAGCGATGTCAAAGCCGGGGTCAGCCTGGAAGCTGAAGGCCAGCTTGACAGTGCCGGTAAATTGATGGCGGTGGTCATTCAATTAGGTCAGGCCGCCGGGCCGCGCGGTCATTAGTAGTAACTGCCAGCCCTTAAAGGCGACGGCAATCAAAAAGACCACCTGCGAGGGTGGTCTTTTTGATAAAAAACATTTTGAAACTTAGGTGCGGCGGCGACGGCGGCGCGGGGAACGAGTGCCACGATGTTCAAATGCCCGCACCGCCAGGATTACCAGAATAGCACCTAGCGTGGCGGCGATAATCATTCCAATCGTATCATACGAACTGGGTACATGGAGTAAACTTAGAATGAAACCGCCTACAAACGCCCCGATAATACCGAGAATAATATCGCTAACCAACGAACCTCGGCGACGGGTGATCACGCTGGCGAGTAAACCGGCGATCAAACCGATTACCAGCCACCAGATTAAATTGACCAGGTTGATTTCAATGTTCATACCAGATTTAAACCTTTCTGTACTTACCGCGCCGGAGCCGAGCTTATTTGCCCCGGCTCAGGTTACTGCAAGTTTTCACTTTCCTGTGTTGGGGCATTTACCCCCTGATAAAAGATTATAAGGCAATAAGTATGCCAGCCCTTGTAGGCTGGCAATTGCGGAAAGAAGGCTTGAAAAAAGAAGGTTTAAAAGTGGAGAGACCCGAAAAATTTATCAGTGAACCGAGCGCAACGGCTGGTAAAGCCGCACACTTCCCAGCCGCCGACTATAGACCACCCGTGCCCGGTTACTTTTCTCGCTGGCCTGGAATTGTTCCTCGGTCAGTTTGAGGATAGCATAGCTCTGGCCGGTTTCCGTCGCGTTGTCGGGGATGAATTTTAATTCAAAATGGTATTCAATACTCGTGCCGTAGCGTTCCTTGACTTCCCGTTTGATCCGCTTGCGTTCGCTGATAAAACCGCTGGCCTTGATCGGGGGCGTGATCACGTCCAGGACCGCAAAGACCAGAAAACCGGCGGCGATAACCGCCAGCCCGGCGGTCAGCACGGCGTAGACGACACGCGGTACCCCAAACGGCGTAAATACCAGTCCACGCACAAAGGTATAATAAAAGAAAAACCCGGCGTTAAAGACCATTACTGCCGCCGAGCCGATCAACATATTACCGGTCTGGCTCATAAAAAAGTTAGCGTGATCCTTGACCGGTTCGCCAATCGCCTGTTGCATTTTATCGGGGGCCGATTTGTCCGAGGCAGGTTCGGCAGACGAAGCAGAGGCAGTGGTTTGCGGTGCGCCGGTTGGATCGACAAAGTGGGTATTGTACCAATCGACCGCCTTTAGCACCGAGGGATGTTGGGGAGCCAGGTCGTAGGCTTTGGCAATGCAATCTTCCGACTCGACCTGGTTTTCGGAGGTATAGCCCAGCCAGAGCAAGGCGGGTAAATGGCTGGGTTGGCCGGCCAGTACCTGGCGACACAGACCGGAAGCTTCGGTATGCCGGCCAGTTTTTGCCAGGGTCGACGCCTGTAAAACAAGTTGTGTGTCGTGCCCTTCGGTCATTGTCACCGCCTTTTGTTTAAAACCAATTAGTTTGATCTGAAAAATTAGCTAATTGGTTAAATTGTAACTTACCTGCCAGGATCAGTCAATCATCTGCAAAAGCTATTTCAAAAGGTTTTCGGGGTAGGTCGCTCGCTCTGAGTAGGAAAAAAGCGCACTGATTTTGCGATGAGCAGAAAATAGGGTAAATTTACCGGGAAAAAGGGTTTTCAGCTAACCTTTAGTGGTGGTATAATCTAACCTAAGCGTTATGTACACATGAAGCGGAGAGTTCAGACTCTTAATAGTACAGGCTACAACCAACCTAATCTCAAGTCAGAGGGCGAGGATAGACGAAGATATGGCCGAGGTAACACAGGGTTTTGAAGCGGCAATGCGGCGGGGTCGTGAATTCGGCGCAGCCGGAACCTGGGATAAAGCCCTTCAAGAATATGTGCGAGCTGTCCAGCTAAACCCATCCGATATTTCAGCCCGTTATGGGCTGGCAGAAGCACTCGCCAGTACCGATCAGATCGATTATGCCTTGCAGCAATTGCAGGGAATTGTTCGCAATCAGCCGCAGCATACCAATGGCTGGCACCTGATGGCCCAGCTTCAACACCAGACCGGGCGTATTCCCGAAGCGATCCAGACTTTTCAGCGGCTCAAGGAAATTTATAACAAAGCCGGTCAAAAGCAAAAAATCGTCGAAACGCTGCGTGAAATACTCCAGGCTGATCCCGCTCAGGTTGGGGCTTACCGCGAACTGATGGACCTGGCAAAGGCGCGAGGCGACCGAAAAGCCGCCGCTTTAGTGGCGGTCGAACTGGGCCAATATTATCTGACCCAAAATCAAAAGCGAGACGCCCTTTCCTCGGCTAACGAAGCTTTGATGTTATTGCCGGGCCTTCCGGAAGCCTATACTCTCAAAAGCGAGGCTGGTGGCAGTCTGCCTTCCAGGGCCATCAGCGCGGCGGAAAAAGCTTCCCCGGCCTTCGATATGAACAATCTACCACCGCTCCCGAATTTTGACGAGGGCGGTCAGAAAGTCAACCCGGCCCAGAGTAACGGCCAGGGGCAGTCGCCTTCAGCTAAAGAAAGTACGATCAACCAGCTTATAAAATCGGCGGAAGATAGCCTGGCACGCGGGGAAACCGGGCTGGCCCTGCGTAACTACGAAATGGCAGTCGAAGCCGGGACCGAACGGGCCGACGTTTTTTATAGCATCGGTAATTTGTATTCCGACCAGAAACAGCTTGAACCGGCGGTCAAGTATTTGCGACTTTCGACCAGCGACCCTGACTACGCCGCCTCGGCTTACTTCGGGATGGGCCAGCTTTTTGCCGAGGCCAACCGTCTGGACGAAGCCGCCCACGCCTACACCGACGCCCTCAATTTGATCGATTTGCAAACGATTGGCCGGGAAGAAGTCGACGAACTGATCGATATGTACGATGCCCTCGGCGACGTGTTGCTGCGCCAGACTAAGGACCAGGAAGCCCTGGAATTGTATAACCGGCTGGTCAAATTTATCAATGATAAGAATTTACGAACCGAGAAATCGGCCCTGGTCCTGATAAACGCCCGCGAACTCAACAAAAAGTTAAATCCCACTTCGACTTTGGCGAGTGCCCCGGTGCCTCTTGTGCCAGCCCCCCCCAGCCTGAATGGTAACGGCTCGTCCGGCGGTGCTTATACTGATGACGGGGATGAACAGTTGACCAGTTCAATCCGCTTTGGAGCCACAGACGATGCCGAGGAAGGCCCCCAGTCCCTAGACAACAGTCGCACCCTGACCGGTGTTTCCCAGCCGATTGGCATTTTTGGGGCTACAGGGTCCAATGGTTCGAGTCGTTCGTCGCTCGGCGCGGTAGCTAGCCCGGCCTTGCCGCCGCGCTTCCCTACCAAATTGGTCGAGATGGACCCTCACCCGAACGTACAGCCCTATCTGAGAGCCGCCCAGGATTTTATGCGCAATGACAAGCTAAATGCCGCTATCGATGCCTGTCAGGAAATGATCCATTATTTCCCGGAATATATCCCGGCCCAGGCTATTCTGTCCGAAATATATGTTACTCTGGACCGCCCGGAACAAGCTCGCCAGAAATATCAGTTTGTGGTGGACCTTTATCAGTTACGCCAGGAGCCTCAAAAATCGCTCGAATGTTACAAAAGATTGGGCGAACTTAGCCCGGACAATATGGGTTTGCGCACCAAACTGGCTAATATGCTCTTGCAGTATGACCAGAAAGAAGAAGCCGCCGAGGTTTTACTGAGTACGATCAGCAATTATGTCCGAACCGGTCAGTTGGAACGTGCCCTCGAAGAATGTAAAAAGTTGCGCTCGCTAGCTCCCCAGAGTGCTTCGATCCGGGTACAGTACGCCGAATTACTGGCGCGTATGGACCGCTATAATGAAGCCCTACCCGAATTGCGGCGAGCACTCGAAATCGATCCCGAAAATCTCAAGGCGTTGGCTTTGTTGAATATCAGCAGTTTTCTGCTCAACGACGCCAATCTGCGCTGGAGTAGCTTTCAGACGGTCATCGAACGGGCCCGCCAGAATGAAACCAATCTGCGCCAGTTGATGGAGGAGTATCGCCAGGCTAACCTTTTGAACAGCAATAGCGGCCTATACTACGCTCAAGCCTGTCTGTATTTGGAAAATAAACAACCCAAACCGGCGGAGCGGCTTTTCAATCAGGCCCTTGAAACCTCGGCTATGGATACCGGGTCGAACCGGCAGGTATTTGAACTGCTGGTCCACTGGCAACTTGGGCAACTTTTTGTGAGCCAGCAACGGGCCGATGATGCCGTCAGGGAAATTGCCGCCACCGTCGAGATGGTCGATAAGGCCGATCCGGCCTTGTTTGCCGGGGCTACCGCGCCTTACGGTAGTTTACCCTCGCAGATCGGGCTGTTCCGCAAACTTTCGCAGGCTTACCAGGCGCAGGGTCAGCCGACCCAGGCCATCAAGTCGCTCAAGCAGATCAAGAAATTGATGCCTTATAGCCGCGAGGTTCATACCGAACTGGCCGAACTATACTTTAATCAGGGTCAGCTTACCGAGGCCCTGAGTGAACTGGGCGAACTGGTAGCCCACTTTGAGGAAACCGGCAAGCTCGATCAGATGATTGAGGTGTTGAAGGAAATGGCGGCCCTGGCCCCCAATAATATCGGGGTGCGCGATAAACTGAGCGATGTTTATCTCAAACGCGGCTTTATCGATGACGGCTTGAGGGAACTGGACGAACTGGCCGAATTGCAACGCAAAAATGGCCGCCTCAAGGACGCCGTGCGTACTCTGCAACGGGCCGCCGAAACCTATGGCATGATGGGCAAACTTGATTCAGTTTACGAATTGTATAACCGGATTGTGCGTATCTCTCCCGGTGATGTCGAGGCTCGACAGCAACTGGTAAACCGGCATTTAATGTCGGGCCGAGTGGCCGAAGCCATCGAGGAACAGCGCACCATAGCCCAGATTTGCTTGCAAGCGAATAACACTCAGGGTGCCATCGCCGCCTATCATCAGGTTATTGGGCTGGCTCCCGAAGACCCGCGAGCCTATTTTCAACTAGCCAGTGTCCTGACCACCACCAACGAACATTACCAATCTTACCGGTTGTACCAGCGCATTTTGCGGCTGGAACCGAATAACGAAAAAGCTAAAGATCTGATGGGACAGGCTCAAAAGCTAGCAATCGAAGCTCACCAGATGCCGGAAAATACTGGCAAAACCGGTTAATTCATTTCGGATAGGTTTGACCAGTACAAAACGGGTTGGGAGACAATGTAGCGCCCGGCCCGATTGATATTTTTATGGATGGAATTTTCCAACAACTGTGGCGCATCGTTTCCAAGTTCGATGGGCTATCATTTGTGGATATAATAATTTTAATTTTCCTTTTCTACGGGCTGTTATCGGTTCTAAAGGGTACACGGGCGGCTGTTTTGGTGCGCGGCCTGTTGATCCTGTTTGCGTTTGCCTTTCTGGTGGTAATCTTTTTCCCGCTACCGGTCCTTAAATGGCTGGTAACAAATTCTCTCCAGTTCATCATTTTTGCTATCATCGTAATTTTTACCCCCGAACTGCGCCGCACCCTGGAACAGATCGGTCATACCAGCGACTTTATAAATCGTCCCCTGGCTAATCGTTCCCAGGATGCACAGCGTCTTTTGATCGATGATATTGTAACCGCCTCATTTTATCTTTCCAACCAGCGTTGGGGCGGTCTGATCGTGATCGAACGCGAAACCGGCTTGCAAGACCTGGCTAATAAAGGTATCGAAATCAATGGTCACGTAAGCGCACAATTGCTGGGCAACCTGTTTGTTCCCAATACCCCGCTCCACGATGGTGCAATCATTATTCGCTACGACCAGGTGATCGCCGCCAAAGTAATTTTGCCTCTAAGCGATAACCTCTCCAAACACGAGCATTTTGGGACGCGCCACAAAGCCGCGTTGGGCATTACCGAACAAAGTGACGCGATTGTAGTGGTAATAAGCGAGGAAACCGGTATCGTTTCGGTAGCCCAAAACGGCAAACTTACCACCAAGCTCGACCGCGAACGCTTGCGCCAGGTTTTACGCTCTCTGCTTGAACCGGTCAGCACTAAAGGTGGTTTGCGGCGCAGTATCCGGTCCAAACCGGTTACTCCCAGCCAGGTAAGATTGCTGCGTGAGGAAAGTCGTGAGAAAGACAAAGAACCGGTTGGGCCGGGTGAGAAATTCTGATGTTAAGCTATATACCGGGCTTTATCAAAAATATTAGTGTAGGTCGCTTTATCCTGGCTCTGGCCCTGGCGGTGATTGTGTGGGGGTATGTGATGACCACCCAGTACCCCGAAAAAACTACCACCTATGTGATCGATCTGGTAGAGCAGGTTCCCCCGCCGCCCGAACTTATGCAGGTAAACAACTCTACTCAGAGTAATACGGTGCGGGTTACTCTGAGCGGACCTGCCGAGTTGGTTTCGGCTATTGTACCAACCCAGATACGGCCTTACCTCGACTTATCCGAAATACGCCAGCCCGGTAATCCTGATGTACCGGTTAAATTAAAACCTCAGCTACTGCCGCCAGACGTGGATGTAAAAATCGACCCAAAAAGCATTCCGGTTTCGTTGGAAACCGTCACCACCAAGATGGTTAAAGTCAGCGTAGTCAGCGAAGGGGTGGTTAACCCCGATTATTATCTCAATGTGCCGCCCGAAATCTCGCCGGTCGAGGTAATGGTCAAAGGTCGCCAGAGTCTGGTGGACCGGGTAACAAAAGCCCAGGTGACGGTTAATCTATCGGGCCGGGTTGGACCGCTTCAGGCGATCAGCCTGGTTCAATTACAGGATAGCAAAGGGCAACCGATCACCGATAGCGGCCTGCTCATTTCACCTTCACAGGTTAGCGTAAGTGCCAATATTGATTACAAGTTTTTGACCAGGACCGTGCCGGTGCGCGTCGTAACCGAAGGTGATCCGGCGGTCGGCTATATCGCCGGTTCGGCGCGGGCCAATCCAACCGTCGTAACTTTGAGCAGTGGTAATGGGGATTTGCTCAACAAGATCAATTTTGTGGAAACCGAACCGCTAAATATTAAAGATGCCACCAGCGAGATTTCCGGTACGGTCCGCTTGAAAGTGCCGGTCGATACGACCGTAATCCAGAATAACGAATTGATCCAGGTCAGGATCGGTATCGTGCCTTTCCAGACCAGTAACCGGCTGGCCGTCCCGGTCCAATTTCTCAACCAGGCTAACAATTATCGTTACAGCTATAGCGCGAGTACCGTCGATCTGGTTATTAGCGGACCGTATCAGGCGGTCAAAGATTTGGGCCTTGAGAAAATCAAGGCAACGATAGACCTCGGCGACCGAGGACCCGGAGTTTATCAATTGCCGGTGCTGGTGGAGTTATCTTCTAACGAACTGGTTTTAACCAATATTCCTTCGGTTACAGTGACCATTATCAGAGCACCAGTGCCGACAGCGGCCCCGGTACCTCCGACGGCACCGCCGACGACTGCCACACCGACCGCCGCTACGACGGCTACACCTCCCGCGCTCACTCTCACGCCCGGTCCCGCTGTTAGTCCGTCCGGCCCCACGCCGAGCCGACCACCCGCGACTGTGACCCGCACCAATTCACCCGTCGTAACACCCGGCGCGGTTGCTCCACCAGGTCTGGCACCAACCCCATTCCCGACTACCCCCCTGGCGGAGGTTCCGCCGGAGAAAGTCTCACCGGTTTCAACTCCTGGTGGACCCGGAGGCACTGAGCCGGACCCCACTCCTCGCCGCTCGATTGGCCCTCCTATAACGGCCTCCTCTCAACAGGTGCGATTTCCCGTACCTTACCGGCGTACAAACCTGGATTAAATTGGTAAATATAATGTAACTACTCAGGCCCCACCCCTGGCCCCTCCCCAGGGAGGGAAAAAAGAAAAGAGTAATTACAGGGGAGACCCCTGTATGACCCCCCGCAGGGGTTGCACCCCCACGACCCCCGCTAAATTCCTTTTGCAAGAGGTAGACTGAATAGTTACAATATAATAGTTATATATGCTGGAATCGCTGAAGGTATTCCAAAAAAAACACCCTGCCGGTGAGGGCAGGGTGTTTTAAGCATTTAACGCTTAAGAGAAAGGAGGACAGGAGGGTAAAGTCTATTTGCCGCGTTTGTGACCGGCGTGGGTGCTAGAAATAATCTGGTCGATATTACCGCTAATTTTGGTATACATCGTGTCCGCCTGAGCCTGGGTCAGCTTACTATTTTTAACCGCTGTATCCAGATCGGCTTTGATAGCGGCCAACACCGCAGTCTTGACGGTCTGAATATCCACGTTTTTCGCTTTGGCTACATCGGCGATGGACTGACCGGCCTGAAGGTCGGTTTTCAATTCGGCGGTAGTAATGTTCAGCGATTTGGCGGCAGCGTCTAGCGTACCATTCATAAAGTCGCCCCCGGCCCGGCCCTTGCCGAACCCACCCCGACCGAGGCCATCTTTACCGGGGAAATCAAATTCACCCTGGAAACCGGTTTTGGCCGCATCTTTGATCTTGGTCGCCTGATCGGCGGTCAATTTGCCGTCCTTAACCGCCTGATCTACAGTCTGGTTAATAGCCGAAGTGTAGGCCGAATTTAGTTTGGTCTGGTCGATGCCCAGGTTAGCCGCAAAATTCTTCAGAAATTCATCGCGTAACTGGGTTTTATCGGCGTTGGTTGTACTTTTGGCCTTACCGGTAGTAGTGCCGGTCGTCGCGCTAGGCGTAGCGGTAGCCGGGGTAGTAGCCTGGGCCAGGGTTGCGGCACTGGCGGGGGCTTGGTTCAGGGTAACTAGAGCCAGACCGACGACCATTGCGACTATCAGGGCACCGAGGGCTAAACTCGCCAATAATTTTGGGGATTTCATTGAAAAAAGCTTCCTTTCGACTGAGTAATTCATTATCGCCTTACCACGCTGGTAAGGTGCTGAGTGATTTGGTCTTACAGCCTTATCTTAACAGGCAGATGTTGCAAGAGTATTAGATAATTTGTAAATAATTGCAAGAAAATGCAAAGAATTCTAATACTCAGGTAAAAAAGTATGAAATAAGGCTGAGAATATTTAAGTGGAGCATGATAGAATACGATCATATATGAGGTGGCTGGTTGGCAAGTACAGGAGAAAATAGTTTATGACCCAAATGCGCAATGAAATACTCGAACAACCGGTCGCGCTCGAACGCAGCCTCAAAGAAGGTCGGGCCAACGCCCGGAACGTTGCCCGGCGGGTTAATTTCTCGCGGCCTGATTTTGTGTTGATCGCCGCGCGAGGTAGTTCCGACAACGCGGCAACCTATGCCCGCTATGTTTTCGAGGCTTACACCGGTTTGCCGGTTTCGCTGGCCGCCCCTTCGCTGTTCACCCTGTATCGTCGCCAACCGGATTTACGCAAAGCCTGGGTGATTGGTATTTCCCAGTCTGGCCGCTCGGAAGATATTGTCGAGGTGGTCCGGGAAGGCCGCAAGCAGGGAGCTTTGACGCTGGCCCTGACCAATGACCCTAACTCGCCGCTGGCTCTGGCCGCCGCTGAGGTGATGCCTTTTAACGTTGGGCCGGAACTTTCGGTGGCCGCGACCAAGACTTATACGGTCGAACTGGCCCTGATGGCTTTGCTGGCCGCTGAAATCGCTGACGATAACGGCTTGCGACTGGGTCTGGATCGCCTGCCTGCGGCGATTGATACGGCGTTGCAACTGGAGGATAGACTGAAAACCCTGGCAAATCAGGAGCTATACAAAAGTGCCCAACATTGTCTGACGCTGGGCCGGGGTTATAATTACGCGACAGCCCTGGAACTGGCCCTCAAGCTAAAAGAAACCAGCTATTTTTTTGCGGCCCCCTATTCCAGCGCGGATTTCTTGCACGGCCCGTTTGCCCTGGCCGAGCAAAGTTTACCGGCCATTCTGGTCGGCGCAAATGGCCCGGCGATTCCGGGTTTGCTGGAACTCGGCCATAAATTAAATGAACAGGGCGTACAGATTATCGCCATCGGCGACGATGAGGGTTTACTAAAATTGCCGTCTTCCAAAGACCGCTCGTTCCCACTCGACCTGACCGGTATCCCCGAAGCGATCAGCCCGGCGGTGTGTGTGGTGCCGGGTCAATTATTTGCGATGCACCTGGCCCTGGCTCGCGGTCACAACCCGGACACCCCGCGCGGTCTTAACAAAATTACCAGTACCAAGTGATTTCACCCGCCAAAAATATTTATCTAACTTAGCTTAAAGCTGGCTCGACAGTTTCGGACGCGAGTGCCCCCGGCTGGTTGCGCTTGATTTTCGCCCCGTGAATCTTAAAGTCAGTAACCTCATCCACCCGCAGCGACATAATTTTGGAGACGCTCTCCGGCCCCATCGACACGCCATAAATTGTTCTGGCGGCCTCGATAGTACCCCGGTTATGGGTTATTACGATAAACTGGGTTTTGGGAGCCAGCGTTCGCAAAGTTTCGCAGAAGCGGCCCACGTTCGACTCGTCGAGGGCGGCATCGACCTCGTCCAGCACACAGAACGGTGACGGATTGACCTCCAGCAGCGCGAACAACAAAGCGACTGCCGTCAGAGCGCGTTCGCCACCACTCAGCAGGGCCAGATTTTGCTGGCGTTTGCCGGGCGGCTGCGCCAGAATTTCGATACCGGTATGGGCAATATCGTCTGGTTCGCTCAGGACCAGTTTGGCCTGACCGCCGTTAAACAGCAAACCAAAAAACCGCTTGAACTCGTCTGCTACTTTTTCAAAGGTCTCGGCAAACCGAGCCTGAGTAACCTCGTCCAGTTCTTTGATCAAGGTTCGCAAAGCTCGTCCGGCTTCCTCCAGATCTTTTAGCTGGCTGGTCAGAAAATCGTAACGGTGCTGCGTCTCTCGAAATTCTTGAACCGCAAGCGGATTGACCGCTCCGATCCGGCGCAACCTGGTGCGTAATTGTTCAATCCGCTGGGCCAGTTGGACCGCCTCCGGTTCGGTCAGTTCCAGCAATTCTTCCCACTCGGACGGGTCGACGTGCGGTAAAGCCGCGATAACATCCTGGTTAGCCGAGCCATCGATCTGCATGGAAGGAGCCAGGTCGTCGTCGGCCCTGGTTCGCAAAGTTTCAATTTCACTCAGCATGCGCTGAGTTTCCAGGTTGGCTCGGCTATAGGCTGCTTCCAGGGTAAGCAACCGGCTGCTCATTTCGCTCCAATTCCGTTCGTAGTCGGCGCGACCTTTCTCCAGCCCGGCCAGTTCGATTTCCAGCGGCCCAATCGCCTTTCGCAACTGCTCCAGCCGCCCGGTCACTTGCTGGCTTTCGGCCTCGGCAGTTTGCAGACCCTTTTGTAAAAGGCTAAATTCAACCTCAAGGTTACGGAGCAGGGCCGTCCGGCTCTGAATCTGCTCTTTCAAGCGGTCGTTTTCGGTACGGACAAAGCGTAAATTATCCTGGCTGTTTTCCAGGCGTTGCTCCACCAGAGCCGCCGCCGTGCGCATCGCCGATAGCTTCTCGCGTTCGTCGCCCAGGGTGGCCTGGGCGGTTCGGACTGCCGCCTCTAACTGGACGACCTGGGTCTGGGCTTGCTTGCGCTGGGTTTGCAGCCCGGTTAATTCTACCGAAAGAGCCTGCTCGCGCTGATCCAGCCCGGCGGCTTCCCCGGCAAATTTCTGCTGACTCTCTGCCCGCACCGTCAATTCGTGGGTAAGCCGGTCGGCCTGGCTCTTGAAACCGCTAATTTTCTCACCGGTTTGCTGTTGCTGCTGGCTCAACACTTGAATTTCCCGGTTCAGCCCGCTTAACTCTTGTCCGGTAGTAGCCAACCGGCTCTGCGCCTGGGAAAGTTCGCTGGCGGCTTTGGCGATGGTCTTTTCCAGCCGGCTAATTTCGAGGGGTATTTCGCGCAATTCGCGTTCGCGCATTAGCACGCTGCCCTCGGCCCGGTCTTTGCCACTGCCGGAAGCCCCACCGGTAACGGCACCGCTACTCCGCAAAATCTCGCCGCCCAGCGTCACGACGGTCCAGCCGCCGCTCAGTTCGCCGAGGGCGTGACGACCCACTTTGAGATCATCCACGACCAGCACCCGGCCTAACAACTGGTCGTAGACCGGGCGGAAACGCGGCTCGAAGCGGATCAGTTCGCTGGCAATCCCGCGCACCCCGGCCATATTCTCCACGCTGGTGCGCAAGCCCTGACCACCGCCCGGTCGTAAGTTATCCAGGGGTAAAAGAGTGGCCCGTCCGGCTCCGGCATTTTTCAAAAAGGCAATCGCTTTCTCGGCTTCTTCGAAGCGTTCGACTACCACATCTTGCAAGTGCATACCCAGGGCTACTTCGATAGCTACTTCGAGTTCCGCCGGTGCTTCCAGCAAATTAGCAACCAGCCCTAGTATGCCGCTTAATTTGGGCTGAGGACCACCTGCGGCCTGCATTATACTTTTTACACCGCCGTAAAGACCGGTGAAATTGCTTTGCAAGCGGTGTAAAAGTTCCAGCCGCGACCGGGCCGAGTCGAGTTTGCTATGGGCTGCCTGGCTGGCTCTTTCGTGCTGGCGAATGGCCTCATTGGCTCCGGTGCGGGCGGCTTCTAACTTGTTGCGCTGCCCGGCAAATTGCTGTTCCTGCTCGGTCAGCCCGGTCTGGGTGCCGACCAGCCGCGCGATTTGCTTTTCGATTTCGGCCCGCCGCGCTTCGATTTCCTGCCGGCTGTCGGCGTACTGTTTTTCTTGGTCGGCAAGCTGGCTGCGGCGTTCGGTCAATTGAGTCTGACGCTGCCGGATATTGGTCAGGTTATTTTCCAGCCCGGCCACCACTCGTCGGTGTTTCTCGGTCGCTTCCTCGGCTTGTCGCAAGCGGTTGAGGTGGTCTTTGACGACCGTTTCCTGCTCGGTCAGTCGCCCGGTTTCCTGGCTCTGCCCGTTGAGCATGGCCCGGTTTTCAAGCTCGACCTCGCGCAATCGTTGCTCGGTATTTTCCAGGGCCACCTGCATATTGACCAGTTCTTGCTGCTGGTTTTCGCGCTGTCGGCCAATGCCGTTGAGCCGTTCCTGGTTGACTGCCACCTGCTGTTGCAATTGCTGGGCCTGGTTGTGGGCCTGGCTGCTTTCCCGGTGTAGCTGGGCCAGTTGGGCGCGTTTTTCACTTTGAACCGCGCGGGCGGCGGTGATGCTGGCCTGTAAATTGTCCAGTCCAGCTTTTCCGCTTTCGAGTTCGGCCTGGGCGTGGGCTTCCTGCGCTTGACTGGCGGTTAGCCCTACCTGTAACTTGTGCCACCGGTCGCCATAAAAACGTTTGAGCAGAGTTTGCAGTTCGCCCCGGTAGTTGTAATATTCCTCGGCCTGCCGGGCGTGCCGCTCCAGGCCTTTCAGGCGAGGCTCGATTTCGGCAATCATCAGGCCGATGTGACGGGCGTTATCTTCCTGTTTTAGTAAATTATTCTGAGCCTCGGCTTTTTTCAGGTTGTACAAGCCGACACTGGCCGCGTCCTCGAACAGACCGCGCCGTTCTTCCGGCTTCTGGCTCAGAGCGGCGTCGACCATTCCCTGAGTAATAACGGTATAGGTCTGCGAAAGCGGCATGGTCGCTTCGACCACATCCCTGAGCCGCACCCGGCTTTTATTGATGTAATATTCGTTTTCACCGGTGCGATAAGCCCGGCGGGTGATGGTAATTTCGTCAAAGTTTAAGGGTAATTTGTGGTCGGTGTTATCGAAAGTAATACTGGCCTCGGCAAAACCCATAGCTGGCTTGAGGGCACTCCCGGCGAAAATGACATCCTCGGTCTTGCGGCCCCGCAGCACCGAGTAACGCTGCTCACCCAGTACCCACCGGATCGCGTCGGCGATATTACTTTTTCCGCTACCGTTTGGGCCTACAATGGCGGTTACGCCCTGATCGTACAGAAAATCGGTTTTTTGGGCAAAAGTTTTAAAGCCCTGCACCTGTAGACGTTTGAGATACATCTTAAATATTCCTTATAATACCAGTTTGCTGCAAAAAAAGGAGTGCCAGGCGACTCGGTGGTGCGTAATCAGGCCAATTTTTAGAAAAATAGTGCTGATTGCATTCTAGCAGCTTGCCCGGTCCATTGCAACCGAGAATGATTAGCCCTAATCTAACTAATTTGAAGTTGTCCACCGAATTTAAGAGGAAATTACAGTGGCGGTTGTGGGAACGGCTGCCGTCTGAGGCTCCCCGTTAAAATGTAATAAAAAGCGGTCCGGTGAGTTTTCGCACCGGACCGCTCTTTTATTCAGGCTTACTGATGATTTTCCTGGATCGCTTTTAAGACACGTTCCGGGGTAGCCGGAATCTGGTTGACTCGCACCCCTACCGCATCGTAAATAGCGTTACCGATAGCACCGCCACCGGGTACAATCGGCGGCTCGCCCACGCCACGCGCCCCAAATGGCCCGCCCTCGGAAGGAATCTGGACCAGAATAGCTTCGATATTGGGAACCTGGCTGGCGTTTTGCACCGCATAGTCCATCAGGCTACCACTCAACAAAGTACCGTTCTCATCGTAGACCAGTTGCTCGTAGAGTGCCCAGCCGAGACCCTGGGTGACGCCACCATGTATCTGGCCGCGTACTTCTTCCGGGTTGATCGCCTGACCGACATCCTGCACCGCCACGTATTCCAGCACCTCAACTTCGCCGGTTTCGCGGTCGACCTTGACTTTTACCAGGTGGGCGGCAAAGCCGGGGGCTTGCTTGGTAATTGCGCTGCCGCCGCAACCCAGCACCGGTACGTGCTTGCCACCAAACGATCTTTTGGCAATCGTGAGCATATCTACCGAGCGGGACGGAACGCCTTTAACGTTGACCTTGCCATCTTTCAATTCGAGGTCTTCCGGGGCCGCTTCCAGTTCGGTGGCCGCGATCTTCTTGATCTGTTCGCGGGCATCCTCGGCGGCCTTGACGACTGCTGCCCCGACTGTATAAAGGGTTTTGCTACCACCGCTGCCCCCGGCGTAAGGAGCATTGTCGGTATCGCCTATCACGACCCGTATCTGATCGGGCTTCAAGCCCAGCACTTCCGCCGCGATCAAGAGCAGGCTGGTTTGAACCCCTGAAATATCGCTGACCCCGACCTGCAAGGTAAATTTGCCATCCTGATCCATCCGGCACATCGCCGAGGCCGGTTCCAACCCGCCGCCCCAACCGCCGACCGCCACACCGATACCTTCGTCAGCCCCTTTTTGATGCCGGTTCTGATAGGCCGGGTGTTGTTGCAGAGTTTCCAGACATTCTTTGAGGCCAATGCGGGGCCATGCTCGCCCGTTGTTGTTTAGATCGCCTTCGACCACGCAGTTCTGCAAGCGGAACTCAATCGGGTCGCGCCCAAGCTGGTGCGCCAGATCGTCGATGGCCGACTCTGCCACAAAAGTAATCTGGGTCGCGCCGGGTGCCCGGTAGGCGCCCGCATTAACCTGATGGGTCAGCACTTCAAAGGCTTCAATGTCAAAATTGGGGACGCGATAGCTGAAAGCCAGCGAACCCGCCGACCACCAGGGCGAACCGGAATAAATGCCACTGGAGAAAATTACCTTGCTCTTCATGGCGCAGATTGTTCCATCGGCCCGCGCCCCAATTTTGAACTCGATATGGGCATTCGGAGCCGGGTTGGCCGCCATCAAATCTTCCATCCGGTAAAGGGCCAGCCGGACCGGTCGCTTTGCCAGCATCGCCAGGGCCGCCGCCAGGGGTTCGATGAGCACAAATTTGCCGCCGAACGCGCCGCCAACGGTCATTGTTACTACCCGCACCCGATCTAAAGGAATACCGAGGGCTTCCGCCACTTCATCCCGGCAGTAAAAAGCCGCCTGGGTGCTGGTGTAGACTACCAGCCGGCCCATCGGGTCGGGGGCCACCGTCACCGATTGGGTTTCGATATAACTTTGGTGGACTGCCGGTAAAATGTAGGTTCGTTCGGAGATAGCCGCCGCTTCCTTAAAACCGGCCTCTATATCGCCGCGCTTCATGTGGTTGTGATTGGATACGTTGGGCGGCAGTTCAATTTTTTCATCTTCTTCACCGCTGCTGGCTCCGGCGTTGTGCATCGAGGCTTCTTTATTGTCGCCCTGGGCCTCTTTGGATTGCACTACCGGAGCATCTTTGGACATCGCGGCTAATAAATCGACGGCTACCGGCAAGGCCTCGTATTCAACCATGACCAGTTCGGCTCCATCGCGGGCGGCGGCCTCGGTTTCACCCAGTACTACCACGATTGGCTGGCCGTAAAACATTACCACGTCTTTAGCCAGTGGGTTGCGCTTGCGGGAGGCACTCTCACCGGGTTTGATCGGCAGGTCGTCGGCGGTCACTACCCGCACTACCCCTGGTACCTGTCGCGCGGCCTCGGTATTTATACTTTTAATCCGGGCGTGAGCGTACAGGCTCAAAACTAAACGAGCATGAAGCAAGCCGGGCATATTTAAGTCAGCTGCATAGCGAGCCTGACCGATAAGTTTGTCCGGCCCGTCTATGCGTTTCTCCGAGTGTCCCACCGCCAAATATTGTGAACCATTATCATTATTTTTATGCGTCGCTTCGCGTGTTTCTAACAAGAATTTACCCTTTCTAATCAAGCAAAATTTATTTAGCTATTTTAGCTTAGAATCGGTTTTATATCACCTACAACATATATATCATCTATTTCGACAGAGCAAGTTAGTTATACCGCCTCATGTTAATTCCAAATCAGGCATCCGTCAAACCAGATTGCCAGGCCGCTTTGCTTCGCACCTTTTTGAATGGTCTCACAATTATCGAACCCGTTTGACAGGGCCTATTGCTGGTATCGAATTTGTGTCTTATAATATATGTATAATATATTTAGTATACCAAATTAGTATTGTTTAACCGCCTGGAATAATTACCTGTTAATAAATCAGCAGCCTATTTTCGCCAACTCACCCCCGCTTTAAAGAATTAATAGGTTTCAGGCCAGGAGTAGGTTTAAGTGGTTACGTCTGGGGAAATTTTAAATAGTCGCTACCAATTAGAGGGTAAAGCCGGGGAAGGTGGATTTGCCCAGGTTTATCGCGCTACCGATCTGATGCTGGGCCGCATCGTGGCGATCAAAATCATGGACACCTCGATTTCCGGGGATATTAACCGGCTCAACCGCTTTCAGCTTGAGGCCAGAGCCGTTGCCGCCCTCGACCATCCTAATATTCTACCGATATTTGATATAGGTTTGCTAAACGAGGCTGCCTATCTGGTGATGCCCTATGTCAGCGGCGGCACCCTGTCCGCCCGGCTAAAAACCGTTGGAAATCTAACTTTGCCGGATGCCTGCAACTACCTCGATCAGGTTGCTGCGGCTCTCGATTATGCCCACGAAAATACGATTATGCACCGCGACGTAAAACCCTCTAACATTTTGCTCCACAAAGATAATCGACCGGTGCTGGCGGACTTTGGCTTTGCCAAATTTATGCCGGAAGGCCAGGAAGAAGACAATACCCAGGCCCTGGGAACGGTGCATTATGTAGCCCCGGAACAAATCCGCAACCGGGTGAGCCTGGCAACCGACCAGTATTCGCTGGGGATCGTATTCTACCAGCTAATCTGTGGTGCGCTGCCCTTTACTGGTACTCCCCAGTCGATAGTAATGGCTCACCTCAATCAGCCGCCGCCCTCCTTGCAAACGCAGCCTACCCTGGCCGGGGTCGACCCGGTTATTCTGGAGCGGCTGGATCAAGTGCTTGGGCGGGCACTGGCTAAAGCCGCCTCGGATCGCTTTGGTAGTTGTAGTGCTTTTGCCAGGGCTTGCCGTCTGGCCCTCCATCCTGACCAGGCTTTTCCGCCGGAACTTGGCTTAATTCGGGAGGCTCATCCCCTGCTAGTGCCACCGGTTATACCGGCCTCGCCGCCCCCAGTCCTAAATCCGGTACAGGACGATGAAGATACCTCGACCGAAAATTTCCCGATAGTTCCGCAAGCTTCATCGCCCCGACGACCGGCATTGCGTCTCCTCAAACCGGCTCAGTTGCGGGTTTACACCCGGCCTCATCAGGGCTTTGAAACTACCTTTGATTTACACGAGGCGGAGCTAAAGTTAGGCCGCGAGACTTATGTGCAACTTCAAATCCCACTGGCGACCGTCTCCCGCCATCACGCTACCCTCCACCGGGTAATTAACGGTGCGTCCTACACCTACCGGATCGTAGATAATCAGAGCCGTAACGGCTTAAGCCACAATGGTAAGTTTATCAAGGAGCGAATTCTTCAGGATGGCGATGTAATCCAGATCGGCCAACCCGGTTACGGCGATTATGTGGTCTTTCTGGTCTATAACTGCCCGGTTTTTGGCTAATAGTGCGGTTTTTAACACTTCTTTATGAGGTTTTATCACTGCTTACCTTATTCAAATCGGGTAAACTGGCTTTGCCGGTCGCGTTCGAGTTTGTCTGCATTAAAATAATGTTCCGGTGTTGCGAAAGCACACGAGGTATAGTTATGCAATTCTCGGCTTTTTTTGGCTATCCTGATCAAGAAGTCTCAGTCATACCGGATGATAGCGAACTGGTGTTTTTACCCAATATCAGCGAGGAAGAATGGGAAAACTTGCTCAATTATACCGAAACACTTCGCTTTCATATTGGGGATGTAATAATAAATCAGGGTGAAGACGACCGGGGTTTATACTTTGTGGTAGAGGGACGGTTGCAGGTTCTGAGCCTGGAGCCAGGAGGAGAAAGCTGGCGGTCACTGGCCGAGCTAGCCAGTGGCGCGATCTTTGGCGAACAGGCTTTCCTGGATGGAAAGCCCCGCTCGGCGGCGGTGCGGGCCATATCGGATGGCACCCTCTCCCGGCTCAACCCGGAAGCCTTTGAAAAATTGGCCGGGCGCGAACCGACCCTGGCTTACGCTATTTTGTTTGACCTGGGCCGCATCCTTTCGCTCCGGTTGCGTTTGATGAGTTTGAGCAACCGGGGTCAGGAACTTTAGTTTTTGAAGCAAAATGATTGGTCCGGCCTACTTTTTCTTAACCAATCTTAGCCTGCTTTGTGTTCTTGGAGGTGAAATAGATGCAAGTTACCGGAAGGCAAGCCTTGCAATTACAGGTTCAATCCGGGCCGGAAGCCGGGCGAATTTACCGGCTTGAGACTAATGTGCTAACACTGGGTCGGCAGTCGAATAATAACATCGTCCTCAGAGATGCTAAAGCTTCCCGCCTCAATACCCGCCTGGAATTGGGACTGGCAGGCCTGATTGCCATTGATAACGGTTCGGCCAACGGCACTTTTATCAATGGGGTGCGGATCAGTGCGCCCCAGCTATTGCGTCCTAACGACACAATACAGATCGGTCAAACCATATTACTATTGATGGAGGTGGCCGCTCCTCGCCCGCAACCGGCAATGCCCGCAATGCCGCTCCAGCAACCCCAACCCTACAGACCCCCGCAACCACTGCCGGTGTCCCAGCCGCGTCCTCCAATGCCGTCGGTACAGCCTCAGCCTTACCAGTCGCCGCAAAGGCCACCTATGCCTATGCCGCCGATGGCTCCGCCTTATCAGCCGCCACAAAGGCCCCCCTTTCCGGCCCAACCGCCCCAATATATACCGGTCCAGGTGCCGCCGCTTCCGGTGGCCGCCCCGCCGGTGCCGCTCAAGCCGAAAAAGGGTACCAGCCTGCCGGTTATCAACCGGGAACCGCTCAAAGCCGCCAAAGATGGCCCGTCCTTTCCTAACTTTATGCAGGTCAGCCGGATTTTGCCGATCTGGTTCTGGCACGTCTTGCGGGTGATCAGTGTCAGTTGTGCCATTGCGACCGGTTTGATCCTGTTTATCTTGCCGGAGGTTGGCCTGACGATTTTTTGGAAATTCTTTGTGCCTTCTCTGCCGATTTTGTTTTTTGTCGCGCCGGGTCTATGGCGTAATATTTGCCCGATGGCCGCTCTCAACCAGACTCCGCGTTTATTCAAGTTTACCAGAGCTTTGACCATTCCAAAGTGGTTTAAAGAATACAGTTATGTGATTGGCATCGGTCTTTTTCTGGTGATCGTTCCCACGCGCAAGGTAATTTTTAATCAGAACGGTATTGCGCTGGGGATCGTGGTTTTCGCCTCTTTGCTAACCGCCTTTGCGATGGGGTCGCTTTTCAAGGGTAAAAGCGGCTGGTGTAGCAGTATGTGTCCGCTTTTGCCGGTCCAGCGCATCTACGCTCAGACCCCTTTTGTAAAAATTCCGAACAGCCATTGCCAGCCTTGTGTCGGTTGTACCAAGAATTGTTACGATTTCAACCCGCAGGTAGCCTATCTGGCCGACCTTAACGATGACGACCCGCGCTACGCCAATTACCGTAAATTTTTTGTTGGCCTTTTCCCCGGTCTTATTCTAGGTTTTTATGGTGTGGCCGACCCCCAAACCCTGGGCGATGTTCCGGCGATGTACTTCCAGATTCTAACTTATATGTGTTTGAGCCTGGGCCTGTTTATGTTACTCACTACTTTCAGTCACGTATCGGCCCATAAAATCACCACTTTATTTGCGGCGGCGGCCCTGAACATTTACTATTGGTATAATATCCCGACCCTGACAAATGCGATTGCCGCCCTTTTCGGCCAGGGTCAGACTGCCCCGGATTGGCTGATCTGGACTTTGAAAGGCCTTTTGCTGGCTTTGACGCTGGCCTGGATCGTCCGAACCTATGTCAAAGAGAGCCTCTTTTTGGCCCAGGCTACCAAATCCCCGGCCGGTAGTGGGGTAAAAGTTGGTTCGACGAAGGCATTGGAAGAACATGGCGCGGCGACCAGTGGTGAACCGGAGATCAACTTTATAAATGAAGGTAAACGCTGTGTAGTAGCGGCGGAAACAACTATTCTGGATGTCGCCGAAAGCAACGATTTGCATATCGAGGCCGGCTGTCGGATGGGGATGTGCGGGGCCGACCCGATTGCTATTCTCAAAGGGATGGGTAATTTGTCGCCGATCAGCGAGGAAGAACAGGCCACGCTCGACCGGTTGGGTAAGGCTAGCAATACCCGGATGGCCTGTTGCGCCAGAGTGCGCGGTCCGGTCGAGGTCGCCCTCAAACCGGAAGAACCTTCCGAAACGCCTTCCAGCCTGATAAAGTTCGACTACGACCCGGCCATCAAGAGTATAGTAATTATCGGGAACGGCGTAGCGGGTGCGACTGCCGCCGACCATATTCGCCGCCGCCACCCCGAAGTGGAAATTCACCTGATCGGTCAGGAAAAACATCATCTTTACAACCGCATGGGTATTTCAAGGTTGGTCTATGGTCGGTCGGCGATGCAGGGGCTTTACCTGTTACCCGAAACCTGGTACGACGAACACAAGATCACGACCTGGCTGAACACCCAGGTTTACCGGGTCGATCACAATAGCCACCAGGTTTTTCTGGCAATCGGTGAAACCTTGCATTATGATAAACTGGTGCTGGCGATGGGCAGCCGGAGTACGGTGCCGCCTATCGAAAGCTTTGGGATACCGGGCACTTTCGTGTTGCGCGAAGCCGAGGACGCTATGCACATCCGGGCCTTTACCCAGGATTACGCTTGCAAACGGGCGATTGTGGCCGGTGGTGGATTGCTTGGTCTGGAAGCGGCTTACGCTCTCCTCAAGTTGGGTCTGTCGGTGTCGGTGCTGGAGCGTTCCGAACGCTTGTTATCCCGCCAGTTGGACCGGCGAGCCAGCGAACTACTGACTGAATACCTGGAAAATATCGGTATCAGGGTCGTCAAGAAAGCCGAAAGTGCCGCCGTGCAGGGGGTGTCCGATATGTCGCGCCTGCCGGAAAGGGTGCCGCTACGAGTTCAACAGGGAGGCAGTGGTCAGACGACCGACCACGTCACCCACGTGATTTTGAAGGACGGTCGCCGCCTGTCCTGTGATATTTTTCTCGTGGCGGCGGGTATTACGCCCAATATCGAGCTGGCAAAGCAAATCGGCGTTCGTATTAACAAGGGTGTGGTCATTGATGATATGATGCGTACCAGCCTGCCCGATGTACTGGCCGCCGGTGATGTGGCTGAATTTGAAGGCCAGATTCACGGTCTGTGGCCGGTGGCAACCGAACAGGCCCAGGCCGTCGCTATAAACGCGGTCGGCGGGCAGCAGCATTTCAAAGCCGCGATCCCGGTCACGGCCCTGAAAGTGGTTGGCGTAGAGCTAACCTCGGTCGGCCAGTTCGACCCAAAAGGTCCGGAAGATTACGTTATTGCGCTGGAGGATACCCAGGCCCGCCACTATCGCAAACTGGTAATCAATCAGGGCCGGGTAGTGGGGGCTATATTGCTGGGGTATCCGCTTCTGACCTCGGCAGTTTCGACCGCAATCAAAAAAGGCTACGATGTACGGCCTTATATCCCGCAACTCCAGGCCGGTAACTGGGAGATTCTGGGCAAGCTGGCCGGGTAAACTCGCGTAAGGCCCGGCCCGAATTCGTTTGCCGGTCTGAACTTTACTTTCGTTTAGAGGCGAAACCCAACCTAAAGCGGGGTTAGTAGGGGCCGGGTACCCTGTGGGTGCCCATGCGGGGGGGTAACAGGGGTCTTCCCTGTTAAACCCTTTTCAATTTGGCTTCTACCTCATCAAGTGAGATAGAAGCCAAATTCCTAGTTTATTAAAATGAGGTTTATTTGATGTCCACCATATATTTTGAAGATATGACCGTTGGCAAATCGTATGAGTTTGAGGGACCTACCCTGACCGAAGCCGATATAATCGAATTTGCCCTCAAGTACGACCCGCAACCGTTCCACATTGACCCTGAAGAAGCCAAAGATACTTTTTTCAAAGGATTGGCCGCCAGTGGCTGGCAGACCGCCGGTATCTATATGAAAATGCTGGTAGATGGCTTGCTCAACCAGACGGTCAGCATGGGTTCGCCGGGGGTCGATCAGTTACGCTGGGTGAAACCGGTTCGGCCCGGCGATACCCTCAAGGCCCAGTTTACTATTATCGAGGCCCGCCCCTCGACCAGCCGCCCCGATATGGGTATCATCCGGTCGGAGTCGCAGGTTTTCAACCAGCATAACGAAGTGGTTATGACGCTGACAAACAGCGGATTTTTTGGGCGTCGTCCGGCCCATGATTAAGGGAAAAGATGTGAAAAGCCGTGCTGAAGAAGAAGCTGAACTGCTGGCCCAGGTACTAAAATTACCAAAAATCGCCGAGCAGGAGATCGTTGAGGATTACCTCGACTCCAACGGTCATGTCAATATGATGTATTTCACGATGATCGCCAATATGGGTTGGCGGGCTTTCTTTGATGAGCTTGGTATGCAGCGTGAGCATCTGATCGCCAGCCACCGCAGCACCTTTGCCTTGCGCCAGTATATTTCTTACTATAACGAACTTCGTGAGGGCGACCGGGTGGCGGTGCATGGTGGCCTGGTCGATTTCGACGATAAGCGAGTTCACTTTGTTTACTACATTGTGAATACGACCACTCACAAACTGGCTTCCGGCGATGAGCGGTTAATTCTGTATATGGATATGCAGAGCCGGAAGGCCGCCACTTTTGAGCCGTCTGTGCTGCTCCAACTGGAAAAAGTCCGGCTGGAGCATCTTGCCCTCGGCTGGCGACCGGAGCTTTCCGGCGCGATGAAGGTTAAGAAGTAAACTACTTCAAGCGAAAGCCCGGTCTAAACCTACTCGGCAAAGCCCCTGGTTTGGCTGGGCTGAAGGGCGTAATCGCTGAGAATTTTTGCAAGCGGCATATCCCAGAGCTTTTCCCATTGGACCGGTAAAACCGGCGGGGTCCGTCGGCCATGCTGCCAGCCGTAAGCCAGAAAATTTAGGACGTACTTTACATCCGGCGAGCCATCTAGTAGCGTGCTTGCGCTAATCCAGGCCAGCACATGAGCTGAAAAAGCCGTACCCGCTTGAGCCTGTTCAAAGGCTTGCAAAGCCAGTTCATCCTCGCCACTGGTCGAATAGCCCAGCAAAACGTGGCGAATATCGTGAGTCTCGTACATACGCCGTCCGACATAATCAAAGACGGCCTGTTTGCTTTCAGGCTGGCGATAGCCGGGTACAATCTCCAGTGACAGCCCATTATCGGCCAGTTGGTGATAGAAACCGTTACCGAGCGTGCCGGGTAAGCAATCAGCTAGGTCGTTCAGGGTCATGGCCGGACGAGAAAAGCCGCTTTCCAGTGCCTGATTCACCCCTTTTCTTTGCAACATACCGTTTACGTAGGCCGTTTGCAATTCTGGCGTAAGGGCAGCGTGAAGCCGAGTGGTATCACGGATCAGGCGGTTAGTATCGGGTGGATACTCGATTTGCTCCCACAGTAAATCGCTCAGAGCCTTTGGAACCTGTCGAGTCGCCTGGGGGCCGGTGGTTGCAAGCGGTTGGCCGGTTTGCCACTCCTGAAATCCCAGGTCCAGAATTTCCAGACTGGCCTCCGGCCAGACATAGGCCGCCTGTCCAAATCGGAGACAATAGCGGATTACTTTTAATTTTTCGGCCTCGCCGTTAAAATTAACGGAAGGTAGCAAACGGGCCAGCTTCTTAAGAGCTTCCTCAAACTGGTCCGGCTGGCTTTCGAGTGCCGCAATATAGGCGGCTTTACTTTGCGAAGTTAAAAATTTCATGGTTAATTTCTCCTTATCTGACGGTTATATTTTACTACCTGACCGAGCATCTGACCAGTGCTCTATCCTTTTGTTTAGTACGAATTACGCCTGAATCTCACCATTAACACTGCATAACCGCAAAATAATCAGAGTTGCATAATTTGTTATAATAGGATTAGCATTATAGTTAGAGCCGATGGGGTAAGATGTCAGGAAAGCGAGCAAGAATGTTAAAAGTTTCGATTGTCGGAGTAACCGGGTATGTAGGTGCGGAACTGGTAAGGCTCTTGGGTCGGCGGCCAGATGTACGGTTGCTGGAAGTGGTTGGGCGGAGTGCCGCCGGGCAGCCGCTGGGTAAAGTCTTTCCCAGCCTGGGACCGCTCAATCTGACCGTTCAGGAAGAATTACAGGACCCGGCTGCGGCGGATTTTATTTTTCTGGCCTTGCCTCATCACGCCTCGGCCCAGGTTGCCGCCGATTTGCTCGAACAGGCTCCCCAACTCCGCATTATTGATATGTCGGCTGACTTCCGGCTGACCGACCTGGCTGTATACGAAAAATGGTACGGCCCCCATCCAGCCCCCTACCTGTTAAAAGAAGCGGTCTACGGTTTGCCGGAAATTAACCGGAACCGGCTGACCACCTCTACCCGCCTGGTCGCCAATCCCGGTTGTTATCCTACTTGTAGCACCCTGGCGGTGGCGCCCGCGCTGGCCGGAGTCGATCCGATCATCGAACCGGATATAATAGTAAGTGCCCTCAGTGGGGTGAGCGGAGCCGGACGGGGAGTAAAACAAAATCTCCACTTTACCGAAATGACTGAAAGTGCTAACGCTTATGCCCTCGAAGGTCATCGCCACACGCCGGAACTTAACCAGTTGCTCAACCAGATCAAAGGCGGCCCGGTTTCACTTGTCTTCATACCCCACCTGATCCCGCTTTCACGCGGAATGCTGGCTACCTGTTACGCCCCCTTGAGTGCTTCTTTTCAGGCTCAGTATGCTAGCCTGACCGAACAAAAGAAGGCTTTGCGTGAAGCTTATAGCCAATACTACCAGGCCGAGCCGTTTGTTAGAGTTGTCGACGAGCCTCCCACCACCAAGCAGGTCCAGGGCAGCAATTATTGTTTTGTATATCCAACTATTGAACCCACCACTCATCGCCTGGTGGCGGTGGCAGTGCTGGATAACCTTGTAAAAGGAGCCGCCGGGGCCGGGGTTCAAAATATGAACTTGTTGGCCGGTTTGCCCGAAACAACCGGGTTAGATATGTTGCCGGTCTATCCGTAAGCTTCAAGCGTAATAGTTAAATTTATTATATTACATTTTGATATTGCAAGTTATAGCGAATGGGTGTTTAATATATTTATCTGATTTTTGATAACTCGATATATCGCTATAATTGAAGATACAATGGAAAATACATCGAAGCCTACAGCTGACCAGACCGATCACGAGTTTGAAAAGCTCCGCCTTAAACTGGTAGCCCTGGAATTGGAAAACGCCCATTTAAAGCACGAACGCCAGCAATTTATCCGCTTTTCTAACCAGACGCCGCCTATGATCACTATCCTTCATGGTCCAGAACATATTGTGGTGGTTTCCAATTGGGCCATGCGCCTGTTGATGGGCAACGGAAATAACCGCAGCGAGCCGATCCGGGATGTTCACCCGGAATTAGCCGGTCAGGGTCTGTTTGAAAAACTCGATCAAGTCTACAATACCGGAAAACCTTTCTTTGGTAACACTGTCCCAATTAAATTTAACCGGCCTCAATACGGTTATCCCGAAGAGCGTTATATTAATTTTGTCTACCAACCTCAAAAAAATATCTCCGGCCAAGTCGAAAATGTAATAATACTGGCCTTCGATGTAACCGAGTCGGCCCGCAAAGTTGAGAAGTTGCGGCGCGGTCAGGCGGCTTTACTATCCTTTCCACCCGCCACTACCCAGATTGCCTGGATTGCCGGGCCGACCGGCATTGTCGAGACTTACAGCCCTAACTGGTATTTTTATACCGGTTTGAGCGAGGAAAACTCGTTGGCCTTGAACGGCTGGCAGCGCATTGTCCATCCCCAGGACCAGGAACGGTGCGAAAAAGAGTGGCGAACCTGGCTTTTGGATGGTCAGGAATACCAGAGCGTTTTCCGGCTGAAAGAAAGTCAGACCGGTCTTTATCACTGGTTTTCAGGCCGGACGGTGGCGATTCGGGATAAGCAAGGCCGGTTGCAACACTGGTTTGGCACATTGACCAATGTCGACCAGCACTTACAACCGGATAAGATTAGGGATGAGACTACCCAACGGGCGCAAAAGCTGATCGCCTCGAAGAAACTGGGCGTACTCATTAGCGGTGCGGACGGATTGATCTACGAAGCCAATGCGCTGGCCCTGGCGAACCTGGGTTATCAACGCGAAGAATTGATCGGTGGCGAAATCCGCTTGAAAGACCTGTTCCCTGCCGGTGAAAATGAAATAGACTCGGTAGTTGACCGGATATTGCACGAGCAAGACTCCTACGAACCCCGCCAGAGAACTTTGCTGACCCGTGATGGTCGCCTGCTTACGGTTTTGGTCGGTGGAACCCTGCTTGACTCGCGCCGGGAACTGGTCGTTCTGCTGCTTCAGGTTGTCTCAGACCGCCCGTCGCCAGAGGCCGAAAAGCAACCCCTGGCCGCTCAATTTGAATCCGAACAGGCCCGCTTCAAAGCCGTTATGGAAAATATACCGGTCGGCACTATTCTGGTCGAAGCCCCCGGCGGGAAAATACTTTTGAGCAATTCACACCTGGATCAGCTTATCCGGCGGCCTATTAGCGAAGGGCAAAACCTCAAAGATTATATCGAACACCTGGCGACCTACGCCGATGGAAGTCCGCTTACCGCCGAAAGCTCGCCCCTAACGCGGGCTTTGAATGGCGAGTTAGTGCGGGGCGATGAAATCCTGTACCAGCATAGCGACGGAACGAAAAGCTGGCTGCGGGTCAGTGCCAACCCGGTTCTTGATCACTCCGGTAATATTATCGGCGGCACGGTGGCGGTAGTAGATTTTGATAAAGAAAAACGGGCCGAAGAACGCTTGCGCTTTCTCAGCGACATCAGCAAAGGGCTGTTTGCCAGCCTGGATTACGAGGCAACCTTACAAAATGTCGCTCATTTGATTGTGCCTTTTCTGGCCGATTGGTGCATAATCGATGTGCTGGAACAGAACGGCAATGTAAACAGTATGGGCACCGCCCACCAGGACCCCCAGCGTGAGAAGTTAGTACGGGAACTGAGCCGCCGCTACTGGTCGGAATTTAATCAGCCGGACCATTATGTTATGCGGGTATTAAAGACCGGTAAACCGCTGACCCAGTTTAAATATAGCGAAGCCCCGGTCATGCCAGCCTATAACCCTGAGCATCAGAAAATCTTGCAACTGCTGGGTCTTAATTCGCTGATGGTTATTCCCCTCACCAATCACGGTCAAATACTGGGGGCCTTGACGCTGGTAATGGCCCGGCCTGGTCGCTATTATCAACCGGCTGATTTTGAGTTAGCCGAGGAATTTGCGCGGCGAGCCGGTGTGGCTATCGAAAATGCGCGCAGTTACCAGGCCGCCCGCACCGCTATCAAAAACCGGGACGATTTTTTGTCGGTGGCTTCCCACGAATTAAAGACCCCCCTGACCGGTATACGCGGATATGCCCAACTCTTGATGCGCCAGTACGATAACGGTGGGGAATTTGAAGCCGAGCGGTTGCGAATGAGCCTCGATGCCATTGATCGCCAGGCGGAGAAAGTAACCCATTTGATGGCTCAATTGCTCGACTTTACCCGTATCGAAACCGGTCACTTGACGATTGCGCCCTTACCAACCGATCTGGTTTCGCTGGTTCAAAGTGTAATCGAAACGATCCGGGTCAGCCACCTGTATCAAGAGCTTGAGTTCCGCTCTCCCGAACAGGCCGAGGCTATGATCGACCCGGTGCGTTTCGAGCAGGTGGTTATTAATTTGTTGGATAACGCGATAAAATTTAGCCCGCAGGGGGGGCCGATAGAACTTGAAATCGGGGAGGCCGGTCGCTTTATCACGCTGTCGATAACCGATCACGGCATTGGAGTGCCGGTCGAGCATCGACCGCATATTTTCGAGCGGTTTTATCAGGCCCACGAAGGTAATGATCTCAAAGGGTTGGGTCTGGGGCTGCATATCAGTGCCGAGATTATTGCCCTGCACGAGGGCCAACTGGTGCCGGAATTTCCAGAAGAGGGCGGCACCCGGTTTGTGATCAAGCTGCCCCGCTTTGGTTTATAGGCTTGGGACTTTCGCTTCAAACTCACCTCGTGAGTTTGAAGCGAAAATAAAAAAAGGGATTTAACAGGGGAAACCCCTGTATGACCGCGCCGGGGTTGCACCCCTTCAACCCCGCTAATCTTCTCAGTGGTAGGGTGAATATTTACAAGCAAATAAGAATAAAAGGGAGCAACGTTTGGGCATAGTTCCAAAGTTGCTCTCTTTTATCTTTTGGTAGACTCCGGGAATAGCTAGGCGTTGGTTTAGTAATCTAAGCCGAGTACAGCCGGTTTAGCTAACTATTTTTCAAAGCCTGGTCAAGATCGCCCAGAATATCGCCGATAGTTTCCAGACCAATCGACAAACGCACAAAATCCGGTGAAACACCGGTGGCAAACTGTTCCTCTACCGTCAATTGGGAATGGGTGGTACTGGCCGGGTGAATTACCAGCGATTTGGCATCGCCTACGTTTGCCAGCAGCGAAAACAGTTTGAGATTATTGATAAACTTTCGACCGGCTTCCAGACCCCCCTGGATGCCAAAACCGATAATCGCCCCGTACATCCCCTCGCGGTGATATTTTCGAGCCATCGCAAAACCAGCTTGATCTTCGAGGCCGGGATAATTCACCCAGGCTACTTTGGGGTGTTTCTTGAGAAATTGGGCGACGGCCAGCCCGTTCTGACTGTGCCGTTCCATGCGCAGGGGCAGGGTTTCCAGTCCTTGCAAAAATAAAAAGGAGTTGAAAGGGCTGAGGGCCGGACCAAAATCGCGCAACATCTGGACTCGCAGTTTCAGGATAAAGGCCAGGTTGCCCAGGTCGGTATATTTCAATCCGTGATAGCTCTCGTCCGGCTCGCTAAAGCCGGTAAATTTGCCGTTCCCGTAGTCAAATTTTCCAGCGTCAACCACGATACCCCCGATGCTGGTGCCGTGCCCGCCAATAAATTTGGTGGCCGAGTGGATCACAATATCGGCCCCCCATTTAATCGGGTTTATCAGATAAGGGCTGGCAAGCGTATTATCGACTATCAAAGGGATACCGTTGTCGTGGGCGATTTTGGCGACCGCTTCAATGTCGAGAGTATCCAGCTTGGGGTTGCCGACCGTTTCAGCGTAAATCGCTTTGGTTTTCGGGCCAATCGCCGGTTGAAAGTTGGCCGGGTTGCCGGAGTCGACAAACTTCACATTGATGCCAAGTTTTGGCAAACTGTGGTGAAAGAGGTTGTAGGTCCCGCCATACAGACTGGTAGCACTGACCATCTCGTCGCCGGAGTTCATCAGGTTGAGGATGGTCAGCATCTCGGCAGCCTGACCAGAGCCGACCGCCACCGCACCTACCCCGCCTTCGAGCATGGCAACCCGCTGCTCAAAAACGTCGGTGGTCGGGTTCATAATCCGGGTATAGATATTGCCAAATTCTTTTAGGCCAAATAGGTTGGCGGCGTGTTCGGTGTCATTAAAAACGAAGGATGTCGTCTGATAGATAGGCACGGCTCGTGAATTGGTGGTCGGGTCGCTTTTCTGTCCACCGTGCAAAGCAATGGTTTCAAAACCCTGGGGTTGTTCAGTTTCGCTCATTATAGACTCCTCTTATATTCTGATTATTGTTTCACTAAAAAATAAAACATTGTTTATCTAGTTCCTTTAGATTAGTCGAGGTTTTTGGATTTGTCAAGAATTAATTAAGAAACGATTACGACTTAATTCTTTAAAAGTAATTGCAATGGCGTTAAATATATGCTATACTAATAACGTGCTAAAAGTGAATGTAAACCTGTGCGTCAGTAAACCGCCCGCTTCCTGAGTTAATCTCCACTTTCTCGCTGGCAGCTAAAGAACTCCGGTTCCCACTCCACGGTCCAAGCGTGCAAATCAATGAGGTTATTGTATAGTTACGGTGCAGTTAAGCCCATCAGAACCAACACACCTTTTGGTTCAGGTTTTCTCTCCGCTTTTAGAGCGATATAAATGATATTTTCAGTAGTTAATTAATAAAATTAAGCTACTGACTTACGGCCTGGCCTTAGCGGGAGTAAGTTTTAGGGAGTGAAGCCACTCGGCTTCGCTTGAAAGGATGAATTGTATTTTGGGCAAGAAACTGTATGTAGGTAGCCTCTCGTATAGCACTACCGAGGCGGGTTTGGAACAGTTCTTTTCACAGGCCGGTGCCGTTGATTCGGCTCGCATCATTACCGACCGTGAAACGGGCCGCGCCAAAGGATTTGGATTTGTCGAAATGAGCAACGACGCGGAAGCGGCTGATGCGATTACTCGCCTGAACGGCGCGATGCTGGATGGCCGGGCTATCGTGGTTAGCGAAGCTCGTCCCCAGGAAAGTCGCGGCGGCGGCGGTGGTGGCTACGGCGGCGGCGGCTACGGCGGTGGAAATCGCGGTGGTAGCGGCGGCGGTGGTGGCTACGGCGGCGGCGGACGTGGCGGTCGCAGTGGCGGCGGCGGTGGTGGCTACGGTGGCGGTCGCAGTGGCGGTGGCTACGACAGCTACTAGACTATACCAGCAGCGCAATCCTTCTCTCTGGCCGTAATAAGCCAACCATAAATAGAGAAATACAGGAAAGGGGCCGGTTTTATATGAGCCAGCCCCTTTTTTGTTGGCTATCTAGCAGGCCGGAATTCGGATGGAAAGCCGTCTGAACATTTATGAGGGAAACCAGGAAGTATATTTTAATTTCCTCCAATACTGGTATCTCCCTGTTAGCAAAAAGAAAGGAATCTTACCAGGATGGGAAAAAGACTCTATGTCGGTAATTTAGCGCAAACCACCGACCAGAATCGGCTTAAAGAGGCCTTTGCGGCCCAGGGCACGGTCGAATTATTGCGGATATTGACCGACAAAGGCCAGAGCCGGGGCTTTGGTTTTGTAGAAATGAGCAACGAACGCGAAGCCACCAACGCCATTAACGCTCTCAACGGCACCGAACTTGATGGTAATGTTATCGTGGTTGATGAGGCTACTCCGCCCGGCGGTGGTCGTAGTGGAGGCGATTCCGGCAGCTTTGGCCGCCCACGTGGTCGTCGCCCTAGCCGTTACTAAGCTTCACGAGTAACCTTACGGTCTGGCCGACCTCGATTTTTTTGCCTTGATGATTATCGGCCCGACCGTTTACCCTGGCAATTTCCAAAAACCCACTACTACCGAACAAGGCTATCACCTCGCCGCTACCGGCATAACCATAACTCTCGTTAAATCTTTCAATTCGATAAAAATCTTCCACCACCACTCCGGAATTTTCTAGCGGAATTTCGTGCTGCGCAAAAAACTTCCGCGAGAAATTGGTAATTAAATTGCCATAATGGTCGCGGTGCAACACCTGACCGGTTAGGTGCTCCGGCCAGAGGTGGTCCAGTTTTAGCAGTGTTGCGACCTCAACCAGTGGGCCGACCGCCTCGAAAGAGGCACCCCCGGCCAGCCTGGCGGCGGTAGGCCCGAAAATATCTCGCCCGTGAAAGGTCCGGCTGATTTCCGGTCGCATAAAGCTTGGGTTAGTGATTTGGCGGGCGGTCAGATCGGGATATTTGTCCAGAATATAGGAGAATAAACCGTTATCCGGGCCGACAAAAATTCCGGCCTCCGGCACCTTCAGGCAGACCGCTCGCCGGTCGGTGCCAACCCCTGGATCGACTACCGTCAGATGAACCGTCCCGGCGGGAAAGTCAGATGTACCAAGCAGCACCAGAAAAGCTCCTTGCCGGATATTCTGGGGGGCGACGCTATGGGTAAGGTCGACCACAATCGCCGCCGGATGCCAGCTATAAATAACGCCCTTCATTGCGCCCACGTAGAGGCTATCATAACCAAAATCGGTGGTTAGCGTAATAATCGGTTGTGCCATCAGTTTATTTTAGCCTTTTACAGCCTCAAAGACCAACCCCACCGGTCCGCTGACCTGAATCGTCGTTACCCTCATTTTGTCCAGGTTGTCCTGACCGCCATACTTTACGTCACTGGTGGTAAGGACCGGTTCCCATCGGAAACCTTCCGGTAGACCGGCCAGTTCGGTCTGCGACAGCGTAAGATTAAGCGCGTCTTTGAGATTAATGATCACCAATAAATCCTGTTCATCCGCCGAGTGATAGCGCATCGCAATCGCGTCCTGGTCGACCACCTGCGCTTTGAAGGACTGGCGGTGGCTGTTTTCCCGGTTTATACTGGACCGGCGCAGCCCCAGCAAATCCCGGTAAAGCGTGAGTACCGGACTATGTTCGGGCTGACTTTGCTCATCCCACTTCAACTTTGATTGCAAGAAGGTGTTAACCGCCTGGGGGTCGGGCACTGCCGCCTGACTAAAGCCGGAAAAATGGCTAAATTCCTCCTGGCGGCCTTTAGTAACCAGTGCGCCAAGTTCGGCGTTGTGGTCGGTAAAATACAAAAAGGGGGTCGAGGCGGCCCATTCCTGACCCTGAAAAAGCAGGGGCGTGTAGGGACTGAGCAAAAGCAGGGCCGAGGCCGCCCGGTAGGCATCGGGCGCAATACTAAAGTTCAGCCGGTCGCCAACCGCCCGGTTTCCGATCTGGTCGTGGTTCTGGATACAATAAACAAAGTGACATGGGTCAATCGAACTGCCATCGGTGCCCTTGTAACGCCCGGAAAACTGGGATTTCTGACCGACAAAGAACCAGCCTTTTGAAAGGGTTTCGGCCAGGTCAGCCGCCGACCCGGTATAATCCATAAAATAGCCTTCGTTGTCACCGGCAAAACTGCTTCGCGTCTGATGGTGAAAATCGTCGGCCCAGACCGCATCGAAACCGTAACCGCCCTCAGAGTGGCTTTTCAACATCCCAATATTGTTGCGGTCATCCTCGGCAATCATGACAAAATGACGGCCACCGGGCAGCGTCTGACGGACCCTAACGATCATTTCTTTGAGAATATGGGTCGCGCTATCATCCAGAATCCAGGGTGTTGCATCCAACCGCAGCCCATCCAGGTGAAATTCGCAGGCCCAGTAAAGGACATTTGAAACAAAAAACTGGCGCACCGCCGGGGCACTAAAATTAATGGCGTCTCCCCAGGGTGATTTTTTGGCGTGGGTAAAATATTGGTGGCTAAAATCGCGCAGGTAATTACCGTCCGGTCCAAAATGGTTATATACCACGTCCAGCAGTACCGCCAACCCGTGCGCGTGGGCGGCATCGACCAATTTCTTCAGCCCAACCGGCCCACCATATTTGCTGGAGGGTGCGTACAGGTCTACTCCATCATAACCCCAGTTGCGCTGGCCGGGAAAGTCGGCCACCGGCATTATTTCGAGGGTGGAGATACCCAGCGACTTGAGATAATCGAGTTTTTCGACCAAAGCCTCAAAGGTACCCTCCGGCGTGGCGGTTCCCACGTGTAGCTCATAGATCGTCATATCCTCCAGCGGTAAGCCCGACCAGCCCTGATCGTGCCAGTCAAAATCTGGACTCACCACTTCACTTGCGCCGTGAATATCTGCCGGTTGAAATCGGCTGGCCGGATCAGGTCGTAGGCGATCACGGTCCAGGCGGTACATATAGCGGGTTCCAGCCCCGATCCCGCCTATCAGCCGGCTAAAGTAGCCGTTTTCGTCTTTGGTTAGTTCGTAGATCGCGGTTTCCCGGTCGTTTTGATCGAGCAAAACCACCTCAACCTGCCGGGCCTCGGTCGCCCAGACTCGGAAGTTTACCCCGTCTGCCGCGACCTGCGCCCCAATTGGTAATTTCCAATCCATCCTGATTTCCCCACCTTTTCTCTCAAATCTCTCAAAATATCTGACTTTTAAACCGGCTGGTGTAGCAATACCAATGACCGGGGAGCCAGCTCAAAGACTTCGCCTGGCAGGACCTCGCGTTCGGCGGGAGCGGCCCCGCTATCGGTATCGACCAGCACTTTCCAGCGATGTTCTTCAGTGGTTTTACCTGGAATCTGGAAGGGTACCGCTTCCCAATGGCCGTTAATCAACAGCAGCAACACATCGTCGCGGATACGTTCGCCACGTTCGTTATGATCGTTCATCGCCCGGCCATCCAGCATCATACCCAGTACCCGCACAAAAGAGGTATCCCACTCTTCCTCGGCCATATTTTGGCCGTCGGCACTGAGCCAGCGAATATCCGTAATGTCGAGGCCGCGTATTTTGCGCCCCTGAAAGAATTTTCGGCGGTGCAATACCGGGAACTCTTTGCGGATTTCGATTATGCGGCGGGTAAATTCGTACAGACTCTGGTCGGCTTCATCCCAATTCCAGTTGAACCAGCTAATTTCGTTATCCTGGCAGTAAGCGTTATTATTGCCCTGTTGGGTGCGGCCACATTCGTCGCCTCCACACAGCATCGGTACGCCCTGGCTCAAGAAAAGCGTTGCCAGCAGATTTCGTTTTTGTTTCTCTCGCAGCTCGCAAATAGCCGGGTCATCGGTGGGGCCTTCTACCCCACAATTCCAGCTTTCGTTGTTACTTTCGCCGTCGTTGTTATTCTCACCGTTGGCCTCGTTATGCTTTTCGTTAAAGCTAACCAGATCGTTGAGAGTAAAGCCGTCGTGGGCCACGATAAAATTTATACTGGCACTGGGTCGGCGGCCATTATGCTGGTAAAGATCGCTGCTACCGCTCAGACGATAGGCTAACTCGGCGACCTGACTTTCATCGCCTCTCCAGAAACGCCGCACGCTATCGCGGTATTTGCCGTTCCACTCCGCCCACAACACCGGGAAGTTACCCACCTGATAACCACCCTCGCCGATGTCCCAGGGTTCGGCGATCAGCTTGACCTGCGAAATAATCGGGTCCTGGTGGATAATATCCAGAAAACTCGATAGTCGCCCGACTTCGTGCAGACCACGCGCCAGGGTTGCCGCCAGGTCGAACCGGAAGCCGTCGACGTGCATATCGGTAATCCAGTAACGCAAACTGTCCATTACCAGTTGCAGCGTGCGAGGGTGGATCATATTCAGACTGTTGCCGGTGCCAGTGTAGTCCATGTAGTAGCGGGGATTAGTTCCGACCATCCGGTAGAAAGCCATATTGTCGATCCCTTTAAAAGAGAGGGTCGGTCCCAGGTGATTACCCTCGGCGGTGTGGTTATAGACCACATCCAAAATGACCTCGATCCCGGCGGCGTGAAAAGTTTTGACCATCGCTTTAAACTCGCGTACCTGCTCGCCCAACGTCCCGGAACTGGAGTAACCGGAATACGGCGCAAAATAACCAATCGAGTTGTAGCCCCAATAATTTTTCAAGCCTTTGTCGAGCAAAGTTTTGTCATTTACAAAATGATGCACCGGCAGCAATTCGACCGCCGTAACCCCCAGATTTTTCAGGTAATCAAGTACTTCGGGAGCGGTTAGACCGGCATAGGTGCCCTGTACCTCCGGGTCGATTTTGGGGTGGCGGGCGGTAAAGCCTTTGATGTGCATTTCGTAAATGATCGAAGCGTGTAACGGGGTATTGGGTTTCTTGTCGTCACCCCAGTCAAAGGCCGGGTCGATCACTACCGATTTTGACATACCGGCGGCACTATCCTGAAAATCCTGAACCAGATCGCGGTCGTCGGCCTCCGAAGTGACCGGGTAGCCGAACATAGCATCCGACCATTCAATGGCCCCACTGATCGCTTTGGCATACGGATCGAGCAAAACTTTGGCCGGATTAAAGCGGTAGCCCGCTTCAGGCTCAAACGGTCCATAAACCCGGTACCCGTACACCTGACCCGGTTGTATTCCCGGCATATAGGCGTGCCAGACGTAATCGGTTTGTTCGCTCAGACGGACGCGAACCCGCTCGGTGTCGTCGTAGGGGGTATCGAACAGGCACAATTCAACGCCGGTGGCGTGTTCGCTAAAAAGGGCAAAATTAACGCCCTGACCATCCCAGGTTGCTCCCAGGGGATAAGGTTTACCCGGCCAGACATTCATGAAAAATCTCCTTACTTGTTTGCGGTTTCGGGAAGTGATTGCTCTTTGACCAGCAAGGCCAACGGAAAGTTTGCCAGCCCTTCGGCCAGCGACAGACCAGGCAGACCGTTAAATTCTTTTACGGTCAGCTTCTCGCCGGTCAGCCGGTTGAGATATAGCTGACCGGTGGTGGCACCGGGTAAGTTCAGCCAGCTATCCTCCCAGCCTTTGCCCCACACCGGTTCGGTTGCGCCCGGTTTGCTCAAGCGAGCCAGCAGACGCGGCGCGATCACTACGATCTGCTGGTCATTATACTGGCGGGCAAAGGCGCACAGATTGTCCTGGCGCGGGCCGGTTGCTTCCAGCGGCAGATACATTCCGTGCTGGAAAAGCGCGGCATTCTCGCCCCGGAATTGCAATAGCCGCGAGGTAACAAACAGTTTTAGTCTGCCCTCGTCCTGATTTTCTAAGAGGGCGGCCAGTTTTTCCGGCTGCTGGATTTTCTGCACCTCTTTGAGCAACTTTCGCCGTAAAGCATAATCGACCGGTCGTCGGTTGTCAGGATCGACCAGACTCAAATCCCACAGCTCGGTACCCTGATATATATCGGGAACGCCGGGGCTAGTCAGCTTGATCAACACCTGCGAAAGCGAATTAAAGGCTCCGTAGTAAGCGACCTTCTTTTGCAGGGTCATAAATTCGGTTAAAAACCGGTTGCTTTCGCTGCCTTCCAGGATTCGGCTCACAAACCCGGTGACGGCCTCGATATAGCCCTCGTTGGTATTAACCCAACTGGTATTGACCTTCGCTTCGTTCATCGCCTTGCGCATATATGCCTGCACCCGCTCGATCAACTGAGTGTAATCCGCCGGGCTGATCTGGGCCGGGTCGCCGCCGGAGGTAATCGGCCAGACCCCCAGCAAAGTCTGGTAAAGGAAATATTCCTCGTTGCGGTCGGGAGCCAGTTGACCGTCAACCGACTTTTTGTGTTTGCGATTAAACCTGGCCCAGCGGTTGACGGCGGTTCGCCATTCTTTTGGTATCTCGGATAACACATTGATCCTGGCTCGTACATCCTCGCTGCGTTTTGTATCGTGGGTGCTGGTAGTCAACAGCGAGTGCGGCCACAATTTCTGCCGGTCGGCCTGTTGGCGATGAAAATTCGAGAGGCTATTACCAAATTGATCCGGCTCGCCGCCGACCTCATTTAGCGAGATCAGCCGGTTAAAGAGGTAAAAGGCAGTATCCTCCAGCCCTTTTGCCATCAGAGGGCCGGTACATTGCTGAAATTTCATCACAAAATCGTACCTGGCCCGGCGGTTGGCTTCGTCCAGGTAATCCGGGTATTTCAGCAGCAATACATCGCGCAGAAAATCAAAAATACTGGGTTCCAGGGCCGGATTGCGTTTCTTGGCCCGCCCGACGGCGGTTTCTATATAGGCCTGATCGCGTTTGTTGACCGTCTGTTCTAACGAGGTACTGTAAGTCCGGTAAACCGGGAAACAGGCGATTACCTCCCGGATAGCGTTGCGGATCGTACTCAAGGTGAAGTCGCGGTAATGCCGGTCGCCCACGCTGACCTGGTTGAGCAGATTGGTCAGAATCGTGATTTCGCTGGCGAGCGAAAGCCGCATAATTTGTTTTTTCTTTTCGTAGATTAGATCGGCAAATTTGATCTCGTGGTTGATAAAACTGCGGTAAATCTCATCAAAAAGTTTAGCATTACTACTATCGACAAACAGGCCGTTCACCGCGTTTGTATATTCATAGCCGGTAGTGCCGCCGACCGTCCAATCGGTCGGTAAACTTTCGCCGCGCCCCAGAATTTTCTCGACGACGATATATAACGCTCGCCGCACCCAGCTATCGGCGTTAGGTTGCTCTTGCCTCCAGAATTCCTCAAGCTGGCGTTCCAGTTCCGGGCGGAGTTCAGCCTCGACCTGGCGTTCATCCATTACCTTGCGGGCCAGTTCAATAAAGTAACGTCGCTGCAAATTTACAAAATAGCCCGCCGGGTCTAGCAAGCCATCCACGTGGTCAATCCGCAAGCCGTTGAGTTTTCCTTCCCGTAGGAACCGGAAGATCAGATTGTGGACCTCCTCAAAGACCTCCGGCAAATCCACCCGGACGGCAGCCAGTTCATTCACATCGAAGAAGCGGCGGTAGTTGATTTCTTCGGCGGCTACCCGCCAGAAACTAAGCCGGTAAGCCTGTTTCTCCATAATGGCATCGAGCGCATCGAAACTGGTTGGGTCGCCAGCCGTACCATTCAGGGTGGTCAGGTTGGCTTCGATGGTAGTGGTCAGGCGCGGTTCAAGCTGGCAGAGCGCACTAAGCCGACGTTTGATCACTTCTTTTTCCCGGTTGCGCTCCAGTACTCGTTCGTGATTGGTCTCGGTCTGGCGGGGTAGATGGGTGATAGCCGTCAGGATACTCTGGAACTCTAGGAAAGGTTCACTTTCTTCTCCCAGCAATTCCCGCAACCCCTCCCGACTCGGCTCCATAATCAGGCTATAGGTGCGCGGGTTGATCGGCAACACCCGGTCGTAGTAATTCAGTTGAAAGCTACCTTCTGCCGGTTGAAAACTGATCTGTAATTCTTTATTCTCCAGAACTCGTCCGTACTGGTCGCCGAGAACTGGCAGCAGGACTTTGTTGGTGATTTTGGTATTGAGCGGGTTCCAATCAATGTCAAAAAAATTGGCGTGCAGGGCAGATCGTCCGTTTTCAAGGACATCCATCCACCAGCTATTACCCTTATCGCCAATCCCCATATGGTTTGGGACAGTATCAAGAAGCTGAAAAAGCCCGGCGGACTGTAGAGCCTGGCACATCGCGTTGAAATCGGTCTCACTACCGATGCCGGGGTTTAGTTCGTTGTGATTGATAATATCGTAGCCGTGCAAACTGTCCGGGGTGGCCCGGAAGAAAGGGGAAGCATAAAGGTCGCTTATTCCAAGCTGCTTTAGATAATCCACCTGCTCCCGCCCCTGATTAAAGGTGAAATACCGGTTGAATTGTTGCCGGTAGGTGGAAACGGGTACATGGCGGCGTTCTTCTATCACTTCTTTAAGACGCGTCAGTATATCCGATAACAACTGGTCTGATTTCTCAATTTCAGTAGCCAGGCTGATCGAGGCGGACATAGAACTCCTTAGTAGGCAAGATAGCCAACAGATATAATTTCAAATTCACAAAATTCAGGTTGTAAGATAACCTGCTAGAGTCGGGTTAGGTTTGTGCCAACCGATACCTGTGGGCAGATGATAACTAAGCTTCTATCATCGTTGAGAGATTAGCTAGCATAATTAGTAGCAAATATTGGGCCACTTTTCAAGAGCTTTCTAAATTGTTATTTACTTAACAATTCGCAAAAATCTCAAATAGAATTTCTCTTTAGCCTTACCCGGTGAAGATGGAGTGAAAGTCCTGACTGAAATGAATGAAGAAAACTAAAAAAGTTCCGGCAGCATGACCTGTGACCAGAACTTTTATGGCTGACAAAATGGAAAACATGGTGAAAATGGAAAGTTGGGTAAATTTCGATTAAGCCCAATCAGCCTTACTTGGTGGTTACTTCGACTTTCGGCTGAAGAGTGTCGATGCGCTCCATGATACCGGTCATATTGGCGGGGGTACTCTGGAGGAACTGGTTGAACATTTGAGTGTTGTTACTCAGGCTGTCCTGGAACATTTCCTGCCACAATTGCTGACCGTTCTGAACCTGGCTGGTGTACTCCTCGACCAGACCTTTGCCCTGGGCCTGGTAAGCATCGACCTGGCCGATGACGGTTTTGGTCAATTCGAGGGCGCGTTCCTGGTTCCAGACCAGGCTCTTAACATAGGTGCGATAGGTTTCCTGGCTCAATTGCATCCAGCGGTTAGTCAATTCGGTTAAGCTGTCGTTCATTATGGTTTTCCTCCCTTATTTTGATCGTTCAAGTTGAACCCAAACGGGTTACTATATAATTTGAAAAAGAAATCCAGACTGCGGCGATACTGGTCGAGGCCCCCGGCCCAGATTTGCAAAAAGTTTTCGCCCGCCGATGTTAAGGTGTAAATACGTCGAGCCGGACCGTCGGAATTGGTATCCCACTCGCTTTTGACTTTACCTTCGCGCTCCAACTGGCGCAACGTTCGATAGATACTCGCCCGGTCGCTTTCGTTCATGCCGGGAATGCCCATCAGCATCAGTTTTTCCCAGATTGCATAGCCGTGCAGCAATGAATCGCGTAGGGTTAGCAACACATAAGGGATCATGAAAGTTTTGGGGGCAAATCCGATCTCAGCTTCCGCCTCGGCTTCTTGTTCTTCGTTTGGTTGTGGTTCGCCGGTTGGCTCCGGTTTGACCGTCCGCGCCGGGCGGGGTTTACGGGTCGCCGGATTGGTTTCGTCTTTATTACTTTTGGTCGCCATATTTTAATAACCCAGACTGTTTAATATTTTTGTTTATTTAATTATTTATTACCTATGTACATTTTACACCTATGTTCAGATTTGTCAAGGGCTTTGCCCACCCGGTTTTAAACTGATCGAAAAAGCCGGATTGCTCTCGCAAACCCGGCTTTTGGCAAAACTAAAACACAAAACTACTTGACGATAATCGTAGCTTTCATGAACGGATGGGGCTGGCAATGATAGGTATAAGTCCCCGCCTTATCGAAGGTGAACTCAAACTTACCGTTTTGCGGAATAAGATCGGACTTTAGAACGGTTCCCTCATCGCTGGTAACGGTGTGAGCCGACGAGTCTTTGTTGGTCCAGGTAACTTTGGTGCCGACCGGAATAGTCAGCGTCTCAGGTCCAAATTTGAAATCCTGAATAGTAATTTCGTTGGGTTTGCCACCGGCCATCGCGGCAGTTGTCATAGAAGGCATTGAAGACATCGCGGCGGTCGTCATAGAAGGCATCGAGGTCATCGCGGCAGTCGTCATAGCCGCCATCGCGGTAGTAGCCGCCGGGGTGGTCATGGCAGCCATCGCGGTAGTAGCTGCCGGAGTGGTCATGGCAGCCATTGCGGTGGTTGCTGAAGCCGAAGTCATCGCGGCGGTGGTTGCTCCGGCGGCGGCGGTAGTGCTAACCGAAGCACTGGTCGAGGTGTTGTCGCCACAGGCGGTCAGAATAACAGCCAGTAAAATTCCGGCTACAAGTACCGGTAAATTTTTGCTTTTCAATAGTCTCTCCTAATTTTATTTTCTAAAGTTGGGGCAACTGTTTGGTTTGCCTATTTCCTGGAGTACATTTGTACTTCCAACGCTCTTTGTACGCACAAGGGCCGCGCCTGGATTTATTTAGAGCCGTTCCCCAGGTCCGGCTAATGTAAAGTTCATCTAACGGCAATTATTTACCCGGCCCAAACTGGTCTCACTGGTCCTTCAAAACGCCTTTTATTCATAGGACTTTCGCTTCAACCTCACTTTGTGAGCTTGAAGCGAAAATAAAAAGAGTTTCTACAGGGGAGACCCCTGTTGCACCCCCCGCAGGGCACCCATAGGGTACCCGACCCCTACTAACCCCGCTTCAGGTTGGTTTACGTCACTAAGCGAAAGTCCTATTACTATACAGGCGTGTTATCATGATTATATAAGCTAGAAAATAAGCTAAAAAGCTAAGAAAAACCTGAATAAACAGAGAAAGCACTACTTTGAGAATCCTGCTGACTAACGATGATGGTATTGATGGACCTGGTTTACAAGCTCTTTACGAGGCGGTGGCCGACCTGCCGGAGGTAGAAATCACGGTTATTGCGCCCGACCGCAACTGGAGTATCAGTGGTCATAATAAGACAATGGACCGGCCTTTGCGGGTCAACGAGGTAAAGTGGTTTAACGGTCAGACGGTATTTTCGACCGATGGCGCGCCCGCCGATTGTGTCAGCCTGGCCGGTCTGGGCCTGATGCCGGAACTACCCGACCTGGTGTTGAGTGGTATTAATACTGGCCCCAACCTTGGCGATGATGTTACTTATAGCGGTACGGTAGCCGCCGCGATGGAAGCGCATATTGCGGGGGTTCCGGCCCTGGCTTTTTCGGTGAATGCCTATATTGACCACAATTTTGACGGCGCGGCCCGGTTCGCCCGGCGGATGGTCACGCTTTTCCAGAAGGGGTTGCGAGGTGAGGAGGGCGGTCTGGCTTTGAGCAGCGATTTGCTGTTAAACGTTAATGTGCCGAACCTGAGTTTTGAGGAACTTGGCCCGGTGGAAATTACCCGTCAGGGCCGCCGGATTTACCGGGATGAACTTTTCAAGCGGCTCGACCCGCGCGGACGGCCTTATTACTGGATCGGCGGCGAACGACCGGGCGGCCATATAACGGAAGGGACCGACATCGCCGCCATCGAAGCCGGACGGGTCAGTATCACCCCGCTTATGCTCGATCTTACCAATTTCAGCCTGTTAGAAAAACTTAAAGACTGGCAGCTTTAGCCTGACCAATAAAAATTTAAAGGACGAAAATCCATGCCAACCTATCACAATATTTTGCTGGAAAAACAAGAGGCGCGGGCCGATATAGTCATCAACCGGCCTGACAAACGCAACGCTCTCAACAACCTGACGATTGCCGAACTGGTCCAGGCATTCAACGAGTGTAAAGCTGACCCGGCGGTACGGGTAATTGTGCTAAGTGGGGCGGGCGAGAAAGCCTTTTGTGCCGGGGCCGACCTGGCCGAAACTCAACAGGAAATGAACGAATACCAACGGTTTGTGCAGCGGGAAACTTTTTTGGGTTTATTCGATATGTTGCCCAGGCTCGGTAAACCGGTGATTGCCTCGGTGCAGGGGGTGGCCCTGGCGGGCGGTTGTGGGCTGGCGGCCAGTTGCGATTTTGTAATCGCCAGCGAGGCGGCCCGGTTTGGCACACCCGAAATCAATATCGGTCTGTTTCCCATGATGATCTCGGCGGTCTTGATCCGCAACCTGGGCCGCAAAAAAGCCTATGACCTGATGTTTACCGGGCGGCAGATCGAGGCCGCTGAGGCCGAACGTATCGGGTTGGTGACAAGAGTGGTCCCGGCGGACCGGCTCAAAGCCGAGGTGGACACGCTTGCCAGCGATCTGGCTGCTAAAAGCCCGACTATTATGAAGTTGGGGAAAGATGCCCTTATCAACGCCGACCAGATGCCTTTTAGCGAAGCCCTCAAATATCTCAGTACGATGCTGACTATGAGCATCTTGACCGAGGATTCCAAAGAGGGCCTGACCGCCTTTGTGGAAAAACGCTCCCCCGAATGGAAAGGGCAGTGAAGGTAGGGTAGTTCTATGTTCAATACTCGATTACGAACTTTGCTGGCGGGAGGGTTGTTAAGTCTGGGTCTGGTGGCCTGTGGTGGCGAGGTGGCTACGCCCACCGGGAACGGAACGACCCTGGCGGTCAGCCAGCCAAATAATACTATCGCCCAGGACAAGGTCAGCCCGGCTAATCTCACCGGCCCGACTCCGGCAGCCTTGCCCACCGGTGCGGCCAAACCGACCGGTGTACCTGCTAATCCTACTAATCCTAGCAATGGCGGTAATAACATCCCACCGACAGCCACGCCCGATCTGAATGCTTTTAACGGCAAGGATGGCCTGTGCGCGACGCTGGTGGCCTTACCGCTAGCTAGTATGAAAACGGCCCAGGCGAACTTTAATTTAAGCCAGGCTCTGGCCGCCCAACAGCCCGTTATGCGGGATTACAAAGCTGATGCCCGGCCTTTTGCCGCCAGCCTGAGTTGTAACGGCGGGGTGTTGGGCTGGACGATTAACTGGACCAGCAATGCCCAGAAGCAAAGCTGGGTTTTTAGTTCTTTTGCCAAAGACAGCCGGGCCGACCTGGATTTACGGGTCAAGAACGGTCTGGCGACCTACGCCGAACTCAAAGCGGCTGCGCTGCCGGTTTTGCCGGTCAACGGTCTGGCCGGGCTGGATAAACTGGCCCAGACGCTTGCCACTCGCGGTTATAAAGATGACGCTAATATTCTAAGCGTTACCCTTAACGCCAGCCCCGCCCCGGCTCGCTATATTGTTTTTATCGACCAGGGTAAAACAAAACCACCGGATACTCTCATCCTGGATAGTGTGAGCGGCAGTATACTGCCTTAAAGGGGCTTACTTTCAGGCTTGCGCCAGCGTTCGCTGCCCGGTGGGTAGCGGAAAACGTCTTTATCGCGCGGACGAATTAGCGGTTGCGCCCCTTCATCGGTGGGCGGGTTTAAGAGGCGGCGGGGAAGGCCGCGCACCAGGACTGCCGGGACGGCTTCATCGGCCTGACCCATGATCAGCGAGGTGGCCGCCGCCAATTCGTCGCCCACCGCCGTCAGGGTTGCCTGTAACTGGTACCCCAGCAGATCATGTTCGCCGCGCTGGTCGAATAGCGTAATCAGCCCGGCGGACCCCAGCCCAACCCCGGCGTTGCCCATGCGAAAAGGTCGCCCATGCGTATCATTGATCAGCACCGCGATTTCCACTCCACCCAATTCCTTTACCCGCTCCTTGATCCGGCGAGCCGACGCGTCGGCATCCTCCGGTAACAAACAGACCCACTCAGCCGGGGGTTGACCGACATCTGGCTGGCTCTGCGATACATTAGAACGGTCGACCCCGGCGTTGGCACATACAAAGCCCTGCCGGGTTTCCACGACAAAAATGCCCGTACTGACCCAGATCACCTCGCGGGTTTCCGAAAGAATCACCTCGACCAACCGGGGGTCTTTGCTGATGATTGCTGCAATTTCGTTTGCTCTCGCCCCCGGTTCTACGGTTGCCAGATTGACCAGACGGCCTTCGCTCTTGGAAACGATCTTCTGAGCCAGGGCCAGCACATCGCCCGTCTGGAATTTCAAACCTTGCTCGGCCAGTTGGCTAATGATCAGACTTGTCAGGTCGTCGCCCGGCGCGATCATGGGCAGGCCTGCGATAGGCTGAAAAAGTACCGGATTAGTCATGGTTTAGCTAAATTCCTGTAAAATTTCCTGGGCTAAACGTACTTTGTCCTCATCGGTTTTCATGACCGTGTTTGTCACCAGCACTCGGAAGTGCAAGGCCTCGATAGCGGCTTTCTGGTCGGCATCGACCGTATCCAGCACAAAACGCTGGGCGAACCCGGCATAGACCTGGGCTATTCCCAGGGCACTGGGCGTTTCAACCTGACCCAGGCTGCTCATAATCGCCGCCGCCGGGCCTTTGAGGGCCTGTCCGCCCACGATAGGGCTAACCACGACCAGATTTGCCGCGCTACTTCGCAAAAGTTCGGGCATACCGGGTACCGCCAGGATTGGCCGGATGCTCAGATAGGGGTTGGAAGGACAAAAAATAATCATGGCCGGGTCGGTTAAAGCCTGGCGGATTTCGGGTGAAATAGTGGCTTCCGCCGCTCCCTCGAAGGCAAGACCAATAACAGTGTCGTTGGCGCGGCGTTTGACAAAATATTCCTGGAAAGCCAGTTGGCCGGCCTCGGCGGTTTCCACCAGCGTCCGCACCGGCTCGTCGCACATCGGCAAAAGCTGGCAATCGATAGCCAACCGGCGGCGTAGTTCCTCGGTGACTTCGGTCAGACGCTGGCCCTGGCTCAAAAGATGGGTGCGCACGATGTGAGTTGCAAAGTCCTGGTCGCCCAGCCAGAACCAGTTTTCCTGGCCGTATTCACCGAGCATGGTCAGGGTATTGCCGGTGTCGTCCTGCAAACCCCAGCCATTGGCGGTGTTGACCCGCCCGGCCAGGGTATACATCAAAGTATCCAGGTCGGGACTGATCTGTAACCCCAGATATTCCAGGTCGTCCCCGGTATTGCCGATTATCACCAGTTCGCCGCTGCGCTTTTGGCTTTGCAGGTGTTTGTAAAGGCCCAAAGCCAGCTTTGCGCCGCCCACCCCTCCGGCCAGGGCAATAATCTTGCGGCTATTCTCCCTAGGTGGACTGTTTTCTATTCCTGTGGTCACTCATTAACCTCTTTACCGGACATTAGTTTTATTTAATGTCGAATCCGTTGACTTTTAAGGTCGATTGCCCCATAATCAAACATATATTAGCATAATTTAATGTAAAGCTCATTAAGCTGGAACGCAAATCTGGTAGGCAGATTACAATATCAAAGCTTTCTCACCAAAGCTTTCGCATCAAAGCTTTCGCTCACAAACCTGATAAAACAAAGTTTAGCTTACTTTTACACTTGAACAGATGTTTTATGCGAAATGCAAAATATACATAGAAGAGACATAAAGTTGTGGCTAAAGAAACTATTTTGGTGGTGGATGATGAAGCCCCGGCCCGCAGTGCGGTAGCCCGGCTCTTACAGGAACGCGGTTATACGGTACACGCCCTGGCGAGCGGACAAGAGGCGATTAATTTTGCCAACGCCAATACTTTCGACGTATTACTTACCGATTTTCGGATGCCCGGTGGCCTGGATGGGCTAACAACTGTCCGGGCGGTCCGGTTGATCAACCCGCAGATCGTGGCAATCATAATGACCGGTCACAGCTCGATTGACCTGGCGATCCAATCGCTCAATTTGGGTGTACACGGTTTTGTGGTCAAGCCCTTTACCGCCTTCGAGCTTACCCGCACCATCGAGCAAACCATTTCCCAGCAAAACCTTACCCGCGAGAATATTAAGATGCGGGCACTGGTCGAGCTTTATTCTACCTCCCAGGCTCTTTTAACCGGCAACGTGGATGCCCAGCGGTTGCCTAAATTGTCGCTGGAACAGGTCATGATGAAAATTAATGCCGATCAGGCTTTCTTGCTTCTGTTCAAAGAAAGCTCTACTGCCGATGGGGTTGCCCCTGAACTTGAACTGGTCGAGGTCGTTCAACGCGAGACAAACGAAAGCGGCCTGACCGACGAGCTTTTCTTTCCCGACCTGGCTCACTTTGTTGAGACTAATACTATGTTGGTGATGGGCTTACAACGCCTGGGCCTGAGAGCAGTTGAGGCTGAAACAAATCTGGCCTTTCAGAACGATGTGCTAATTGAGATCGGCCCGCCTCAAAGTAGGCCCGGCGCGTTTTATCAGATAGCGGTGCCGCTGCTGGCCCAGGGACGGCGGATCGGGGCACTGGTTATGGAGCGTAAAGATGGGCCTGAAACCTCTTTTAGTGAGGTAGATGGGCAGACCGCCTCAATTATCGCCAGCCAGGCCGCTATCGCTATCGAAAATAGCCGGCTGTTTCGCAGTCTGGCCCGCATTGAAGCCCTGTACGAAGCCGACCGGTTGCGGAGTGAATTTGTCGCAATGATTTCGCACGAACTGCGTACTCCACTGACCTCTATCAAGGGATATGCTACGACCCTTCTACGACCGGACGTAAAGTGGAACAACCAAACCGGCAACGAATATCTGTCGATTATCAGTGAAGAATGTGACAAACTGATGCAACTGATCGACAATATATTGGAAGTATCAAAAATTGAAGCTGGCGCGTTGCGTATTTTCCCGGAACCGATCCAGATCGGTGAGGTAATCGAACGGTCCGTTACCGAGGCTCGCCGCCGCTCCCCCGAAGCCCAGATCGATATAAAAATGCTCCCTCCTGAGAAATTACCTTTTATTTATGCCGATGCCCAGCGAATTATCCAGGTCCTGCGCAATTTAATCCAGAATGGTCTGAAATATTCGCCCCGCAATCCACAGGTGGTGGTGGAAGTAAAACCGGCCGCAGTCAACGGTCAGGATGGACAGGCTATGCTTGAAGTGTCGGTGAAGGATAATGGGGTAGGCCTGGCCCCTGATGTTAAACCCCGCATATTTGAACGCTTTTTCCGCGTCGATACCGGTCCGGCCCGTCGAACGGAGGGAACCGGGTTGGGTCTGGCGATCTGTCGTGGTATTGTGGAAGCTCACGGAGGCCAAATATGGGTCGAAAGTGCCGGTTTAGACCTCGGAAGCACATTTTGTTTTACTTTGCCGGTCGCCGATTTATCCAAACAACTTGACCTCGATTAAGGAGTAATAAGATGACTTACGAAAAAAAAGTGCTTGTAGTAGACGATCAACCAGGCTTAGTGCGCCTGGTCCGCGATAACCTTGAAACTTTGCAATACCAGGTAATGGTGGCTTCGGAAGGTAAGCAAGCCCTGGATATTGTCGAAAATGAAAAGCCTGATCTGGTTCTGCTTGACATAATGTTGCCCGGTCAGGATGGCTACCAGGTTTGCCGCCGCATCCGGGAGTTTTCGACCGTCCCGATTATTATGCTTACCGCCCGCAATGAGCGAACCGACCTGGTGGCCGGTTTCGAGGCCGGTGCCGACGATTATATTACCAAACCTTTTAGCGCGGACGAATTGCTGGCCCGTGTCAAGGCTGTCTTGCGGCGCAGTGAATATCAGGATGTCGGCAAGTACTCGCCCAGCTTTTCCTGCGGCGATATTTCAATCGACTTTGTACGCCACGAAGTATCCAAGAATGGCAAAGTGACCAGCCTGACCCCGACCGAGTACCGCCTGTTGTACTATCTTTCCACCAACGCCGGGCGGGTAATGTTGCATAGCGATCTGCTGGTGAAAGTCTGGGGGCCGGAATATGCCGGAGCCACCGACTATTTGCGGGTATATATTCGCCACCTGCGTACCCGCCTGGAACCCAAAGACAGCGAGCCGACCTACATCCTGACTGTGCCAGGTGTCGGTTACGTCCTGAAATGCCCGCAAGGCCAGGGGCAGATTATCGGCCAGTTACCGGAAGAGAGCTAGCGGTAAGGTGTGGCTTTACCCTCCTTAAATCGTCAGGGGTCGCGTTTCAGACCGGTCCAGTTTTTAAAGAAGCTATTACCTTATTGGTGTGGCTTCTTTCTTTTAGCTTACTTTATCTTCTTCGCCTACCGCTTGCTGGTGGCTTTGACCTATCCCTACCCACTGGATTATACCGAAGGCCATCTTTTCGAGGAAGCCCGCCGCCTTTTTCACGCCGATTTCAACCCAGACCGGCTTTATCCGGCGAATACCGACTCGCCTTTTTTATATGCTAACTTCGGGCCGCTTTTTTATTATCTCAACGCCGGGCTGATGCTGCTGACCGGCGACCGTTCGCTGCTGGCGGGGCGGTTGGTCGGCGGTTTGGCCGGGGTCTATTTGTTGTGGCAATTGTATCGGGTATGCCGCCGGGAGGAGCTGGCGGCAGGTCGCAGGGCCGGTTTGTTGATCGGCTTGGCGACGGTTTTCACGCTGGTGGCGACGCCGGTTTTCTACCGCTGGGGAGTGCTGGCCCGGCCTGACACGCTGGGTCTGGTGTTGGCCCTGGCGGCTGTCGAACGCGTCTGGCGGGCCAATGCCGAAAGCGAACGCCGCCGGAGTGCCAGGGTCCAACCTTACTTGATCGCCGGATTGCTATGTTCGTTGGCCTTACTTACCCGGCCCGGCTTGCTGGCCGCTCCTCTGGCGATAGCTATCTGGCTGGGTTTGCAACTGCGCTGGCGCGACCTGGGGGCCTTTGCGGTTACGCTGGGCGGGGTATTCGGGCTGGCTGTGGCATTATTTCAAGTGCTGACCGGCGGCCATTTTCTGACCCACTTCCTGACCTACAACGCCGGACCCTTCGACGGAGGAATTTGGCTGGATAATCTGGGTTTACTGGCGGTCGGCCACCTGGTGTTGTTTGCTCTGGCGTTGGTCTGGGTTGCTCGGCCCCTGGTAGGCCGCTTCGAGCGGCTGGATGTCTGGCGGGTGTATTTTATGACCGCCTTGCTGGGTCTGGGGTTGAGCGGTTTTAGCCTGGACGGTTCAGTTTTTCTGCTGGAAAGTTTATGGCTGGTAGTTTTGCTGGCCTGGTGGCAGCTTGGTCGTCTGCTGGCCCTGCGCCCGGTTTGGCGGCTTGGGTCGCTACGCCCGGAAATTGGGCCGCTAGTACTGTTAGGGCTGGCCCTACAGCTATCCTGGCTACTTCATGTTCCGGTCCTGAACGACCCGACCCAGACTGCCGAGCTTGCCCGGACCGTCCCCGCCGAAAAGTTGTTGGGCAATTTGCGCGAGGTGGCGGCCCAGGGTCCGATCCTGGCCGAGGATTGCGCCTGGCTGGCTTTGCTAAATTTGCCGGTAGAACTGGATGCCCCCGCCGAATTTGCCGGGCAGGTGCGCGCGGGAGCCTGGAACGAACAGCTTTTGCTCGACCGGCTCAATCGCGGTTACTACAAGCTGGTCCTGTTCGAGCTTATTCCACCCGGCCAACCGGAAACTCAGTTTGACCAGGCCCTTCAGGCCGACAAGTTTCTAGTTACCCCAAAGTATTTTTCGCCCCAGGTACGGGCAATTCTTCAGGACCCGGCCCGGTTCGCGCCTTATAAACGGGTCGACCGCTGGTTACTACTCAAAAGCAAAGCCTGAGCTAACGCAAACCCAGCCGTTCCAGTTCTTGCCGGGCTTTGTGTAGAAAGTCGTTTCCCGACACCAATGACACATTACCTTGCCGAATTAATTCCTGGTCGCCGTTCTCCAGACCCTGACTGATTTTGGAGGCTCCTTCGCTGTAATAATTATAGGCCAGGGTTAAAAAGCCATCCAGTTTATCAAAGCGCATTGAGGGGCTGCTGTGCTGCCGGAATTGCTGATTTAACTTCTCAAGGGTCTTTAGCTGGGTTAACAAATCCTGCCGGTAAGTCGGGCTGTTCGGATTACCTAACTCCTGCAAACGTTGATTTACCTGATTGGTTTGCTCACTGATCGTGCGGACATACTGCCAGTATGTTTTCTCCGAGGTCGTCAATCCAACCGGCCATAGCTGGCTTATTATCAGCCAACCGGCCAGTCCCAGCAGGCTAAAGCCCAACCACAATTGCCAGTCCTGCAAAAGTCTTTTCCACCACCTGACAGCTGGCTTAAAAATTGGCCGGTCGGGTTGGGTGATGTCTAATGTTGGGGTTGAAAGCAATTCATTCTGAGCCAGGCCGGACAATATCCCCTCCGGCTGAGAAGAAGCCCGGTAAATATCGACAAAATCGGCGGCTTTAAACTGGGTAGCTAGGTGCATATCGTGGCCGTTTCCGCCCGGCCATTGGAGGGCCAGCCAGTTCTGAGCGACGCTAACCGATGGATTTAGGGGGTCGAGTTGCGCGGCGGTTTCAAGGGCGGGTTTGGCCTGGGCCGGGTCGTCCGAGGTAAAGACATAACACAACAGCACCCGGCTGTTATCGGGGTTAGTTTGCCGCAACCGCTCCAATATCAGATGGGCTGCCTCCCGGTTATTCGCCTCTGCCAGTTCGATGGCTTGCTGAAATTGGTCCAGGTCGCTCAGGTTCATCGTTCGCTCCTGATCGTAAAAGATAATCTATCTAACTAACGAACGACCAGGCTCAACGGTTTCATTCCGGCTCAGGATAGTCTCAAAAGGCAGTTTCATTTCAGCTTTTAGGTCAGACACATTAAAAGTTGGAAGGGTCAAAGTTGGATAGAATTCAGCCTGGATCGTTTCTTTAGGCGGTAATTGCGCCCACACCGGCACAAAATTGCTCCAGGAATGGCTCATCACCTGTTCCCGGAAGTAACGCTCATGTTCCCATTCGACCTCGGCCATTGTCAATAAGCCTTCGATCAGTTCCGGGTGTCCCCCATCCCTGGCGTAACGCGCCGCCACGACATATTCCTGGTAATTTTTTCGTTCCAATCGCCCCGCTCCGTACATCGGGATAAACCAGCCCGAAAGATGACACAAAAACCCCAATACGTGACCTATTACATAATAGAAAAGTTCGTACCTCCAGGCCGTAGGGCTGGCTAGCTGTCGTAAGACCTGCCCGATCATATAGCGATGCAGCCATTCTTCGGCCTCGATGCGCTGGATTTCCTTGCGCTGTGGCGTTACCTTCAACGACCGCCAGTGTCCCCGGTAAGCGTAAGCGGCAGCCATTTCAGCCGAATAGGCCAGCCGTAGTAGTCTGGTGAGTTTTTTAAGTTCTAACGCCTCTTGCATAACTGGCCGCCTTTCTGTACTGATTTCGCCGCATTTACTTAGTTACGTTCTGCACAATCTAAACGTTCAAAAGTATAGTAGCACTGTTTCGCACCCCTGGCAATAGGAAATGTCACATTTTTCTAAAGTTTCTTTTTATATGCGGCTCTCTATGAGAGGGTTAAAGGTGATGAATAAAGTTTGATGAACGCTTGAAGAAAGCAAGAAGCTAATATGCCGGGGTTTACAGCAGAGAGTTCACTGTAACCCTGAATAGGCCGTTCGGGACTTGCAAAAGGCCCTGGATTGGTATTTAATCTAATATAGCAAGACACTTCACATTCAAGAGAGGTAAAAATTATGTTTGAAGAACGGCTGTCCTATCTGCAAGATGTCTATCGGATCACCGGCAGAAAATTTGGCTATTTTATGACCAAAGTAGCCGACGGCACACTGGCTAACCGGCGACAAGCCCCCAGTGCTTCGTCCAGTTTGTGGAACCTGGAGTATGCCCCCGACTTTGCCAAAGGCCGCAAGCTTTACGAGCTAGCCAAGCGCAAAGCCTGGAACCCGGTGGAAGATATAGACTGGTCGACGATATGTACCGACTGGCCCCTGGTGCGGGATGAGTACTGGGGTGCTGCTTCGATGGGCCTGACCGCCTTACTCAGCGAGACCGAAAAACTGGAACTGGCCCGGCGCGAACGAGGCTGGTTGATTAGCCAGCTATTGCACGGCGAACAGGGGTCGCTATTGCTGTGCGCTCAACTGGTCAATATGCGCCCGGATATGGACGGCAAACTCTTTCTGGCTTCGCAGGTGATGGACGAGGCTCGTCACGTCGAGGTATTCCGCGAATATCTAAACCGGCTGGAACTTTTTGAACCGGACCTGAATATAAAGTTTATCATCGATAGCTTGCTTGGAACCGCCAACTGGCATAAAAAGGCAATTGGTATGCTGGTGCTGGTGGAAGGCTACGCGATGGGGGCCTTTAGTTATACCAAACGCAGCAATCTCGACCCGTGTATGGATCACATTCTGGATTATGTGATGCAGGATGAAGGCCGCCACGTCGGGTTTGGCATCGATAGTATTGCCGAAGAAGTCGGCCATTTGAACGAAAGCGAACGGCGCGAGTTGGAAAATTATGCCTTCAGCCTCTGCCGCACCCTGTTCTTTGGACGCGAACGTGGTGGTTTCCGCAGCCAGGTTGAGATATACTGGGAAGCCTCCAAAGGTCGGATGGGTATCAGCCACCGCGAGTTCGAGCAGCTAGCCGTGACCAATCGGGCCATCAACGACTTTCAGACCGACGTTTTTCACAATCATTTGATGGCAAATCTTAAACGCTTGAATCTTTTAAGCGACCGGATGCTGCCGCAATATCAGGAAATGGGACTGGCATTTTAGCTAATGGAACATACTTTATCCCACCGAAAGCAACTGACCGGTATTATAGTTTTGCTGACTACGACCGGTCTGATGTGGTTCGGTTTCTTTATGTTGATCCCGCTATTGGCGGTCCATATTACTCACGACCTGGGGATGGGAGCGGCGATTGCCGGGATGGTGCTGGCGGTGCGCCAATTTACCCAGTTTGGCCTGGGTTTATTTACCGGGGCACTGGCCGATTGGGCCGGGTACCGCCGCATGATAATGCTGGGGATGCTGGTCCGGGCACTGGGTTTTATCTGGATTGCCTGGGCCAGCGATGTCCTCACGCTGACCCTTTCCGCCGCGCTGGCCGCCGTCGGTGGAGCTTTCTTCGAGTCGAGCAGCAAAGCGGCCCTTGCCAGTCTTTCCAAAGGTTATAAACGCGAGACGATTTTCTCGCTCTCCGCGACGGTTGGCAACCTGGGAATGTCCACCGGACCGCTGCTGGGAGTGGCTCTAATCAAGTTCGATTTTGCGCTGGTGGGCGTGATCGCCGGGCTGGTGTATATTGTCAATTTCTTTCTGCTATGGGCGTTTGTGCCGCGCATCGCCAGTACCGGCAATAGTCAGCACGCCGTTCAGCAGATGTTTTCCAACCTGGGAAAAGTCTGGCACAACAAGCCTTTTGTAATCATTACGGCCCTGATGGTCGGTTATTATGCTCTTTACTCGCAGATCAATATCACTTTACCCCTGGAAGCCGCCCGTCTGACCGGGACGGAAGATAGCGTGAGTTTGCTATATGTGATCAATAGTGGGCTGGCGATCAGTCTGCAATTTCTAAGCGTGCGCTACCTGAGCCACTGGTTCAAATCGACCACCCTGATCGGCCTCGGTACGCTGGTGGCCGGGTTGGGTTTATTTCTGATCAGTTTTGTAAATAGCTACCTGGGCTTAATCGCCTGCGTGGTAATTTACGCGCTGGGCCGGTTGGTAGTCGAGCCGACGGTGGCCCTGGTAGTCTCGGAACACGCTACCGATGATACGCTGGCGAGCTATTTCGGCTTCAGTGCCCTGGCGTTGGGGATCGGCGGGGTCTTTGGTAATTTCTTTGGCGGCTGGATGTTTGATTATGGCCGGGAAATTGGGATACCGGGTTTATGCTGGTGGGTCTTTGGGGCCATCGGGGTCGGGGTCTTGCTGGCGGTCCTGGTTATCCAGCAAGTGCAACGCCCGGCTCGCCTGAGCCTGGAGGCCACCGCTAGCAGCCCCGATCATTCCTGAGTTATTTTAGGCTGACCGGGCTAACTTCTTAAAAATCAGGCCAGCCGGTTATCAACCTCTGATCGAAATGATCGGGCGTAGCAGTTTGCGGGAACTGCTGATCGCGCTCGATTCCAGGTAAGCCTCAAAAGCGGCGGTTTGCAGCCCGGTGGCGATGGTCGGGTAGGCGTGGATTGTGTCGATAATGCCGCCAATACCCAGGTTATGCTGCATTACGACGGCGACCTCGGCCAGCATTTCACCCGACCGCGCCCCCACGATATGCGCTCCATAAATTTTCTTGCCTTTGTCGTCCAACACCAGTTTGATAAAGCCTTCGGTTTCGCCCTCGGCCTGTGCCCGGTCGATGTCGTGCCAGGGGAATTTTTGGATCGAAATCTTGCCGTGCTGCTGGCGGGCTTCTTCCTCGGTCAGACCAACCCGCGAGGCCTCCGGGTCGGTAAAAGTCACCCAGGGAACTACCCGGTTATCGACCTTCTTTTGGCCGATGGGCAAGAGCGCGTTCCGAACTGCTATGCCGCCGTGATAGGCCGCCACGTGGGTAAACAGATAGCCGCCGATCACATCGCCGATGGCATAAATGTTTTTGCTGGCGGTTTGCAGGTATTCGTTTACCATAATCCCTTTGGCACCGTGTTGGATACCGGCTTTCTCCAGGTCCAGCCCTTCCAGATTTGGTTTTCTTCCCAGCGCGATTATAATCTCATCCGCCTCGATGGTATGGGTTCCACCCTGGTAAGTGGCCTCGATAAATTTTTTGTCACCGGTTTTACCGGCCTTGCTCAATCTGGCCCCGGTATAAATCTTTACGCCGTCGCGTTCCAGGGCCGCGGCAACCGCCTCTGACATTTCGGGTTCTTCTTTGGGCATAATCCGTTTCGGCCCCTGCACCAGCGTGACCTGACTGCCCAACCGGGCAAAAGCCTGGGCCATCTCGACCCCGATTGGCCCACCTCCCACAATCACCAGGCTCGGCGGCAAATGCAGCAGGTCAAAAACATCCTCGTTGGTCAAAAACCCGGCTTCTTCCAGACCGGGTATCTGGGGAACTTGCGGTCGTGAACCGGTTGCGATAATAAACGACTGGCAGCTAAAGGTTTGCCCGCTCAGGCTCATTTCGTGGGGCGACTCGAACAGAGCCTTGCCAAATTTTACCTCAACATCCTTTACATAGACCTGTTCGGCCTGGCCCACCCGCTCGATCACACCCTGAATCCGCCGGGTAACTTTCGCCATATCGACTTCCAGGTTGGCGGCGGGGCCGTCTTTAGTCAGACTGGAGACCTCCCGCGCGGTATGGACGATTTTCGCGGCGTGGATCAAGGTCTTGCTGGGTACGCAACCGTAGTGTAAGCAATCGCCCCCCAGCCGCTCTTTATCGATCAGACACACCCGCGCCCCCAGGGCCGCCCCGACCCGCGCTGCCACCAGCCCGCCGGAGCCACCGCCGATCACCGTCAGGTCATAATCATATTTCGACATCGGTTATTTCCTTTTCTATGGATTTTTCGGCTAAAATTGGGTTTTATTTGGTGACAACTTTTCAAGAACCGAGGCTGAAGCCATTTTTATTATAACCCGTCGAGGGAGATTGTAAATATGATGATACAAATTCGAGGCCGAAAAAAAGAGTTATAAGGCAAAAAGTCTCATAACTCAAATTAATTTCAAAGAATCTTAGCGAGGGCTTTCGAGCAAAAACTGATCCGAGTCGTCCTCGCCCACCATGCGGGTCTGGCCGTGATGTTTGCCACCTTCTTCGATAAAGAGGGTGGTCATCTCAATATCACCCTTGATCCGGCCACTGGACAGAATATCCAGTTGCTCGTGAGCGACGATGTTACCGACTACCAGCCCGGCCACCAGCACATTTCGCGCACTGATATTGGCGGCTACTCTGGCTGTCCGGCTGACAATAACGTTCCCGGCGGTTTCGATCTGGCCTTCAAACAGACCATCGATTCGGATATTTCCTTCCGCCTTGAGAACACCCTGCATACTTACTGAACTGCCGATACTGGTTTCGATAATTTCGTCCAGGCGGACATTGCTATTTTGAGGGATCGCCAGGTCTTGACCTTGCGGCTTTTTAGAACTACCGCCAAACATTATTCAGGTTATTCCTTCCTCAAAAGCTATCAAAATACTCCTTGATAACTTCGTTTCAAAAGCTAATTAGGACTTTCGCTAAAGGCCAAACTAACCTAAAGCGGGGTATACAGGGGTCCCCCCTGTTAATCCCTTTTTACTTTTGCTTCAACCTCGCTGGGTGAGGTTGAAGCAAAAATCCTACTAATATTGGAAAACCGGGGGTACGGCCAGATATTTAGCCGGGTCGATAGCGATGCCGTTGTAGTGCAACTCATAATGAATATGAGGGCCGGTACTCGCACCGGTATTACCCGATAAGGCTATTATATCACCTTTTTGGACCACCTGCCCAACCTTTACCAGTACCCGGTTGTTGTGAGCATACAGGGTCAGCCAGCCGCCGGTGTGGGTAATTTCGACCCGGTTGCCGTAACCACCGTCGTAGCCGACGTAATTCACGATACCGGCTTTGGTGACTGCGACCGGAGTACCCTCGAAACAGCCAATGTCGATACCGTAGTGCATCTGGCGCACTCCGGCGACAAACGGACTCCAGCGCATACCAAAGGGGCTGGTTAACACACAGATCGCCGGAAGGTTATTAGGCGGATTATTACCATCCGAACTCGCCAGACGGGGGTCGTTATCCAGGATGTTTTTTTGTTGAAGCAGGGTCGCCCGGTAGCTTTCGACCTGAATATCCAGGGTGGAGAGGTCCAGCTTGCCGTTTTTGATGCTGTTATTTAGTGCTTCAAGCTGGCTGGCAACCTGGGCATACTGGGTCGCGTAAGCTCGGCCCTGGTTCTGGTCAAAGTTGTGGTAGGCTGTATTTCCGCCTCCCAGACCGCCGGAACCACTACCGCTCGGTGTTGTTTGGGGTGCGCCACCGCCCGGCAAGCGGGCCTCCACTTCTTTGGCGAGTTGTTGCAGCGATTTCAGGCTGGTCGAAAGCTGGTTGACTCTGGTTTCCAGGTCGTCAACATCCTTTTTGCGGGCGGCGTTTTCCTTTTGCAGTTCCAGCAAGCGGTCTTCACCGAGTTTGATTAACTTTTCCTGTTCCTGCTCGCGGGTGGTGGTACTACCGTTGGCGGCCAGTTTATCGACCGCGCTGCGCCGGGGTGAATTGTCCAGGAAATTATAAACCGTAATACTCGCCAGTCCGGTGACTACCACCGCCAGGACGATAAACAAACTGAACGTCCAGCGATTAAAGGTGATTCGCATCGGCGGCTTTTCATACGAGGATACAACGTTGACAGCCAGGGCAGTGTTTTTCTTTGCCACAGAGAGACTCCATCAGGACCTATAAAAAGATGATTGCAAAATTGTAAAGTAACTTGTCATAAATATATTAAATTATCGGGGCGATGTCAACCCTTAAAACCTTCAAATAAGCAATTAGTCCATAAATACTGGATGCCCGCCGGACGTTTTATCAGTAATTCGCGGCTTTAACCGACACCCACCCGGTATTCGTAGACCAGTGTTCCGCCCAGCCAACCGGCTACTACCAGCAGGATCAGGCCGGTAATTGCCAGCCCGACCGAAAGCCGGTCGAGGGTCGCCTTGACTGCCGGGCCGGTTGGCTCTGGCCTGGCTTGCAAATAAGCTGGTCCGGTGAGCGAGGTTGCTGTGGGCGGCAGAACCACAAAGCGTCGGTAGAGTAAGCTGCCGTAAACCAGCAAAAGCGTCACGCCGGTTACAATATGGCAGACCGCGATAACGATCCAGCCGTCGCGGGCCAAAGTTTTTGGACTGGCTTGCATATCAAACAACCCGGTAATAACACTCAAGACCAATCCGGCGAAACCCAGCCCAATAGTGCCGTTGATAAATCCTTCAAAGGCCAGCCGTTCACCAGGGTTAGCCGCGAACAGTCCCGGTCGCAGCAAATCGACCAGCAATGCCAGGTTGCCTACCAGTAGCAAAGCAATTGGAAAGTGAATCAACAGTGGATGAATGATCATTTGAAAATTTCTAAAAAGTTATACCAAGCCCGCGCCTGATCAGGTCCAGCGCGGTAACAAACAACACGATCAGCACTAACCGGTTAAAGAAAACCTGGCTGACGTGCGAACGCGCCTTGATCCCCAGGAAAAGTCCGGCCAGCGAAATAGGGATCAGGCTCAGGCTGAATAAAATGCGATCCCAGGTAAAAAAGCCCAGCAGCCCGAAGCTGATAAATTGGAATATCCCCAGAAACAAGAACAGCAAGTTGAGATAATAGACAAAATAAGCCTTTTCAAGTTTTAAGGAGTGCAGGTAGGGAGCCAGAGTCGGCCCACTTACCCCGGCCAGCCCGTTGAGAAGCCCGGTGACTAGCCCGACGGCCAGGGCTAACCGGTTGGCGTGGGCCGGGTTGGGCTGCCAGTTTTTGCGGAGCTGGTCGGTCAATACAAAAAGCAGGAGCAAAACCCCCAGGCAGGTCAGGATGATCGCCGGGTCGAAGGCTTTGAGCATGGTCGCTCCGGCCAGTGTGCCGATGGCGGAGGTGATCAAGAGCGGGATGACCGGTCCCGATCTGAGCGGTATGCGGTCTTTGGTGCGCACTACCAGCAACACACAATTCAGAAAGCTTGGTATACTGACTACCGCTACCGCCTCGCGGGGATTGGTCAGGATCGTCAGGGATGGCACCCCCAGCACGTTAAAACCAAACCCGACCACGCTCTGTAAAAAGGCCCCACAGAAGAAAACCAATGAGGCCAGTAAATAGGTAGTCAGATCGGGCACTTAATTTTCCAATTTTATGATAGGTGGGTTTGTACCCTGTTTGAAAACCAGTTGAGGATTTTTTAGGTCCGCCGGAACATCGTAAACCAGGTAGGTGCGCTCAGTCGCGCCGGGCGTGATGTTGCCGCTAAAGCTTTGAGCACCTTTGTAAGCCGAGTAGGCGTAGATTTCGGCCCGGTCGCTGACGGGATAGGTATTGCCGTTGGCATCCTGCACCACAAAACTGCCGCTGCTGATGTCTCCGGCTTGCGTGCCGGTGTTCTTCAAATTAATTTCAACCGTCAGCCAGTTATTGGTAGCATCTACTTTCAGGCCAGCATTGTTCCATTGCAGGCTCTTGCCTTCGTTCTTGTAGCTTCGGACAGTCAGTTGCCAGGGTGTGGCCGTTACGGTTTCACCCACTTTAAAAGTTCCCGCCGAGGAGGCGATCAGGCCAATAACTATCATCGTAATCAGCGCAATTGGGATCAATGACCAGGCGAAGATCAAAAGACCTAGCCGCCAGCCCAGTCGTTCGCGCCGTGAAGGCGGTGGGGTCGCGGGCGGCGGGACCTGGACAGGCTGGCTGGTCTGGTAATAAGCGGCCAGTCCCGGCGGTATATTGGAAGGCGGCATCAAGGGAGGTGGGGGTTGGCTCATTCTATGTTATTTTCCCTCAAAAAGCTGAATAATATGACATTAATATTATTTTACCACGCCCTCGGTTTTGTTACAACCGCCCTGAAAAGTAAAAGGACGTAACCGCCCGGCAGTCACGTCCTTTTTAGTGGTTTAAGTTCTAACTTTCAAACTTACTGACTCTGGTTATAACGCCACCGGAAGTAATGCCGTCCTACGTTGCCCATTTCCACCTTGAAAGGGTCCAGGTTGGTGGGAGTATAGGTCATAATCCGGCGTTCAAAGGCTTGCACCAGCACGTCTTTGAGATTTCCACCGACGACCGCTTTGGTCCAGAACGGTTCGCTCAGGGGCAGCCCAACCGTCGAGAGCCAATCAAATACCTGGTCGTTAGCAAAACCGGTCCCCAGCAGTACCGTCCCCCGCTGCTGGAAGTAATTCCAGAAAACGCTGGCGACATTGTGACCCAGCGTCTGGTCGTAGTAACTGTAGGTGATGCCAAAGGCGGATGTAGTGTTGTCCGCGCCTACGTCGCCGTTACGATTTAGCGTTTCGATTACCACCTGACCGCTGCGGTCGGCCACCCGCTTATCATTGTTGAGCGAGGCCACCTTGCCAAAGGAATAATAAGCCGGGTTGGTCTGATTTAGCTCGATAGCATCCCCGGCCACTGCTTCCACCGCCGGGTTACGCGGCTCGAATTTATTGTCGCCGACCTGCATTAGACCGGAAATAAGCTCTTTTGCCAGCAAACCGTTGGTAACTCCACCATCGGCGGTGGCTTCCATACGGGCTTTATCATGATAAAGCACCAGGCGGCTGCCTTCTTCGTAGCGTTCGCGCAGGTAGCGGAAGCCGTAAGGCAGTCCGTCATAGAGCCAGGAACGTTGGGCAAAGCCCAGCCGCACCGGTTCGTCTACCCGCCGCCAAAGCTGGTAGAAGGCTGGATAATTCCCTTCGCCGGGGGTTGCTGTTAGAAACGCGCCTGGCCCACCTTCGGGCACCGGTGGCGGTAGGGCCGGTATCCCACCGGCAGTGGTCGTAGGCGTGGGGGTAGGCCCGGTTCGGGTCGGGAAGGGTAAAGGAGTTACGGCTGCTGGAGGTGGTACCGGTAAATCTGGCCCCTCGGCCCGGTAAGCATTAAAGAGCAAATTGGAACCGCTTCGACCGCTAAACCACATTATGCCTCGCCGAAAATCGGGTGTGCCGTAGATTTGAACTCCCCCGATGTCGACCTGGCCGAGTAAATCGTTGGGTCCCTTCGGACCGGGCTTGATCACGTTGCCGTCCGGGTCGCGGGTAAAGTTAAGATCGTCGTTACCGTAGGATTGGTAAATTAGATCGCTGCCGCTTGAGTTATTGACATACCACATAAATAAATTGTTATCGAAACGAGAGGTATAAGCACTGCGTATCCGATTACTGGTGCCGTTAACTTTAACCGGATTGCCGGAGGCTTTGGTGAGGACTACCGAGCTACCGGTAAAGCTGCTAAAATTACTCTCGGTCGCCAGACCGGTGCGGAAATTGACCTTATCGTTTTGGTCGCCGCCGGTATAATAAAGTTTTAGCGTGCCGTTTTCGATCCGGGCACTACTTGGTTCTACGTACCAGTTATCCCACGCGCCGACTGTAGTGGTCAGCACCGGCGCAGTCAACCCATTCCGGCTGAAGTTGATCCCATCAAGCGATTCGGCTAAACCGACATAGGCCGGCGCATCGGCGGTAAATCGCCGGTTAACCCCTGAAGCCGGTCCGGTTACGGAGCTTCCCACATAAAACATCCGGTAAATATTGCCATCGAAAACTACGCGTGGGCTACCTACATATGAGGAATCCCAGGCACCCGGTGGACCGTGCGTAAATATCGGATCGCTGGTGGGCCGGGTCCAGTTTATCCCATCCGATGAAGTGGCTATGCCAATCGCGCTACCGACCGAAAACTGAGTCAGTGGTTGCGGGTCGCCACCCCCCACATAATTATTACTCAGGATAACAGTATTGCTTTCGTAATACATCCGGTAAGTTTTGCTGGTATTGTCCTGCAAGACGGTGCTGGCTTTGATATATTCGGTATCCCAGGGTTGGGCCGGTGTTTCGGTATAGCTATAGGTATTGCTACCGATAATTACGGTATGTTTGACCGGAGTCGGGGCTGGCCGGGGTGTCAGGACAGCAATATTAGGACTGATCACCCAACTGGGGAAGATTGTAGTGCCGGGACTCTGGGCAGGGCTGGCATAACTGGCCCGTTCCAAAGCCGGGCCATTGCCGGTAGACAATAGGGCAAACCAGCCGAAAAGCACCACGAAGCCGATAGAAAAACACTTGAACAAACCCCGGTTGGTCGAATACATATAGCCTCCTGCTCCTGGTAAGGTCTGGAAAATCTTAAGGGTAATCTGATTTTAAGTATGCGAGAAAATTGATACAGCCTACGGTATGCTCCGGTTCGGGGCATAGTTTACCCCTGAACAAAATAGTCGCTGTTTACATAATACCAAAGCGGTCAAGTCCCGACAAGGGTCTGTGAGGTGAACCGGTAGTACTTATAGCCTATATTGGACCTGGCGACGTTTGGTTGAGCCTGGCTGTCAAATTAGCCGGCCTTCTTTAATGGCTTATATTTGGCTGGTGTTTGTGAGCCTTTTTTGGCCGGACGTGTTAAAATAGCCAGTGTGACCTGTTGATAAATCTGGATGTAAAGTCAATTACTGACTGGAGGAATAGATTTGGACGAAGAATATACTTCGGAACCGGCCACGCAAGCTCCCCCTGTTCCGGTTCTCCCGGCCAGTTTGCCGCCTTCTTACTTCGAGACGCTCTACCAGATCAGCCCCGACCCCTGGAATTTTGAGGGAAATGAATACGATGCTGCCCGCCATGCCACCATTCTAGCTTCACTGCCGCGCGAGCATTACCGTTCCGGCCTGGAAATAGGTAGTTCAATCGGGATAATGACCGAAAAATTGGCCTCCCGCTGCGACGCATTGCTTTCAATCGATGTTTCTCAATTGGCTTTGCAAAAAGCAAAAGTACGCTGCCGCAAGCTCTCCCAGGTGCGTTTTGAACTCCGCCAGGTACCGGGACAATTCCCGACCGAAAAATTCGATCTTATTTTATTTTCCGAGGTGGGTTATTATTTGAGCCTGGAAGACCTGGTTGCGACCCGGCAACATATGATCGAGCAACTCGAACCGGGCGGCCATTTATTGCTGGTTCACTGGTTGCCACCGGTAGCCGGTAATCCGCTCAGTGGTGACGTGGTTCACGAAACTTTCTTACAGGCTCATGAAAGTGACTTTCGCCACCTTAGCGGCACACGGGGCGACTTTCACCGGCTCGACCTATTCGAGCGAAGCTAGGCAAAATAAAATCGCCCTGGCTAATGATTGCCGGGGCGATTTTATTTCAAGGCAAAGCCCTAAAAGTTTATTGTATTAGTCTCGCCCTTAAATCCTCAATGACTGCCAGCCATTCGGGGAAATGTACTTCACTCTCTTCCCACAATTCTTTCAATTCTGAAGTAATCATTACTCTAGCAATAGTCTGTAAGGCAGCATCTATTAAATCCTGGTCGATAATAATTTCCTGCTGACCTACCCAGTTCTGCAAATCTTCAGGTAGATTAGAAACTGATCCATTCTTTATATCGGCCACAACCTCAGCCGCAGCTAACCCTCTTTCACACTCATCGACTTCTAAATAATCGCCCTCAAAATTATATACAACCGAGAGGGCATCTTTAATAAATGTGATACCACTTGTTTCACAACAATCTAAACTCCAATCGGCGGCCATATCATTGTCAAAAATTCCTACTTCCCACGCTCCCATATTTTCTCCTTATTTTTAGAATGACAAACTCTACAGCTTCTTTAGTGGCTCGAACTTTATAAACAGAACTGACCCACAACCTATCTCAAGAGCTAGCATTTTTGGCCGAAAAAGTAAAAATAAAAGTAACTACTCTGACCCCACCCCTGACCCCACCCCAGGGCGGGGAAAAGAAGAAAAAAGAGAAGTTTACAGGGGCACCCAGGGGGTACCCGGCCCCCACGACCCTGCCCCAATCCTCTAAACAGGTGTGGTGAGTAGTTACGAATAAAAAAAGAGAGATTTTTGATAAACTCAAAAGTCTCTCCAACTTTTTTTTCTTGACTTGATACGCTTTAGCGGTGAGCGGCGGCTACCGTGAGCAAATTGCGACTGGCCTGGCGACCCTGCCGGATGCAATCGGGGATGCCGACTCCCTCGTAAGGCGAACCGGCCAGTTGTAACCAGGCCGGGCAAAGCGTTTTGAAATGGGCTACTCTTTCCTGATGACCGACTTCGTACTGGCTGCTGGCGTTGTGCCAGCGAAATACCCGACTGATCACCGGCGTAGCCTCCAGGCCCATCACGCGGGATAACTCGCGGCGAGCCAGGGCCACCAGTTCCTCGTCGGGGCGCGTCATATCTTCCGGGGCGCGATAACCGCCCAGAAAGACCCGTAACAAGGCGTAACCTTGCGGGGCGCGTCCGGCCAGTTTGGTGCTACTCCAGGTTGAGGCCCGCAGATGAGTTGGTTCGTCGCTGGCAACCACAAAGCCAAAGCCGTCCAGTGGGCGGTTTAGCTCGCTCTCCCGAAAGCCCAGCGATACCGTCGCTGAACTCATAGTATGGATGCGGGTCAGCCCGCGCGAAAGTTCCGGCAACCATTCTTCCACCAACCCGGCGGCAAGCTGCCCAGCCAGCGTCATTATTATCGCCTCGGCTTCGATAGTTTCGCCACTTTCAAGCCGTACCAGACTATCGCGCCCGATTTCCCGGACCGTTTCATTCAACCGAATATCGCCAGTCAGGCGGCTTTGCAGTTGCTCGACCAGTTCGGCCATACCGCTTTTTAGTGAAACAAAGATGGTGGAGGGTGCCAGCGGGTCAGCCGTTGCCAGCGGGGCCTGGGCAATCCCGGCGGCCAAGCTGCCGTAGGCCTGTTCCATTTTCAAATAATTGGGGAAAGAAGCCCCCATACTAAGCGTTTCGGGGTTGCCGGTGTAAATTCCGGCCAGCAGTGGTTCGCCAAAGACCCGCAACACTTCCTCGCCGTAACGCCGCCGGACAAAAGAGGCCAGACTTTCGTCGCCACCTTCTGATCGGGGCGGCACCTGACTTTCGGCTAACATCCGCGCTTTACCTTCTTCAGAAAGCAGGGTCGTTTGCCGGATAGCATCGGGGTCGGTTGGTACGATCAAGCGCATACCCTTTGGCATTGGGTGAAGCTGACCGCCTCGCAAAACGTAAGTCTGCCGGAGATGATCGTTAGTCGGTAAAAGCCGGTCGGCCAGGCCGAGTTCGTGACACAATTGCCAGCCCCAGGGTTTTTGGGTGATATAGGAGTCGGCGGCCCCTTCGATCACAAAGCCCTCGATGCGCTCGGTGATGATTTTACCGCCCAGCCGACCGCTACTTTCCAGTAACACGTAATCGACTCCGCGCTGCTGCAATTCCCAGGCTGCCGCCAGCCCGGTAATCCCACCCCCGACGATCACGACCTTTTTCATCAAACTGCCGCCAGTTTCAGGCTGTGTTCCTGGACCGTCTCGACCAGCGTATCGATAAAGAGCGGGTCCAGATTGAGCGCGGGGGGCCGTTCCAGCCGCGTACCGACCTCTTTAGCCGACTTTTGAGCTTTAATATCAATATCAAAAAGTATTTCCACGTGGTCGCTTACAAATCCAATCGGGACACTTACCACGTTCTTGATCCCTTTTTCGGCCAGCGTCTTGATATAATCCTCGATCTGCGGACCCAGCCAGGGTTCGGCACTCCGCCCGGCACTCTGGAAACTCCAACTCCACTGGTCGTCGCGCAACCCGGCTTTCTGGGCTATCAGGCGGGCCGACTCCAGCAGTTGCTCCTGGTAGGGGTCGCCCATTTTGGTAATACGCACCGGCAGACTGTGGGCACTCAACACTACGTGTACGCTGTCCTGCTCGGCCTCCGGCCACTGACTGATCCCCTGCCGCACTCGTTCGGCCAGTGCCTGGATATAGTTGGGGTTAGTGTGGTAGCTTTTGACATATTCAAATTGAATCTGACCGCCGTACAACTCGAGGGCCGTCTGTACCCGCTTGTGATATTGCTCGATGCTCATAGAGCTATAGTGAGGGGCCAGCACCATTGCCACCGCCTGGGTAATACCCTCGTTCAGCATATCCCGGACGGTTTCTTCCAGCCAGGGTGCCCAGTGCCGCATACCCAGATAGACTTTGAAGTTACCGCCATTAGCGTTGAGCTTTTCTTCGAGAGCGGCTCCCTGCTGTTTGCTGATCCCCAGGATCGGGGATTTCCCGCCGATCAGGGTATAGTTGTGGGTCATTTCGTCCAGCACCGCTTTGGTGGTCGGTCGACCGCTGCGAATGTCGGCCAGGTAGCCCGGCAATTCGGCCAGGCTGTTAGGTCCACCGTAGGCCATTAGCAAAACCCCAATCGGGGCCGCTTTATTTTCAGTAGTCATATCCCTTGATGGCTCCATTCTAGCGTCACACAAATAAGAAAATAGGGGCTTTCAACGTGTTAACCCCCTTAAAAGAAATTAGCGGGCGGTTTTCTGGTGGACAAATTCCGCCAGCCGTTTTACGTTATCGACCGGGGTCGGGGGTAAAATCCCGTGACCCAGGTTAAAAATATGGCCCGGTCGGCCATCGGCCTGACGTAGAATTTCGGCAGATTGGGCCTGTAATTCCGGCCAGGGGGCCAGCAACACCAATGGATCAAGATTGCCCTGGATTGCCCGGTCGTAACCGAGGTTGTGCCAGGCCACGTCCAGCCCCACCCGCCAGTCGATGCTCACTACATCGCTGCCCAGACCGGCTACCTGGTCGAGCATTGCACTGGTGCCGGTACTGAAATAGATCACCGGAACGCCGGTTTTCTTGGCAATTTCGATCACCTGGCGAGTGTAAGGGGCTACAAAGCGGGCGTAATCCATCGGACTGAGTGCGCCCACCCACGAATCGAATATCTGCAAAGCGGCTACCCCCGCCGCTACCTGCTGGGTCAGAAAGTCGCCAATTACGGTGACAATCTTGGTCATCAGCCGTTTCCAGGCTGCCGGTTCGGAATACATTAAGCCTTTTGTGCGTTCGTAATTTTTGGAGCCGCCGCCCTCGATGGCGTAGCTCGCCAGGGTAAACGGGGCACCGGCAAACCCGATTAAAGGGATATTGCGCGGGGTGAGGTCGGCCACCGCAAACCTGATCGCTTCCAGGGCGTAGGGCATAGCTTCGGCTGATGAAGGTGTCCCCAGCATATCGATAGCCTGGGTAGTGTGCAAGGGGTTTTCGATCTGCGGCCCTTCCCCTTTTATAAAGTCCAGTTGGATTCCCATACCAATTAAGGGGGTCAGAATGTCGGCAAAGATAATAGCCGCGTCCAACTCGAAAGCATCAATCGGCTGCATGGTGATCTGGTGGGATACTGCCGGGTTGCGGATGGCATCCAGCATACTGATTTTGGTACGGATGGCCCGGTATTCGGGCATATACCGCCCGGCCTGACGCATAAACCAGACTGGCGTAACATCGGTGGGCTGCTTGCGGCAGGCCCGTATAAAGCGTGATTCGCTCAACATTGAATGGATTAACCTCCCTGGTTGTTACGCTTTTTGATCACGACTTTCGCTCTTGAAGTTGCTAATTTCAGATTTTTGCCAACCTTTGAACCTGAGAAATTGTTTCAGCGAAAGTCTTACAAAGTTCTATAAAGTTTTATGATGACAAGTGATTGAACAAAATTGTATTCAATCATAAGGCTATGCGTGATTTGAGGTGGTAGTATCAACTACAGATTATCATAGTAATAAGCTAAAATTCAACCAAAATGCACCTCATTTATTAGAGCTAGATTATACCTCTAACTACCTAGAAAAAATAGGGTATAGACCCCATACATACAATTCGCCAACGTAGTAAAATACACTCGTGGTAGTATCTACTCTGGTGTAAACTTTTTGAATCGGTTAAATTATAGGATCGATGAGGCTATTTAATGGAAATCATAACTGTCGGATTGGATTGCACCCGCGCCCCGGTCGAAGTGCGCGAACGTTTATCTTTTCCGCAAACCCGCCTGGCCGAAGCCTATAGCACGCTGGCCGGTATAACTTCTACCGGTGAAGCGGCCATCCTTTCTACCTGTAACCGGGTCGAAATTTACACACTCAGTGAGCACGCCGCCCAGGCCGATACTTTCGCCGATCTGCGCCGCTTTCTAAGTGAATTTCATTCTATACCCGAAGAAAGTTTTGTCCCTTATCTCTTTTGTCTTTCCGGGCGGGCCGCCAGCCAGCATCTGTTTGAGGTAGCCTGCGGGTTGCAATCGATGGTGCTGGGCGAACCGCAAATCCAGGGGCAGGTTCGAGATGCCATCGATCTGGCCCGGCGGCACGGTGGGGCCGGTCGGGTGATGGACGCACTTTTCCGGGGGGCGATTTCTACCGGTAAACGGGCCAGGACCGAAACCACCATCAGCGAAAGCGGCCTGAGCGTTAGTTGTACGGCCATCGAATTGCTCGAACAAAGACTGGGCAGCCTCGAAGGAAAGCAAGCCCTGATTCTTGGCAGCGGCAAAACCGGTCGTCTGACCGGTCAGATCATCAATGACCGCAAGATCGGTGGCCTGACCCTGATCAATCGCAATCTCGAACACGCTCGTGAAACCGCCCAGCTAATTCATTTCGATGGTATCAAGGTTGAATCATTTGATGAACTGGTCCCGGCACTGGCCCAGGCCGATGTCGTAATTGCCTGTACCTCCTCCCCTACTCCGATTGTCACCCGCGACCACCTGGAAATGGCCCTCAAGGACCGGTCGGACCGGCCCCTTTTGATGGTCGATATTGCCGTACCACGTGACATTGCGCCGGATGCCGCCTGTGTTCGGGGGGTTCAGGTTTGGGACATTGATGACATTAAAGCCCAGGCCGAGGCCAATCTGGTCCGGCGCAGTGGCGAGGTCAACCATGTTCAGGCGATTGTCCAGGAAGAACTGAACGATTTTATGGCCTGGATGGGGGCACTGGCGGTTGTACCGACTATTACAACCCTCCGCCAGCACGCCGACACGATCCGCAAAGCCGAGCTTACTCGCACAATCCAGGCGTTGGGTCAGATCAGCGACCGGGAAGCCCATTTGCTGGAAGAATTAACCAGCCGTATTGTCAACAAGTTATTACACGAGCCGACGCTGCGCCTCAAGGAAGCTGCCAGCAGCAGCGATGCCGGTCGTTATGCCGAGGTGGTACGCCATCTCTTTTCGCTCCAGGGGGTGAGTAATGGATCAAACTGAAGGGAAGACAGCGGGAGCGACGAATTTGGACCAGCTTCCGACGAGACCGAACCTGAACTTTATAACCAAGACCCTGACGGTGGGGACGCGGGGCAGTAAGCTGGCTCTGTGGCAAACCGGCTGGCTGATCGACCGGATCAAGGAAAAACAACCTGATCTGAAAGTCGAAATGAAGATTTTTACCACCCAGGGTGATAAGATTCAGGACCGGCCATTGCAGAGCCTGACCGGGGACGATGGGTTTTTTGTCCGCGAACTGGAAGAAGCTTTGCTGCGGGGCGAAATTGACCTGGCGATCCACAGCCTCAAGGATTTACCCCACCAGCAACCGGAAGGCCTGACCGTTCCGGCGACACCAGGCCGCGTCGATGCCCGCGACGCTCTGATCAGCAAGAATGACCTGAAACTGGCCGAATTGCCCCAAAATGCCCTGATCGGTACCAGCAGCACCCGCCGGACCTCGCAATTGCTGGCTTTCCGGCCCGATTTCCAGTTGCGCCCCTTGCGCGGCAACGTCGATACCCGTATGCGAAAACTTCAGGAAGACCTGGGAACCGGCATAGCTGGTGAAAAATACGACGCGATTATTCTGGCGACCGCCGGATTGGAACGGTTAAGCCGGGGCGGCGAAATCTCCGAGCGGATACCCTTTAAGATAATGCTGCCGGCTCCCGGTCAGGGGGCATTGGCCCCGGAATGCCGGTCCGACGACCGGACGGTGCAGGGCTACCTGGCCCAGCTAAACGAAAGGGAAGCCCAAACCGCCGTAGCCGCCGAGAAGGCTTTTATGGCCGGGTTGGGTGGCGGTTGTCAGACCCCGGTCGGCTGCTACGCCGAGGTGATTTTCCGCAAGTTGGTCATTCGCGGTTTTGTCGGTGCCCCCGATGGCAGCCGGGAAATTCGGGTCGAGCTTAACCAGGATTGGGACGGTTCTTTACAACAGGCCCGCGACCTGGGCAGCCGTCTCTCCGATCTGGCATTGGCTCAGGGTGCCCGCGAAATTCTGGATGCCGCGCGTGCCGCCGGATATGTAACCGAACGCAAATAACTGGCGACTAAAAGCAGCCGGGGAGTTCAATATGTCTCTACCTTTAGCAGGTAAAAAGATTGTAGTCACGCGCGCCCGCGAACAATCCGGCGACTTACAGACCCGGTTGATCGAACTGGGGGCCGATGTGATCGAGTTTCCGGTGATTCAAATCGTTGAGCCGCTGGATTTCGAGCCGTTGGACCGCGCTATCGACCGCCTGGCGGATTATGATTGGTTGATTTTTACCAGTGTAAACGGGGTGGATTTCTTCTGGCGACGCTTGTTAGTGGCCGGTAAAACCGCACACGACCTGGCCGGTCGGAAGTTGTGCGCGATTGGTCCGGCTACGGCAGCCGCCCTGGAAGGGCATGGCCTGAAACTCGATCTGGTGCCGGGTCGCTTTGTGGCCGAGGGTATCCTGGAAGAAATGGGCGAGGTAAGCGGTCAGAAATTTCTACTGCCTCGCGCCGATATTGCCCGTGAAGCCTTGATCGAAGGCCTCGAAGCTCGTGGTGCCAGCGTCGAACAGGTCACGGCCTACCGCACGATTGTGGCCCCTGACCGCCTAGAATCCGGTGAAATCAGCGCGACTGAACTGGTCCACCTCCTGGAAAGTGGTCAAATCGATCTGGTGAGTTTTACTTCATCCAGTACTGTCCGCAACTTTGCCGCTCGGCTCGCCACCGCTACCCCTGCGCCACTACCCCAGCTACTTTCTGGTAGTCAGGTCGCCTGTATCGGCCCGATTACCGCCGGGACCGCCCGTGACTCAGGTTTGGTAGTCAACCTGGAAGCCCCGGAGTTTACTATCGACGGTCTGGTGGAGGTTATTTTAGACCATTATAGCCCTTCGAGCCTGGCTCCCAGCCGTTAAAACCTTCCGGCGGTTCGTTCACTGAGCCGTCTTTTTTTGTAACTACTCAAACCCCACCCCTGGCCCCTCCCCAGGGCCGTCAGTGGTCGGCTAAAAGATGAGAGGTGACAGGGGAGACCCCTGTTATACCCCCGCAGGGGTCGGGTACCCTATGGGTGCCCCACGACCCCCGCTAAATTCCTTTTGCAAGCGGTAGGCTGAATAGTTACCTTTTTTTTGCTTTTCCTTCTCTTCTTTATTGAAATCTCTTTAGAAGCCCTATGCTATAATGAAATTCAGAGATTAGAGAGATCAGTCGCTATAGCTCACTTGCCCCCACTTCTTGCCGGACCGGGTGGCGGGTAATTGTTCTGGCACTAAGATTATTGGAATAAAATTTATGAGTGAGTTAATAGCAAATTTCGATGTGCAGGTAGAAATAAACGAGGAGTTTGCTGCCTCGGTCGAAGCGGATGAGGTTCTAAAGGCGGCCCAGGCGGCTCTGTTGGCCGAAGGCCTGAGCGGACAAACGATAGGGGTGAGTATCGAGGTGGCCGGGGACGAGTACGTTCAACGGCTAAACCGGGAATATCGCGGCGTTGATCGCACCACCGATGTATTATCTTTTGCCAACGAGGAAGCTCCCGATTGGGAGGGTCGACCGTGCGTAGTTTACCAGTTGGAGACTACCAACCCGACTTACGGTTTTGCCGATGACGATGAGATAGTAGACGATACCGATGAGGACGATTTTGAGGGTTATGAAGATGAGGCCGACGATGGGCCGGGTGCCTTTCGGTTTGTAACACCGCCCGAACTGGCTGCCCAGCAAAACCCGGACGACCGTTACCTGGGCGACATTGTAGTATCTTATCCCCAGGCGGAACGACAGGCCGCCGAGTTTCATAATACTCCCCGGCGTGAGGTGCAAGAACTGGTGATACACGGTATTTTTCATCTGCTGGGTTACGACCACGAAGAAGCCGACGATAAGGAAATTATGCGAGCCAAAGAGGAAGCCGCCGCCTTACGGTTGGATGAGGCGAAGCAGGCTTGAGAACACTATCTTCTTCATCTTCCTCCGGCGACCAGACTCAACCGTCCCGTTCTCAATCCGAACCGGCGGTCCCGGCCCCAAACAGCCCCGCCAAACCGGTCTGGCGCGGCGGGTTTATCCGGGGGTTTGGCTACGCCTTTGAAGGAATTTTCTACACTTTGCGCACTCAGCGTAATATGCTGGTTCACCTGGCTATCGGGCTGGTCGCGGTGGGACTGGGTTTGTGGCTCGGCCTGACTACCCCGGAATGGGTGGCCTTGCTGGCGACGATGGCCCTGGTTTATTGCCTCGAAATGGTGAATACGGTGGTGGAGGCCCTGGTCGATCTGGTGACTGATCGTCAGTATCACCCACTGGCAAAAGTTGCCAAAGATGTCGGGGCCGGGGCGGTCCTGGTTGCGGCGATCTTTGCGCTAGCAGTGGGCCTGGTTTTGTTCCTGCCGCGCCTGTGGCCGCTGGTATGGCATCTGTTTATACGCGGCTAATCCATGCCAAAGCCGATTAGTCCCCTCAAAATTCTATTACTCACTCCTCAAACCCCTTTTCCACCCGACCAGGGCGCGGCCATTCGCAACTATAGTTTTGTGCGCTATCTCGGCAGCGATCCCCGGTTTGAGGTTCACTTGCTTGGCTTTGGGCGGCCCAGCGAAGACCTGCAAAACAGCCCGGCCCGGTCCGAACTTGCGAAATATTGCCGGCAGATTGTGTTGATACCACCGCCTCCGACCCGTTCCAAAGTCACCCGTTTGCGAGATTTGCTTTTATCGCGGCAACCCGACCTTGTACGGCGACTGGCTTCTCCGGCTTTTGACGCGGCCCTGGCGACCTTGTTAGCCGAAGTGCAACCGGACGTACTCATGTGTGAGGGCCTGGAAATGGTGCCATTTGTCCACCGGTTAGACCTTAAAGGGCCTGTCAGATTGATCCTGGACGAGCATAACGCCGAATATGTGCTGCAACGCCGTATTTTCGAGCAGGATTGGCAAGCCGGTTGGATGCGTCGACCGGTTGCCCTGTACAGCTTGATACAATCTGTCCGGCTCCGCCGCTATGAAAAAGAGGTAATGCAAACTTTTCAGCCGGTTGCGGTTTCGCAGCCCGACCGGTTGGCCCTGCAAAAACTTCACCCGTCGTTTATGCTATTGCCGGTTATCCCGAATGGTCTGGATTTACAGGAATTTTCATTTGAGGCGGAAGGCCCGGCGGTTGAACCCGACCGGCTGGTTTTTACCGGTACGATGGATTTCCGGCCCAACGTGGATGCAGTTTGCTGGTTTGCTCAGGAAATCTGGCCGCTAATCAGGGCTAAAAAACCTCAGGCGAAGTTTGTTATCGTCGGGCGGCGTCCGGCCCCGGCGGTGCTGGCTCTGCAAGGTCTGGCCGGGATCGAAGTAACCGGCCAGGTCGAGGATGCCCGGCCTTATATTCGCCAGAGTAGCCTTTATGTGGTGCCAATGCGGATGGGCGGTGGCGTGCGCTTCAAGGTGCTGGAAGCTCTGGCCCTCGGTAAACCGGTAGTCACCACCTCCATGGGGGCCGATGGCATCGATTTGCTGGCTGGGGAACAGGCTTTGCTGGCCGATACACCTGCCGAGTTTGCCGGTGCCGTTTTGAGTTTACTCGACGACCCGCCGCGCCGTCAGGCTTTGGCGACCGCCGGGCGAGTTTTTGTAGAAACCTATTTCGACTGGCGTAATATTACACCGGCTCTTGATCAAGTAGTGTTCGGCTAATTCTGGCAATCAGAAGGTTTTAAGTTTGAAAGAGGCTGGCAATAGCTTTCTGAACTTCATCGAAGCGGTAGGGTTTATTTATCACACAGGCTATACGGTGCTGGCTTAACTTTTTCTCATCCAGCTCTTCAACCCAGCCGGTTATTAGCATTACTTGAACCTCCGGGCGTAAAGCCTTTACCTGGTCGGCAATCTCCCAGCCGTCCCGGTCGGGTAAAGTTAGATCGGTGATTAGCAGGTCGAAATCGGTGGGATTCTTACAGAAAGTCTCGATAGCGGCTTCACCGGTGGTACAGCCGGTAACTCGGTGATTATCGGTTTCCAGAAAGCGTGACAAGATATAAAGCAAATTGGGGTCATCATCTACTACTAGAATTCGCAAAGCTTGGACTGCCACATTTAGCCTCCTCATATTACTCCAGAAGGTCACACAGAAAAGATTAGAATCAATCTTACTCCGGATAATCCTTCCAGGTTCGTAATAAACCATTTGGCCGATATAATGGTATGTTAATAGCGAACATATCACTTTTAGTATACACAACAAAGCAAGTGTACAACGCAAAAAAACCGGCTGGCCTTTTTCAGCCAACCGGTCAGGTAAGAACCTGCTAGATTTAGTTTTCTTTCTGGTTTGGGGAAAGTTTAGTCGAGAATTTCACTCGCATGGTCCGGGTGTTGCCGGTATCCGGCCCGATGTCCAGGTTAATCGAAGTCTCGCCATCTTTATGGTTTATTTCGACTGCCGCTGTAAACTCGACTTCGACATCGGCCTCTTTATCCAAAGAGCTGCGGACTTCCTGAAAAACGGATTGTACGACATCGTTAATGGTAATGTTTGGATGTTTATTTTCAGCTTCTTCGGCGGGGCGTTTGACCAACCCGGCACTACTGCGGGGCAGTTCTTGCTTGCCGCTGCTAACGGTTACTTTTAGAGCCATCGCTGGTTCTGCTCCTTCTTGTTTCCAATGTTAAAAATAGCTTTTTGTTGCTGAAAAGTATTATAGCACACCCTTTCTTTGCCAATCTGCCAAACCGTGTTAGAACTTTGTTAGTCAGTAGGCCGGTTCGCTTAATCTTAGATTAATGTAATTGAACCAACTTCTAGCCGACCAGGACGTATTTATATTGGTGGCGGTATAACGTACCACCGCGAGCATTGCCTTTAGAAAGGTGACAAAGATGTTTGGAATATTGCGGATGCGCTGGTTAATGACCTTGCTGCCCCGTACCCTGACTTATTTTTTTAATCAAAAAATACCCTGGCTATACAAGCTAATTCTGTTGCTGCCCGTGCTGTGGTACCTCACGCCGGTGGCTCGGCTGGCAAACGCCCTGCCGCTGCTGGGCTTGCTGGATGCTTTTACCATTATTCTGGTGACACTGGCCCTTTTTACTTCTGCCTGTAGCCGCTATTTGCAAAGTAAAGCCCGTAAAGAAAAGGTCTCGGAAGCTAGCGAGACTGTCGACGGGGTGGCCCGGCCTGCCGCTCGTCCGGTCGAGATTATCGAGGGCGAATATTATGTAATCGACCACAGCCAGTCTGAGCCACAGCCACGCAAGAAAGCCAGCTAATACCTTAACAACCCAAAAACTTTCGCTTCAATCTTACTTTCTGAGGTTGAAGCGAAAATAAAAAGAGTTTTTAAAGGGTACCCTTAGCCGTCACCCTCCTTCAATCGGATGATATACAGATTTTATAGAATCCGGTATGTAACCTCAGTTGCTCCCCCTTTTGTAGCAAATTGATATTAGCTAATTAAAAGCTACTCGGCTTTTTGGAGGTGCTTTCTACTTCACCGATTTATCAATCACTACTGTTGGGTTTATCAAACGCCAAGCCTCTTTCTGCTACCTCCTGTTTAATAACAGTCTATCTGGTAAAACTGTTTTTTTAATTTGGCCGGTGGAGAAATTAACACGATTGTAGTATTAAAATTAGCGAAATGGGGTATAATCTTTAGGTAACTACCCTTCGGGCTTGGCTATTAAACACATTGTTTATTGGAAATTTAAGTCAAAAGCAATCACGACTATCTAAAAGGAGAGCCATAATGGACGAACTGGTAAATCAACTGGTATCAAAGGTTGGTATCGACAAGGCCACTGCCGAGAAGGTAGCTAACTTTCTCAAGGATAATGCCGGTCAAATTCCTCACTGGCTTGGTAGTAGCGATATGACTAAAGGGATCGCCGACAAATTGCCGGGCGGGCTGGGCGGGATGCTGGGCGGAAAGAAAGACTAATCGCCCAGTCATTAAGCGGGTCAACCGGCCCGCTTTAATTTTTAGTAACTGTTCAGGCCGTAACTCCACAAACGGAACTAAAGCGGGGGTCGTGGGGGTCGGGTACCCACTGGGTGCCCTGCGGGGGTCTACAGGGGTCTCCCCTGTTAATACTCTTTTCTTCTTCTTTTCCCCGCCCTGGGGCGGGGCCTGAGTAGTTACAATTTTTAAATGTTACTCACCGGCCACCCACTGTACCGGGACTGGGCCTATTTAGTTTAAGGGTTAGAATATATGGCTGGAACGGAAGATTTTGCCCGAAGCGCGGTCGAACGACTGAGTGAAGACGAAGCGTTACGGGGTGATTTGAGCGATGTGGGATTTGGCCCGCTCCTGGATTGGGCGATAGCGGCGGCGATGGCTTACACCGCCAGCGATCAATCAGCGATGGATAAATACGCTGATCGTTTGCGGGGGGTGGTAATGGCCGCCGTTGACGTAGCCGAAAAAGGTAAAATGGCTAACCCCGCCGAACTTTTGGATTTCGATCCGGCTAACCCCGCGACGGCTACCGAGGCCTTAAAGGCCTTAAAATTGGATCAGGATGCCGACGAAAACGCCACTATGATAGCGGGGGTATTACAAGCCGCCCTGCAAAAACCACCTCCGGCGGCTCAACCGGTCCCCAAAACCGAGCTAACCTCGGCAAAAGAGGCTCCCGCAACTACTAAAACTGCGGAAAGCAAGCCCGCCCCGGCGCAAATCCATCAAAAAGGTCCTGCCGTCAACCCCAAACGGGCCAGCAAAGTTTCAGCATTCTTTAAAAAGTTAAACTTCAACAGGAGAAAATCTTAGATGAGTAGGCCCAGAAAAGGAAAAGACCCGGCGGATATTGCTCTGGATGTTGCCGCTAACGTAGTCAAAAATGCCAACCGGACGACCCTGATAATCGGTGCGGTGGTAGTTCTGGTAATTTTGCTGGCCGTCGGCGGATTCTTCCTGTTGAGCCAGAAGAAGGCCGAACCAACCCCCGTCGCTACTAATGCCGGTCAGGCGGTAAGTGACGACGAGAATGCCGCCCAGGACGCCGGGCGGGCTAATCCTACTCCGGTGCCGGGGGTGAGTGCCCAACTTGGTAGCGGCGGTTCCGCCAGTGGCGATTGGTATGAATTGCATTTTACCAATCCCAGTTATCCCGACAAAAAAGAAACTCACAAAGGGGGCCTGGACACCTATCTGGTAAGCCTGATGAACAAAGCCAAGACCAGTCTGGATGTGGCCGATTACGATTTTGACCTGCAAGATGTAGCCGATGCAATGGTAGCAGCCAAAACGCGCGGCGTGCAGGTGCGGATGGTCACTGATAGTGATACGATCAACAACAAAAAGGATGAGCAAATCCAGACCGCTTTTGGTAAGCTCTCGAAGGCCGGTATTGTAGTTGTTCCCGACAATCGAAGCCCGATTATGCACAATAAATTTACGGTGGTCGACAAAGAGTGGGTTCAAATGGGTTCGTGGAATTACACCGATGGCGACACTTACCGGCTCAACAACAACATGATGATCATTCACAATCCCCAACTGGCGACAAATTATTCGGTCGAGTTCGAGAAAATGTTTGTAAAAAAACAGTTTGGTCCGACCAAAGATAAAGGCGTACCGACCCCGAACCTGACGATTGGTACGGCTAAAATCCAGAATTATTTCGCCTCTGAGGATGGGGTTGAGGCCCACATCGTGGACACAATCAAGACGGCCAAACAAAGTGTTTATTTTATGGCCTTTTCGTTTACCGCCAACGCAATTGGGGATGCGATGGTCGATAAATCCAAAGCCGGTCTGAAAGTCGGAGGGGTATTTGAAACCACCGGTAGCCAGACCCCTTATTCCCAGTACGGCAAGATGAAAAAAGCTGGTATGGATGTTTATACCGATGGTAATCCTTATGTGATGCACCACAAAGTAATTATCATTGACGATCATATTACGATTTTTGGCTCGTTTAACTTTTCGGATAATGCTGATAACTCGAACGATGAGAACATTTTGATCGTGGATGATCCGGGGGTAGCTAAAGCTTTCAAGGCCGAATATGACCGGGTGCTGGAACTAGCCAAAAATCCGCCGGTCAAGAAAAAATAAACTCGCTCTTATTCGTTTAATTACACTTAGAAAGAATACCCCGCCATGAGCGACACTTTTGAGGAGCCGCGTTACGGACGGACCCGGCTGGCTTCGGTGGAACTGGCCTGGTCCGATTGGGGTCAGGCTGGTATCCCGCCGGAGAAAACGGTTGTCGGTATTCACGGGCTGACTGCCAATTTGCACACCTGGGATGTTATCGCGCCGGTTCTGGCCGCCGAGGGGTACCGGTTGATCAGTTACGATCTGCGAGGCCGGGGCGAAAGCTCAAAACCCGCCGGCCCGTATGGCCTGGCGGCTCACGTCGCCGATTTGCTGGCTCTGCTAGATTACTGGCGGTTGCCGCAGGTCAATCTGTTGGGGCATTCGCTGGGCGCGATCATTGCGATGTTATTTGCGGTAGAACACCCGGAACGGTTGCATAAGTTGGTCCTGGTCGATCACGGCATGGATGTGCCGGAAGGGGTACGCGAGACTATTGGCAGCAGCCTGAGCCGGTTGAGCCGGACTTTTAACTCACGGGATGATCACCTCAACTTTTTCAAGCCCTCGCCGGTTTACCCGCGCTGGACCCCTACTCTGGAACAATATTTTGCCTACGATGCTCTGGTTCGCCCGGATGGCTCGGTGATTTCCAAAGTGCTGCCAGCAGCAGCCCATTTTGACCTGGAAGACCAGTATACCCCCGAAACTTTGCCCAGCCGGCTGCATAAGAGTGTTCAGGCACCCACCCTGATTTTGCGGGCGGAACGCGGTACGCTCGATCAGGGAAAGCGGGGTTTCGTCCTGACTGCCGAAGGAGCCGAGGTCGCGGTTCGCCAGATCAAAAATGCCCGCCTGATTACAGTCCCAGCCGTCAATCATTACACGATCACTCTCGACCCGCCGCCGTTGGTCGCTCAGGCTATCGCGGATTTTCTGAAATAGGTAAGCCCAGCGCGGCGGGTACACCTTGCCGGTACGAAGGGTAAGCCAGCCGCAAACCCAATACCCGCCGGATGGCCTGTCCGTCCACTCGCCGGTCCGAACGCAGAGTTTCGGGTGCTTCCGACTGGGGTATGAAGGGCGGCATAGGGGCAGCCAGCAATTTTGCGCAATACTCGGCCATTTCAAGGGCCGAACAGGGTTCTTCGTCGGCCACCGGGTAAGCTCCGCTAACGCCGGATTGTAACAACCCGGCCTCGCAGTGCGCCGCCAGATCATCGACATAAATGCGGGAAATGAAGTTGGTACCATCTCCGGCCAGCCGGTAACGCCCGTTACGGATACTTTCCTGCACGCCCTGACCCGGCCCGTAAATAGCCGCCGGTCGTAGGACCAGAGCCGACCAATTCCCGGCCAATACCGCTTTCTCCGCTACCACTCGCAAACTTTCGCGGGGCGAACCGGGCGCGACCTGGGTTGTCTCGTTTACTTGCCGGGCCGGGCCATAAACCCCGGTAGTCGAGATGTAGACCAGCCGGGCCGGTCGCTCTCCTAGCATTTCGAGCAACTGGCCGGTCGGGTCGCTTAGTTCCTTATTGCCAGACTGGACCAGGGGTATCGAGTGCAACACCAGCGCGTCCGGCTCGATCAATGCGCCTACCGAATGTAGGCTCGCGGGGTCGGCCAGGTCAAGTCGCTCCACCTGTACCCCCTGGATGGCGAGCGAGGTCAGGTTTTCCGGCTGGCGGGTGGTTACTAGCAAACGGGCGTTTCGTTGAAGTAAACGAAAGGCGACCCGCCCGGCTGTAAAACCACAACCCAATAAGACAATCTGCCGGTTTTCATGCTTAAGCTCTGTCAAGATTATTTCTCCTTGCTAACAAAATACCACGCGGGCCGGAGGCTTGCAATTCTTTTTGGATTGCGAATAAAGCTCTCAAAGCGCAAAAATCAGTAGTATTAGGACCTTCGCTTTCCCTCCCAGAGGAGGGTCAGGGGTGGGGCCTGCGTAGTTATGATAATTGAATTGCTATATAAGAGTAGAAGGTCTAAAATAACTTCATGCAAAAAATAGAAATAGTTATTTACAGATTCACCGGCAAGCAATTCTTTTTTGAAGTGCCTAAGCAGTGGTGTGAAGAATGCGATCTGACGATTAGCCTGGTCCGGCGAGCCTTGAGAGAGTTAGAGCTTGAAAACGACCGACGCATCAAGCTGGAAATCAAACCCTGGGTCGCCAACGCGCTTTCGGCTCTGTTGTCGGGCGGCTGGCACCCACCAGTAGTTACGATTGATGACGCGGTTTTCAGTCAGGGGATCGTACCGGATAAGGAACGCTTTAAACGGGTGATCAAGCGGCAGTTGAGTTTGTTGCCGGTTCCTTCAGATAGGCCAGCAGGTCGGTAATATTTTCGAGGCGAATATCGTAGGGATAAGATTTGGCCGGGAAGCGAAAGGCGTGACCACGTTCCTGAGCTACCAGGGCTACCTTACAACCGGCTTTTCGTGCGCCGTCCATTTCGTTATCGCCGCCATCCCCGACAAACAGGCAATCGGCGGGTTGCAATCCCAGTTTTCGCGCCCCTAGCTGGTAAATCTCGACCTCCGGCTTGACCATTCCCACCAGGCAACTCAGCACAATATCGTCCAGCATCGAGGCCAGCTTGAGCCTCTCGACGACCGAGGGCGTAAGATAATTACAATTGGAGATCAGGCAGGTCTGGTACCCGCGCTGCCGCAATTCGGCCAGCATTTCCGGCACACCAGGGAACAGGTGAACCTCGCCGCTCCGGTTGTCATACTCGAACTGAGCCATCACGGAGGCCATGTCGTCGGGGGCATTCAGTTCCTTCAAAACCAGCCGGGCGCGGTCCTCCCCGGACTTAATATTACCCCGCAAGGCTTCATCGCTCAAGGCGGCCCAGCGTCGCCAGATTTCTTCACTCGAATGTCCAACCCGGTCCGCAATCGCCTGATATTCCGACCGGCCCCGGCTAGGGATATTGTAGGCCAGGGTTCCCCATAGATCGAACAGAACACCCCGCACACTAATTTCTGGTAAAGTCATTGATTACTTTTACGTCCTAATATATCCTGTTATGTCCTGCTTCAGACATTATTACTTCAACAACCAGCCAATACAGTGCAAATATCATTCCAGGTAACTGTTCAGGCCCCACCCCTGACCCCTCCCCAGGGCCACCAGTGGAGGGGAAAAAGAAAAAGAGCACTACAGGGCACCCAGTGGGTACCCGCCTGTAGGACGCCGCGCAGGGCACCCAAGGGGTACCCGACCCCTACCTACCCTGCTAATTTTTTAGTGGTAGGGTGAACAGTTACAATTCCAGACGGCATTGACAAATTAACACCGGCTCCTATAATACAATTAACTAAGCGGAATGGCTTTTGTCTACTGCTAATTTTAACAGAAAGTAAGAGTAAAAGAAAAATGAGTGCGGCTTCGCTTCCTGCCAAAAATTTCTCAAAAGATATTTCAAAAGATAATCCAATCACTCAGATAGAAATAACCACCGATCAGGCCCGGCAATTAGGGGAACTAAACCAGCTCACCAGGGCACTGGCCTCACCGGCCCGGCTGGCTATCCTGGGAACACTGGCCGGTCGGCCCGGTCAGGTGGTTACGCTGGAAGAACTGGCCGCGCAGGTCGGGAATGCCGCTGGTAAATTGGAACGCGAGGTACGGCAATTGGCCGAAACCGGTCTGATCGAAATAAAAGAGTGGGGGTCCGACCAGCCAGGCCGCGAACCGAGGCCGCATCTGGTAGTCTTTGAGGCGCAAGCTCTTCAAAAACTCCAGCCGATGATCGCCGCTCTCAGCCAGTTAACCCGCCAGTTGCAACCGGCAGAGCCAACCGACATTATGGACGAACGCACCAAAACAGTAGCGATTTTTATAAAAAACGGCCAATTGACCGGCTGGCCGGCCCAGTTCAAACGCCAGGTTTATATTGTAGAGGAAATCGCCAAGAATTTTGAACCGGAAGTTCGCTATAGCGAAAGCCAGGTTGATGATATACTAAAGCAGATTTATGAGTACGACCATTGCACGCTCCGGCGTTATCTGGTCGATCTGAAATTTTTACAAAGAGCTAACGGCGAATATTGGAAAACCGGGGGACAGCCGAGCTAATGGTATTGAGTAGGCAGGGTCTCCCCATAATTATTCCGGGGAACCTCTCAGTTTGAAACAATTTATTAATCCGCAGGCTCTGGACGCGCTGCGAGTAGACGATTTCCGGTTATACTGGTGTGGCAATACGTTATCGAAGCTGGGGACCGAAATGCAAACGGTGGCCCTGGCCTGGCAAGTTTATATTTTCACCCACGAACCGTTTAGCCTGGGGCTGATCGGGCTGGTAAGAGCCGGGCCGGTGATATTATTCTCGATTGTGGGCGGCACGTTGGCCGATAGCATGAGCCGTCGCCGGTTGCTACTCATTACCCAGACCATTTTGCTGACTATGTCGGCTTTGTTGGCCCTGCTGACGGCGACCGGACTGGCAAATGTCTGGCTACTCTATGGCATTACCTTCTTGAGCGCAATCGCTTCCAGTGCCGACGGTCCGGCCCATGCTGCCGTTATCCCCTCCTTAGTACCGCGTCACCTCATGACCAACGCGATCACCCTGAATAATCTTTCCTGGAGCGTAGCCGGGATTATCGGACCGGCTATCGGTGGTTTGATCATCGGTGGCTTCGGGGTACCGGTCGCCTTTGGGCTGGATGCAATCTCATTTCTGGCTGTGATCTGGGTGCTGACGGTCGTGCGGGCACCCCTGATCGGGCCGGAATTGACCGCCGAGGAACGCACCGCCAGGGGCAGCCTGCGGCGGATCAAGAACGGCTTTATCTTTATGCGCAGCAAGCCGATCCTGTTTAATTTGATGCTGCTGGACTTCTTTGCCATGCTGTTCGGAGCCTCAATCACGCTTTTACCGGTCTTTGCCAACGATATATTAAAAGTCGGCCCGGCGGGTCTGGGTTTGCTGGCCGCCGCGCCCGCCGTCGGGTCGGTGCTGGGTGCGGTCGGGCTGACGGTGCTGCACCGGCCTCATTATCCGGGCCGGGTCGTCATGGGGGCAATCGTGATCTATGGAATTTGCGTGATTGTCTTTGGCCTTTCGACGTTCTTCTGGCTTTCCTGGCTGATGCTGGCCGGTACCGGAGCGGCGGATACGGTCAGCATGACCATGCGCCAGAGCATTCGCCAGTTGCTGACACCCGAAGAAATGCGAGGCCGGATCGGTGGGATAAACTTCTTGTTTGCCGTTTCGGGTAGTCAGTTGGGCGAATTCGAGTCGGGCATTGCCGCGCAACTTATCTCCTCACCGGTGGCGGTGGCCCTGGGTGGTCTGGCCTGTCTGGGAATGGTTGGGCTGGTCATCAGCCGCAACCTTGCCCTCCGCAATTTCACCGAGGAAACCGAGAGCCTACCTTATCTGGCCGAACTAAAAGACCCTCAACTAAAAACCGGCAGTTAAGCCAGTATATTATAGAAAAGCCGCCCGGTATTAAAACGGGGCGGCTTTTTTGGTTTAGGGACGGCCTTGCCCGTTGCTGTTGGGCCAGGGTGAGTAGGGTTGATTACTGCCGGGCTGTTGCGGCGGTTGCGGTCGCGGGACCGCCGGGGGCGGAGCCTGAACCGGATAAGGTTGGGGCTGCGGTGGTACCGGCGGGTTAGAATTGGCCGGTTCTTGCGGCATAATGCGCGGGGCATTTGGCAGGGCGGTCTGGGCCATCCCGGCCAGCGTGCCCAGCGTGCCCATTCCCAGCGTTTCGACGGCATTATTTGGCACAATAACCAGCGCGCCGCGCTCCTTGATAGCCTCGGCCAGCAGGTTCATCGCCCGCAAACTCATTGCCGCCGGGTTGGCAATATAAATCTGGGCGGCCTGGTCGAATTTCTGGGCCACCTCGATCTCGGCCTGGCTCAAGATCACCCGCGCGTGACGTTCGCGCTGGGCCTGGGCTTCTTTGGACATCGCATCCTGCAAGGCCACTGGAATTAACACATCCCGCATTTCAACCGATTGAACCGTGATCCCCCAGGGTTCGGTCCGCTCATCGATCATCTTTTTTAGCTCGGATTCGATCTGAGAGCGGCCAGCCAGCAGGGCCGCCAGTTCGGTTTTACCAATCGTATCGCGTAGAGCGGTTTGAGCGGCCAGACTGACCGCCTCGGCGTAATCCGATACGGCCAGAGCGGCTTTCTGGACATCCCAGACAAACCAGAACAACACGGCATCCACATCCACCGGCACGGTATCGCGGCTCAGGGTTTGCTCGGCCTTAAAAGAAGTTAATTGAACCCGCGTATCCAGCATAGTCGAAATCGAGTCTAGCACCGGCCATAAAAAGAAAATACCCGGCCCGGCGGTCCGGTGAAACTTTCCTAACCGCAAAATTACCGCTTTTTCCCACTGACGAGCGATCCGCAACGAGATATAGATCAGATAACCAAAAATAAATGCGCCAATCAAAGGGGCCAGCGCGGTCAGATAGGCCAGCGGAGCCGACCCGGTTTCGGGCAGTTTCACGACCCATAAAGAAATCGCCGCCCCGATAGCGGTTACAATCAGGAACAAAGTAAAACCTACCGGGTTGGTTCCCGGCATAATACCTGCCGTATTGGTCGTAGTCGAACCGGGCGACATACGATAACGATTGTTAACCATACGAATGCCTCCTTTGGGCTAGAAATATTTCTAACGAATTTCTAATACACTTTATTTACGCAGCACAATGCCAGTAGTTTCGCCCTATAGCGTATAATATAGAAGAAATATTATTTTGATAGATCGGACCTGATAGTTAGGACGTTTAGGGTGGGAAAAACTATTCTTTTACACAGTGGCGCGCGCGGTTTTGAAGCCCATCCGCGCCACTGGCGTGACTTCCGGTTGTGTTATCCGGTGATTTCACGCCGGTCGCGGGGCCTTTCGCTGGGGGTAAACCTCAACCCGGACCGGGTTTGCAACTTCGATTGTATATATTGTGAAGTCGACCGGGCCGATTTCCGGCCCGGCAAAGGTAAGTTACCGCTGCCCCCGCTCAACCAACCGCGTCCGGCAGTCGAGTTGGCCGAAATGCGAGAGGAACTTGGCGAGTTATTACGGCTGGCAAAAAGCGGCGAAATCTGGCAGGAAGCTGAATTTAAAGAGGTCGCGCCCGAACTGCGGCGGCTGAACGATATTGCCTTTAGCGGTGACGGCGAACCAACCACCTATCCGGCCTTTGATCAGGCGGTCCAGGTCGCCATTGAAGCGCGGGCTGCCGCCGGGTTTGAAACTGAGGCGGTCAAACTGGTACTGATTACCAATGCCACTCAGTTGCAAAAAACTACCGTCCGGGCCGGTTTACGGCTACTATGGGATAATAACGGCGAAATCTGGGCGAAACTGGACGCTGGGACGCCGGAGTATTATAACTTGGTCGATAAAACCAATGTGCCTTACGAGCGGGTATTGCGAAATTTGACCCAGGCCGCCCGAACCGGCCCGATTAATATTCAAACCTGCTTTCTACGTACCTATGGTGAAGGTCCCGGCCAGGCTGAAATTGCGGCCTACTGCGACCGCCTGAACGAGTTGCGAGCCGGAGACGACCATTTACAAACGGTTCAGCTCTACACGGTGGCCCGCCGACCACCAAACGAGTGGGTTACAAGTTTGCCCCAGGCCGAACTGGAGACCATCGCGGCCACTATCCGCGAACGTACCCGGCTGGCAGTCGAAACTTTCGGCGGCAATATCGGGCTGCCAGAGCCAGAATGATCTATGTTATAATCCCAAACGGCGGTACTTATTGTCTGCTCACCACCTCAGTTTAAGGGCGAAAACCAGGCTGAAGTGGGGTCTCATAGGCGGGTAGCCTTTGGGTGCCCCTGGAAAACTCTTTTACTTTCGCTTCAATTTCATGAAGTGAAATTGAAGCGAAAGTCCAACTATAATCGAAAGGAACCGGCGGCCCGGCTTTTATGAACGACCACAATTTCTACCAACCACCTCAGTCACCGCAATCATCCCACGAACCTACCAATTCGCCCGATCTCGCCCCCGGCAATTTCACTTCCTTAACCGAGGGGCCACTTCCGGCCACCCAGCCTGCCCGCCGGTCGCGCGGTATTTTGCGGGTCCTTTCGCGCTATATAATTTTGTGGCTGGGGTTTTTCCTGATTGTAAAATTTGTGGTGCCCTCCTACGAAGTAAAAGGCTCCAGCATGGTCCCGACCTATCATGCCAGCGGCGACCGGGTGCTGACCGACCAGGTTTTCTTTAAGGTGCTGGGCGGCCCGACCCGGACCGATATTGTGATATTGTCGCGTCCTACCGCCACTAATAACGAGGACGAGCTTATCAAGCGGATTATCGGGTTGCCGGGTGAAAAAGTAGAGATTCAAAGAGGGGTTGTTTATATTAATGATCAGCCTTTAGCCGAACCGTATATTAAAAATAAAGCTGATTATACTTATCCGCCGACCACGCTGGGTAAAGATTGTTATTTTGTGCTGGGGGATAATCGTCCGGTCAGCTACGACTCACATTATTTTGGCTGTGTCACGCGCGATCATATTTCCGCCCACGTGCTGCTGACCTATCCCTGGCATTTTTAGAGCGGGTGGGCCAGGCGACGTACCTGGTTGAGCAATTCAAAAGAGGTGACCCCTTTTTCCAGAAATAAATCGACGCCTGCCGCCTGGGCACGCTGGCGGGAAAACTGGTCAGCGTGTACGGTGAGAATAATTACCGCCTGGCAGAGTTGATCGTGCTTGATAGAGGCACAGGCACTGATGCCATCGAAGGGTTGGCCTGCTGGATCGGGCATCTCCAGGTCCATCAACACCAGATCGGGTTGCAAAGTGCGGGCAGCTTCAACCGCCTCCCGGCCATTAGCGGCTTCCCCAATTACCTCAAAATCTTCTTCCAGGGTCAAAATAGTGCGCAGACTGTCGCGGACAGCGGCCCGGTCATCGACGACCAGAATTCTTATCGGAGTTTTTGTCATTTTGCCATCTGGCAGGTTTAGCGGCAAACCAGCCGTTGAATTGCTTACCCCAAATTCCATTAAGGCGGTACCTACCGAATTTTTATTTTAGAGATTTTATTATTGCTGGTAGGAGATTTAACTGATAAAGCAGATTATATTTGATAAATGGTCAGTCGTTCGACTATTCTCGCTGTTAAATTTACCAATGAGATTTTAGCCTTTTAGAATCAATCTTACAACCTCATATATACCAGCCAAGCATGCCAGACTTTGCCCTAAATAGGTATCCTGCATTAGTCTAATTAATCTAAGTCTTTAGGCCTAACCCGTTACCTGACCCGGTATTATAATTTGGGACTTTCGCTTACAGATACAAACCAGACTGAAGCGGGGTAGTGGGGGCCGGGTACCCATTGGGTACCCTGCGGGGGTATAAGGCGGGTATCCTTTGGGTGCCCCCTTAAATCCCTTTTTATTTTCGCTTCAATTTCGCTTCATGAAATGGAATCGGAAATCCTATAACTAACCGGTAGACCGGTTGAAATGAGAAACGAGGACAACAAAAACCGTCGCCACGAGACGACGGTCAAAATTCTTTTGGCTGGAAATTAGAGATTATCGCGTAACCGCTGACTGACCCTTTTTACCTCGAAGCGTGCCCGGCCCAGATTGGCTTGCGGACCCATTGTAACTACCAGAAAATAATCCTTATCGATCAAGGTAATCAGATAGCTTTGCTTTTCGGCTTCCACGATCAAATCTTTGATCGATCCGGCAGACAAGGCCAGCGCGGTGCGATTAACAGTACTGACCAACCCGGCCAATTCTACTTCTACGGCCTCGGTATCTATTTCGTTGCCATCCGCTACGACCGTTTCAACGCCGATTCCATCTATGCCGATTAAACCGACCGCCATTGCGCCTTCCACATTATTAGCGGCCTCTGTCAAAATCTCGGTAAAGGTCATACCTTTTTTCTCCCTTGGATAAAACCGCGCCCTGCAATTATACTTATGTGAAGCTAGAAATAGTCTAACATATTGTTTACATAAATGCAAGAGTCCTGGCTTTCTAATCAGGGTTTATGCGTTAAGTACAAGCCCTAAAAAAGCCAACGCTCTAGCGGTAGAGCGAGAGTTAGCCGGTAAGGTTTTACTGATGCGTATGCAACCGGCCACACGCATCACATTAAGCACCTGGTTGCGTAAAATGAATTTGGTTTGGTCAGGATTATTCTAACAAAAGGGGTCTTTGAGCTAAACGTATTTAGCCTGTTCCGCTACCATTTGGACTTGACAGACTTAGGTCATCTGATTTACACTAACCTCATAACTTGAGCAAGACCGCCCAGGCGGTTTGCAAAGGTAATTTTTCGATTGACCAGGATATAGCCACAAAAAAGCAGGATGCGATGCCACCGATTTCTCATAAATATATCGAAAAGCTTCAGAAAGACTTTGTCGAACTGAGTAGCTGGCTCAATAGCACTCAACCCCAAACCGATGGGTCAGCCGACCCAGAAGACCTCAAAGCCCTCTACAAAAAAGTTTTTCTGGTCTATCAAAAAACGCTGGCTTTGCACCAGACCACCCACGAAGTGGGCAGCACCCCCGATGATCTGGAAGAATTGCGCCAGGATGTCGCTAACTTCGATTACTGGCTTACGACCGAAATCAGCCGGAACTCGCAGGCCGAAGAACGCCAGAGTGTCTTTACTCGCGCCAATGGCATATCGCTCAAAGCCTTGAGCCTGTACCGGAGTGCCGCCCAGAACGATGGCGAACCCCAGGAACCCGCCGGAGACGAACCGGCTACGCTGAGTGGCAGTTAGTCCCCGCATAATAAAAAGGCAAGAGCCAGCGTTATTTTCACGCGCTGGCTCTTCTCAATTTATAGGCTTAAATATAGAAAATTTGATGAGGATATTTTATTAAATGGATAACTTTAACCAGAAACCGGCTACCCCGGCCCGGCCTGTAATCGGTATCAGCGGCGATATACTGACCGGTGACGGCGTTGACCGCCACGCCGTGCGGGATAGCTATATCGCCGCTGTATTGAATGCCGGGGGCGCACCTTTGATCATTCCCTGTACCGGCCACGAAGCCGCCGCTTACGCGATCTACCGGACACTGGACGGCTTGCTGCTGACCGGTGGGGCGGATGTGCAACCGGACCTCTATGGTGAAAGCCAGAACGGAACAGAGATGGACTCGGTTGAACCCCGCCGCGACGCGACCGAATTGTGGCTGGCTCGCTGGGCTATTGCAGATGATTTGCCCCTGCTGGGCATCTGTCGCGGCCACCAGGTGCTGAACGTGGCCCTGGGCGGTACGCTTTTCCAGGATATTCCGCTACAATTACCGGAAAGTTCGCTAGATCACCGGGGCAGCACCTACACCAGCGACCGGGGTCTGTTGGCTCATCAGGTCGTATTGGAACCGCAATGCAAGTTGAGTGCTATTTTTGGCACTTCACAGCTAATGGTCAATTCGCTCCACCACCAGAGCGTCAAGCAGGTCGCCCAGGGTCTGAAGGTGGTCGGACGTTCACCGGATGGAGTAGTGGAAGCCCTTGAAAGCGATAATCACCGCTGGGTAGCCAGTATACAATGGCATCCTGAAGAACTCTGGCGACAGCATAGCAGTGCCGCCAATCTGTTCAAAGCCTTCGTCGAAGCCGCCAGCGTCGGCAGTCGCCAGTTAAGCCGAGTTTAAACCTGATAACCGGTAAAGAAAGTAGAAAAAGGGTATCTGTTCAGGCCCCACCCCTGACCCCTCCCCCAGGGAGGGGAAAAAAGAAAAGGAGAAATACAGGGGAGACCCTGTACGACCCCGCGCAGGGCACCCAGTGGGTACCCGACCCCTACCTAACCCACTAATCTTCTTACTGGTAGGGTGAATAGTTAAAGAAAAATAAAAATCGCGCCTGTAAAGCGCGATTTTTGTTCCTTATAAATTAAGATTGTCCGAGAAGTCAAACAACCGGGCTGTTTGGGCCGGTTAGAACACCGGTAAAGCCTAGCACACTGCCGACGATCAGACCGGCGATGGCGAGAGGGGTCAGCCCGTGGAAATTGTCGGAAACAGCCAACCCGATAGATAGGAAGTCGATAGCCCACCCAAAAGCACCGGGCCACCAGCGGCGTTGCGGCACGATCAGAAACGGAATTACCGCCAGAATTGCGGCGACAATCATCGCCAACCACCACAACGGGTCTACATTTGTACTCATAGTTATTATCCTCTTAATTATCCACTTGATTATGCTAACTAATCACCTGATACACTGTCAGTCCTACTCATATAAGATTAGCTCAAAATACCGCAAAATGGGCCTCAAACCGACTTTCTCCGGGGAAGTTACAATTGCAAATCGGTTAAAATAGAATTAACGACCGCGCAAAGAACGCCAAAAAGCAACAAATGGCCGGAAAAGCACAAAGCCGGGCCGGGCCGACGGTTTCTCATTAAACTCAACCGGGCGGGGTGTAATCCTGGGACTCATCGAATGCACCGGTTGACTATTGAGGGGTGGATTGGATACCGCCGCCGACTGCGTAGCCACACGGGAACTGTTTTCATTAAAGGTGCCGACCGGTCCGGCTTGCATACCCATTGCATAGCTGGTGGCCCCGCCGATACCGGCAAAATCATTAACGGTTATGATTTTGAACTGGAAGCTGTCGGTACGATGTACCAGGGCCTGAGAAAGGGTTTCCCAGGTCCCCCCGGCCTTGATCATAAAGTAAGCCTGGCCGGTTTCGACCAGTTTTGCCACCACATACCGGTTCTGAGCATCCGAGGAAGCAAAAACCAGGTTTACCGGCAGGCTCCGCCGGGCCAGTGCGTCGAGCATACCGACCAGTCCAACTTCGGTATCGGCGGGCATCATAACATCGCAAATAATCGTAAGTTTGGTGAATAGAGGCGAATTAATTACAAAGAGAGCGTGTTTGGGACTAGGGGCGGTATAGACTGCAAACTCGTCCAGCCGGTTGGGGTCGCTGCTGGGCACGCCCGCCGAAGGTGGCGCACTCAGGATCGAAGGGTTTAAACTCTCCTGGCTCTGCACGAATTGACCGTCTTTATCGCAATGAAATACCCGGTAGGGTTTGCCGGTTGCCAGACAGGCCGCTACAATCAGATCGGCCAGCGCAAAGCGGAGACGCGCACTATCATCGATGATCAGGATATGGTGTGAATGCCGGGTGGGTGTAGAGCTTGAATTGGACTGGGACATACCGGACGACCCTTTCTTGATAACTACCGCTTAGACCAGGCAAAAAAACTACTAATCTATTTTAGCACCAAAACAGTCTAAAAAATATTAGATTAAACTTGATTTTTCCTACAGTTTATAGCAAATTAGTCCTGTTGGTCCGTATAGCGCAAACAGGCTGCCTCGTTTGCAGGTTTTAGCTGTCCGGCTTCCAGGGGTAGCACTTCCCCATTTTCCAACCGTGCATATTTGACCGGCAACAAACGGGGCGTTAGCTGGGTGCAACGCTCAAAATGTTCCGGGCACCAGCGGTAAAAAGGGCAACCTACCGAGGTAGCCGCCACCTGAGCCAACGCCCCAATATTACCTTCGGCACTCATTTCAGTTTCCAGCGTATCCAGCGGCATGGTATGAGCATCGACCCGCGCGCGCTCTGAAAGGGCCGAGGCCAGGTCGATGGCTGAAGCTGGCAGAGGACTGGGGGTTGAATTTACACTCAACAGGGTCTTGGTATAAGGATGAGTTGCCCGGTCGAAAAGGTCGCTGGCCGGTAATTGTTCGACAAACCGCCCCGCGAACATAACGGCCAGCCGACCACTTCCCGCAAAGTAGCGCACCATCGAGGGGTTATGAGAAATAAAAATAAAGGCGATCTTGTATTCCCGTCCGATCCGCTTCATCAAATTTAACATCTGGGTACGGCTGGTCAGGTCCAGGTTGGACACCGGTTCATCGGCGACAATCAGGCGCGGGCGCAGCATCAGGGCGTGGGCGATTGCCAGGCGTTGCCGTTCACCACCCGACATCTGATTGGGAAAACGGGTCAGATATTGTTCTCCCAGGCCCACCCGGTCTAGCATCTCTCTTGCCAGGCCCTGCGAGGCTCCGCCACTGGCCGGGGCACGGTCGGCCAGGTCGTACAACAAGCGGTCGACCCGGTTCTTGGGATCGGCGGTAAGGTTCCCGAAAGCATCTTCCGGCAAATAGCGTAAATTGCGCTTGATCGCCTTCAAGTCATTCTCGGCCAGCGTATTAATTAGCTTCCCCATAAAATTAACCCGGCCTTTGTCGGGTTTCTCCTGACCGGCAATGATCCGGGCCAGCGCACTTTTGCCACTCCCACTTTCCCCGATTAGGCCGAGAGTTTCGCCTTCGCGCAATTCAAACGATACCCCATTGAGGGCTGGTATCCGCTGGCTGCCGCTCGAAAACAAATTACCCAAAAACCCGCCTTCTTCAGCCGGGTAGGTTTTTATTAAATCGCTAACCTGTAATAAAGCTTCCGTCCCAGTTGTCATTGATAAAACCATTTTCTCGATGTTTAAATATTCCGAAAATTCAAAGTTTTCTTAATGTAATTCGTAATGTTGCTTTGTTATATTTAAGGTGTTGAAAGAACAAAAGAGAGCAATCACTCGCAACACTTAACCTAACAAGTCTGATAACGTCGTAGCAAGTTTAGTCCTTATCTTACATAGTCGCAGCTTCAACATTACAACGTCATTAAATTGTCTTAACACCGCTTGCAGCGTCTTACCAGCATCCCGATAACGTCCCGACCCAACCTACAGCGTCCTGTACCATCTTCTCTCGTCATTACAACATCGACTAACGTCCTGTTTCGTTCCAGCAAGGTCATTTAACGTTTTCTACCGATCCAGCAACACCGTTCCAATGTCCTGTTTCGTCTTAACAGCGTTTTGATACATTTCGTTCATTCCGATTACAATCTTGCAACGTCCTGTTTCGTCGTTCCAATATCCTATGACAATTTCTTTGACGTGCTAGCAGCATCCTGTTTCGTCTTTGAACAATTTTTGTAATGTCACGCACCAACTTTACACCTTCATGCAACGTCTTTGCCAGCGTCTCGTAATGTCTTTACAGCGTCCTGTACCGTCTTCGCAACAACTTGTAACAATATCTAGCAATTTCTAGCGTCGTAGCAATATCCGTTTCCAACCTATTTTCGCGTCGCATATCGTCCTACACCGTCATCTATCGCTCTAGCCCGGTTACTTTCTTTTGTTCAATCTCAACTAGATTCAGTCTGACGTTTTATTGCGTTGTTCTAACTCTAACTTGACCGGCGTCAAGTAACAAATTCGTGTATCTACTCCTTGTTGTTCGGAAAGCCCTTCGCAAACACCGTCGCGGAGGGTTTTTTTATGGGCTGAAACCGGTTTAAATCCAGGGGTAATTTATTCCACAGTGGTTTTATTAGCCTTCTCAGCCTTTGTCTTACTGGCTTTAAGACGCTGCTGCTGGCTGTGACGATAACGCTGGACTTGTTCTTTGACTGTTTGCAGGCGTTCGACCAGTTCGGTTTGGCCCTCGCTGCCCATCTGTTCACTAAGGGTATCGATCACCTCATAAAGCTCATCGTTCAGATACGGCCCCCCGTGCGTCAAGATTTTTCGACGGGCGATAGGGTCGGGAGCCGAAATAATACTGTTAATTAGCTGTAAGCGGGCCATATCGTCGACTACTTCCTGGCCGGTCATACCATCGTGGGCCGCCTGGGCTGCCGTTCGCAACACCTCGAAATTATCTACAATGGTCGGGCGAAGCAAATATTCCGGCAATAGTTCGGCGGCTTGCTCCTGGGTCAAGGCATGGAACCGGGCACCGGGAGCATTACGATATTCCTCTTCCTCGCCGCGCGGAAAGGCTGCGTCGTCCGGTTCGGGCAACTCGATGCCACGCCGTTCGGCTTCTTTACTCACCAGCATACCGTAAGGGTAACGGATTGCCTGGCCGAGCGTTTCCTGATTTAACTGGGCCAGGTCTGGCACAAAGATTATAAAAAGTTCCTGCTCCCAATCGTGGTATAGCAGTGGAATATTCAGGCGACTGACCGTATTACACTCTGGACAAACTACTTTATTGGCGTCGTCATTGAGCAATTGGCGGGCCGGTTCCTCGTCCTGGGCCTCGATAATAATGTAACCTTCTTGTTCCTGTTCCGCCTGGCAATTTGGACAATGATAGCGACAAAGGGCTATTTCAGCCATAACACAGTTTTCCTTCTTGTTTAAAATACTTCTATTGAATTGTAACTACTCAGGCCCCGCCCCAAGGCGGGGAAAGAAGAAAAAAGAGAGTATACAGGGGCACCCAGAGGGTACCCGCCTGTAACCCCCGGCAGGGGCTGCGCCACCACGACCCCTGCTTCGATCCTCTACCGAGATGGGGTGAGTAATTACATTTACCTAAAATAAAAAAACCACAATAAAACTACTCTTGCTCAAAAGGTGGTTCGTAGTAACTGATACGAACCCGGTCCGCCTGGAGGGTAAAACCTTCCGGTGGGAAATCGTAGCGAGTGACCGAGGCGCGTTCCGGGTAAAAATTGGGCGCACGCAGACTGGCAAGTTGCATCGGCAACCCCAGATAAAAGGCGTGAAGAATGACCACCGGATCGCCGTGTGAAACCGCCGCGACCATCTGGCCTTTATGGCGGGTCAGTACTTTGCGGGTAAACCGGATTATGCGGTCACGCACGATTTCAATCGTTTCATCCCCTTCGGCGGCCAACGGCTCATAAAAATTAAAATCACCTATTTCGGCCAGCGGCACACCATCATAACCGGTATGCACCTCGATCAGATCGCGGTTGGTACGAGGACTTAACCCGGTTGCGGTCGCCAGTGCCCTGGCGGTCTGGCGCGCCCGCAGCAGAGGGCTATTGTAAAGGGTGGTAATCGGGTGAGCGGCTAAAAACCGACCAAGTTGTGCGGCCTGAGTATGACCGTTGGCGGTTAAGCCGAAACGAGCCATGCGGCCATAAAGAACCTGTCGAGGATTGTGTACTTCCGCGTGGCGGCAAAGCCATATGGTCCCGCCGGTGCCAACCTCGGTGGGCGACAGGGCAGTAGCAGCTTTATGTAAACCCACTCGCGGATGTATTACCAGAGGATGGGAAGACGGTGTGAAGGTTGTCACGGTAGTGATCTCAAAACTCCTTTAACGTTCTAACTGGATTGCGCCCTATTTTAGCACACCTCAGCCTTATTTTCTAGCCGGATAACCCATCCCTAATGTCAGGTGTAATAAAAAGGCCATCCTTTACGGCGGCCTTTTCCGAACCTGAATATTTTAGATTACCGAGCGTCCTGGTTATAGCCGGAAGTTTCGGTCGGCGGCAGTTGCCCTGTCGGACGATTTGCCAAATCTTCTTTAGTTACGTTCAGGTAAACCATATCCTGATTGGCTTCGCTGACCAGTTCGACCGGTACCTCTACATCCTCGGTAAACAGAAAACCCTTAGCTACCACGAAACTGATGAGGCGCCCACTATTCGGGTCAATATTAACATCCTTGATGGAACCGAGCTTGCCGTTGAGGGCCTCCACCCGTGCCCCTTGCCGGACGATCAGAGAGTCTTCCGGCACATTCAGCTTTTCTTCGTAGGGTATCCCGACCGGACCAACCGCATTACCGGTAATGGCCGAATTTAACATGGGTTCATAAGGCATAGCCTGACCACTGGCGGAATTTTGACTACCGGCTAATGGGGAAAGCGTACCAAAGTTACCGCCGGTGTTGGTGTACGAACTGGGCATTGAAAGCGGTACCGGCATATCGTTACCGACCGAACTGGTGATATTGGTGTCAACATAGTCGCGTTCGATAAAATCGGGGAGTTCGGCTAATTGCTGACCGGATAGGTTTAACCGGACAGTCCGGTGGTCGTCGGCGATACCCTCGATCCGGCCAACCTCAACCAGTATTTCACGGTCTGTACCGGTGTGCGTCAGCACAAAATGGGTAAGCTGTCCACTCTGAGGATTGGCTATCAGATAAGCGATTTTGCCCAGGTGTTCGTCCTGAAATCCCTGAACGGCGGCCCCTAGATGAATTGAAGTCAACATAATTTTCCTTTCCCTAATTTCTCGTTTGGTTTCTTTTTTCTAATTTGTGGAAAGCTCGCCCGGTTCGGCAGCCTCCCTTTTAACCAGAATAGAGCAAAGTACGGACTTTTTTCAATTGCTAACATCCTCATGTGCATATCTCATACCACCTCATCGCCAAAAAAGAGCTAATAAGGTAAAATATAGACCGGCCCGCCGCTACCACCCCAAAAATAGGCGGTTTGAGATCGCTCATCAGCCGGGGTTTGAGGCCAATCGCGGTGTTTTCGACAATTTACTGCCGGTAAAATATAGAGGGAGAACGATTAGAAAATGGACAGCCTGGAGGAGTTGTTAGCGTCCTCGCGCAAACCAGCCGAATTTATCCTCAGTGCCTTTGGCGACGAAATCGCCGACGATCTGGACCAACAACTGGATGTGCTGGAAGAGGAAGAAATTCGCTTTTTAGAGTTGCGCGGAGCCTGGGGCAAAAATGTCAGCGAGTTTACCAACGAAGACCTCAAACGGATCGAGCAAAGTCTGGCGATGCGCGGTATCGGTGTTTCGGCTATCGGCTCGCCTATCGGTAAGCAACTGATCACCGACCCGTTTGAGCCGGAGTTAAAACGCTTCGAGCGTATTCTGGAGATCGCCGATTGGGTAGGCAGTTCGTATGTCCGGCTGTTCTCGTTTTATATGCCTCCGGAAGAAGGCCCGGCAGCTTACGAGAAATACCGGAGTGAAGTTTGCAAACGGTTGGAGAAAATGGCGATTATGTCACAGCCATACGGCCTGATTTTGCTGCACGAAAACGAAAAGGGAATTTACGGCGATATTCCCGAACGCTGCGCCGATCTGATCCACGAGGTAGGTTCAGCCAATCTTCGGGCGGTCTTTGACCCGGCCAACTTTGTACAAGTTGGGGTCAAACCCTTCACGGAAGCTTACCCGCTACTGGAACCGCAAATTACCTATTTACATATCAAAGATGCCTTTTTTGAGGATGGCCGGGTGGTAGTGGCCGGGGCCGGAGAAGGCGAACTCGAACCGGTTTTGCTGGCCCTCAAAGAAACTGGCTACGTCGGTTATGCCTCGCTCGAACCGCATTTGCAAGCTAGCGGTCAGTACGGCGGCTTTAGTGGCCCCCAGTTATTTCACGAAGCGGTGGTGGCCTTCCGTGAACTGCTCGAACGGGTGGGAGTTAGTAATGGCTTTTAGGTCGCCAGGCCTGGCGTGATAGGCCGGCTGATTGCGAGGCGATCAAGTGGAACGAAAAGCTAAATTTCGGAAGTAACAACTCTCACAAATCGATCAAGGATTATTAGCCATGGTCGGTCGGAGAACCTGAATAGGTTGCCACCGGCCTTTTGCTACCTGCCAGATAGTAAATTCAGTCAGGCTAGTATCGCCAAAAGCATCAAAATGAAAGCTGCCCAACGCCCCGTCATAATTTTTGAGATGAGCCAGACCGTCGATAATAGCCTTCCGATCTTTGCCGGTCTGTTTTATAACCGTTAAAGCCACATTCATACAGTCGTAGGCCTGGCGGGTATAAGCCTGATTGAGACCGGTTTCACCGTATAAAGCCCGGTAGCGTTTGAGAAATTCCTGGCCTATAGGGGGTGCGTTTTCTTCCGGCGTACCAGAATTGATCGCATAAACCCCTTCGGCATCCTGACCAGCCTGCTGGATAAACAGGTCGTAGCGCAGTGCGCCGCCACCCATGAAAGGCATTTTCAGACCTGCCGCCCGAATATCTTTGATCAGGAGGGGAGCTTGTTGCTGGCTAACACCGCCAAAGAAAATGAAATCCGCCTTGACCGCTTTAATACTGGCCGCCAGGGCCTGGTAATTGGCCTCCTGTCCGGTAATCGAACTTCGATGGCTGCAATCAATCGCCTTTCGGGTACATTCCAGGGTCAGCGCGTCCGCCAGACCACGTCCATAAAGTTGAGAATCGTCGATCAAATAAACCTTGTGAGTCTGCGAGGTTTTGAAGAATTCGCCAATTACCGGTGTTTGTAAGGTATCGGGCGCGACTACCCGAAAGAAGTTGCGGATTTTGTTCGGGTAATAGAGTTCGGGTTCGTCCAGGCGGGTAATGCCAGAACTGGCGCGGGTTAAACCGGGGTAGGTAGCCCCTGGACTGATAAGAGCTATACCGGCTAAATTCATAATCGGCAGCGCGACTTTGACCGCCCCGCTATTGACCGGGCCAAGATAAACCATTGTATCGGGATCGGCGGCGGCCCTGGTAGCATTGGCACTTTCAAGATCAGTATTCCACATATGAGTGGATGGACTGGCATCGTCAACTACAACAAAATCAATTCTGTATTGACCAATTTTTCCAGTACCACCGGTCTGTTCGTCAATTGCTATTTGACCGGCCCGTTTATAACTGGTAAACAGATCGACATCGCTAGAGAGTGGTAGACTAAAATATATTCGTATAACCGGACCAGTCAGGCTGGCTTCACCGGCTACAATCGTTGGGGTGGGGGATACACCCAGAGTGGTTGCCTTAATCGTCGTACCCGCATCGCAGGCCGAAAGTGAAAAAAGAGCAATAAAATAGCTTAACCAGAACAATACCGGTCGTATATTACTTCTTCTCTTTTTTATTATATTTCTTGTAAATAAAGCCATAAAAGTCTTTGTACATGATTCGCTAAACCTACTCTCAGTATAGCATATTATTACTTTCTTCCAGCTTAATTTGTTTATACTATCCTGGCAGTTTTGGTTAGAAACCGCCTTATTATTGATTGCCGGCTAAATAAATTTTGGCTGATTACTTTCCCCCGCTCCAACCTTTGATAACGTAAACCAACCTGAAGCGGGGGTACTACAGGCGGGTACCCTCTGGGTGCCCCCACCTCAAACCTCTTCTCTCTTTTTAGGGCTGTTACCTTTGCAACAGAAAGCATTCTTTTACGGGGGGCCAGAAGTAGTGAAATGGATAAAATAATCAAAAGGTTCTCCTTATAATAATTTCGTGTTAGGTAGTTGGCCCCGTAAAAAAATAATCTCCATCACGAGGGGAAACAGCTAAGAAAGTCGCGTAAAACTAAAGCTATTATGGCAATTGTGCATCAGATTTATAGCCTGAGTGGCGAAAGTTTATCCAGAATTTGGAGGTGGTTTGAAATCTAACAAAACCAATTAGGAGGGCTTTCGGCTATACCTTACTCATCTAACCGCTGGACTATTCGTATTAACTCACTCAACTTTGTAACTTTATGGCCCTCTTTACATAAGATTTCGATATGAGGGTTGAAGGGGTCGGGTACCCCCTGGGTGCCCTGCGCGGGGTCGTACAGGCGGGTACCCTATGGGTGCCCCTGTAAAATCTCTTTCTCTTTTTCCCCGCCCTGGGGCGGGGTTAGGGGTGGGGTCTGAACAGATACTAATTTTTTATCTAAACGTCAATAGAAAAGAATTGACCAATTTTTTTGTGAAGGTCGGGTCACTTTTAGATGATAAAAAGTAGTCCCGATTACAGACCGTTAGATTAGAATCAACTAAAATCCACATAAGAAACTATTTTAAAAACTACTTTTTTTGGTCAGCCGGTGTATAATCAGGGTACAAATTTATACTAAGCTGTTTTAGAGGCCCGCTAACCCAGACGCCTCGCTCCGATTTAACCTTATGCTGCGGCCAGGTAATTCGGGTGTAAGGGTTAATCGCAAATCGTAATTGAGGAGGGTTTTTCAGATGGATGATCGAAGCTCGACCACCGGTAGCGGTATGGAAGTTTCCGGCAGTGGTATCTCGGTTTACACTAACCCGGCCACCGAGGTGACGCCCGGCGAACGTGAGCTAAAAGAAAAGCTGGGCATCAAGGGTGGCCGCGTGATGGCCGAAGACCCCAACATGAAGGTTGAATTTCGCCATAACACCAGCACTCAGCAGTTTGTTAAATACGGTTTTTACAAGCTCGACCCGGCTTTCCGGCGGTTGCCCAAAGCCGAACGCGAACAGGGCATCCAGGAATTTTTGAAAATTATGGACGACCTTTACCCGCGCGGCGAGTTGCTCCGGCCCTATAGTTTGACCGGCGTGCGCGGCGACGTAGATTTTATGCTATGGCACGTGGTCCCGGTCAACAAGGACGGCGACTCACCTAGCGGCCTGGAGCGGCTTCAGGAAGTTCACTCGACGGTTCTGGCGACCGGCCTGGGAGCTTACCTGTCACAGCCTTTTCATTACCTGGCGATGACCAAACGCTCGACCTATACCGATAATCACCACCACGAAGGCAGCGAAAATGAGCGGTTGCGGGTAGAACCCTGGGGAGCCAAATATCTGTTTGTTTATCCGTTCGTGAAAAACCGCCCCTGGTATCTTTTACCGGTCGAAGACCGCCAGCGCATCATGAATGAGCATATCAAGGTCGGCCATATGTATCCGACGGTCAAGCTCAATACCAGCTATTCTTTTGGGTTGGACGACCAGGATTTCGTGGTAGCCTTCGAGACCGATTACCCGTCGGACTTCCTCGACCTGGTGCAACACTTGCGCGAAACCGAAAGCAGCGTCTACACTGTCCGCGACGTACCGATTTTTAGCTGTGTCTCGGCGACCGTCGAGCAGGTTGTAAAAAACATGGGGTTATAGTCCTTAAAAATAGGGGGTAGGTAAAGAATTGGGTTCTTTGCCTACCCTTATTTATTATTAGGACTTTCGCTTCTACCTCACAAGTGAGGTGGAAGCGAAAGTAAAAAGGGATTTAGAGGGGAGACCCCTTATACCTCCCGCATGGGCTGCGCCCCTTCTAACCCCGCTTTAGCTTGGTTTTCGCCTCTAAGCGAAAGTCCTAATTATATGAAATACTTGTTGAGTGGCGTAAAAAAGAAAAGGTATACCAATGAAATTTGAAAAGTCCAAAGCCCTGTTTGAAGAAGCCAGTTGTTTATTGCCGGGCGGCGTAAATAGCCCGGTGCGGGCTTTCCGGGGAGTCGGGGGCAATCCGTTGTTTATCGAGCGCGGCGAAGGACCCTATATGTACGATGCCGATGATAACCGCTTTATCGATTACGTGTTGAGCTGGGGACCGCTGATTCTCGGTCACGCCGAGCCGAGCGTGGTAACAGCGATTACCCACCAGGCCCAGCGTGGCAGTAGCTATGGCGCACCAACTCGGTTGGAAACCGAACTGGCCCAGATGATCACCGGGGCGATGCCGAGTATCGAAATGATCCGCTTTGTCAGTAGCGGCACCGAGGCCACCATGAGTGCACTGCGGGTGGCGCGGGCCTATACCAAACGCAACAAGATTTTGAAATTTGAAGGCTGCTATCACGGCCACGCCGATTTTTTGCTGGTTCAGGCCGGGAGCGGGGTGGCTACGCTGGGTTTGCCCGATAGCCCCGGCGTAACCCCGGCCAACGCGACCGATACCCTCAACGCGCCTTATAACGACCTCGAAGCGGTCGAAAGCCTTTTTGCCAGCCACAAAGATCAGATCGCGGCGATCATCGTTGAGCCGGTCGCGGCCAATATGGGTCTGGTACTGCCTCAACCGGGCTTTTTGGAAGGTTTGCGACGCATTACCGAGCGCGAAGGAGCCGTATTGATCTTTGACGAGGTAATGTCCGGTTTCCGCATCGGTGGGGCTAGCGGTGTGCAGGGTCTGACCGGCATCCGGCCCGATATGACCACGCTGGGCAAAGTGATCGGCGGCGGTCTGCCGGTCGGAGCTTACGGCGGCAAACGCGAGATTATGGCGATGATTGCTCCCAGTGGTCCGGTTTACCAGGCCGGAACCTTGAGCGGCAACCCGTTGGCGATGGCGGCGGGGATTGCGACCCTCAAGAAAGTGCTTGAGCCGGGATTTTATGCTAAACTGGAACCTCTGCGCGAACAACTCCAGGCGGGGATGAGCGCGGCTTGCCACTCCAGCCCGGTGCCGGTGTACTTCAAGACGATTGGGACCAAGTTTGGCCTGTTCTTTACCGAAAACGAAGTTACCAACTACACCACCGCCAAGCTGGCCGACACCAAAGCTTATGCAAAATTCTTCTGGAATATGATCGAACGGGGAGTGTATTTCGCGCCCAGCCAGTTTGAGGCTGGTTTTCTATCGAGTGCCCACACGGCGGAGCATATCGCCGCGACGGTCCAGGCCGCTAAAGAAAGTTTTGCCGCCCTGGCCGTCCCGGTTAGTGTTTAGCTTAAAATCCGGGTTGCCGGGCCGGGCAACCCACCGGCGTTTGAAGTAAAGCTGGCTGAATAATGCTCATAGTCAGCCAGTCAATAAATCAGGAGAGTATAAAAATGTTAACTGAGAGAGAAGCCCCAGCGCGCACTCGCCAGCCCGATTTAACCGTCCGGCCTCGCCGCACTCGCCGCACCGAAACCTTGCGCCGGATGGTGCGGGAAACTCATCTGTCGGTAGATAACTTTATCTATCCCCTTTTTATGGCCGAAAATATTACCCAGGAAGTCGAAATCAGTTCGATGCCCGGCAACTATCGCTGGCCGGTCGAACGGATCGCCCAGGAAGCCGAATCGATTGCCAAGCTGGGTATTCCGGCGGTTTTACTGTTTGGTATCCCGGATTTCAAAGATGCCAACGGCACCGAGGCCTATAATCCGAACGGAATTGTCCAGGCGGCTGTCCGCGAGATCAAGCGGACGGTGCCGGAATTGGTGGTCGTCACAGATGTTTGTCTATGCGAATACACCGATCACGGTCATTGCGGGGTACTTGACAGCACCGGTTATGTCCAGAACGACCCGACCCTGGATTTATTATCGAGAATGGCTCTCTCGCACGCCGAAGCGGGGGCCGATATAATCGCCCCCTCCGATATGATGGATGGCCGGGTAGGCGCGATCCGGGGTGCCCTCGATAGCCAGGGCTTTGAAAATTTGCCGATTATGGCCTATTCAGCCAAGTACGCCAGTGGGTTTTATGGCCCCTTCCGCGAAGCTGCCGACAGCACCCCGTCGTTTGGCGACCGCCGCAGTTACCAGATGGACCCGCCCAATGTCCGCGAAGCTTTGCGCGAAGTCGAACTGGACATCGCCGAGGGTGCCGACATGATCATGGTCAAACCGGCCCTGGCTTACCTGGATATTATCGCTAAAGTCCGCGAACGCTTTGATCTGCCGTTGGCCGCTTATAACGTCAGTGGCGAATACTCGATGCTCAAGGCGGCGGCCCGGTTGGGCTGGCTGGACGAGGAGCGGGTGGTGCGCGAGAGCCTGACGGCGATCAAACGGGCCGGGGCGGATATGATCATTACCTACCACGCCAAAGAAGCGGCAGCCTGGCTCAAAGGGGGCAACCTGTAATGTCTGATTACCGGCTGATTTTTATTCACGGAGCCGGTGATACCGGGGCGGTCTGGTCGGAGCAGATGATGGATTTTCCTCACGCGGAAGCCGTCACGCTGCCCGGCCACTTTCCCAACGAAACGGCAGGCAATTCCGGCTACAATTCGGTGGAGGCCTACACCGAGTGGTTACATCAATATCTGGTGGCCGAACGAAACGTTGATCACAAACGTGGCCCGGTGGTGCTGGTTGGACATTCGATGGGCGGCGCGATTGCCATGACTTATTGCCTGAAATATCCGGGCGAGCTAGCGGCCCTGGTGCTGGTCAGTACCGGTTCCCGGCTGCGAGTGGCTCCGGCTATTCTGGAAGGGTTGGGCCAGGATTACCCGGCCACCGTAGCCGTTATAGTGGACATGGTAGCGGGGCCGGGTGTGAGCGAGCAGCGAAAGCGAGCCCACCGTGAGGCGATGGAAGAACTTGCCCCGCGAGTGGTGCTAGGCGACTTTGAAGCCTGTAATAAATTCGAGGTAGGCAGCGAGCTTTTCCGGCTTGGTAGCCAGCCGGTGCTGGTGGTGGTAGGCGATCAGGACCGGATGACACCGCCCAAATACGCTAAATTCCTGGTCGAAAATATTCCAGGGGCCGATTTGATCGTTATTCCCCAGGCCGGTCACAACGTCATGGCGGAGCAACCGGAAATTTTTAACCTGACGCTGCACGAGTTTCTCAAACGGTCACTTTCACAGAAGGACTAGCCGGTATTGCAAGTAATTGAAACTGTGGCGGGCATGGTGGCCCAGCGCGAACACTGGCGGCAGACTGGTCAACGGGTCGGGCTGGTGCCGACGATGGGTTTTTTACACGAAGGCCACCTGTCGCTGGTGCGGCAAGCCCTGGCCGATAACGATCTGGTGGTGATCAGTATTTTTGTTAATCCGCTCCAGTTCGGGCCGCAAGAAGATTTTGGGCGATACCCCCGCAACCTGGAACGCGATCTGGCTCTGCTGGAAACGGCGGGCGTGAGCGCGGTGTATCACCCGGCGTTGGAGGAAATATACCCGCCCGGTTTCAATACGGCGGTCGAGGTTGGCGATCTTAGCGAAAGTCTGGAAGGGGCGGTGCGACCCGGTCATTTTCGCGGCGTAACGACGGTAGTTGCCAAGCTATTTAACACAGTCGGACCGCGCCGGGCTTATTTTGGTCAGAAAGATGCCCAGCAAGTAGCGATCATCAAAAAGATGGTGCGCGACCTGAATTTCCCGCTTGATATTGTGGTCTGCCCGACCTTGCGCGAACCGGACGGCCTGGCCCTCAGCAGTCGCAACGTCTATCTATCGCCGGAGGACCGCCGGACCGCCCCGGTGCTTTACCGGGCTTTACAGGCCGCCGCGCAGCTCTGGCAATCCGGTACCCGCGACAGTCTAGCTTTGCGGTCGGTTATGTCGGAATTGATTGCCACCGAGCCTGCCGGGCGACCGGATTACATAAGCGCGGCCAATCCGCTAACCCTGCTCGAATACGAGGGCTACATTGAGGCCGGTCAGGGGGTGCTACTTTCGCTGGCGATACGCTTTGGAACCACCCGCTTGCTCGATAATATTCTGCTCGAAGCCAATTAAAACTATTTTTTCAAGAAGCCCCTTCCTGGCTAGCTTTACAGACAATTAACTGTTAAAATAGAGCCAAAATAGGCCGGAGATATTAAGTTTTAAAAAGAGAGGAAGTTATGAGTAGCACCCCTACCTTATCGACCAGTGCCGAACGAGCCGGTGCTTTGCTCGGTGCTTTGCGTGAATGCCGGGCTGATATTGCCCATTTATTAGCTTCCTTGCTGCCTCAAGACCTGGCGTTGCCGACAGTATGCACCGGTTGGAGCATCCGAGATGAAATCGGGCATATTATCGAAGCCACCGAAATGCTCACTCGCGGTCTGGAACAGGCCAATACCGGTGTACACGAAGGGACTTTCCGGCCTCAGATGATGGCGGCGGAAATGGAGACCAGCGCGGTGAAGCGGGTAGCCTTGATGCCCCTGCCCCAGATTATGCTGACCTTTAGTGAGGCTGCCGACCAGTTGCTGCACGTTTTGGAGCAGCGCGACCCGGCTAATTGGGATGAGGAAGTGGCCCATCCTTACCTCGGCAATTGTCCGGCGGTCCAATTTGCCGGTTTTGCCTTGCTCGATTGGTTTATCCATCCCTGGGATATACAGGAAGCCCTCGGCCTCAAACCGGAACCGAACCCGTCTCACGCTGCTTTGCTGGTGCCCGGTCTGGTAGGTCTACTTCCTAAACGGCTCGATACCAAAAAGTCGCGCGGCTGGCGGGGTCGCTTCCGGTTTCTGGTGGAAAACCCCGGCAATCCTGACGAGTATCTGGCCCAAATCGATGTGGTACTGAATAATAATGCGGCCACCGTCGAGCGCAATGTCTCAAACGATGTTCTGGCGGACTTGACCTTCAAAGGGCAACCCGGCGCGTTGGCTCTTGGTATGCTGGGCCGGCGTGGTATGACCAAATTATCGCTGCCAGCCCCGACAAACGAAACCTGGTTGCCCCGTTGGGGTTCGCTCTGGATTTCGCTCTAAGTTTAGTATCTGGAAATAAAAAAACAGACCTTCCTGATTTGGACGGTCTGTTTTTATTTACACTTCTGTATGAAATCCCTATTACCAGAAAAGCTGATCGCCTGGCAATTAAGCATCTGCCGGGCTGCTCTGGGAGGTCTCGCCGGGAGAGGCTTCGACGGGGCGACGTTTGCCCAGGTAGGCTTCCTCGACCTCGGACGACAATAAAGCATCCGGGCCGGTGCCTTCCCAGACAATGTTGCCAGTTTTGATCACGTAGGCCCGGTCGGCAATCTGTAGAGCGTAGCGCATTTGCTCGACCAGCAGAATTGTAATTCCCTGTTTTGCCAGTTCGCGGATCGCTTTCATGATTTCGGTTACGATGATCGGGGCCAGACCCAGGCTCGGCTCGTCGAGCATTAATAGTTTTGGACCTTGCATCAGGGCACGGCTAAGAGCCAACATTTGCTGTTCGCCGCCCGATAACGTCCCGGCCTGTTGTTTTAACCGCTCCTTGAGGCGCGGAAACAGGTTGAAGCAGTAATCGAGTTTTTCCTGCGATTGGGCATCTTTGAGCCGCCGGGAGTTCAAACCCAGGTTTAGATTATCGCCTACGGACTGGTCGGCAAAAATCTGGCGACCTTCGGGTACCATGTTGAGGCCCAACCGGGCGATCATGTGGGGCGCGATACCGGTAATGTCTTTGCCCTGGTAGAGTATCTGACCCTGCCGGGGCCGCAAAATCCCGCTGATCGTCTTGAGGGTAGTCGTCTTACCGGCTCCGTTGCGGCCTACGATTACCACAATCTCGCCTTCGTTTACCGTCAGCGATATATCTTTGATTGCCTCGATGCGACCGTAGGCCGCCCGAACATTTTTAACTTCTAGCATCTAATACCACCTCCGGGCCGAAATAAGCTTCCTTAACTTTAGGGCTGTTTTGTACCAGGTTCGGGCTGCCTTCCTCGATTTTCTTGCCGTAATCCAATACGGTAATCTCGTCCGAAATTTCCATTACCAGGTCCATATGATGCTCGATCAGCAGAACCGTGACCCCTTCGGCCTTGACCTTGCGAATGAGCTTTACCATCTCGTCGACTTCCTGTGGGTTCAAACCGGCAGCCGGTTCGTCCAGGAGCAGGATTTGCGGCTCGACCGCCAGGGCGCGGGCGATCTCCAGCAATCGCTGGTAGCCGTAGGGTAAATCTTTGGCTTTATCGTAGGCTCGGTTTTCCAGCCCGACGAATTCCAGCAAGCTCATCGCCAGCAGTTCGATCCGGGTCTCCTCAAGTCTGGTCTGCGGTAATCCCAGCAGCGAGGCCCAGAAACCCTGTTTGATGTGCAAATGAAAGCCGACCATCACATTTTCGATTACGCTCATATCGCCAAAGACTTGCAGGTTCTGGAACGTGCGGCTAATGCCAGTCTCGGCGATCCGGTGTGATTTGAAGCCGTCAATACGCTGGCCCTTGAACAATATCTCGCCCGACGAAACCGGATATAACCCGCTAATCAAATTGAGCATGGTAGTTTTACCGGCCCCGTTCGGTCCGATCAGGGCGTGAACGGTGCCATCGTTCAGGGTCATTTCCACCGAGTCGACGGCTCGTAGACCTTTGAAATTGCGGGTAACTCGCGCGATGCGCAGCAATACCTCGTGTGAATCGATGTGGTCACGATGAAAAGCCAGCACCCGGCGTGGCTTCTTGGCGTTGATTTCCGGTTCGCTGCCATCGGCACTGGCACTCTGTTGGACTACCGCCCACTTGGTCTTATGGCTGGTCGGGAAAAACCGGTCGATATATCGACCCAGTAAACCCCCGATACCGCTCGGCACCAGGTACAGGAAGTAAAGCAAAATCGCGCCGTACATACTCAACAAAATATCGACCGGCTTGAATTCCTGGGCAGTCGAGTTAGTCACCAAACCTTCGACCAGTTTATAAATCGACGGGATAAACAGAATAAACCCGGCGGCGATGGTACGAACCGCGAATTTGCGTAAGAATTTGGGCGTAATCACCAGCCCTACGATAATCATTACGTAATAGAAGGCGATAATCAGCCAGTCGGTTACGTCAAATTTAACCTTAGGAAAGCCAATTCCGTTCAGGCTGCCCAGGGAGTTGGTCAACGATTTGAAGATTTCAAGGCTGTTGAGGATGACAACTACCCCGGCGGCGATCCCGACATAGCGGGCCAGCCGTTCATTTTTCAGTACCCGACCGGCTATCAGATATAGCCCCACCAATCCCAACAAGACAAACGGTACCAGGTAGCCGGTTAGGCCATCGAACGAGAATACAAAGCGGTCGTTGATCCCTTCCTTGATATTTTTGAGAAATTCCGGGATCAACGTGATCAAAACCGCCCCGATCACCGGACCGTACAGGGTCGCCGCGCCGCCCAGGATCAACATGGTTATATAGCCGACGCTCACGCTTAGAAGGGATAAGGTCGGGTCTATCTGGTTAAAGCTGTAGGAGAACAGCACCCCCCCGGCTCCGCCCATCGCGGCACTGATCACAAAGGCCAGTGTTTTGGTGCGAGTAACGTTAATACCGACCGAACCGGCCCCGATTTCGTTCTCACGAATGGCGATCAGCGACCGGCCCCAGCGGGTTCGCATAAAGCTGCGCACCATGTAAACCACCAGCAGGGCCACGATAGCCGTAATGATGGCGGTCCAGAAAAGCTGTTGCAGGCCAACCAACCGGTCCAGCGGCGGATAAATCAGATCGGATTTAGGGTCACGCTCGGTGATAGGGTAGGGAATGCGGCTCAAACCACCCTGGGCACCCAACAGCGGTTGTAAGGTGCTGGAGTTTACCACTTCGTAGACGATTGTGCCAAAGGCTATCGTCACCATCGAAAGGTAAGGGCCTTTGACCCGCAGGGCCGGTAGGGCCAGAATATAGCCAAACAGAGCGGTTACGCCAATACCCAACACCAGGGTAGCCCAGAAATTTTGCAAGACCCAGAAGCCGACCAGCAAAAAGATCAAACCCAGCAGGGTTAATAACCCACCGCCGATAAGCGTGACCAGAAAGAAGGCCCGGACGGTTGAAGGGCGATCCCAAAAGCTGACCCGGATAGCGCCGTTATCTTGCTCGGCGCGTTGCCAGGCGTTGCGGCTGAGGTAGTACAGCACGACAAAACTCACGACCCAGGTTGCGAAGAAAATCCAGGGAATACCCTCGCTTAGTTTGCCGGTAGGGCGGCTGGCAATCGTTACAATATAGAGAGCCAATGCTCCGACCGCCCCCAGGATTAAAATCGCCTGGGTTAGCCGCTTCATGGTGGCGGCTTTTTGCCAGAAATGGGTTTGGGCGGCCCCACCGGTCCGTTTGACGGTTTGCCAGCGAAAATAGAAAAGTGCCCCAAAAACAAGCGTCACAGCCGCCACCACGATTATAATGATCGTAAGCAGCGAATTGGTAGTATTGAGGGCTGCTACCCGCGCGGCAATGGCTTTACCCACGTCTTTGCGCTCGTCAGCCTCGAAACCTTCCGGTCGGCGAACATACAAATAATCGATCCAGTTATTATTGCCGGTATAGTGTCCGGTGATCATACCGACCATGTACCCGCCGAGGGCCACAAAACCGGCCTGGCCCAGGGCAACCTGGCCGATATAACCGACGATCAAATTCAAGCCGGTGGCAACTACAATCGCCACGCCTATCGAACACAAAATTTGTAGATAGTAAGCATCGTTAGCGTAGAAATTAATCGCGCCCAGCAGCATTACCGCCATCAATAGCAGACCGGAATAATCTTTTACCCACAGCGGCAAAGGTATCCCGCTGGATAACCGCTTTGATTGAACTGGGGTGGAAAGCACTTCGGTAGCCGGTAAATTTGAATTTAAGTTTGCCATTACTTTGTTGCTAATCCCCACTAAACTTTCTGAACTATCGTCCGGCCAAAAATACCGGTCGGTTTAACCGCCAGTACCACAATCAAAAGGGCGAAGGTCATGGCTCGGTAGAGGTCGTTGGAAATATAATTCTGAACCAGTTGTTCGGTCAGGCTGTAAATCAGGGCGGCGACGGCGATTCCCAGCAAGCTATCGAGGCCGCCGATGATTGCAACAGCGAAAGCGGCAATTCCCAATCCGGTCCCGGTATCGGCGTTCATTCCACCGAGGACAGGGGTCAGGGCGAGGCCAGCCAGGGCGGCCAGCACGCCGGTCAGGGCGAAGGCGAAGGTTTTGACAAAGTTTACATTGATCCCCATCAAACCGGCGGCCATCGGATTGAAAGCGACTGCCCGCACCGATTTACCCAGCATGGTGCGCGTAAAAAACAGTTGCAGCAGGCCAATCGCCACCAGAGCCAGGCCGATATTAATAAACTTTTGCCAGTCGACGTTGCCGGAACCAATCTGAATACTACCCTGAACCACCGGTTGCAAGGTCATGGTCTGGTGGCCCATAAAGTTTTCGACCAGATTGCGGATTATAATCGCCAGGGCGACGGTACTCATAATCCAGCTTATAGAAAGACCGCCCGAAAAAGGCCGCATTACGAACCTTTCGAGCAAGACGCCTAGCACCGCCATTATCAGGACGGCCAGAATATATCCGATATATAGAGGCAACACGGGACGCTGGGTGGAGTTTAGAACGCCGTCGTTAGACCAGTTCATCACAAAGAAAATGCCGACCATACTACCCAGCATTACAAATTCGCCCTGAGCAAAGTTCAGCGTTTCAGTGGTAATAAAGGTCAGGCTAAAGCCGAAGGCAATCAGCGCGTAGACTGCCGCATTGGAAAGACCGCTTATTAAAGCTTGAATTAAAATATCCATTAAAGTTGTAAAACCTTTGTAAGTGATCTTAAAGAATAGATAAACCAAAGACCAGCGAGGGCTTTAACCCGGCGATTTTCAGGTTAAAGAAAACCGCTCATAGTGCTGAATAGTTATTCGGCCAGGAAGGTAAACTATGAGCGGTTTGCTAACTAAATCAAGGCTGATTTAGCCGTTGTATTTGTACATCTTGGCGTCTTTCCAGACCGCAAATACAAAGTCTTTGTCGTTCAAGGCTTCGTGGTACTGGTTGGCCCAGGGCTTGTCGTATTTCTTGAGAATACCATCAATACCGGGCGAGTTTTCCAGCGCGTCACGCAGCTTGTCGCGGTCGTCGGCGGCACCCGGCTGGCGAAGGGCTTCACCTAGCATCCGCATCGCGTCGTAGGCCTGAGCCACACCGCTTGGGAAGTCCATTTCCGCTTTGAAGGTGGATTTGTAGCGGGTTACGAAGTCCTGCTGTTTAGGAACAGTGGTATCGATGGTAAAGGTTTGAGCCACGATGGTGCCGTTTTCCGCACCAGCCGCTACGCGGGCCAATTCCGGCTGCGAAAGACACCACGAGCCGATCATCGGGATCGTTACGTTGGACTCTTTCATAGCTTTGAGGATGTTACCACCGGCAGTACCCAGACCCCAGTTAACGATTACTTCCGGGGCCGCCTCTTTGATCTTGTTGATCATCGGCTTCATATCGTCGGGAGTTCCGGCGGCTTTGTAGGTTTCGTTGAAAATTACGCCGGTGAAGTTGGCTTCGCCAAACCGCTTGACCAAATCTTCCTGACCCAACTGACCATAACTTGTGTCATCGTGGATGATTACAATCTTTTTGTATTTACCGACTACATAAGTCGATACAAATTTGGTCTGGTATACGTCAGCCATCGAGTTGCGGAAGATATAGCTGGGGTTGCCCGGTTCCTGGGTAATTTTGGTACCGGTCGTGATGGGGATAATCCAGGGAATTTTGTTCTGTTGAACGATAGGAGCCTCGACCACGCCTACCGCAGTATTGGCAGTTCCAAAGAGGGCCTGTACTTTCTCTTTGTCGATCAAATCGCGGACAATTGTAACGCCTTCGTTCGGGGTAGATTTGTCGTCACGCTCGATCAGGGTAATTCTGCGTCCGTTGATACCACCAGTAGCGTTGAGGTCTTCGATAGCCATCTGGGAACCCCGTTTGATGGCGGTACCAAAACTGGCACTAGGACCGGTAAAAGGACCGATCAAACCTATCCGAATGTCGTTACCACCAGACCCGGCAGCGGCCGCCGTAGTTCCGGCAGCAGCAGCAGTCGTAGCCGAGGTAGCTGCCGTTGTGCCAGCAGCAGCAGCAGCAGCAGTCGTAGCCGAGGTAGCCGCCGTTGTGGCCGCCACCGGCGTATCGGCACTAGGCCCGCAGGCCGCCAGTAATAAAGCTGAACATAATGCTAGCAATACCAACAAGGTAATGCGCTGAAGCTTAATCATAAAGCTTTCTCCTCCTCCTTGAGAAATATCAAATTGTAAACTTGCCGAATAGTGAGCCGGACGCTCAAGAGTTCAAAAGCCCGGCCAGCCAAACTAAATCACGTTTTATGCTAATTTTTGCGGGAAAACAAGATATTTAGTGCTTACCCAGATAACCACAAACCACTATTGGGAATAATTCCTTTTGAAATAAGTGCCTGTATTATTACGAGCTATTGAATAATTTATCTTCCAGTGTCAGGAATTGCGTTTTCTATATACCCCCTATTGTATCAATCCTGTAGTGGAAGTCAAGTTAAAAGGCGTTGTTAACGCAACTTTAACAACAATGTAATATAAGATTTTCACTTGTACTTTAAGGCACCATACTGAAACTTTTTCCTGGTTATCAACATAACCTATGATTTAACCCTACTTGATAACATTGCCCAAGAATAGTCAGGCTGTGCTTGTATAAATTGCCCGAAGTGTTATAATAAATTTACTACGCAATGAAGCGAAAGTAATTATAATGCTACAAAGTCGATAGCGTTTCTAAATAAGGAATTTAGTAGTTTCTACTATGTTTAGTTGTGATTACTAATTTGAATGGGCGATTGTGATGTCGCTCATTATGCGAGGCCTGACCTCCAACCCGACACCCTGGAACCGGAGCGATTATATGAATATCAAAGATATTGAAGAATTGGTAGCCAGCATCCGCCAATTCATCCAGAAAGCTCAGACTTCAAACGATACCTTCGAGTATTGCCGCCTGTGCGACGAATTGTGCCTGGCCGAAGCGGCCCTGGCCGATTGTAATCATGTTCGTCCACACCTTTACCCGTTGCTTTCACCCAATAACAAACCTCTGGCCTTAGCCTAGTCGTTTAGCCATCATTCTAGCTGGTAGCGTCTTTGCTTACGGCACTTCACCGTCCCAGACTTCCCCGGCTAGCCAGCTTATTGCAATTACCCTGGTTTCTCCGGGCAGCATACCCGCGCCCCTGGCCGGAAAAAGGTCTATCTGGCGTTTGCCCGATCACTCTCTCACTTTATTTGCCCCTTATACCCCTCGGTAATATTTAGTTTGCCCGTCAGGAAAAGCTTACCTAATAATATTAGGTGGCAGTCTATTAGTGCTGTCTTCCAAGCGCATAAACCCTGGTTTTGAAGTTGCCCCCTTGACATCCCGACCCTGAAGGACTATCATGTGAAAAAATGAATAAGCTTTTTTTAAAAGGCTATGATGGAAAGAGTAAGCCGGTCTTCAAGGCTAGCAGCGAGTCCGGTTTGGTGAGAGCGGACGTTATGATCCGGCTGAAAATCGTTCCTGAGCCGCCACCTGAAAGGTCTTAGAACCCAGTAAGCCTGGCCGGGTACGCCACCCGTTATCAAGGGCGGAGATGTAGTTGCATCTCGTAAAGTGGACCGGTTTTTCAGGATTACCGGTCAAGCAGGGTGGTATCGCGGGAGTTTGTCTCGTCCCTATTTTTGGATAATAGGCGACGGGATTTTTGTTTTTATAGCCTTTTCACTAAGACTTTCACTTAAAAACTAAAGGCAGGTTAAGTAGGGTTGCAACCCCTAATACAAGAGGACGATATATGACAACCGGAAAGTTTAAAGAAGTCGATACCAGAGTAAGTTTCCCCAAACTTGAAGAAGGGGTGCTGGAATTCTGGAAAACCGAGCAGATTTTTGAAAAAAGCCTGGCAGCCCGCAAGGACAAACCCCGTTTTGTATTTTACGAAGGGCCGCCCACTGCTAATGGCAAGCCAGGTATTCACCACGTGCTGGCTCGCGTTTTCAAAGATTTATTTCCGCGCTACAAATCCATGCAGGGCTACTACGTGCCACGCAAGGCCGGTTGGGATACTCACGGCTTGCCGGTCGAGGTAGAAGTTGAAAAGAAATTAGGTTTCAAGGGCAAAGAGGACATCGAGAAATACGGCATCGCCGAGTTCAACAAGCTTTGCCGCCAGTCGGTCTGGGAATATATCCAGGAATGGGAACGCATGACTGAGCGGATCGGCTACTGGGCCGACCTCAAAAACGCCTATGTAACCTACAATAACGACTATATCGAAACTTGCTGGTGGTTGCTGAAATCGCTGTGGGAGCAAAAGTTACTCTTTCAGGATTATAAAGTAACCATGCATTGCCCGCGTTGCAATACTGGGCTGGCCGATGCCGAGGTCGCCCAGGGTTACAAAGACAACGTGGACGACCCTTCGGTTTACATCCGGCTGCGGCTGTTGCCGGGTGAGGCCGAGCGGTTGCCTTTTGGGAAAGAGGCCAGCCGAGGTCTGCCGGTTTCGGTAATGATCTGGACCACCACGCCCTGGACCTTACCGGCTAATACCGCCGCCGCCCTCAAGGTCGATGCACCCTATATCCTGGCAAAACCAAACGAGGAGGAAGAAGCCTACATCGTCGCCCGTGACCTGGCCCCCAAACTCTTTGGTGAAGACGGTTTCGAGACGCTGGGCGAGGCTCAGGGTAGCACCCTGGTCGGCTTCAGATACCAACCGCTATATGAGGGTGTGAGCCTGAACAGCCAACCAGCCGATACCTCGACCGCCTATCGCACGATCACCGATGAGATCGTCGAACTGGGCGAAGGTACCGGCATAGTCCATATCGCCCCGGCCTATGGCGACCTGGAAGTGGGCCGCCGGGCCGGTTTACCGACCCTGTTTTCGGTCGATCAGACCGGTAAGGTGCTGGAAGCCTTCCCGCAATTCAACCGCGAGTTTTTCAAGAAGGCCGACCCGGCGATCACCCGCGATCTCAAGGAGCGAGGCTTCTTGTGGCGTAGTGGTCGCATCTCGCATACCTACCCGTTTTGCTGGCGATGTGGGACGCCGTTGCTATTTTTTGCCAAAGATAGCTGGTACATCAAGACCACCCAGGTCAAAGACGAGATGATCGCTAACAACAACAAGGTTAACTGGTACCCCGGTCATATCAAGCAGGGCCGCTTTGGCAACTGGCTGGAAAACAACGTGGATTGGGCTTTGAGCCGCGAACGTTACTGGGGGACCCCTTTGCCGATGTGGCAATGCGACCAGACCGGCCAGTTCGAGTGCATCGGTAGCGTGGCTGAACTGGAGGAAAAGACCGGCAAAACCCTCAAAGATACCGACTTGCACCGGCCCTACGTCGACGAGTATACCTATCCTTCGCCATTCGCGCCCGATGGCACGATGCGCCGGTTGCCGCTGGTGATCGACTGCTGGTTTGATAGCGGCGCGATGCCTTTCGCCCAGGAGCATTATCCGTTCGAGCATAAAGACGATTTTGAGCCGGACTATTTCCCGGCGGATTACATCTGCGAAGCGGTCGACCAGACGCGCGGCTGGTTCTATACTTTGCACGCGCTGGGAACGCTGGTCAAGGAGCAACCGACCTACAAGAACGTGATCTGTCTGGGGCATATCCTGGACGGCGAAGGTTTCAAGATGAGCAAATCCAAAGGTAACATCGTCGATCCCTGGGATGTCCTCAATACGCAGGGGGCCGACGCGCTGCGCTGGTATTTGTATACTGCCAACCCACCGGGCGAGCCGCGCCGCTTCTCGCAGGACCTGGTAAACGAAAGCGTTCGCCGGTTTATGCTGACGCTGTGGAACACCTACAGCTTCTTTGTGACCTACGCCAACCTGGACCAGCCGGAGTTTGCTACGCCGGTTCCGGTAGCTGATCGCCCCTTGATCGATCAATGGCTGGTGGCTCGCCTCAACGCTTTGATCCGTGACGTTACCGAGATGCTCGATAAGTACGAGGTGACCGGTCCGGCCAGGGCTATCGAAGGCTTTGTAGACGATTTATCGAACTGGTATGTCCGGCGCAACCGCCGTCGCTTCTGGAAAAGCGAGAGCGACACCGACAAACTGGCCGCTTACCAGACTCTTTACGAGGCCCTGGTGACGGTCAGCAAGCTGGCCGCGCCGTTTATCCCGTTCACGGCGGATGCAATGTATCGTAATCTGGTTCAATCGCTCGATCCGCAGGCTCCCGAAAGCGTCCACCTGTGCGACTGGCCGGTTGCCGACAAAAAGCTGATCGATGAGGCTCTTTTGAAGGATACCGGGCTGGTGATCAAGGTGGTCAGTCTGGGCCGGGCCGCTCGGAGTGCCGCCAAACTCAAGGTGCGTCAGCCTTTGCTGGAAGTGCTGGTCAAGCCGCGCGAGGTAAATGACGGGGCCGGTCTGGTGCGCTTCAAGCAGCAGGTGTTGGAAGAACTGAACGTCAAAGACATGGTGGTGGTCGTGGACGGTTCCGACATCTTGCGCTACAACCTGAAGGCTAACTTCAAAATACTGGGGCCAAAAGTCGGCAAAAAGCTGGGCGAGGTTCAGAAGGCCCTGGCCGCGCTCGATGCTGGTACTGCCTCGGCCCAGCTAAAAAATGGTCAGACGTTGAGCCTGACCCTTTCGGATGGCGAAGTACTGGAACTGCGTCAGGAGGAAGTGCTGGTGGAAGCCCAACCAAAAGAGGGTTATGCGGTGGTCGAGGAGGGCGGCTATATCGTGGCACTCAACAAACAGGTTACGCCCGAACTCAAACGGGAAGGGCTGTTGCGCGACCTGATACGTTCGATCCAGTCGGCTCGCAAAGAGGCTGACTTCAATATCGCCGACAAAATAACGGTATATTACGAGGTGAGCAAAGACACCAATAATCTGGCCGCCGACCTGGAAGAAGCTCTAGCGGATGCCGAGGGTATGCGCTATGTCCAGGCCGAAACTCTCTCGACCAGTCTATTGCCCGCTCAGGGGGAGGTTGCCGGGACTTTCCGCCAGGAAGTCGAGCTGGATGGCTCGCTTTTGCAATTGAGTCTGGTTCGTAATTCTTAGAATAATCGTAACTACTCACCAAATCTCGTTAGAGGACTAAGCAGGGGTCGTGGGGGCCGGGTACCCTATGGTGCCCCTGTGAACTTTCTCTTTTTCTTCTTTCCCCACACTCTGGAGTGCCTGGGGCGGGGTTAGGGGTGAGGCCTGAATAGTTACGGATAATCTGTGCTATAATCGTTTCAATATAACGGTGGAGCGACGCTGCTCGTACCGCTTTGCTGACGAAGGGGCCAGAACCACAAAAGTAGCGAGACGAGAATAGCACGGTTGGCCTGCTAGCAATTGCAAGTGTGAGGTTGGAAAATTGGATAAAATATTCAAACGTGTTCCGAAAGGAACCGATGAAGGAAACCGAGAACCGGCGGTCCAGGAACAAACCGTCCCGGCATCCCCCCCGGTGCCGCCCGCCGAGAAACCAGTAAACGAGGGCCACGCTCCTAAATTTGCCTGGAAAATCAAAACGCCGGGTGATCCGAAGGTTGCCAAAAATCAGACCCCCGAAGTTAAGGACATCCCAAACGACCTTTGGACAAAATGTCCGCATTGTAAAGAACTTATTTATACCAAAGAACTGGACAATAACAAAAAGGTCTGTCTGAAGTGCGGCCATAATTTCCGGTTGAGCGCGGCGGAACGGCTTCAGTGGTTGTTAGACGAAGGCAGCTTTGTCGAAATCAACTCGCGGCTTGTCACCAGTGACCCTCTACAATTTACCAGCCTGACGGAGCCTCCCTACGCCGAAAAAGCGGCCCAGGTCCGCCAGAAAACCGGCCTTAACGAGGCCCTGATCACCGGTACAGCCACCCTGGAAGAAATGCCGTTGGGTATTTCGGTTACTGATTTCTCTTACCAGGGAGCTTCGATGGGTAGCGTTTTCGGCGAGAAATTGGTCCGGCTGATCGAGCTTTGCATCGAACGCAAATTGCCCTTGCTGACCGTCAATTCCAGCGGTGGTGCCCGTATGCACGAAGGTATTTTCTCTTTGATGCAGATGGCAAAGACTACCGCCGCCTTGACCCGTCTGGGAGAGGCCAGCTTGCCTCATATTTCTCTGCTGACCGACCCCTGTACCGGTGGCGTAATTGCCAGTTTCGCCTCGGTAGCGGACGTGATAATCGCCGAACCTGGCGCGTTAATCGGGTTCGCTGGTCCGCGAGTGATCGAGCAAATCACCAAACAAAAATTGCCGCCCGGTTTCCAGACTGCCGAATTTTTGCTGGAACACGGCATGATCGATCAGGTGGTGGCGCGCAAAGAGCTAAGGTTTGTGCTGGCTAATCTGTTGCGGTTTTACCAGCTAGCGGCCAGCCATTTGCCCATTTTTGAGCGCGAGGTGAGCTATGCCCGATAAAGACCGCCGCGTGAACAGCCGAGATAAAGATAAAAACAAAGAAAAAGAAACCCAGCATACCCCCGCCTGGGATCGTATGCTGCTGGCCCGCCATACTGCCCGTCCGCACACGCTGGACTTTATTAACGCCCTGACCAAAAACTTTGTTGAACTGCACGGCGACCGGCATTTTGGTGACGATGCGGCCCTGGTCGGCGGGCTGGCTCAATTTGAAGGCCGGGCGGTGGTGGTGATGGGTACCCAAAAAGGCCGCGATACCAAAGAAAATATCTTCCGAAACTTTGGTCTACCCAAGCCGGAAGGCTACCGCAAGTCGTACCGCCTGATGCAGCACGCCGCCAAGTTTAAGCTGCCCATCTTGAGCTTTATTGATGTCCAGGGAGCTTTCCCCGGTAAAGAAGGCGAAGAACGCGGCGTGGCGGTCGCAATTGCCGAAAATCTGATGTTGATGAGCCGCCTCCCGGTGCCGATTATCGCGGTAGTGACCGGCGAAGGCGGCAGCGGTGGTGCGCTGGCAATTGGGGTAGCCGACCGGCTTTTGATGCTGGAAAACGCGGTTTACAGTGTGGTCAGCCCGGAAGGGTGTGCTACTATCCTGTGGCGGGACTCTTCGCAGGCTCCGGCGGCAGCCCAGGCCATGCGGATTACCGCCCCCGATTTGCTGGAATTCAACATTGCTGACGAGATCATACCTGAGCCGACCGGAGGCGCGCATACCGACCCGCCTGCCATGATGCTTGAAATGCGCCAGACCCTCAACCGGCACCTGACCGACCTCGAAGAACGCTATACCCACCGGGGACCGGCAGGACTGGCCGAAATGCTGGAAGCCCGCTACGCCAAGTATCGCCAGATCGGTCGCTGGGTCGAGTTATCCGAGGAACAACTGGGCGTTAATACACTGGCCGGGGTTCTTTAAGATAGGGGAATTACGGCTTTATCACCTAAAAATACAAAACAGGCTCACCAGCTATACAAACCGGGTGAGCCTGTTTTTAATCTGAAAGAAATTAGCGAGCGGTCTGCCACTCGAACGGCAAATCCTCGATAATATTTTTCTCGTGATTTGGCTGGTTCCGGCTCAGTAACTCCAGGGCTGCCTTGATAACCTGGGTCTGGAGCGCGGCGTTGCCGGGTGCGCCCAGCGAACGTCCCATCGGGAAATGCGTAACCGCCACGCGGGGGGTCGCTTGCCACTCGGCGGTCGGCTCAAAGGCTTCGACGTAAACGCTGACCGTTGGGATGCCAACTGCTTCGATAGCCCGCGCGATGTGCCCCACGGACACATGGCAAATCGGTCAGCCAGGAGTTAAAAAGACAGCATCCACCCCGGCGGCCTTGATTTCCTGCGCCCACTGGGGAGCGATTTCTTGTTCCAGGCGTTGCAGGTTGGTCAGACCCTGCATGGAGTAGTTCAGGTCGGCCAGCTTACCAATAAAACCGGCCTTTTCCAGTTCTCGGAAGCGTTCGAGCGGGAAAATCACATTTACATCTTGCTGGGCGGCCGTAATATCAAACGCCACATGAGTTACTTCCAGGTCGCTAACCGGGGTGTCTTTTTCGATGATGCGCCAGGTGGCGAAGCGTTCAAACGACGACATTACATCTTTTACGGCTTCGTCATAGGTCTGCTCGGCTGGATACCAGTTGGGCTGGTTGCTTTTGCGAATGGCAGCCGTCGTAAACAGGGCAATATTGCTCTGGTTGAGCGGCTTGCTCAGGGTCGCCAGTGGTACCGCCTGGGGTGCCGTCTGAGATCGCTTGGCCTGTACCTGCTCGGTGGGTTTGTAACCTTCGACCTGAGTATGCTGGACCAGCCTGGTTAGCTGGCTGGTATCGCCGGTGTCGATGGTGTGCCCGACCTGTTTCAAAAGCTCCTGGAAAAACAGATCGAGTTTCTCCTCTGGGAAATCCTTGAGAAATTTAAAGTAGTTGTTATAACGTTTGTTATGATAAAGGGTTTTGGCGAATTCCCGGAGCGTTAGTTCCGGTGCGGGTTGCCCCGTTTCCTGTGACATTTTTAATGCTCCTCCTCTTTGTTAAGGTGTTATATTAGGACTTATGCTTCCATCTCAACGGGTGAGGTTGAAGCGAAAATGCTATTTTAAATCGGTCGTCGGTGACGGCTGATCCGGGTCAGTCATGTAGCCGAAAATCTTTTCGATCTGACCGTTCCAATCGGTAAAATTTTGCCGGATGCCGGTTAGGGCGTTGGTGGTGATAGTCGTGCGAAGGGCGGTATTGGTAAGAGCCAGTTCCAGCGTTTCGGCCAGGCTGGTCGCGCTGGGAGCGGCCAGCAAACAGTTTTCGCGGTCGTGCAAAAGCCAGCGAGTGGCGGGGTTGGGGTTCGTTACTACCAGCGTCCCGCTCGCCATCAATTCAAACGGCAGATACGAAGGATGACGGGTGAACATCATGACTAACCCGGCCTGGCATTCCCGGTAAAGGCTGGCAGTTTCCTCGTAGGCCAATAATCCTCGGTTCTCGATCAGCCCGGCCAGGCCATATTGTTCCGGTCGCCACTCAGCCCCGGCAGTTACGATAGTCAGGCGTTTCCCCAACCGGGCTTTCAGGTTCTTGAGAGCCGCCACCCCCAATTCAAAGGCGTTACGCGGCTGGCCGGGCCGTCCATAGAAAAATAGTTTTAATTTCTCATTTCCGGCCATTGGTTCAGCCGGTCTTTCGGCAGGGTGAAAAAGCGAAACATCTACTGCCGGAACAAAGTATGCCGCTTTGCCGCCGTATTGTTCCTGGTAAATCTGGCGGAGGGTTATGGTATTGGTCAGGCCGTAGAAACCAAACTGGTAGGTAGCTTCGGCCAGGGCATAACTGGTTCCGGCGGGGTAGAAAAGCGGCTCGAAATCCTGGATCATATAAAATTTACGGCGCACCGCCTGAAAGCGTAAAGCAAAATATGCGGTAGTCCAGTAAGTAGCCACCGCTCCGTCTGCTGGTTCGAGTTTTGCCAGGTCGCCATAATCATAAACATAACTCACCGGGGCGGCTTGCAAGGCCGGAAAAGCCTGACTGATCCGTTCGGACAGGCTGGCCGGGTCAAAATAATTGTCCGGTGGCTGGACAATCACCAATCTATTATCGACCCTTTTGTTTTGCTGAAAGTAGGCCGCGAAGCGTAAAATGGTGTGAATGCCGCCATAATAGGCGTGCTGGAAGGGCGGTAAAAACCAGGTCAGGCTTTTTATCTTCAGCCTCCCCGGTGAGGCCGCTATTAGACGGCGATTGGCTGCCAGGTCGGCCTGACTAAAATCCCAGACCTCGGCGTTATGCACGGCATCCAGGCTGTAGCGTTCCCAGAACCAGCTATCATAATTGGTCAGGCTGGGGCCGCTAGCCTTTTCAACCCCTGCCGGTTCACTTAGGGTCGGTTCAGCAGTCGGGACTTGCGGTATTCTTGGACTGTTACGCCTGACGCGGCGGGCTACCTCGCCCAGCAAGCGGGTCGCCTGAACCGTGCGGGTCGATTGCAAAGCCCGCAAATCCTGCTCGAAGCGATGGAGTTTTTGCTCTAATTCCCGCCGTTCGGCCCGCAACCGGGTTATTTCGGTCTGTTCTTCACTCATATCGGCTTGCTTATCCCTCCGACCATCCGGCGGCCTGCCACAATATATTATTGCGAAACTTACTCAGTCGGATATTTATTATAATTGGCCCCGGTTCAACCGGGACAGTCAGCATCAGGTGATAGCGGTGCAGCTTACCATCGGAGACCATTTCAAAGGGCTGGCTGTAGAGCAACCGGCCTTGCGGATCGGTCAGGCGCACTTCGCTAAAGACCTGGCTTTGCTGGAAATCATAGTCCAGGTTTGCGGCCAGGTCGACCGACAGACGGCGATTTGAGCGATTAATAACCGGACTTGCCAGGTTTAAACCGCCTTTTTGATTTTGATTGACCTGCCAGCCCTGCCCGGCCACACATTCCAGCTCCCCGCCGATAAGTTGGAGTTGCCAACCGCCCCCACCGGACCGGCATTGTCCGAAATCCTGACGGTGTTCGACCGGTGCCGGGTCGGTTTCACCACTCACGCTGTAAGTAAAAACATAGTTCAGGCTGGGTAAGTTCTCTTTGAATTCGTAACGCACGAACCACAACCGGCCTTGCTGGCTAACCCGGTAATCGACCAGCAAATCGGGTGTCCGCCGCCAACCCTCGATCTGGCTATTGAGCAGAAGGGCGGTCGCCTCGTTTAACCCGTTACGCCAGATGTAGGCTCCCCGGTAAATGTCGGGTAAGCCTTCGTAATAGATCGCGTCGCCAGCCGCCAGCGGTAAAGACTGCCGGGCCAATAGTTCCAGGCTATCCGCCAGCACCTGCGAGGCTTGCCACCAGGGCCACAAAGCCAGGGCGCAGCCGGCTACCCCGCTCAGGACTAACCCGGCTACCTTCAGACGGACCAGGACGGGTGGGCCGCCGGTCAGCCATTGGGCCAATAACAGGCAGAAGCCGACCGAAGGCAAATACAAAATCCGCGATTGTGCCAGGTCCAACCCAATCGGCGCATTGTTCAAGGCCGGTAGCAGCGCAATATAGATCAGGCCGAAGGATACTAGACCATAGGCCGAAACTTTAGCCAGTTGCCGCCGGTTCCTTATCGCCAGCCAGCCGTAAAAGGTCAGCCAGACCAGGGCTAGACCACCGCCCACCGGCCAGCCGCCACTTTCAAAATTGACCGGGAATAGCAAAGGCAACCAAAGACCGAGGGTGGCGTTCCAGGCGATTCGTAAAAGGCCAATCCCGTTACTGCTATACCCGCCCAGCGTACCTAGCACCGCCAGACGCACCAGCCCGAAAGCCAGCAGCAGCAGCCCAAAAGGGCCGATTTTCATTACCAGATTGGCCCACTGCCGCCGGTTGGCCGGACGAGTGAGCCAGCTACCCCACAGAACCAGCATTAACGGTAACGCTAACACCGACTCTTTACTGAGCATGGCTAGCCCAAAACTCAACCAACCGGCCAGATAATACCGGCCCGCCCGCGGGCCGCCTTTGAAATAGTCGTGCATAACACTCAGGCAGAGCAGGCCAAAGACGGTTGCCAGCAAATCCGGCCTTCCGGCAACCCAGGCGACCGGCTCGATATGCAGCGGGTGTACGGCGAAAAGCAAACCGGCCACCCGGCTTGTAAGTTGCGTGGCCCCCATTTGCGCGGCCAACCGGCAAACCAACCCGATATTAATCAGGTGCAGCATCAGGTTTGTCAGGTGATAGCCTCCGGCCTTAAGACCCCACAAAAGGCCGTCAAGCTGCCAGAGAAGATTGGGTAGAGGGCGGTAAAAAAGATTCTGCGAAGGTTGGTAAAATGGGTGCCCGGTGGTGGCAAAGCGGATAAAGACAAAATCCTCACCGGTGAAATAGCTGCCTAAAGTGGGTAAAAACACCAGCAAACCGGCCAGCACCACCGGCCAAACCCCAAAACGGCCTGTTCCAGATTTTCTAAAAGGGTTTAGCCGAAGGTCCACCACCGATTTGAGTGTGGGCACGGGCATAAGCTAGGTAGCCTGACTATCGAAAAGCGGCAAACGAATGGTAAAAGTGCTGCCCTGGTTCTGGGTGCTGACTACCTGGATCGAGCCACCGTGCATTGTAACGATTTCCTTGACGACGTATAGGCCAAGTCCGATCCCACTGATCTGTTTGGCGGTAGGACTATCAGCCCGGAAAAACCGGCTGAACAAGAATGGCATCGCCTCGTCCGAAATGCCGATGCCCTGGTCGGTTACACTGACCTCCGCCATATGATTATTAAATTGGACGTGAATACGGATTATCCCGCCGTCAGGACTGTATTTGATGGCGTTTTGGAGCAGATTTTGTAAAACCTGTTCCAACCGTAATTCGTCGCCGCAGATCGCCAGTTTTGTTTCATCGCTGTGAAACTCGATCATATGGCTTTCCAGGGCCAGTTTCATCTCCTCACTAACTCGTTGGGCCAGGGCCACGATATTTACTTCGGCCTGGTCGATGGTTAGCTGACCGGCCTCCAGCCGGGACAAATTTAACAGCGAATCGAGCAAGCGGTTTAACCGGCGGGTCTGGTCGGTCAAAAGCTGCATTCGGCGGGTATCGCGGGGGTTGGTATTGCCTTCTCGCTCGGCACTTCGTTGCAAAAGCTGTGCGGTGCCCATAATTGAGGTAATCGGGGTTTTCAATTCGTGTGCCGCGATGGATAAAAACTGGTCGCGCACCCGCAGGGCTTGCTGGGCTTCGTTGTAGAGCCGCGAGTTATTAACCGCCAGGGCGGCCCGGCGGGTCAGGTCTTCGGCCAGGGCCAGGTCATCGTGGCCGTAATGGCGATCCGACCGGGTTGAGACAAATGAAAGCATTCCCAGTATCTTGTCCTGGGCCTGCAAGGGTACCCGCATCAACGAACGTGGGCCGAGTGCGCGCAAAAGCTGTAACTCGTTTGCGTCCTGGACCGATTTCGCCAGTGTTTCATCGTCCATATAGGGTTGCAATATACCATGCCCGGTTTGCCTCACCGTTTGAGAGAGATTTTCAAATTCCTGCATCGACTGGACCTCAAAGCCCTCGCGCAACCGGTGAACCAGTCCTTCCTGAGTACGGTCTCGATGGGCCAGTCCGACCGTGTGCAAGGTGCCATCTTCTTGCACCATATCGACAATACAGTAGTCGGCCAGATACAATACCGCCAGCCGGGCTACTCTGGTTAGGGTCGTTTCGTAATCCAGCGAGGCGGCCAGTAAATTGCTGGCTTCGGCCAGAAAACTAAGCCGCCGCTGGGCTGCTTTGGCCTCGGCAACCGCCTCGGCGACCGCTTTTTCCAGTTCCGACGCATGGTGTTCCAGGGCTTTTTTCTGGGCGGCTACCTGGCGACTTAGCTGGCGCGTTTTCATGGCTCTTTGCAACGAGGCCACCACATAATCGTGGTCTACAATCGGTTTCAGGATAAAATCGTATGCGCCACCCCGCAAAGCCCGCAACAAAACCTCGCGGTCGTCCTCGGCGGTCATCATCAGAACCGGTAATTCGGGATTAATGCGGTGTATCTCGGTTAAAAGTGTTAAACCGTCCATACCGGGCATCTTAATATCACTTATAATGGCGTCGAAATCGGTTATGGCAATTATATTCAAAGCCTGGTGAGGCGAATTAAAAGTGGTAATTTGTAACGGCTGAACCTGCCGCCGCAAAATTTCAGGCAGTGCTTTCAACATAACAGGATCATCATCGATGATCAGAATATGCGGTACGTCAGTTTGCATTTTTTCCCTTTGACAGCCATCCTTTTAAGTTTGTTAGAATTCCGATTCCATTTCCAGCTTTGCCACACATTTTGTGGCAACTATACCACAATTTGGCACATTTGGAACCGCTCTACGATGTATGATCTATAGAAATAAGTCCTGTTAAAAATAGACCGCCGCTAGCCCAATTATGGTTTTGCAATTTGCCATCTGCGAAATTGAATAAAAAAAGGAGGCCGGAGCCTCCTTTTAGTTCACACTTTTTGTAAAAATGAACTGAACCGGATTAAGGCAACCGGGGGAATTTCGAGAAATCCGGCTTGCGTTTTTCCAGGTAAGCTTGCTGGCCTTCTTTACCTTCCTCGGTCATGTAGTAAAGCATGGTGGCATCCCCGGCCAGTTGTTGAATACCGGCCTGACCATCGGTGTCGGCGTTAAAGGCGGCCTTGAGAAAGCGCAGGGCAATCGGGCTTTTTTCCAGTATCTCTTTGGCCCACCTGATCGACTCTTCTTCCAGTTCGGCCAGTGGTACCACTGTATTTACCAGGCCCATATCGAGGGCTTGTTGGGCGTTGTACTGGCGGCACAGATACCAGATTTCGCGGGCCTTTTTCTGGCCGACCACCGCCGCCAGATAACTGGCTCCGTAACCGCCGTCGAACGAACCGACCTTCGGCCCGGTCTGACCGAAAATAGCGTTGTCGGCGGCGATTGTCAGGTCGCAGACCAGGTGTAACACGTGGCCCCCGCCGATGGCAAACCCGGCCACTACCGCGATCACCGGTTTGGGCATATACTTGATCTGCTTCTGAACTTCCAGAATATTCAGGCGCGGGGTTTTATCTTCACCCACGTATCCGCCGTGACCGCGTACCCGTTGGTCGCCACCGGAACAAAAAGCCTTATCGCCCGCGCCAGTCAGCAAAACTACTCCCACCGCCGGGTCGTCGTGGGCATCGTCAAAGGCCTCGCGCATTTCAAAAACCGTCTTTGGCCGGAAAGCGTTGCGTACTTCGGTCCGGTTGATTGTAATCCGGGCGATCCCTTCGGCTTTTTCATAAATAATATCTTCGTATTCTTTGGCCTTTTGCCAGTCTACCGATGCCATCTTTCTAAAACTCCTTTCTTGCTATACCAGTGCCCGCAGCGCAGCTAATATCGCGTTATAATCAACTTTTTCAAAATCGGTGGTATCTATTTCAAATACCGGGCCTTCTAATTCTAAAACTCCGGTCCGTCCTTCTAACAACATCTTTCGGAAGTACTCCAACTGGCTTTGCTCTACGTGGCCGGGATGCCGGGTGCGGTCGATTACCCGTTGAAAAAGTACCTCACCCTGGCCGAAAAGGTGGAGCTGAACCGGCAGAAAGTGGTAAATTTTTTGTAAAGCCTGAAAGCGGGCGGTATCAATTTCCGGCTTGAAATTACTCTCGATAATAAAAGAGCGACTGGCTTTCAACTGGCTTTCGGCGAAATAATAAAGCAACTCCTGGCTGGCGACGCTCAATTTAGCCGACCACTCCGGTTCACCCCAACCCAGGGTTTCAAACAGTCGTTCCTTGATGCCGTCCTTGTAGACAAAAGCTAACTCCAGGTCGGTCGCCAGCCGTTCGGCCAGGCTAGTCTTGCCGGTGCCCGGTAAGCCGGTTACTATGATTACCAGCCTTTGAGTCATGCCCGATCTACCACAGCCTTCTTCAGAAAGTCGTTCACTTGTTGGTCGAATTCTAGCGGTTGTTCCAGGTGGACGGCGTGCCCTGCCTCACCCACGATACTCAGTTCAGACCGCTTGATCGCCTGGTGCATCTGCTCGGCTAACCGGCTAAACTTGGTGTCCTCCGCTCCAGCTATTAGCAATACCGGCATTTCCAGTTCGTCCAACCGCTCCCACAGCGGCACTTGCACCCCGGTTCCCAGACCGCGTAAACTGTTCGCCAGCCCGCGCGGATTGTTATTCAGCCGGGCCTGGTGCAAGCCTTCCCGGACCGGGGCCACAAGTTTCTGCTGGCTTTCCCAGAGCGGCAATTTCTCCCAGCCTTCCACAAAGGCGGCCAGCCCCTGACTTTCGATAAAATCGGCCAAAGCGTTATCGCTTTCGACCCGTGCCGCGCGTTCCGCCTGCGAAATCAGGCCAGGGGTGGTACTTTCCAAAATCAGGGCCGCTACCCGGTCAGGTCGGGTCAGGGCGAAATGCAACGCGACCCGCCCACCCATCGAATAACCCAGCACCGCCGCCTGTTGAATACCCAACCGGTCCAGCACCGCCGCCAGGTCCGAAGCGCAAAAGGTGAGATCGTAGCGACCCGGTTCGTCGGGTGCCTCAGACTGGCCGTGACCGAGCAAATCGAGGGTGATTAGCCGGAAATGAGCAGCCAGCACAGCCTGATGGGGTTGCCAGGTGGCCTGACTGCCGGTGAAACCGTGTAACAACACCAGTGGCGATCCACTACCGGCCTCCTCGACGTTTAGCGTCAGACCGTTTACCGCCAATCGCGTCACCGGGAAAGCTCCACCGCCGCCAGTTCTTCATAAACAGATGACCACATCTGCCGGTGAAGGGTAACGTTGCTGGCCCGGTTGGTAGGGACTTCAATCACCTTCAGACCGTCTTTGGACAGGGCCGCCTGAAAACTTGCCTCGAAATCGGGCCAATCGCTGACTTTATGATATTCCGCACCGAAAGCCCTGGTTAGCGGTTCAAAATCCAACCCGTGCGGGGTACCAAATAGCTGTTCAAAATTAGCCGGATACCCGGCCTGGGGCAAGAAAGAAAATATGCCGCCGCCATCGTTATTCAGAATGATAATCGTCGCGTTCAGCCGGTGCAATTTAGCCGCCAGCAGTCCGTTTAGATCGTGGTAGGTCGAGAGATCGCCCAGTACCAGCACCGTCGGTCCCTCACTGACCGCCGCTACGCCCAGCGCGCTGGAAATTACCCCATCGATGCCATTTGCCCCCCGGTTGCACAGCACCCGCACCGGCAGTTCACTCCCGGCGAAAAAACTATCCAGGTCGCGGACCGGCATACTGTTACCCACAAACAGAGTGGCGTTGGCCGGTAAGGTGCGCGCCATTGAAGCCAGCACCCGCCCCTCGAATAACTCGCCTAGTCCGGCCATCTCGCGGTCCAGGGCCTGGGTTGTGCGCTCGGCAACCTTCAGCCAGCGATCCAGCCAGGGCGAGTATTTTACTTTCTCTAGCCGGCTGCCGGAGGCCGCCAACTGTTCGCACAGGTTTACCGGCTCGGCAAAAATCATTCGCTCGGCCAGCAAAGTCGGCTCGTGCCAGCCGTCCCCGCCATCGACCACAATCTGCGGAATATTAGGGAAGCGTTTTAGAAAGAGTAAAAGCGGTTTGGCGGTCGGCATCGCCCCAAAGCGCAGCACCATTTCCGGTCGAAATTCGTCGCCTTCGGTGAAGTGCTGATCGCGCAAGAAAGCATCGTAGTTGGCAATAATCTGGCTGTTATCGTGCGGTCCGCACCGGAGTTGCGAAAGCGGATCGGCCAGTACCGGCCAGCCCAACCCGGAGGCCAGTTTGGCTATCGCCGGAGCCAGGGCCGGGTTATCCTGCGGCCCGCTTATGATCAGTCCACGCTCGGCGGAAGCCAGATAGGCTCGCAATTCGGCTATATTTTGCTCTGAGGTTACGCGCGGGGCTGGCTGCACCGCCAGGTACGGCTGACGACCGGGCCGACCGGTCCAGGCCACCGGGTCGCGCAATTCTTCCGGCGGCAGAGGTTGCCCGGCGACTGGTCCCGGCGTGAGAGGTTCGCGGAAAGGCATATTAAGGTGGACCGGACCGGCAGGTTGGTGGCTGGCTGTTCCGGCGGCGCGTCCGGCGACCGTGCGAATATAACGCAACATTTCGTTGGTCACTTCGGGCAAGGCCGTATCGACAAACCATTTTACATAACTACCGTACAGCCCGATCTGATTGATGGCCTGGGGTGCGCCATTATCGCGCAGTTCCGCTGGGCGGTCGGCGGTCAGGACAATCAGGGGTATCCGGCTGTGATAGGCCTCGACCACCGCCGGAAAGAAATTGGCCGCCGCCGTCCCGGAGGTACAAACCAGCGCGACCGGTTGACGGCTGGCTTTTGCCATACCGAGCGCAAAAAAACCGGCGGATCGCTCATCATATTCCATCCATAAGCGGATTTCACTTTCACCGGCAAAGCCGTAAGCCAGCGGGGTCGAGCGTGAGCCGGGACAAACCACCACATTTTTGACCCCTGACCGGGCTAGCTCGTCGACAAACGCGCTGACGTAGGCAAAAGTCGGATTTTCAATTTTAAGGTTTCCCATATCTTACCTTTACTGATTTGCTGGCCGTAACCGCGCCTCTAACAGCCCAGGGCGGTCAGCATCGGCTTTAGTTTCAGGCACGACTCGGCGTACTCGTTATGCGGGTCGGAGTCGGCCACGATGCCACAACCGGCAAACAGACCGGCCTGGTGGCCTTCGATCAGGGCCGAGCGGATCGCCACCACAAACTCGCCTTCGCCCTGGCTATCGATCCAGCCGACCGGCGCGGCATACCAGCCACGTTCCAGGTCTTCGTTGTGGCGCAACCATTCCAGAGCTTCCTGGCGCGGGAAACCGCCCAGGGCCGGAGTAGGATGCAGCAACTCGACCAGTTTTAGCAGCCCGACCGCCGAATTAGCCGGTAAGCGACCTAGCACCGGGGTATAAAGATGCTGAACGTTGGATAACTTTAACAGATGCGGCTGCGTTTCGGCCCAGACGTGGCAGCCGACTTTTTCCAGGGCGGCCCGCAGCATCCTGACCACAATGGCGTGTTCTTCCTGGTTCTTGGCACTGTTTAATAGCTCGGCTCCCAGCCGGTAATCCTCGGCCTCGGTCTTACCGCGCGGAGCCGAACCAGCCAGCCCGATGGTGCGTACTTCACCTTCGCAAAGCTGAACCAGCCGTTCCGGGGTCGCTCCCAGAAAACAACGTCCCCCGGTCGCCACCGCAAAAATTGTGGCACTGGCATAGGATTGGCGTAATTTTTGCAACACTCCAAAAATATCGATCTTCTGGTCGGCCACCACCCGCACTTCACGGGCCAGTACCACCTTCTGAAAAGTTTTGGCCTTGATTTGCACTACCGCCCGGCTCACCAGATTTTTCCACTCGGAGGCCGGTTTTACATCCTCTTGGACAGCCTTAAAGGTCGTTAGCGGGGTGGGTGGTACCGGCGAGGTCAGCATCGCGCACAGCAGACTCAGCCGGTGGGCTTCGCTCATAGCGTCGGTCGAAGGCTTTACGACCAGATTAACCGTGATAAAACACTCACCGGCCCGGTTTACAAATTGAACCTCCGGCAGAGTCAATTGACCGTCGGAGTAGCCCTGCCACTGCTGGCTGGTTGGTTGCTGGCCGGGGTCAAAGCGAAAGCCACCCATCAGAGCTGGCCCGGCACCCCAGTGGTCGGTCGCCCGGTCGAGTTCGGAAAGGACCGCTCCGCCCAGCCATCTGCGCCATTCTTGCTCTACTTGCTCGAAACGGTCCTGACCTTTGCCACTTAATGTCAGCGTTACGCCGGCCCCGGCCATACCAAACTTATCGTCGGCCCGTTCCCAGAAGAAAGCTTCCTGGCCGGCCCGGTCGGCGTGGGCAAAGAATTGCAGAGGGTCAAAAGTTGTTCCCGGTTGACTGTAGCTGACCAACACCGGCTGATTAATCTGGCGGGTACGCACGACACCGCGCTCAATCCAGTCGCTCAACTTTATCAAATCGGTAAAATAGCCGGTTGCAATAGCCATTGCTTTGCCTGTCCTTCCTAAAACGGATTAATTAAGACCGACCCCCCGCCGCAAAAGCTGGCGCAGGGCCGGGTAGGTTTCTTCTAGCTGGGCCGGTTGGGCAGTCATAATCCAGCGGGTAACTACTTCGTTGACCGCCCCAAACCAGGCAATGCTGGCAATTTCGGTATCGAGCGGCGGCACCAACCCGGTAGCCACCATCTGATCGAGATATTCTTTGATCAGGCCGGCGAACTCGGCGTGGGTATTGGTCATCTGTTCATTTAATTCGCGTCCGGCCCCCAGGGCTTCGACCAGAAATAGCCGGGCGAGGGTGCGATGACCGGCAAAAGTTCGCAGCATGGTCAAAAGGGCGGCGTCGCCTTTGCGGGTCAGGTCGGGTTCAGCTTGCATGGCCGTCTCGGCCCGCGACCGCAGCAGACCGGCCATTTGGTCCAGCAACGCCAGAAAGATCGCCTGTTTATTGGGGAAATAAAAGTAAATGCCACCTTTAGAGGTTTGCGACTCGCTGGCAATATCATCGACCGCCGCTTGCTGGTAGCCTTTCTGAGAAAAGACCTGCGAAGCCGCTTCCAGGATTCGGCTGAGTCGGGCCTGGCTTTTGATGGACTTTTCGACTGTCTCGGCGTTTTTCATCGCGTTATACCGTTACTTTCCCAAAACCGACTGACTCGTCGGTTGTGCTAATTGTAACAATATTTACGTTTAAAATCAATAGAAAGTTGCAAACGAATCGGGGTAGAATTATAGGATTTATTGAGATTGAGATAAAGAAATTGTGGAGAAAAATAGGCTAAATTTGTCGTGGCAGGGCCGGTCGATCAGGGAGTGGGCGAGGTCTGCGGGGCGGGGGTAGCAGGTACGCCAGTCGTGTCGGCAGCCGTTGTAACGGGTGGGGCAAGGGTAGCTATGGGCGTATCACCCGCGCCAGGTGGAGTGCTATCGACCGGCGAAGTAACCGGGCTGGGGGGTGGTGAAACTACCGGAGGCGTTATCGTAAGCTCAGGTGATGGTGTAGTAACCGGTTGAAGGTTATTGGTTGGGCCGGGAGTCGGATTATCCGAGGAAGATGGGGCCGCTGTAAACCGGGGGGTCGCGCTCGGCGCAATAGTCGGCACTGGCGAGGCCTGATTAAGCGTCCGGCTCAGGTCGACAAGCTGGCTGGTCGCATTAATAAACTGGCGGTTGCCTTCCTCCAGGTCTTCCGGGACAGTATTTTCAACTCCACTGGCCGTAAAATCTATCGCCTGATTAGCAATACTAGCCACGCTTTGCAACTGGCGATAGTAAGGCGTCAATTTGCCGGTGGCATTTCGGGCCAGGTCGTCCAGGCTTTTCTTCTCATTGCGCAGGTCTTTTTGCAAACTGCGGATATTGTTGCGATAGTCTTCCCACACGATTTTTCCACGCTGAACCTGGAGCCGTAAAGTCCGGGTGGTGGCAAAATAGCGGTTATAATGATCGATTTCGGTGCGAATACCACTGGCAAACACCTCGTCCGCCGTCAAAGGCACCGGGGTTTCGGTCGGATTGGCAATGGCCGTCAGGCTGGCGGAATCGGGGACCAGTAGCGGTGGCACGACGGTAGCCCCGATCCCCAGGATCAGTATTACAACAAAAAGGCCCAGCACGATCATCGACTGCACAAAACCGGACATCTTGCGGCGGCGTCTCCGGCGAACCCTGGGACGCTTTAGCTGGCCTTTTTCTACGGCAGGGCGGATCAAGGCACCCCGCAGAGGGATATTTTCGGGGTCGGTTTCGATGCCGCTTTGACGCAGGGTGGCAATCGCTTCTTCCACGCCGATTTTCACATTATTTGGCCGGACAGGCTCCGGTTCCCCTTCGGCTTCTTCGAGCTGGTTTTCCGGTTCTTCAACCGTTTCTTCAACCACCGGCGCAGGTTCGAGCAGGCTCAAGGCCTGGCTGGTGTTAGACGGTACGGCAGTTATCTCGACTTCGCTGGAGGCCACAGCCGAACTAAGGCGCGACTCGATCTGGGCCAACCCCCGCTTTGCCCGGCCATTACCGGGATCAAGCTCAACCGCTCGTTGTAGGCACAGGTGCGCTCGCTCCAGGTTGGTATCGATCAGCAAGCCTCCCAGCCAGGTCCAGGCCTCCGAATGGTTCGGGTCTAGCCGGACGGCCTCGCTAAAAACTCGCCGAGCATTATCAAGTTGCTGCTGGCGGGCCAGGTGTTGACCTTTGGCGATCAGGCTTTCGACCTGGGCCGCCCGTTCAAGTTCAGCTTGATCGATGGCCGGGGCCGGTCGGGTGGGTTCAGTCGATTGGGATTTCTCCTGGTCTCTGGAAATGAGAGAGTCGGTCTGACCGGTAGCGCGTGGGGTATTATAAATCGAATTGATCGCCGCTCTAATCTGGAAACGCGGTTGGGTAGCAGGTGGAATAAGCCCAGCCGAGGGTTCACCACCGTCGGCACTGGGGTTTGAATTGTCGTGGGCCGGTTCTACTATTCCCGCTTCCGGGTCTACGGACGGGTCGCTCACCGGATGGGTACCTGTCGGGTCTGCCATAAATTGAGCGGGCCATTTCTATATAAAGAAAACATATCCCTTTTGCTACCTTTTTATTTTACACGACTCAACATAAGATAGCAATAGTCAATTTGTGAGTTACGACCGGGCGGGCGCGCTCAGGGCCTCTTTGAGCCGACCCACGCCTTCCTGGATTTTTTCGAGCGAAAGGGCATAAGATAGGCGGGCGTAACCGGGTGCGCCAAAGGCTTCGCCGTGAATGATACCGACCTTGACCTGATCCAGGACATATTCGGCCAGTTCCGCCGTAGTGTTACAGATCGTACCATTCTTGAGCGGACGACCCAGCACGCCGCTAAAATCTGGGAAGACATAGAATGCGCCCTGCGGCATCAGACAATGCACGCCCTCGATCTGGTTGAGGGCCTCGACAATCCAATCGCGTCGCTGGCGGAAGGCGGCTACCATTGTAGCGACTTCGCTTTGCAGGTCGGTGGTATAAGCTTTGAGGGCGGCGTGCTGCGACACCGAGGCCGGATGCGAGGTGCTATGGCTTTGGATTTTCGCCATCGCCCGGATCGCGCTCTCCGGTCCGGCGGCGTAGCCAATTCGCCAACCGGTCATTGAGTAAGTTTTGGACATACCGTTGATGACGATAGTGCGGTCGGCCAGGTCGGGCGCGACGTTCAGCCAGCGAGGATAATCGTCCTGGTAAAGCACTTTGTCATAAATCTCATCGGTGAAGATCAAGACCTGGTTGGTTCTGGCCCACTCGGCCAGTCCTTCCAGTTCGGCCTGGGTATAGACCATCCCGGTCGGGTTGGAAGGGGAGTTCAGGATAAAAACCCGGCTGCGGGGCGTTGTGACCGCTTCCAGCATAGCCGGAGTCACTTTGAAATCGGTCTTGGTGGAGGTAGGGATCACCACCGGCGTGGCATCGGCCAGCTTGATTTGCTCCAGATAGCTGACCCAGTAAGGGGCCGGTACTATAACTTCGTCACCGGCGTCGCACAGGGCTTGAAAAGCCAGGTAAAGGGCTTCTTTTGCGCCGTTGGTCACGGTGATCTGGCTGGGAGAGAAGGTTAAACCGGTTTCGGTTTTGAGTTGTGCGCCGATGGCCTTGCGGAGGGCGACCGTACCACCGACCGGAGTATACTTGGTGATATTCTGGTTGATCGCTTCCAGCCCGGCCTCTTTGACCGGCTGCGGTGTCGGGAAATCGGGTTCGCCAACTCCAAAAGAAATCACCGGTTCGCCAGCGGCTCGCATTTCGCCGATCCGGGCCTCGACACTCAGGCTGGCACTCGGCGCGACCTTCAAACAACGCTGGCTCAACCGGATAGGTCGGACTGCGATGGTATCACTCATAAGTTGTACTCCTCTCTCAAGCTGAAAAACCTGCAAAAACAGGTCGCCGTATTATAACATTTTTGGCATCAGCCGGTGAGAAGAATTAGAGGCGAACCGGAATAGCCCGTCCGGCCAGGTATTGTTTGGCCTGGGCAATCGAGTAATCGCCAAAGTGGAAAATGCTGGCCGCCAGCACGGCATCGGCCTGCCCATCCGTTACGCCTTCATAGAGATGTTCCAGGTTGCCTACCCCACCACTGGCAATAACAGGCACACTTACCGCTTCCGAAACCGCCCTGGTCAGGGCCAGGTCGTAGCCATCGCGGGTACCGTCTTTGTCCATCGAGGTCAGCAAAATCTCACCGGCCCCCAATTCTATCCCGCGCCTGGCCCACTCGACCGCATCCTGGCCGGTTGGGGTGCGCCCACCGTGCAAATAAACTTCCCAACCCTGACCGTCCGACCGTTGTTTCGCGTCAATCGCCAGCACAATACACTGGCTGCCAAAGTGGTTTGCTCCTTCGGCGATCAGGGCCGGGTTCTCGACCGCCGCCGTATTAATCGAAACCTTGTCGGCTCCGGCAGCCAGCATCTTTTGCATATCGGCTACTGAACGGATGCCGCCGCCAATCGTGAAGGGTATAAAAATTTGCTCGGCGGTTCGGGCAACCATCTCGACCACCGTTTCGCGCCGGTCGCTGCTGGCGGTAATATCCAGGAAAATTAGTTCATCGGCCCCGGCGGCATCGTAAAAGGCGGCCAATTCGACGGCATCTCCGGCATCGCGTAAATCTAAAAATTTGGTACCCTTGACCACCCGGCCTCCGGTAACATCCAGGCAGGGTATCACGCGCTTGGTTAACATTGTTTTCCAATCTGTTAAGCTGCTGGCATTAAACTCACAACATGAGGTCAATGCCAGCATAAAAGGTTATAGCAGGGAAATCCCTTTGTACCCTGCCGGGACACTTATTGGTAAACCGCCCTACTAAACCTGCTTTTGGAGTGACCCAGCCAAAAACTTATTTATCGCCGTAGAGACCGCCCAGCACTTCGTCTTTGATCGTAAAAGAGTGTTCTTTGCCGGGAAATTCGCCGCTCTGAACTTCGTTTCGATACTGGATCAATGCCTCCTCGATGGTGGCGGCGGTCTGGGCGTACTTTTTGACAAAGCGCGGGGTGAAGCGGTCGTACAGCCCGATCAGGTCGTGGAAAACCAGTACCTGTCCGTCACATTCCGGCCCGGCCCCGATCCCGATAGTCGGGATACTAACGCTACGGCTGATCAACCCGGCCAACCGGTCGGGGATTGCTTCCAGTACCAGGCTAAAGCAACCGGCCTGTTCCAGCGCGCGAGCGTCATCGAGCAGGCGTTGCGCCCCTTCGGCATCCCGACCCTGGACCTTGAAGCCGCCGGTCGCGCTGACCAGTTGCGGCAAAAGCCCGATATGACCCATCACCGGTATACCGTTGCGAACCAGGGCCTGGGCGACCTCGGCCTGGTTGGTACCGCCTTCGAGTTTGACGGCATCCATGCCGGCCTCTTTTAAGAAGCGCACGGCGTTGCGGATTGCCTGTTGGGGTCCTTCCTGAAACGACCCGAACGGCATATCGCCCACCAACACCGCTTCTTTGGCTCCCCGCCGGACGGCTTTCGAGTGGTGCAGCATCTCCTCCATCGTGACCGAAACGGTGCTATCGTAGCCTAGCACCACCATGCCGAGCGAGTCGCCGACCAGGATAATATCGACCCCGGCCCGGTCGGCCAACAACGCCCCCGGATAGTCATAGGCGGTTACCATTACAATTTTGCGGGGAGGGGTGCCGGGTTGAATTTCACCGTAAGTTTTACGGGCGGAGATTTCGGGAATAGTCCTTTTCATTTTGGTTAAGTGGTCCTTTCTGGCCTGCCGTCCTCTGGGGGTACAGCGGTCGTATGAAAGAAGGCAATCTGCATACTTTGCAGTGCCGGTAAGTAGCCCCTCACTGGGCTACCTCACTTCTATTATAAACTACCCTGTCGGAAAAACACAAAAATGAAGCTATTCACTAATCTGAAAAAGATCGTAACTGTGCAGACCCCTCCCCAGGGCCACCAGTGGACGGGGAAAAGAAGAAGAAAAGAGAGTAATACAGGGGAGACCCCTGTATTACCCCGCGCCGGGGTTGCACCCCTACCTACCCCGCTAATTTTCTTAGAGATAGGGTGAACAGATACAAAAGATCAGGCTTTATCGCCAGTTAGAACCAGGTAAACACTTTCGGTGGGACCCAGGCCGCTAAACCCGGCGGAGGTGGCGATGGTATTAGAAAGACCGATCACAGCCACCGAACTATCGCTTTTCTGAAATCCCAGCACGAAGCCGCCGGCGGCTTCGACCTGTTTTAGACCGTCTTCCTGCCCGATCTGGCTGGTCGCGTTATCCCACTGATTTTGTTTGAAGCTGTCCGAAAGACTGGTTTTAACTTTGCTCAATGGCTCGGTGGTTTTGAAGGCCGTGATAGTCGAATTCTTCAGGTTATTAACTGTGCTATTTTTAAAACTATCACTAAAAGCGATGGGTACCGAAATGCTCGCGGCTCCCTCGAAGGTAGGAATGGCTGCTTTAGAGCCACAGGCGGTCAACATCAAAGTTAGCGTTACCAGAAATAGCCCCAAAAGCCCTAAGCGTCTCAAACTAATCTCTCCTGTTACTAATAAAAATTTTTAGCATCGTGGGCAGTATAGCATAACAAAACCGGCTGCCGCTTGTATTTGGGCTTATATCCGAGCGTGTGTAAAGTCTGGCACAGTTATTGCGTTGTAAATAATTTGTGCTTGGCTAAACATACTTTTTATATAGTTATTTCTAAATACTGTAAAAATACACCTTACAGCTTTTTACATCTTATTACATAACTGAGGGGTTGAGGACTTATGACAAACAAAAACCGTGTGTTGATCGTGGAAGACGATCCAGCTATGATCAATTTGCTCGAAAGTATGCTGGAAGAAGAAGGCTATGAATTTAAAAGTGGGCTGGGCGAAAATGCTTTGCAAATGGCTCACGATTATCAGCCTGATGTGGTATTACTGGATATTATGATGCCCAATATGAACGGTCAGGAATGGAGTGAACGCGCTAAAGCCGACCCGCAACTTAAGGATATTCCGATAATTGCACTCTCGGCTGCCGATACCGGTACCCTCAAACGGACTTATAGCAATATGCAAGCCGATAGTTTCTTGAGCAAACCGTTTGATATTGATGTCCTGATGGGCCTGATTTACTCGCTGGCTAATCGTTACGCTTGATAGGGCAACCGGCTAGTTGGCCGGTTTCATTATTACGAGTTTCGCTTGACAAGCTTCAACCTCACTTTGTGAGCTTGAAGCGAAAGTCCTAACTATAAACAAAAAAGAGCGGGGAAAATCCCCCGCTCTTTTTGTTTCGTTTAACTTATCGGTTTAGATAAACAGTGGCACCAAAACCAGGGTAATGGTTGCCAGCAATTTGATCAGCACGTGCAGGGCCGGACCGGCGGTATCCTTGAACGGATCGCCTACGGTGTCCCCTACAACTGCCGCCGCGTGAGCATCGCTGCGTTTTGCCAGGACTTTGCCGTTTTCATCCTTCAGATTACCGGCCTCGATCCATTTCTTGGCGTTATCCCAGGCTCCCCCGGCGTTATTGAGATAGTTTGCCATCAATACGCCGACGATGGTGCCGACAATCAACATACCGGCCACCGCTTGCGCCCGCAGGATTAACCCTACCAGCACCGGCGTAGCAATCGCCAGAATACCCGGCACGATCATTTCGCGGAGGGCACCCCGTGTGCTGATGTCCACGCACCGGGCATAATCCGGTTCGCTGGTACCCTTCATAATGCCAGGGTCGGCCCGGAATTGCCGCCGGACTTCTTCGATCATGCTCTGGGCCGCTTTGCCCACCGCCCGGATCGCAAAAGAGCTAAACAGGAAGACCAGCATCGCCCCAATAAAGCCCCCGACGAACACGCGCGGGTCGAAGATATTGACAATCGAGGTGGCTTGTCCGACATCGGCGGTCGGTAACAGCGTACCATCGGCACTGCGTGTGACCTCACGAACGTTTTTAACCAGACCGGCTTCCTGGACATAGGCCGAAAAAAGCAGGAAAGCCGCCAGGGCCGCCGAGCCGACCGCGTAGCCTTTGGTCAGGGCTTTGGTAGTGTTACCCACCGCGTCCAGCGCATCGGTAACGTCGCGGATATTTTCGGGGGCGTTGCTCATTTCGACTATACCACCGGCGTTATCGGTGATCGGACCGAAAGTGTCCATCGCCAGGATGTAGGCCGCACTCATCAACATACCCATCGTGGCGACCGCCGTCCCAAAAATACCAAACTCAAAGGCGTTTTCCGGCGCGACCCCACTAATCCCCTGACCCAGGTAAAAGGAACCCAGCAAAGCGGCTCCGATCACGAGGGTGGGAAACGCGGTGGTTTCAAAGCCGACCGCCGTACCACTGATCAACACCGTAGCCGGGCCGGTGCGGCTGGAACGGGCAATTTCCCGCACCGGACGCCAGGAACCGGAGGTGTAATACTGGGTAATAAACACAAAGGCGACACTAGTTAGAATACCGATTAAGCCGCAAAGACCGAACTTCCAACCGGCATCGGCTCGCTGGTCGCTGCCAAGCATCCAATAAGAGGTGGCAACCATTGCGATTGCCGACAAAATTGCCGTGACATAGTAACCGACGTTTAAATCGTTCATGGGGTCGTGCGGGCGGTTGCTGCTGCGTACCGCCAGTACCCCGACCAGCGAGGCAATCACGCCAAAACTCAGTACTACCAGTGGGAATAAAATATAGGCGGATTGACCAGTGACCCGAAAGAGGGCCACCCCCAAAATCATCGCGCCCAGGTTCTCGGCGGCAGTCGATTCAAACAGGTCGGCCCCGCGTCCGGCGCAGTCACCCACGTTATCCCCCACCAGGTCGGCGATTACCGCCGGGTTGCGCGGGTCGTCTTCGGGGATACCGGCTTCCACTTTACCCACCAGGTCGGCTCCTACGTCGGCGGCTTTGGTGTAGATACCCCCGCCAAGCTGGGCGAACAAAGCCACAAAGCTGGCTCCAAAGCCGAACCCGACAATGCTGGCAATTACATTATTTACCGTTTGCACGTTTGGATTAGTATTGGTTAGTTCCAGACCACCGTAGGCTAAAAAGATGGTAGTCAGACCCAGCAAGCTCAGGGCTACCACCAGGAAGCCTGAAACAGCCCCACCCCGCAACGAGGTTTGCAGCGCGGCATTGAGGCTTTTGCTGGCGGCAGCGGCGGTGCGCAAGTTGGCTTGAATCGCCACGAACATTCCGACGAAGCCCGAAAGAGCCGAACAAATCGCCCCTACCAGGAAAGCGATTGCGGTTTTGAGACCCAGGTCCAGACCGGAAATTGTAACGGTACTGCGCCCGTTGACCGGTAATACACTTAACAGGATACCCAACAATACCGCCGCGACAATCGCCAGTACCGCGATTGTCGTATATTGACGGCGTAAGAAAGCCATTGCGCCTTTGTAAATCTTATCGGCGATATTTTGCATTTCCGGCGTGCCTTTATCGCCAGCCAGCACCTGCCGGGCTAGAAATAGCGAAAACAAGACGCCGATCAGGCCAGCTCCGTAGATTATTCCGAGCCATGCACCAACCATTGGAACTCCTCCTGATTAAAGGTCAATTTTGATTTTTAACAAACTATATTCATTACAAGACCATTCAGCAAAGGTCCTGTGAGCAACCGTTACCTAATATTGAAATAGTCCGGCTAGAACGGTTTAATATTACTGGAATTGTTGTGACGCACCAGTGCAACTGATTTTATTTTCATCAGTATAAAACAAAGGGTTGCTGGATCAGCGGTGCAAGAGGCTGAGGTAGCAGGGTGAAAGCAGATACCTTGCAACTATGACACCGGCCAGACATATTATGGTCCGACCGGCCCAGCCTGCTTTGGAAAAGGTTACGAAGTGATCCTTACCAAGTGGGCGTGAGGAATATGTGCAGCCTCGCACAAACTTGACCGGATTTTAACACAGCCCTCCCCCTCTGTAAAGTAAACTCAGCTCTGCTTCTATGGCTTATATTTATTAGAAAGATGTACTTTGCCTATTCCAGCTAACATTTCAAGACTCTTGACGCTCAAGAACGGGTGTGCTACTATGTTATGGCAACCAGCTAAAGCTGGAGGATTTTTCATTTCTATTAAAGAAAGCTCTACTAAAAAAGGCGGACCCGACCTATGCCTAAAGAAAACGCGCCTCAGCGAGCGAACCCGGCTAAACCTAAAGCCAGCCTACAGGCTTTTAAAGTAGAAACTGACCCGGCGCAATCGCAAGAAATTATTATTAATTCTCGCAAACGCCCGACCCGGAAAATGGCTGCCGGTCGTAATGAGGCGGCGGACCATCTGATTCTAGCTCCACCCGATGACAAAAATAGTCCGACCACCCGCGAAATAATTATTAAATCTACCACTCCCGCCCCTCGCCGCAATACCACTACCACCGGGACCGGGGCGACCAGCCGTTCTCGCGCCGGTTCGCGGAGTGCTACCAACTCTGGTGGTAATTCGCGCCCATCCGCCGGTCGCCCGCGTCCACCTACCGCCAACCCGGTGAATTTTCACGAAACAGACCAACTACCACCGGTCAGCGACTCCACGCGCCACGAAATCACCGGCATCGTCTTGATTGTAACCGGTTTGATTTTGCTGTTCGGGATGCTGGCCGACCAGGGTTTGATCGCCCAGTTCGGTATGTTTGTAAAACGGTTGTGCGGCATCGGAGCCTTCATCATCCCGCCTTTGATCGTTATTATGGGCGGCACTTTTATCTGGGAAGGCCTGACCCACCGCGAACGTTTTAATCAGACCCGGATCACCGGTCTGATTTTTATGGTCGTGGCCTTTGTCTCGGTGGTCCATCTGATGTCCGGCAATTCCCGGTCGCTGGCCGAAAGTGGCGGGGGGGGTGGCTTCTTTGCCTACTATATAAATGATATATTGAGCGGGATTGTTACGCCTATCGGGGTAGTGGTGCTATGGGTAGCCCTGTTTCTGGTCGGGACAATGCTGTCCCTCAGTATGTCGCTGCGTGATATGGGCCGGGCGGTTCAAAATGGCTACCGACGTATCAAGGGTGTGCCGCCCCTGGTGTCGGGCGAAGCCGTGTCCGGCTATGATGCTCTCGACGATTTCGAGGACGATGACTTCGACGATTACGCTGACTTTAGCCGCAAACAAACTCCCGCACGCCGCGCTTCTGCCTTTGAAGATGATGACGACCTGTTAGACGATTTGCTCCTGAACGGCCAGACTAAAGCCAAACGCAAATCGGCCATTCCTGAAGTACCCGAACGCCAGTACACTCATTCGATCAAGCTGGACGAGGATATTATTAGCCCGGCCACGCCTTCTAAAGAAGTTGCTCCGGCCAACCCCAAAGCCCTGGCCGAACCGGCCCCGAAACCGGAAAAAGGGCAGCGTCCGGCCCAACCGGATTGGAAAAGCGACGACAACCCGGCGACCGCCACCGAAATCGCCACCGACCGCGAATGGCAGGTGCCGAGCGTCAATACTCTGGCTAGCTTCTCGGATGTCGAGGTAAACCCGCAAGAGCTACGCAAAAAGGCCCGTCTGATCGAAAATACTCTTTCGAGCTTTGGCGTGGAAGCCTGGGTGCGCGAGGTTAATACCGGCCCGACCGTCACCCAGTTTGCCCTCGAACCGGGCATGGGTGTGAAGGTGGCCCGGATTACGGCCCTGGCAAACGACCTGGCCCTGGCCCTGGCGGCTCCAGCGATCCGGTTGGAAGCCCCGGTGCCGGGTCAATCGCGGGTGGGTATCGAGGTGCCAAATAATAAAATCGCTACCGTTGGCTTGCGTGAAATTATGGAGGCCGACGAATTTGTTAAAAGAAGTGGTCGCTTAAAATTTGCGCTGGGCCGAGACGTAAGCGGTCAGCCGATTATTGCCGACCTCGCCAAGATGCCGCACCTCTTGATCGCCGGTTCTACCGGGTCGGGTAAGAGCGTTTGTCTGAATTCGATTGTCGCGGCTTACTTGCTCCAGTACCGGCCCACCGAACTTCAGTTTATAATGATCGACCCCAAAATGGTCGAGCTAAGTACCTACAACGGTATCCCGCACCTGCGTTTTCCGGTGGTCACTCAGATCGAGTCGGACCCTGAAAAAGAACGCGACCGCAACGACCGCACCCCGACCGTAATGAGTGTGTTGAAATGGTCGATCCGCGAGATGGAGCGACGTTACAAACTGCTTTCGCTGTACGGACATCGCAATATCGAGAGCTTTAACAAGGCCGCCGGGAACGGCAATAACCTGGAGAAGTTATCTTACCTGGTGCTGATCGTGGACGAGTTGGCCGACCTGATGATGGTCGCGCCGGAAGAAGCCGAGTCGGCGATTTGCCGCTTGGCTCAGAAAGCGCGGGCGGTCGGCATTCACCTGATCCTGGCGACCCAACGGCCCTCGGTCGATGTAGTGACTGGTTTGATCAAAGCTAACTTTCCTAGCCGGATAACTTTTGCCGTTACTAGTCAGATCGATAGCCGGGTAATTCTGGATATGGCCGGGGCCGAAAAATTGCTGGGCCGGGGCGATATGCTCTATATGGCCGCCGACGCGCCGAAACCTAGCCGGGTGCAGGGCGTGTATGTCAGCGACGAAGAAATTGATACGCTGGTGAAACACTGGCGGCAGCAGCAAAACTTCCTGACCGGTCAGCAAAAAGATTTTGTCCAGCCGCAAATCTGGCCGACCGATTTGCAGCAAATCGAGGCGGAAAACGGTGAGGAAGAACCGGACGAGCTTTTTGAAGCGGCTCTCGAAATCGTGCGGGAAGCCCGGACTGCCTCTACCTCGCTCCTACAACGCCGGTTGCGGATTGGTTACAACCGGGCCGCTCGTTTGATCGAGGAACTGGCCGGGGCCGGGGTGATCGGTCAGGCCGAGGGCAGCAAACCGCGCCCGGTCTTGCTGGCCGACGAAGACCTCAATGGCGGTCAATCTCTGACGGCGGCAGCCAACGACTTCGAGCCGGAATTACCCTCGTTTCCCGCGACGGTCACTCCGACTCCGGTCGAAGATGTACCAATAACCACCCCTAGTGGAGGAGCAAAACCGGCCCTGACCTTCCCGGCTTACGACCCGGACGCGCCGATTATGCCGCGCCAGAACCGCCCCCCCGACCCTCTGCCGCCGCTCTCCTCGCTGCGCCAGAACCGGACGGTCGTAAATTCTAACTCCGATCTCGATCTGGACCTCGACCCGCCGATTTAGGCGGGTTTTCCTTTAGGTTAATTACTAATGTTGATGTAACTACTCAGGCCATGTCCCCACAAAAGGAGTTTAGCGGGGGTAGTGGGGCACCCATAGGGTACCCGACCCCTGCGGGGGGTCCACCAGGGGTCTCCCCTGTGTCTCTCTTTTCTTATCTTCCCCCCTGGGGAGGGGTCAGGGGTGGGGCTGAGTAGTTACATGTTGATAAACTTAATAGCAAGAAACCGGTGACAAATTGTTCACCGGTTGAATTGATTTATCCCTGTTTTTTCAGAAAAGATTTCAGAGGGGATAACTGAGGAAGAACGGGCGGCGACTGAGTAGAAAAGCCCGGCCAAAGCCGACGAATACCTGCTGGCGATCCATGCTGTGCCCGACCCCGATCTTTAGTTTCACCCCGGTCAGAAAGTGCGCGAAATCCGGCGCGTCCCACCTCGAAAGGTCGGTGGGCGGTGTAATCTGATGACGCTGGCAAAACTTTTCAAAGCGGATTTGAAATTTGCGGGCCGCCGCCTGGTCCGGTAGATAATCGCCAAACCGGAATCCCAGTGCGGGCCAGACAAACCGGCCATCGTAGATCGCAATAGCGGTCAGGGCTTTAACGCCCAGTGCCTGGCCCAGTTGGATAACTCGCTCAACTAACGCCCGGCCAATCCCTTTTCCCCGCATATGGGGATACCACAACTGGCACTGATCCAGCTCCAGGTAAATATCGTTATCGACGCTGCCCGGTTTGCGGTAGAGCGTCACCATCATCTGGCCGACCGGTTCCGGCTGGTCGCCTTCGCTCAGAAACAGGCGGCTATCGAACTCATAGCGGAAGTGGCCGGGATTGGCGGCATCCGCTTCAATCCGGGTGTTTATCCGTCCTAACTTTAATTGACCAGGAAGTTTATGAAGGTACTGCCAGCACAACTCTTCAAATTCACCCAGCCCGGCGGCATTCTTTTCATCTAAAAGCCAGGCTCCCAGCGGTCGAGTAGAGGTTAAGATACCGGTCAAAAAATCGATGGTGGTTTCGGATACTACAGACATTTGTTCCTGAACTTACTTTAGTAAAACTAAATCACTTTCGGTTGACAAGAGCAAAATCGCTCTCGTTTGCAGTTCTATGTACGGCTGATCGGGTGCCTTGATCGAGCCGGTAAATTTTTATGTCCTCGCCGGTGTAAACCAACGGCCAACCACCGCTAGCAGGGTCGAACGCCCCTAATTTCTGTTCGCGCCACCCGTACACCAGATATTTCAGGCCCCAACTATCTATTATACCATACCGGGTTGGCATTTTTGAAGACTCATCAAAAAATTGTAACAATATTGCAATCTTTTTAGACGGGTTCAAGGTTTCCATAAGGTGCCCGTAAAATACCCGTACCGGTGTCCGACCGGGCAAAACATTTCCTAACAAGGGGCCAGTGAGAACCACATCCCCGGTCTGGCTATGCTGGTTTAACCAGTCGATAGCTCCTATTTCGCCAGTACTTAAATAAGGCGACCTTACCGGCTCATCCGCATCGGGTTTATTTTGGTTGATGAAGATAATCGGACTGAGGGTAATTGCTAAGGTGCTGATAGCCATAAATACCGTCGCCAGTTGGCGTAAAGGTTTTCGTAAGTTCAGGGTCAGGCGGGGGGCGATTACCTCGAACCAGCCAGCCGCCGCCAGACAACACAGCGGCAAATGAAAACCTTCTTCAAATCGCCGTGAGATACTTAAGGGTAATATCAACAAAACCAGGCTAGCCCCGACCCAACCAGTCACCAGCCGCCAGCGATTCGCTATTTGTTGACTCTCTATCGCCTGAAGTTTTGGCAGACGACGTTCCACCCACCAGGCTCCGGCTATCGAAAACGGCACCAGTAACCCATAGCTGCCCAGCAGTTCCAGCCAATCCAGCGAAAGGGTTTGATTCTGGGCCATCCACTGGCGCAATAATGGATCACTCTGGGTACCCCACCAGGTCAATAAGGGTCCCGGTGCCCCAACTATTCCGACGGCAACCAGCGATAAAAAGTTGGTCCAATTCCAGCGACGCTCTAGCCACCAGATACGCAGCCAGAAGATACCCAGCACGGCCCCCAGCGTAAGTAGCATAAAGGGATGAATGAAGCCAACCAGGAAGGAAAATACGGTCGCCTCCACAAAATATATGCCCCCCCGGCCCTCCTGACCGAAAAGCCAGGCCGTGATGGTCAGAATAGCCAGCAAGGTTGCCAGTGGGAAGTGGGGATTGGCGAAAATACTCAAAAAGGTGTAACCTTCAGCGACCCAAAAATCCGGTGGAACAGCTACCCAGCCCAACAGGATTAACAGCCAGCCCAGCCCGGAAGCCGTACAGACCAGCACAAAAGCCCAGCGTTGCCGTTTTTGCTCCTGGAACAACAGTCTGATAAAGCCGTAACTCACTATCAGCAAGAGAAAGCCGTTTAGCAGCCGTGCGACATGAAAAACCAGAATATTAGAAAGATTTAGCAGACCGGCCAGTTTACCCAGCAGCAAATAATAAAGGTAAGTCACCGCGCCACTATCGCCGCCCTCGCTGGTATGTGCTAGCCGGAAAACCCACTCACCCCGGCGACCCTGACCCATTTTAGCCAGGTAAGTATTGGTATCGGCCCCGTTGAAAAGAACCCCGGTGAATTCCTGACCGGGTGGCGTTTTTACCAAACCCCAGATAAATGGTAGCGCGCTGAAGCCCAGCGTCAGACAACACCATACCAATAGCCAGCCCCACTCCCGGCGGCTGGTATTCTTTAACATCAATTGAAGGGTCTTCAAAGCGGTAACTTTCTTTCTAAATTCAGACGGTCGCGCTGCCATACCAGCCAGATTAAGCCGATCAATATAACCGGTACGATCAGTTCATAGACCGCCCCGCCAAAATTCTGGCCGACCAGATGGGTCACAAACGGTAAGCAGACTAGCAGCCAGAGCGACCAGCTAAAATGCCAGCGACCTTTTTCCAGACGGTGCCATTTCAGGTAGATGAAAAGCAAGCCAAAGAACAGCAAATAGCTGTCATAATCGCGGACATAGGGGGTAGTCATCAAATTAATGGTAATAGCCAGGGCCAGCAAATAGGGAAAGGCGGCGGAGTTGTTCCGGTTGCGCCACCACAACCCGCCCAGGCTGATCCATAGTGGCAAAGACATTAGCAGCATTAGGGGCAATACCAGTTTTTGATCCGGCGTAATCAGGGCGGCCAGACTTCGCAAAGAGCTTAACTGCCGGTCCACCTCTCGATTATCAAAATAACTATCCTGGCTACCGAAAACCGTGCGAAGCCATTCGCCAAACCAGCCGGGCGATAGAACCCAGCTATAAACCGCAAAAATAAGCCCAACCGCACTAAATCCGATTATCCTTGACCGCACCTGGTCATTCCACCTCCAGCCTTTCGGTTCGGCAGGACCAATCGACCCGAACAGCAGTAGCGGGATTACCAGAAAAACGATTTGCGGTTTAACCAGCAGTACCCCAGCCAGCACACCGCCCAGGTAAGGCCGGTTCATCCGGCTGTAGTAGTAAGACCCGACAATTGCAAACAGCAGAACCAGACTCAATTGGCCGACCAGGATGGTTAGAAAGGTATAACGCCACAGTAGCACCATACCGCTGGCGGTCAGGACAATTGCCAGGGTCGGGGTCTGGCCGCTCAACCGCAAAATATAACCAATGGTCACTATCATCAGGATTTCGCTCAGGGTCAACCAGACCACTGCCGCTAGATTTAAGGGTAGCACCGCCAGCGGCATAAACAGCAAAGTCAGAAAATAGGGGCTTTTGTAAGGGTCAACCATGATCGGGTTGCCCCCGGCGGCCAGTCGCACTTCGTGATAAACACTGCCCGGCGTGGCGATGTATGGATTACCGCCCTGCCAGACCGTTCGCGCCGCCGTCCAGAAATAACCCATATCGTTGCCGTAGTCGGGCGTTTCAAGGGCACTTCGCGGCAAAATCAGCATAGTGTTCAGCCATAGCAATAAACTCAGGCTGCCTACCAGCAACAGAACCGCCATTAACCTATTTTTATTAGAACCGAGAGCCTGAACACCCGGCAATTGCATTGTTTGACCACCTGTAAAGTTATAGTTGATACCTGAAATAAGTTTAACACGCTGCCTGACTGGCGGCAATTAGCCATTAGTACCCTGTAGGAAGTTACGGCACATTCTATGCTAATAAGAACTGCGGATGAGTTAGCTTGGCCGCCGGGAGACTCCCGGCAATAATTCGTTAGACCCGGTAGCCGTGCCAAAGGTTGCCGGAATTTACAGGAAACCACTAAAGGAGATTAACAATGGCAGACGCCAAAACTATTTTGCAAAAGTATGTCAGTGATATGCTGGCCCTGGAGCAGCACATTCAACAGGCGATTGATAAACAGGTCAAGGAAAATAAAGACGACCCGGAAGTAAGCAGCAAATACGACAAATTTGCCACTGTCAGCAAACAGCACGTCGAAGCCCTGTCCGACCGATTAAACCAGTTGGGCGGTGCCCTTAATAGCCCGGTGAAAACTGCGGTGGCGGCTGTCGCCGGAGTAGCGGCGGGTCTGATCGACAAATTTCGCTCGGAGGAGATCACCAAAGATTTCCGCGATGATTATACAGCCCTCAACCTGAGCTTGATTTCTTACGAAATGCTCCACACCACCGCCATCTCGCTGGGCGACCGCGAAACGGCTGATTTGGCTGCTCGCAACGTCAAGGACAACGCGGATTTTGTAATGGAAATCCAGCGATTGTTGCCTCAACTGGTGGTGCGCGATTTGAAAACCAATCACGCTGAAATTCGGGAAACCATCAATGAGCAGGGTGCCGACGAAACCCACAAATTAATCGACTCGATCTGGAAATAACTCCATTCGGAGCCGAACAGACGTCAGTAAAACTGGCGTCCTTTTTTTTGTCTTTTTTTGTAATCTAATGTACCTGCCTGCTCTATTGCAACCGACGGCGGGTTTGGGGTGGAAAATCAGTCTCAAAGTAATATCTTTGCGGCAGAAATTAATTATTGCTGGCAATTTCGACCATACTATATGACCATATAGCATACTATATATTGCAGACCGGACCATAGTACCTTTCTCTCGGCGTTGTATTTTTTGTTTCGTCATAAAATTTGGTATAATGTTTCGCTATATAAGGAATTTAACTTTGCATCCAACGACCAATTTTATATTTCTGCCGGTCCAGCGTTGGAACGGTGGTTGGATAATAGCCGCTAATACAATACAGGGACGCTTTCACGCGCATTTCAATGAATAGAAAATGAATACAAAATCGCAACTTTTAACCGGAACGATCCTCCTAAACAAATACAAAGTGGAAGAAGCCATCGGTGAAGGTGGTTTTGGTTCGGTGTACAAAGCTACCGATATTCTTCTGAAACGCACCCTTGCTCTCAAAACTTTGCTGCGTAACAAAAATACTATTCATACCCGCGAAGATGAGGAAGTTTTTGAGGAGTTTTTGGACCGGTTCCAACGTGAAGCGGAAGTAAGTTCTTTTTTTACCGCCAACCCCAATATTATCACGGTTTATGGAGTGGAACAGGACGACCGGCAGAATTATTATTTGTTACTTGAATATCTCGATGGCGGCTCGGTCGACCAGTTAATCAGCGAAAATGAAAACAAACACCTTTCGGTAGCCCAGACCTGTTCGATTGCCCTCGATTTGTGCCACGCTCTGGTCGATATTCACAATCACCCGGCAGATATTGTCCACCGCGATATAAAGCCGGGTAACGTGCTTTTACGCGCCAAAGGCAGTGCCGTCCTGGCCGATTTTGGTATCGCTCAGGTGGGCCATGATAGTCACCGTACCGTAATGCGCGAAGGCGGCAGTCGCATGATGCGGCATCCCGGTTCTCCGCCTTACCGTTCGCCCGAACAAACCAACGGCGTTGACTATCTGACCCCGGCCTCCGACCTTTACAGTCTGGGACTGGTCATTTATGAGATGCTGACCGGCAAGATGTACGCTAAATATCATCCCAAATACGCCCCCAGCCGCTTGAATAAAGACGTCCCGACTTGGCTTGATAATATCGTGGTCAAGTTGCTCCAACCCAAAATTGAAGACCGCTACCAGCAAGCCGAGGAACTGCGAGCAGCTTTTCAAGCTGGCTTAAACGGTACATCGGGTAGCCAAGTGGGTTCGATTCCGGTTTCCAAAGGCTATACAAACGGGTTAAACCCCAAAACCAGCGACGCCGCCGAACGCAGCCGTCAGGTGAGCGACCTTGCCGAGGAGGAACGCCAGCGACAGCGGGAGGCCGCTGACAAGGTTCGTAAAGAGCGCGAAGCCGAAGACCGCGAACGGGAATGGGGCGAGCTTGAGAAAAAATGGCTGGAGGAAATGGCCGATCAGGACCGGTTGCGTAAAGAGCAATTGATCGCCGAAGCCAAAGAGCGGGCCGAACGCGAAGAAACCGAGCGAATCCGGCTTGCCAGGGAAATCGAAGAAGCCAACCAGCGCCAGCAAAACCTCGTCAAACAGGTAACTGAACTGACGGCCCAGCTTAGTTATTCTGAGCTAAAAATGGATTGGAATGGTGTCCTGGAAGCTGGGCGGAAAATTTTGGCCTTGATGCCCGACCATCCCCCCACCCTCAATCGTTTACAGGTAGCTTACAAAGGGAACGCTCGCGCCCTTTATAACCAGGGGAAGTTCGACCAGGCCATCAAGAATCTAAATCTAGCCCTCGAAATGGACCTGGACGATGCCGATGTTTATTACGAGCGTGGCTTGAATTATTATCATAAAGGCGAGTATGACCGGGCGTTGCTGGATTTGAACCGGGCCATCGAACTCGAACCCAACCCGGCCAGCTATTATTATGCGCGGGCTATGGCCTATCACCACAAGCAAAATTATCATGGTTCGATTACCGATTATACCCGCGCAATCTCGCGGGAGCCAGCCAACGCCTCCTTTTATTATCACCGGGGCTTGAGCTACGATTGGCGCGGGGCTAACTTTTATAACAAAGACGACCAGGAACTGGCTTTTGCCGATTTTGACCGGGCCGTACAGCTTGATCCAAATAATCCGCTATATTTCTACCACCGGGCCATGAGTTTTCGTAAGAAGGGCGATATTCGCCGGACAATTATGGACCTTGACCGGACGATCCAACTCGATGGCAGCCGGGCGGACTATTATTACCAGCGTGGCTTGAGCCTTACCCAGAATAAGGCTTTTGACGCGGCTATCAGTGATTTCAACCGGGCCATCGAACTGGATAAGAACCAGTCCAACTACTATTATTGGCGTGGCCTGACCTACAAAGCAAAACGTGACCGCAAAACGGCCAAACGCGATCTGCAAATTGCGGTCGACATGGGGCACCCCAAAGCGCGGGCCGACCTCGCGGCCCTTTAAGCCTGTCTTTTCCAATGTTCTATTATATTTTCACGGTCAGAATTGAAGCCAGCCGGGTTCCCGTGCTATAATCAAATGTCTCAAGAGGTGTTTTCTGCTTGTATTACTTGTGTGCCAAAAACGAAACTGAAGAATCAAAAGGAGCGCAGATGCGATGGCAATTAAAGTAGGTATCAACGGGTTTGGCCGGATTGGTCGTCAGACTTTCCGGGCGTTAATTGATGAATACGCCGATGAAGTGGAAGTCGTAGCGGTTAACGACCTGACCGATACCCAGACGCTCGGCTACTTATTGCAATACGATAGCAACTACGGCCCATTCGATGGTGAAGTGGAAATCGAGCCGAACGCTTTGCGGATCGATGGTCAAACCTTGCAGGTACTGGCCGAGCGCGACCCGGCTAAATTGCCCTGGGGCAAATTGGGTGTCGATATTGTTATCGAGTCGACCGGGCGTTTTACCGATGCCGACCAGGCCCGCGCTCACCTGACCGCCGGAGCCAAGAAAGTTATTATCAGTGCCCCGGCCAAAGGCGAAGATATTACGCTGGTTATGGGTGTCAATCACGACAAGTACGACCCGGAAAAACATCATATTATCTCGAACGCCAGTTGTACCACAAACTGTCTGGCTCCGGTTGCCAAAGTTATTCTGGAAAAGTTTGGTATTGAAAAAGGGTTTGTTACGACCATTCACAGTTATACCAACGACCAGGTAATTCTGGATCAGCCTCACAAAGACCTGCGCCGGGCGCGGGCGGCCGCCATTAATATCATCCCGACGACGACCGGTGCCGCCAAAGCGGTGGCCCTGATAATCCCCGAACTCAAGGGTAAATTCGACGGCTTTGCGATGCGCGTACCGACCAGCACTGTTTCGATTATCGACTTCAAAGCGGTCGTCGGGCGCAATGTGACTGTCGAGGAAGTCAACGCGGCCCTGCGTGAAGCCAGCGAAGGCGACCTGGAAGACATCCTGGGTTATAGCGAAGAACCGCTGGTGTCGAGCGACTATCGTGGCGACCCCCGCAGTTCGATTGTCGATGCCCTCAGTACCGCCGTCATCGGAGGTAATCTGGTACAGGTAGTTAGCTGGTACGACAACGAATGGGGCTATAGCTGCCGGATAGCCGACCTGACCGCCTTCATCGGAGGAGCTTTCGAGGAAGAATAAATTTTCCCTGAAAGAATTTCGCCAGGCTAAGTTAAACGGGTTATACCAACGCGCTGAGTCTGGCGAATTTTTCCGCTCTAGTATCTCGAAACTTTCCAGATTGGGGGAAAGAAGCCAGAAGTTGTGTATTATCTGGAGTCTATTGAAATGGAATTTAACGGCCCCTTGCGCAGCAATGGTTATACACTTTCAAATAGCCCTGAACGGCTGGGATTTTTAGAAGCAAGTGACCCCGCCTGGCCTCTTTCTCGACTAAGGGAACAATACCAGGCCCAGGGTTATTTATGGCTTAAAGGCTTGCTTGACCGGCAAATTGTACTGGATTTTCGCGGCTGGTATTTTGAGCAGTTTATTGGAACTGGCTTACTTGCCCCTGAATCTGACCCGCGAGAGGGTATTTATTCCGGTCAGCCATTGGAAGACCCGGCCCAGGTACACCGTATCATGGTCGGGGTAGTCCGCACACCGGAATATGCTGCATTTTGCCACAATAGCGCAATTGTCCGGTTCTACCAGACCTTTTTGGGTGGGGAGGTACATCTCTACCAGCGAAAACTCATCCGCTATACCAGACCGGACGACCCTAACTGTACCGGTGCCCATTATGACCGGGTTTATTTACGCCAGGGAAGCGATGCTTTTTGCAGTAGCTGGCTACCTATCGGGGATACCCCGGTAGAAATGGGCGGTCTGACTTATCTGGAAGGTTCACATCCTTTGGGCCTAGAATTGGAAATTCGAGTGGCTGATGCTAACCAGAGCGGCGATTGGTTAAGTAAAGATTTAGGGTCGGTGGCGGAGTCTGCTAAATTACGTTGGTTGGTGGCGAATTATGAAGCGGGCGATATGGTAGTGCATAGCCCATATATCATTCATGCTTCTACGATGAACGGCAGTCCGGCAAGTCGAATGCGGCTTTCTACCGACATTCGTTACCAGCTTGCCAGCGCAAAAATAGACCGCCGCTGGGGTAACGATTGGTCCCCGGAGGATATGCTATAGATCGGACCAATCGGCGGTAATGAATTTATGGCTAAAACTTTTCGCTAGTAGATCGGCGGGTCTCGAAGTCACCACCTATATTTAATTTGGTTTCGTTTAATAAGGATATAACTTCCAAGCATCAAAGAAGGTTTTAAGGTGTTCAATGATAGAGTAAACGGGTAGCTCTCAACTGCTTTCAACCGTGATAGTTAATCTTTACTGGCTGCAATAGTGGTCGATTGCGGTTGACGGGAGAAAGCTATTACCTCTTGCAGAATCTGGTCCAGTTTGATAGCCGGTTGGTAGCCTATAGCCTGAAATATTTTGGAGATGTCCGGTATCCGGCGCGGCATATCCTCGAAACCTTCTGAGTAGGCTTCCGAATAAGGTACGAGTTGAACGGTCGAACGGCTGCCGGTTTTCTCGATCACTTTGTGCGCCAGTTCTTCGATGCTGATTTCCTCCGGGTTGCCCACGTTGTAAATCTGCCCGGCGGTGGTCGGGCTGTCCATCAGGCTGATCAGAGCCTGGACTGCATCGCCGACATAGGTAAAACAGCGGGTTTGCTGCCCATTGCCAAAGACCGTCAACGGTTGGTCAGCCAGAGCCTGGCTTACAAACCGGGGGATTACCATGCCGTAGCGGCCGGTCTGACGCGGCCCAACCGTATTAAACAGGCGAGCTACCACCACCGGCAGATGACGTTCGCGGTGATGGGCCAGGGCTAGAAATTCGTCCAGCAACTTGGAACAGGCGTAACTCCAGCGACCCATCGAGCTAGGTCCGATCACCAAATCGTCGGTTTCGGTAAACGGAAAGCGGGTACTTTTGCCGTAAACCTCGGAGGTCGAGGTAATAAGCACTTTTTTCTTCTTCTTGTTGGCCCATTTCAAGACCAGTTCGGTCCCACCCACCGTATTTTCGATAGTGTATACCGGCGACTCAACGATTAAAAAGACCCCCACCGAGGCGGCTAGATGATAAATCGTGTCGCTATTATCGATCAGTTCGGCCAGTACCGCTTCGTGGGCGATGGTATCTATCGTGTAGTGAAAGCGCGGGTTGCTCTTGAGGTGGGCGATATTGCTGATCGAGCCGGTCGAGAGGTCGTCGATAATATAAACTTCGTCTCCCCGCGCCAGCAATTGCTCGGCCAGGTGAGACCCGATGAACCCGGCCCCGCCGGTAATTAACGTACTAGACAATACTTACTCCTTGAGTTATGACTGGAACACTTACGCCTCATAGAATAGAGAATAACAGGTTTTGAAATCTTTTCTATGGAGCTTCATTCCTATATTAACAGGTAGTCGATTGACTTATTATTTCTTTCTCTCTTTTCCCCCTTTGAAGAACGTGAAAAATTTAGGCGATTGTTAAGTCAAAAGCAACTTAATTTTCCTGGGACGGCTCGCTGGGTACCAGGGAGGGCGGACGATCTTCGCTGGGCTTTTGCTTCAGATTGGCCCAGTCGATCCGCTGCGGGGCCGTCAGGTCGCGGACGTGAAAATCATCGTTATATTTCATCAAGGTCCACTGAAACCGCTCGTCGCGGCGGAACTGGCGGAGTTTCCAGTGAGTGATCGAGGTATTGTTGGTCATGAAGGCCAACGGCGGCAGATGGGTGGTATTCAGGTGGCTGAAATGGATGATCGAGCCGTCGACAACCCCACCGTGACACACGATCACGATGGTCTGATCGGCGTACTGACGGGCAACTCGGTCGAGGCCGGTGCCGACCCGGAGCATGAACTGGCCCCAGTTTTCACCACCGGGAAAGAGCGGCTGAAAAGGGTTGTTGGTCAGGTCGGGTCGACCAAAGCGGGCTTCCGCCTCCTCAAAGCGCATCCCGTCGGCGGCCTCACCTGGTCGGAATTCCTGAAATTCCTCGTCATACACGATGGGCAAGCCCAGGGCCGGTTGGATAATCTGGGCGGTCTGGGCCGCGCGGGGTAAATTGGAGGCGATCAGCACGTCCGGCTGAATTTCGCCGGTGGCTGCCAGCCGGTCGCGTAAGCGTTCGGCCTGCTGCACTCCTAGCGGGGTAAGCCCTTCATCGCCTTTCATACCGTTAACTATAGGTTCGACATTGGAAAAAGCCTGGCCGTGCCGGATCATAAAAATTTGAGTTGTCATCTTTTATCCTGGTTGGGCGAAGGCAGCCCGTTCTTCACTCTGGCTGCGCGTTTCGCGGACGGTAGTTAAAATAATAATACTGAGTATATAATAAAGTACCAGTACGATAAACAGGCCGGTATAACCTAACGGACTATCGACAATAAAGCCGCCCAGAAAAGCACCCAACGCCTGGCAACCGGCCGTCGCCAGATTGCTCAAACCCATAAAGCGACCGGCCTCGCTGAGTGGAATTAAATCGGTGGCAAAGGCCCAATCTACCGCCATAAATGCTCCCCACGACCCGCCGATACAGGCCCCGAACAGTATAATCAGGGGAATTGCCAGGCCCCGTGTGGCAGACAGCGCATTCAGGTAGGTATCCAGGTGTCCGGCCTGATTGGTGGCTATCACCGCTTTGAGATAGGTCATTTTTAGATCGAGTCCGGCGGCGAGGTTAGCCGCTTCGACGCTGCCATTTATCATCAGGTTCGGGATCATCATTCCCAGCCCGCCGACCAACCCAATCGCGGTTGCTATGTAGATCACTTTCTTTCGCCCGTAACGCTCGGAGAGCAGCGAGAAAGGATAGGCCGCGATGATCGCTGCCAGGATCACGATACCCAGGATCAAACTGAGAGTACCGCCGGCCTCGGCTACCGCCAGCGGTTGGTTGTTGCTGTCGTTGACCATTTTGAGAGCCGCCCGCGCCCCTAATTGGCCGGAAGCCAGGGCTGGATCGATAAAACCGCGATCTTCCAGAAAGCTTTTGACAAACAGCGAAACCGTTGCCGGGGCGGTCAGGAATAGGAAACGGGCCAGCATCAGGCGGATAAAGTCCGGGTATTGCCGCAATCCTCTGAACATACTCAGACCGGCCTGAACCGCGCTGATCTTCTCGGTCGGGACGAACGGTTTTTCCCGGATAAAGAAGCTGGTCAGGCCCAGACTTATTACAAAGACCAGTCCGACCAGCACCAGGTCGATTTGCGATCCCGGAATTTCACCCAAAGTCCCCTGCAATATCCCCGGCACCACCGCTCCAAACAGGCTTCCAACTAACTGAGCGATTGCCAGGGCCGCCGAGGCTTTACCGCGTTTATCCTCCGGCACGACATCCGGCATCAAACCCTGATAAGCCCCTTGCGACAGGTTATCGGCAAACTGCAATGTGATATATCCCAGTAGAAGAAACCACCAGTTTCCAGTTAAAAGAATGATTGCCAGTGCCACCAGGATACCCAGCGTACCACCCAGCATAAACGGACGGCGGCGACCATACTTGCTGGCCGAACGGTCGCTGATCGCCCCGGCCAACGGCTGGACGAACATGGCAATTATCAGCCCCAGCCCGCTCATTATGCCGCGTACACTCTCAATATTATTGGCCCCGAAAAGCTGGCTAGCAAGCGGTTTATTGAGGGCGGGCAGCACGACTCCCAGAAAGCCACCCCACAAAAACGAGATCGCAAACCAGTAGACTGCCAGCATAAAATAATTGCGACCTGGAAAAACTTCTGCCGGGGTCAGTTCCGGCGTATTACCGGGAACACTGATCGAACTTTGCATCAGGAAGAACCTCTTTGTTCTGGGTCTTAGCTCAGGCTAACCGCCATATCACAACGCTGGCCTGAACTTTTGCTTCTGGTAAAGCCATTATAGCCTATTTCAAACTATCGCCGCAACGACAGCTAACTTTTTCTAGGATTAAAAGTGGGGTGGGGTCACGTTTTCGTAAATAAGTGTAATTTACTATTTTTTGAATTATAATGAAAAATATACAGGGACTGAAAAATGGCTATTGAGTCGAAGGAGAAATCATTATGCTTAACCATAATATTTGTGTGACCCAATCTTCGCGCCTGCCCCGGAGCAAAGCCCAAATTTTACCTTTTATTTGGGACATCAAAAATATCGAATACTGTGAGGTAAAGGCCGACCGTGTAAGCGTTACAAAGGACACCGACCGCAGCGGTACTTACCTGGTGGAGGGCCGGTTTGCTCGCTATATCCCCTGGCACCGCATTTTTTCCTACGAATTGCACGACCGGGGATTTCACAGTAAGGAGGCCCAACAACCACCTTCCCGGTTAAATATTCAGGGTGGCTTCTTTGTCGAGCAAACCGGCGAAGACGAGGCCGAGATCATTCATTACGAGCAATATACTTTACCAACGCTCTTAATGCCCCTCAAACCTTTGATCGTGCTATACCTGAAATGGAGCCAGAAAAAAGAAATGGCCGACCTCAAAAAGCTGATTCTGGATAAAACCGCCGCCTGAGCGTTTGCCGGGCCTGGGTCAAAAATTCGTCTGAGGGAACCAAAAACAATAAAACATTCCAAAATGTGTTAGAATAACAACCTAACTAATCCTGGAGGTAAAACATTGGAACTGACTGACTCACTTAAAACGCTCTTCATCGAAACGGCCCGTTCCCTTAGAGGTCCCGCTCGT
>JBBQGA010000010.1:0-165030 GCA_038322625.1 Chloroflexia bacterium
ATAAACTGAGTGCCGTGGATTATCGTGCGAAAATTCAGAAGCAATTCTCGGTGTGGAGCGAAGCAACTAAGCTTTCTACAGCCGCATAAAAGGCAAAACACCAATCCAACTGCTGGTTTGAAGCACTTTGATTATGTTCACTCTTAAAATTACCTTGCCTTAAACTTAAGTTGACAATACCAGATTATCTTATGTAACAGGCCAGAAATAACATATCCTGGAGTTCTACCCTGGGGAAATTAACAATAACGTGAAATCGGGTGGAATTTAGGAGCCAGTCTTCAAGCTGGGACGACCAAACTGAAGCTGAAATGCACGAGAAGCAATATATCAGTACCGTTGTGGCTGACTATAATTTACCTTTGGCTTTTGCCAGCATGGTTACTAACATGATGACGGTAAATATTACAAGTAAAGAAATAATAATCGTATCATTAAATTGTGGGACTGGCATAAATTTTTCCTGATGGCTATTCGTTAATAAGCTAGCTGGCAAAAGCCTGTTTTAAGTGAGCTTTTACGCCATAAACTAATCTAAATGTAGCGGCAAAACCGGTATAACGATGTACTTTGAACTACACAAGTAATAACTGTTTTGTTAGAAACGGAGTTACCACCAGAACCGGCCCGATAGTAACCTGAGTGCCACTTTATCGCTCGATCATTCCAATAGCAATGTACACTTGTACAATACCTGGATCAGTCTGAACAAAAAAGGCAGAATTGCCAATTCTAGGTAATGCTGCTCCATATCTAGCTTACTAAGCGAAAGTCCTATTTTAATAACTTCAGACTTTTAAGACTTTTGTAATGTTTTTTGACTGACAATAAGTTATAATAATGTAATGTTACCCATAACAAGGGTACGCAACTGTTTTGATTAATAGGCCGAGTAGCTGAACATTCAATATTTATTCAAAACGAATGACTTAATAAAAGGAGAGGTTACAATGTCTGAGACAAAGGGTTCTGGGAAGAATTACTCGCGCCGCAATTTCTTAAAAGTTGGCGGTACCATTGCTGGGGCGGCGGCACTTGCCCCTATCGTGGCTGCCTGTGGCGATACTACCCCGACTACCGGCCCTGCTAGTACTGCTGCCGCCACTATCAGTTCGGCTACTGCTGCCACTGGCGCGACTACGGCGGCTGCTACCGGTGGGTCATTACCTTTTGCCGGGCGCACGCTGACTATTTTTGTTTATTCCGGCCCGACCGAAAATGCTTTTCGCCAGTATTTCACGCCTAATTTTGAAAAAGCTACCGGGGCTAAGGTCGTACTTTCACCGGGTTGGTGGGACTCCGTCGGTAAGCTGAAGTCTGCCCCGGACGACCAAACTCCTTTTGATCTGGTGCAAACCGACCCTACTCAGGGCTATCCGGCTATCCGCGATAACCTTTTTCAGAAACTCGATTTATCCAAGATACCCAACGCCAAAAATTTTGCCCCGGCGGTGCTGGATACCTTCGTTTACAAGGAAGGCTGGGGATTGCCCAACGTTGGACCGGCTATGACACTGGCCTGGAACAAGGAACTGCTGCCCGATGGCCTGAAAAAGTGGTCCGACCTGTTTTCCGAAGGTATGAAGGGTAAGATTATGATGTATAACTCTTACTATTTTTCGCTTTATAACTTCGCAGTTATAAAGGTCGAGATGGACGGTAAACCTGGCACCGCCCGGACCGAACTGGAAAATAACCTGGACGGCGTTTTACAGTTTGCCAAAGACAAGCGTGATTGGGTTAAATACTGGTGGCCGACTTCCGCCGATGCCGCCAACGCCCTGGTTCAAAAAAATGTGGTGGCCGGAAATATTCACGGCAGTGCTTTGATTGCACCGCTCCAGGCCAATAAATCGCTCGGTTTCGTGGTGCCAACCAACGACTCGGTTTATGTCGAGTCATTCTTTGTGGTGCCGCGCCAGAGCAAGAATGCTGATCTGGCGATGGCCGCCATAGATTTTTATGCTTCCAACGCTACCCAGCGTGGTTTCGTGGTGAATACCGGCCAGCAGGGGGTAAATAATGCCACGTTAGGGGTAGAATTAGCTCCACAGTACCCGGTCTGGGCTAAAATTTATCCTAGCCAACCCACCGACTTCAACAATCTGGCCTATTATCCTTATGATTTTTACGACAAGAACGCCGACAAAATCCAGAAAGCCTGGGACCGCGACATTCTACGTAAAAACGGCTAATTGATAAAACCTTAGAAATGGGGCGGCTGATTTGGTTATGTCGAGCTTGCGGGGAGTGCGCCTGAAGGGGGTTACAAAAGTATTTGGCGAAAATATAGGCGTTAAAGATTTCTCGCTGGACATCCAACCGGGCGAATTTCTTTTCTTACTGGGAGCGAGCGGGGCAGGTAAAACTACCCTGCTCCGTATTATTGGCGGCTATGAGCAACCTACCAGCGGAACCATCGAAATTGATGGCGAAGACGTGACTGGCTTGCCGGTGCATCGGCGTAACATTGGGATGGTTTTTCAGAACTACGCCCTTTTCCCGCATTTGACCGTCGCTCAGAATATCGCCTTCAGTTTGAAAATGCGCCAGATGCCAAAAACCGAGATAGCCGAACGGCTGGCCGAAGTGTTGGAGTTGGTCGAGTTGAGCGGTCTGGAAAAGCGGTATCCCAAACAGCTTTCGGGCGGTCAACAGCAACGCGTAGCCCTGGCGCGGGCGATTGTTTTTCGACCGGGCCTTTTGTTGTTAGACGAACCACTGGCGAATCTGGACCGCCGTTTGCGCGATACTATGCGCGTGGAGTTGAAGAAACTTCAAAAACGAGTGGGTATTACCACTATAATGGTGACGCACGACCAGGAAGAAAGCCTGTCAATGGCCGACCGGATTGCCCTGATGCACCAGGGGCAATTGGAGCAGGTTGGAACCCCCACCGAGATATATAATCTGCCGGCATCTCCTTTTGTTGGGGCCTTTATCGGGGAAATGAACGTACTAAGGGGCGATGTGGTAGCAGTCTCAGCTAACGCTTGTCGGGTCCAATCGGCTGGCCTTGAGTTTAACATTCCACCCCAGCCAGAAATTCAGGTCGGCGGGGCTGTTACCGTCTGCTTACGCGCCGAACGCTTTACCCTTAGCAGGCTCGAAGATAAAACGCCGGAATTAGTGGAGGGCTGGAACAGTTGCCAGGCTCAAATCGAGTTTATTTCATATCTGGGCGACGCCACTTTGTACCTGTTACGCCCACAGGCCGGACCGCTAATCAAAGTCTTAAAATCCAATACGAGCGGTCAGACGATGCACACTATAGGCGAAAATGTCCACCTGGCCTGGCCTATGTTGAGCGCAATTTGTTTTGTAAACGCCGGAGTCTAATTAACGGAAAACTGAACGGAAAACCTGAATGAGAGAGGGTAAATACCCGGTTAAGCTGTACGCTCCTGGTACGGGCCTCGGTTTTAAACTAAAAAATAGGCTTGCCAGTCTCAAGAAGCCCTGGCTGTGGTTACTGCTGCCGATGGTTGGGTTGTTGACCGGCTTTTTTTTGATACCGCTTTTGTGGCTAATAAGGATGAGCCTGTACGACCGTCCGGCCAGTAATAGTAGCGGAGGTAGCCGGTTTTATGACCCCAACAGCTTTACTTTTAAGCAGTACGGCGACATTTTAACCGACTCCTATTATTTCACGATTATCTCGACTACTTTCTTACAGGCGGCTCTTATTACGTTTGTCGTGATGTTACTGGCTTATCCCTGCGCCATCATGATTCACCGCTTTAGTGCGCGTCTTAAGACCACCGCTTTGCTGGTAGTTATTTTAACCAAGCTGACTAATTTACTGGTACTTACTTATGGCTTGCTGGTATTATTGAGCAATAGCGGCATCATTAATTCGAGCTTGCAAAAGCTAGGCTTGATCAAAGAGCCGATTTCTATGTTTTCTAATTTATTTGCGGTCGTAGTAGCGGAAACGGTGATAATTGCGCCCTATCCGGTCCTGATTATTGTGAGTGCTTTAGAAGGTCAAGACCCGACATTGGAGCAAGCGGCACGCGGTCTGGGAGCCTGGCCGTTAAGGGCTTTTTATGAAACCAGTTTTAAGTTAACCTGGTCCGCCACGCTTGGAGCAAGTTTTATCGTTTTCAACTGGGCTTTGGGCGCATACATCGGCCCGCTGGTGATGGGCAATCCCGATACTTATACGGTGGCGGTTGAGGTCTATAATGCTACCTTTAGCCAGAACAATTGGCCTTTAGGGGCGGCCCTGGCGGTTTCAAATATCTTGTTGTTGGTTGGTTTATTGATAACCATAAACCTGATGCCGCGTCTGCTCAAACGGGCAGTCCAAATTGGGAGGACCGGCGCGTGACCCCAACTACTTCCCGACCGTTAAAAGTTCAAAAGAAAGGCCCGGCAAACCTGCCCTTTTTGCCTCTGACGCTGATAGGACTGTTCCTGTTAGGCTTATTACTTGCCCCTTTAATCTTGAGTTTGCTGGTAGCTTTTACTCCCGAACAAACTCTGGATGTACCATCGATTACTACGCTTTCATGGCGTTGGATAGACGCTTTTTTCAACGACCCGGCCTGGCAGAAAGGTTCGGGCAACAGCTTTTTGGTGGCTGGCCTGACCATGCTAATTGCGGTAGTCACCGGTACAATGGCGGCGTTAGCTTTTGAACGTCACGAATTCCCTGGGAAAGGAGTCTGGAGCCTGGTTATTCTGGTGCCGCTTTTTGTACCGCCAGTAGTGCTGGGCATGCAAAGTCTGGTCTGGCATCAACGAATTGGCTTATGGGGTAATTTGTTCAGTCTGGCAATTGCCCATGCATTAATAGCCACGCCAATTGCCTTTATGGTGATGCGGGCCACTCTAAAAAAAGTCGATAGGCAGTTAGAAGAAGCAGCCGCCGGATTGGGAGCCTCGCCTTTTAGGGTTTTCTGGCGCGTAACCTTACCTTTGAGTTTTCCCGGTATTTTAGTATCCGCTTTTTTTGCTTTTATCATTTCCCTGAACGAGTTTGTGATGTCATTATTTCTGGCTACACCAAAAACACAAACCATTTCGACTATTATCTGGCCGCAATTACAGTACAACCCTACTCCCATAGTTGCGGCGGCCTCGGCAGTTCTGTTGCTATTGACGGTAGTAATTTTAGGCGTGGCCTCCCGTCTGCTTGGGGTCAAACGTTTGATTTGAGGTAACACTACACACCAACCCTCTGTAAAGGATCGAAGCAAGGGTCGTGGGGGCCGGGTACCCACTGGGTGCCCTGCGGGGGGGTCGTACAGGCGGGTACCCGCTGGGTGCCCCTGTTAATACTCTTTTCTTCTTATTTTCCCCGTCCACTGGTGGCCCTGGGGAGGGGTCTGAGTAGTTACGATTTGATTTGATAAAAATCCGAAAGTTGTTAATCAGGGCCAGCTATTTATAAAGGAGTTTTTGATAATGAGTGCTGTGCAAACCTCGCTTGATTACCAGACCAGTTTTGACCCGGAAGTAGTGAAATGGGCCGAGGAGTTAGTGCCTGTTTTAGCCGAACGCGCCCCGATTTACGACCGGGAAAACCGTTTTCCGGCAGAGAACTTTGCCGATTTACACCAGGCCGGCTTACTGGGTATTTTGATCTCGCGTGAAGAAGGCGGTCTCGGTGCCTCTTACCAGACTTTCGCGGCTGTCGCCCGATTGATTGCGCGAGGTTGTGCGTCGACTGCCATGTGCTTTGTAATGCACGCGGCGGCTACTAAAACCGTTTCGGTGGCGGGTACTACTGAACAGAAGGCCCGCTACTTGCGGCCAGTCCTGGCGGAGGGTAAAATCTTTAGCGTGGCTTACAGTGAACCGGGCGCGGGCAGCAATTTTCTAGCTCCTCAAATTGTTTCCCGGCGAGCGACCAATGCCGAGGGTCAAACCGGCTATCTATTAAATGGAGAGAAGTTTTTTGCGACCAGTTCCGGTACCGCCAGCTTCTTCCTGGTAAACACCCAGGTGGAGGACCCCCAGGCCGGTCAGAATATGAATATACTGGTGGTCGAGGTGGCAAATACCGCCGGGACCCAGGTGCGCGAGTCGTGGGACGCGATGGGTATGCGGGGCAATTCGAGCAACGACCTGATTTTTGAAAACTGTTTCGTGGCCGAAAGTAACCGGCTGGGTGAACACGGTCAGGGTCTGGCGGTAATGCGGGCCAGACCGCAGGGTATTCCAATGGGTCTGGCTGCCGTGCCGGTCGGGATCGCAGAAGCCGCCTTTGAGTACGCCACCGAACACGCCCGAACTCGAACCCTGGCTCACAATAAAAAACCGCTTTCGCATTTGCAAGCCATTCGGTTTATGATTGCCGAAATGAAAGTAGCCACCGATGCCGCCCGTTTAATGTTGGAAAACGCCGCGCGCACCGCTGACGAAAACCCTTCTGCCGCCCAGTTTGCAATGATTCAAGCGAAATACCTGTCCAATGTCACCGCAGTTGACGTGTGTAACAAGGCTTTGCAGGTATGTGGCGGGCGAGGCTATTTCAAGCGCAATCCGGTTGAACGCTATCTGCGGGATTCCCATGCCGGGGGCATAATGGCTAGTACGCTGGAAGGTGGCCGAGATTTTATGGGTAAGGTACTGCTTGGTCTCGACCCGGCTGGCCCTGAATAGTCCAAAGGATTGGATAGATTGGATGATTTATGTCAAGTAATAATCAAGAATTAAAATCTATTATCCGGCAGTTGCAAGACTCTTTTAACCAGACCCTGGACGCACTTTACGATTTGCCGCCGGATTATCTGAACGAACCCTGTGGTCACGGTTGTGCGCGCGGTGGTACGGCCCGTGACTTGCTGGTGCATAATATTTTTCACGAAAAGCAGCATACCGGCCAGATTCATAGTATTCGAGACCAGTTGAGGCTCTTACCGGGATGGAATAAGCAAGACCTTTATCTGCTTCTGGCCGATTATTACGCTTCGCGGGCTTCACTGATTACAGCTTTGTTTGGCCTGACCGATGAGCAACTGGACGCCCAGCCCAAAGATAACGGCTGGACCGTGCGCCAGACGCTGGATCATGTTCTATATTGGGATCGGAACTCAATTGACCAGCTTAAAAAAGAACAGGCCCAATCCGACCAGACCGCCGGCATTGTGCCGCTACCTTCCTAAGCTTAGACCGGTAAAAGGCGGAACCTCAGTGAGAAGGGGGCAATATGCTAGATTTTGAAGAAGTAAATTTGGCCCATAGCCGGCGCGATTTAACTGATCGGGTGAAAAAAGCCGCCCACTCGGTCGGGTTTGGGCTGGTTGGCATCAGCCGAATTGGTCCGGCGACGCATAGCGATAAATTCCAGAACTGGCTGGCAAAGGGCAATCACTTACCGATGGCAATGTTAGAACAGGGTCTGGCGAATCGAATTGACCCGCGTAACCGCTACCCCTGGGCCTGTTCGGTTATTTCGCTGGGTCGACTTTATGGTGTAGAAGGTGCTTCTGAGGAAACCCCGGCAGGTCTGGCCGAGCTTAACCAGGTTCTCCAACGCCCCGCCACCCCGCCAATACCTGCCTGTATCGACGACCCGGATAGCTGGCAAAACCGCGACGCGGCCAAACGTCGGCTCGCTCAGGAAATTATAAGCCGGTCACCGGCCCTGGGTATCTGGCCCTGGATCGCTCGTTTTGAGCGGGATGCCAACTATCACCGGATCAATGATGGTATGCTCAATCGTCTGGCGGCCTGCTTGATGCAACTAACTGACCCGGCCCCGCAGGTGCAAACCGTGATTGAACATAGCAGCTTTTTTGAACGTGACCTGGGTTATCAGGGTGGTTTGGGTTGGATTGGCAAAAATAATCTGCTGATAAATCCAAAACTTGGCTCTTTCTTTGTACTAACCAGCCTTTTTACCGATCTGAAATTAGAACCGGATGACCAGGTGGCCGATATGTGCGGCACCTGTACCGCTTGCCTGGAGGCTTGTCCCACTCAGGCCCTGGACGGTCCTCACAATATCATTGTTGAGCGATGTCTTTCCGCCCGTAGCATCAGTATTGAAGGGCCAGTGCCATCCAAATATCGAGAGACCCAAGCCGGGCACCTGTCCGGTTGCGATATTTGTCAGGATGCCTGCCCCTACAATCGTAAGCACGGCGGTTCCGCCACCGGCATTGGACCGGCCCCGGCTCGCTGGCAGACGGCCACTTTGTTTGACCTGTTGGAATGTAACGAGGAAGAACGCCGTTTGTTGTTTGCCGGGTCGTTAGTAGCCCGCATCGGGCATAGCACCCTTAAACGCAACGTATTATTGATCGCGGCGCGCATATTACGTATAGCTAATGGGGCACCGCCAAACGAAGCTTTCGACGAAATAGCCAGACAGGTTGACCCGGTGGACCTAAACCCACTCCGGTCAGCGGTAGAAAAACACTTGACAGCCACCGACCCGGCAGTCCAGGAAGCGGCCATTTATGCTGTAAATTACTAACCTGAATAAATACGGCAAAAAGACCGGTAAGAATTAATTCTCACCGGTCTTTTTGCCATGTTACAAAATTAGTTATTTGGTCACAAGTTGAGGTTCGGCCTTGATCTCCGCCGGTTTGAGGCCAAGCTCAACCGCCGCCGACAGGCTTACCAGCCGCACAAGCATTTTGAAGCCGCGCAGCAGCCAGAAACCCAGATTCAAACCAATCAGAAGCGTAGAAGGAATAACCAGCAGGAGTAAATTCCAATTAGGTTCTTGAACGTGGTTGTAAAGCGTTTCATCTAACTTCTCGGCCAGGAAGGGCAAGCCGAGGCCAAATATCCCGACCAGGACCATAATCCAGCCGAACCTGGCCCCGACCTTTAGCATGAACTGGCCGGTTTGCTTCCAGGTAATTCGGCCACCAAAACGCTGGCGCAAGACATCCTGCAATTTGCCAAGTGCGAAAGTGAAAGCAAACAAGAACAGGGCGACGCATTCGACAACAAAAACCATCAGGATAACGGTTGTGTTTACCAGCGCACTAGCAGTGTTAGGCACGAGCAGGAAGTATTCTGCGGCATCGTAGAGGGTGCCGACCAGTAAACCGACAATCGGGTTAAAGAACAAAATAAGCGCAAAGCTCATGATCACGGCTACCACTAATACGGCCAGGGCAAAGAGGCTAATTACTTTGACCTCATTCCACATGAGCTTGCGGCCAATCAGACGCATTGAGGCTCCGGTGGTCGCCTCGGATGGGATTACCCCGACTGCTGTCGAGGCGAAAGCTGGCAAAGACTGCCCTTTATGATCGGCTTCCAGAATATCCAGGGGGTATCGTAACAACTGTACAATATCGGGCCGGATACGGACCAAGAAGAACAATACCAAAATCCCATAACTGATCAAAGCCAGGTAGTTAAGGAAAGGCATCACAAACCGGACGATCTGAATACCGGTGTTAACCAGCGGGTCTTCTTTTAGCTGGTAAGCGTTCTCCAAGATGATTTCAAAAATCGGCTTTTCCGGGTCAGCACGGGCAATATCGTCGGCCAATCCAACCATCAATTCGGTATAGTTATCAATCAGGTAGTCGCGGTTATCAATAACATAGTTGACGGCTTCGCGCTGCAATACCAGTTGGGGGTTGATCGCCCCACCCAGCACCCGCCCGGTGAGAGCCTGAATGCTCCACAAAGCTGTACCAAGACCCAGCAGCACCAGCGTCACCAGTAATGCCTGGGGCAAATACAGCTTGTAAATTTGACCAAGCGTGGCGTTTGGGGCGCGCTCCCTGAACTTTTTACGCATAACCAGGGGGTAAAGCAAGAAAATCAACAGACCGATTAAAGGGATAGCCACAATGATCAGCATTGCAATCCAGAACAGGCGGGTCTCCTGTTTGGCTTTTGCTTTGGCATCCAACTTTTCCAGCAATATCGGGCCATACTGAACAATCTTATCGGAGGCGAAACTTTTTAGTTGGGCGACTTGCGCCTCACTGAGCGTTTTATTTTGCAGGGCTTGAAGTTGCGCCACTTCATCGGCGGTTAGCTCTTTCTCGTTGTCATTATCCGGGGCGATCTCCCCTGGAATAACTGTTTGGGGGATAGTTGCGTGTTGCTGATCTGGCGCAGGCGGCGGGGTAGGGTCGGTCTGGGCGACCTGGCCGAGACGTGGACCACTGGCCTGGGCAGTCGTGCTGGCGGCCACTCCGGCCAGCAGCAAGGCGATCAGCATAATGCCTGCCAGACCACCCAGCCAACGCCGGGCCTGGCTCTTTTTTTGTTTCGATATTGGGCGTAACATGAATATAAGCTCCTTGTATCTAAATTGCTAATTGATTGTTGCTGGAAATTTGCCAGGTGTAGAAATGAAGGTATTTTTCTTTGACACGCTTTTAAACCAGGCCCTGGTTCTAGGTCGGTTGAGATGCACCGCTACAAGCTTAAAACAATACACGAAAGGTAATTTTGTCGTAACTACTCACCAAACCACTGTAAAGGATCGAAGCAGGTGTCGTGGGGGCCGGGTACCCCCTGGGTGCCCTGCGGGGGGTATAACAGGCGGGTACCCTCTGGGTGCCCCTGTACCTCTCTTTTCTTCTTCTTTTCCCCATCCACTGGTGGCCCCGGGGAGGGTCAGGGGTGGGGTCTAAGTAGTTACATTTTGTCTTTACATTTCTTTCTGTTAGAGTGTCATTTCCCAATAATGCTAAGTTTATAACTTAATTGTAATAAATATAGCTTACGAAATACATTACGAATGAGCAAATTATTTAAAAATAATAACAGAATAGCAAATATATCTCGTCCTTCGTGGTAAGGCTTGCCAGTTTTTTGGGAATATGGCCGTTTAAAGGACTAATTATCGAGGCCGAGCAGAGTGCCGAGGGCAGTAATATGATTGGGGGGGGCCGCCGACGGGTTGGGAGAATTATCCCAACCCCTTGAACGTGGCTCTGGCGGTCTAAGCTGGTTTAGCCGACTATCTGGCGCAAAGATCGTTCGACTGCCTGCTGCATTAGTTCCAGACTCATGCTGGGAAGTGCCCTGGCGTTATTGGTTTGAAGGGCAATCTGGGCCGCCAACTGCGGGGTGCCCGGTAGATGCAAAAACCCGCATTGAATCGAGCTTTCAGGCCGGGCTGGCAGAAATGAAAGATAGTGCAAGGCGGTAAAAAGCATCAGGTTACAACAATGGCCTCCGGCGTGATCAGAAGTATAGGCGGGAATTCCGGCCTGGAGCAGCGTCCCCACTATTTCTTTGGCCGGAAAGGTGCTAAAGTAGGCCGCGTTAGCCGAGGGTATCGCCAGTTCGTCCGGCACCACGTTTCCACCATTATCCGGCCTTGTGATGTTGATCCAGTTGTGGCCGATGCGCTCTACCCGTATTCCGCTATCCCCAAACGCCAACCCCAAACCCACCACTACCTGAGGCTGGTATTTCTCGATTAGCCCGATCAAAATACCGGGCATCTTGCGGCAATCCACCGGCATAACCTCACCCCGGATAATATAATTCCCGGTCAGTTCGGTACCGTTTAAAGCTTTTGCTATTTCGCCGGAAGGGTTTAACTCATAATCATCCCAGGGTTCGTAGCCGGTCAAAAGAATAGTTTTAGTAGCTGAATGAGGCGGTTTATTTTGGCTGGCTATAGTCATAGAACCCCCTCCCGGTTTTACGACCGAGTCGACCTTCTTTAATCATCTGTTCAAGGAAGGCCGGGGGTTTGTCGCTCGGGTCGCCGGTTTCCTTGTAACGTTGAAGCATGGCCGAATAGGTAATATCGATGCCGCTAAAATCGCCCAGCTCGAACGGTCCCATCGGGTGGTTCAGACCCAGTTTGAGGGCTTTGTCGATGTCCTCGTAGGAAGCGAAGCCGCCTTCGTACAAATTCATGGCGGCGCGGGTCATGTACATCAAGACGTAGTTCACGATAAAGCCGTAAACCTCTTTTTGCATCAAAACCGGTTCGCGCCCGATCCGACGGGTCAGTTCCATTGTAAGCTCGGCGGTTTCGTCGCTGGTATCGGGACCTTTGACTACCTCTACCAGTTTCATTACCAGCACCGGGTGAAAGAAATGCATATTGCAGGCTTTGTCTTTGCGCTCGATATTATTCTCGACGATTTTACTGATGACAATCGTGGAAGAATTGGAAGCCAGGATCGTATGCGGCGGGCAAATTTTGTCCAGACGACCAAAAAGCTCGCGCTTGGTGTCAAGGTCTTCGTAGACGGCCTCGATCACGAATTCGGCCTGACCGGCGGCTTCTTCCAGGCTGGCGACGCCTTTAACCCGGCCCAGCGCGGTATCGGCCTCCGCCTGGCTCATCTTGCCTTTATTGACCCGGTTTTGTAGCTGGGTCCGATTGCTATCGAGTCCTTTTTGGATCATTTCCGGCTTGGCATCGGTCAGGTTCACCGCAAAACCATACAAGGCGCATTGCTGGGCAATCTGGGAACCCATCGTACCGGCTCCGACCACGCAGATCTGTTTGATCTCATCGGCTGTCATTTAAAAGTTCTCCTTCTAAAAGAGTTTCTACATTATCTGGTTGGAGGGGTTGCGCTGGAGCAGAACATCCTGCATCCGGGTTTCGATTTGCTCTTTCGAGCGCGAGTGAGTCACGATATAGAACTGCTCCGCCTGAATCGCCTCAAACACCTGGTCAGCGATCCATTCGGGGGATTTGCCGCGCTGGACGGCCTGCCGGAAAGTATCCAGAATCGCGTCCGTTTCGGAACTGCCAACCACTGTGGACGCATCATTTTGCAACTCGACCGGGCGGTTGCGGTCGCTCTCGAAAATCTTGGTTTTGACCCAGGCCGGACATAACACCGAAACGCCGACTTTGGCTTTCTTTAATTTCAATTCGTAGTAAAGAGCTTCGGTCATGCTGACGACGGCGTGTTTGCTGACCTGATAAATGCTCGAACCGGGATAAGAAATCAGCCCGGCCAGCGAAGCGGTATTGACCATATAAGCTTCGGTGTCCTGAGCCAGCATAATCGGCACAAAGACCCGGATGCCGTTAATGACGCTCCAGACGTTCACGCCCATGACCCATTCCCAGTCGGCCAGGGTGTTTTCCCAGATGTAACCGTTTGGACCGCCGACCCCGGCATTGTTAAAGACCAGGTGTACCCCGCCAAAGGTGTCGACGGTCTGTTTCGCCAACTTTTCGATTTCTTCGGCTTTTGAAACGTCGATACAGACCGCCAGCACTTCGGTGCCACCCTCTTTCAATTCGGCGGCGAACTTTTCCAACGGAGCCTGTTCGATGTCGGCCAGCACTACTTTCATGCCTTCACGCGCGCAACGTTCGGCCAGTGCCCGACCGATCCCACTCGCCCCACCGGTCACAACGGCCACTTTACCAATGAAATCCTTCATTCTGCTCTCCTTTGAGTTTGATTTATTTTTTTGAATCTTAAATTGTAACCACAACTTTGCCGGTAACTTTGCGGTCGGCGATGCTACGCAAGGCGACGTGGGCCTGGTCCAGTGGGTAGGTTTGCGAGACAAACGGTTTGATTGTGCCGTCTTTAATCCAGGCGATAAGCTGGGCAAAATTCGCTTGACCGGCTTTGGGGTCGCGCTGAATAAAGGAGCCAAAGAATACTCCGACAATCGAACAGCCTTTGAGCAAAGTCAGGTTTAGCGGTATGCGGGGAATTTCGCCATTGGTAAAGCCAACCACCAGTAACCGACCTTCCCAGGCCGTGCCGCGCAGGGCCATTTCCGAGTAGGGTCCTCCCACCGGGTCATAGACCACATCGACCCCTTTGCCGCCGGTCAGGGATTTTAGCCGCTCTTTGAGGTCCTCGGTGCTGTAGTTGATCAGTTCGTCGGCTCCGGCCTGACGGCAGATTTCCAACTTTTCAGCACTGGAAGCCGCCGCAATCACTTTCGCACCCATTACTTTGCCCAGTTCGACGGCGGCCAGCCCAACGCCACCGGCGGCCCCCAGTACCAGCATGGTTTCGCCTGGCTGAATCTTCGCCCGGTCTTTCAGGGCGTGGTACGAGGTACCGTAAGTCATCAGGAAAGCCGCCCCGGTCACGAAATCCAACCCGGCAGGCAGCGGCATCAACTTGGCTTCCTCGGTGGCGACTTCTTCCGACAGGCCACCCCAGCCAATCGCGCCCAGCACCCGGTCGCCTACCTTATAGTGTCTAACCCCTTCGCCAACTCTTGTAACTACTCCGGCCACGTCGCTACCGGGTGAAAAGGGCATATCCGGCTTGAACTGGTATTTACCCTCGATGATCAGGGTGTCTGGGAAATTCAGACTGGCGGCCTTGACCCCAACCACTACCTGACCTTTTCCCGGTACGACCAGGGCTACTTCTTCCAGCACCAGTTTTTCGGGCGGGCCAAACTCTTTACAAAGTAACGCTTTCAATTGGTTTCCTCCTCAGAAGTTCGCTTCTTTTTTCGCTTCTTTTTTCGCTTCTATAAATAGCCTGAGAGATAGATTTAGCCCTAATTTTAGCTCATTCTACCCGGCTGTAAAGCTGATATACTGTTTCGATCTTATTGATTGCCACATCGTCCAGGGCGTTTACCAACCCCAGATAAATAACGTCTACGATACCGAGCATAGAAATCCGGGATGAAATACGCAGATTGCGGCTAAAGCTGGTCGGTTCGCGGGGGGTGACGACCAGTTTTATATCGGCATAGCGGGCCAGCGAGGAATGAGGATTGCCGGTCAGGGCAATCGTGGTTGCGCCGTGTTCGTGGGCCAAACTCAGGGCTTTGACGGTAGCTTTGGTTTCCCCGGCGTAAGAAAAGGCAATCGCTACGTCTTGCTCGGTTAGCAGCACCGCCGAGGTGATCTGGTTCGAGATGTCCGGCAACCAGTTAGACATCAGACCGATGCTGGCAAAGCGGTTAAAAGCGTCCAGCGCGACCGCCGAGGATACCCCGATCCCGTATAAATCGATCCGGCGAGCCTGCCCGATGACCTGGACCGCCTTCTCAACTTCTTCCATATCAAGAGTGGTCAGGGTCGTCACCAGGGCATCAATATCGGCACTAATCGCTTTGTTAGCGATTTCCTGTAACGTGTCGCCCCGCAAAATCGCCGAGTGTTCCAGCTTTAGCGAGGAATTAACCTCCGCCGCCAACGTCAACCGGAACTCCCGAAAGCCACTGAAGCCGAGTGACTGAGAAAAGTTAGACAGGGTACCCTGACTGACGCCGACTTCCCGCGCCAGTTGATCCATCGGGAGGCGCAGAGCCTGGTGAGGCCGTTCCAGGATAAAGGCCCCGATCTGGCGTTCCGCCGGGGATAGGCCGGGCAAATCCTGGCGCAAGCGCGACATAAGCGGGCGGGTGGAGCGGCCCAGTCCGGCTTTTTCATCCGGTAGCTCTTCGGCAATATCAACTTGGAGGGGGATTATTTCGTCGTGAGCCATCGGATTTCCTTCGGGCATCTTTTTTTTGCGGGCGACCGGCAGTAGTAGCTCGTTAAGTATGACAAACTTGGCCCGGATTGTCAATGCCATAAATGAGATTTTTATAAAATTGATAGTTTTTCTAAAAGCTATTGTAAAATTCTCATAGGCTGTGCTATACTAAAATGAAGACCCGGCCAAAACAGACCTATAAACTAAGCTGCCTCAGACTCTAAATGAATATAGAAGCATCCAAAGGAGGATCAAGATGGATTTTGCTTATTCCGACAAGGTAAATGAGTTGCGCCAGAAGCTACTCACCTTTATGGACCGCTATATATACCCCAACGAAAAGGTATTGCAACAGCAGATCGAAAGCTCCGGCAATCCTTATTCGCACCCGGAGATCATCGAGGAACTCAAAGAGAAAGCCAGGGCGGAAGGGCTGTGGAATTTATTCCTGCCTGACAAAGAGCATGGGGCCGGGTTGACTAACCTGGAATATGCGCCGCTGGCCGAAATTATGGGCCGGGTAGGTTGGTCGAGTGAGGTCTTTAACTGCGCCGCGCCCGATACCGGCAACATGGAAATCCTGGCCCAGTTCGGTACGCCGGAACAAAAGGAAGCCTGGCTCAAACCACTGCTAAACGGTGAAATCCGGTCGGCCTTTGCCATGACCGAGCCGGACGTAGCCAGTTCGGACGCTACCAACATTCAGTTGACGATTGAACGCCAGGGCGACGAGTACGTTCTGAACGGGCGGAAATGGTGGATTACCGGGTCGGGCCGCGAACGATGCAAAATCCTGATCGTGATGGGCAAGACCAATCCGAACGATACTGACCGCCACCGCCAGCAAAGCATGATCCTGGTTCCCAAAAATACTCCCGGCGTGACGATTGTACGCGCCCTCAAGGTGATGGGCTACGAGCAGAACGAAACCCACTGCGAAATGAAGTTTGAGAATGTGCGCGTCCCGGCCAGCAACCTGCTGGGTGAAGAAGGCGGGGGTTTTGCGATAGCCCAGGCGCGGCTGGGGCCAGGCCGGATTCACCACTGTATGCGGGCCATCGGAGCTTCACAGCGGGCGTTGGAATTGATGTGCCAGCGAGCGACTCAGCGGGTGACTTTTGGCAAGAAGTTATCGGAGCAGGGTGTGATCCAGGAATGGATCGCCGACTCGCAGTGTGAAATCGAACAGGTCCGGTTGCTGACCCTCAAAGCGGCCTGGGTGATCGACACGCAGGGCAAGAAAGCTGCCCAGAACGAAATCGCCATGATCAAGATTGTCGCTCCTAAAGTAATGACGACCGTCACCAACCGGGCCATGCAAGCCTTTGGCGCAGCCGGAATGTGCGACGATTTCCCACTGGCCGAAATGTGGGCCGGTGGCCGGACGCTTCAGATCGCCGACGGCCCGGACGAGGTTCACAAACGCTCACTGGCTCGCAACGTCATCAAACAGTTGGTCGATTAAATTTTCCAGGGCTTACAAAAGTTTTCAGGTTTCACAAGTTTCTAAGGGCAATCCCTAGTGGTTGCCCTTCTCTGATCTGACTGGCTGATTTTTGGCGATACCGTTATAATCCCATTTAGATTTGCTTAGTCCCCTCCCGGTAGATGGCTGGCTTAAAGTTAGCAATAAGTAAAATTGTCCGGTAGAGAATCTTTTAAAGGAGTGCTTCATGACCTGGCAACCGGAGCTTGACGAACTGCACCGGCGCGAACAACTGGCCTACGAAATGGGTGGGCCGGAGAAAGTCGCCAAACATCATTCGCAGGGCCGGTTGACCGTCCGCGAGAGGATCGAAACGCTACTGGACCCCGGCACCTTTCATGAAAGCGGTACGCTGGCCGGAAGTGCCGAATACGATAGTACCGGTCAGCTAACCGCCTTCCGACCGGCCAACTTTATTATGGGGACCGGACGGATCGCCGGGCGCAAGGTAGCGGTGGGCGGCGACGATTTCACGGTACGCGGTGGGGCGGCGGACGCGGCGATTATGGGTAAACAGGTCTACGCCGAACAACTGGCGAACAATTTGCAAATTCCCCTGGTGCGGCTGGTCGATGGTACCGGCGGCGGCGGCAGCGTCAAGATGCTGGAAGACTCCGGCTATACCTACGTCCCGGCCAACCCCGCTTGGGACCTGGTAGTGGATAACCTGAGCAAAGTGCCGGTGGTCGCGCTGGCCCTCGGTTCGGTGGCCGGGTTGGGTGCGGCCCGGTTGGCGGCTTCACACTTTTCGATCCTGGTCGAAGGCACCTCACAACTTTTCGTGGCCGGACCGCCGGTGGTTAAGTTCGGCGTGGGCGAAGATTTGAGCAAAGAGGAATTAGGCGGGGCGGCGATCCACCGGCAGAGTGGGGCGGTCGATGTGGTCGTAAAAAGCGAACAAGAAGCCTTTGATCTGACCCGGCGTTTTCTGGCGATGCTGCCTCAGAGTGTTTTTCACCTGCCGCCGCTAGTCGAGTGTGACGACCCCGCCGACCGGCGCGACGAAAGTTTGCTCTCGGCCATCCCACGCAACCGGCGGCGGCCTTACCAGGTTCGTCCGCTTCTATCAAAGATTTTTGACAACGACTCGGTGCTGGAACTGGCCCGTTACGGCGGCGCAACCGTCACGGCCCTGGCCCGTCTGTCAGGGCATCCGGTGGGCGTAGTGGCCGCCGATCCTTATATCGCGGGGGGCGGTTTGACTGTCGAAGGGGCCGACGCAATGATCCGGCTGGTCGATTTGTGCGAGACGTTTCATTTGCCGCTGGTAGTGCTGACCGACCAACCGGGTCTGGTGATCGGGCGAACTGCCGAGCGGCGCGGCACGATCCGGCATGGGGTGCGGGCGATCTCGGCGATTTATCAGGCCAGTGTCCCGACCGCCGAAGTGATTGTGCGGCGAGTTTTCGGGGTCGGTGGGGCCGGGATGACCAACCGCCACCGCTTTGTCCAGCGTTATGCCTGGCCCTCCGGTGATTGGGGATCGCTGCCGGTCGAAGGCGGGATCGAGGTGGCTTACCGGCGCGAGATCGAAGCCAGCGCGGACCCGGTGGGGTTGGTCGCCCGGCTGCGCGAACAGTTCGAGGGGGTCCGATCGCCTTTCCGAACAGCCGAGCATTTTGGGATCGAAGAAATCATCGACCCCCGCGATACCCGACCCCTGCTCTGCGAGTGGGTCAAAGATGCTTACGCTTTATTACCGGCGCAGCCCGGTCGCCCATCGTTCGGCACCCGGCCATAATATAAAATTTCTGTTAAACAAAGGAGTTTCGCAATATGTTCGATAAAAGCAAAATCGGCCAGAGCTACCCGCCTTTTACTTTTGAGGTGGAGCGCAGCAAAGTTCACGAACTGGCCCTGGCAATCGGCGACCCAAACCCGATTTACCACAGCCGGGAAGCCGCCCAGGCCGCCGGTTACAAGGATGTCCCGCTTTACCCGACCTTTCCGACGCTTTTTTCGTTCTGGGGCGATACCAATGGCGGGCAGATTTTCCGCGAATTGGGTCTTGACCCGCGTAACGCCCTGCACGGCGAAGAAGAATACGAATACCTGGCCCCGATCTATCCGGGCGACAAACTGACCGGTGTAACCACTATTCTCGACGGTAAATCGCGCAAAGGCAGTATCGGTTCATCGATGGAAATCATCACAATTGAGAAACGTTACACCAACCAGCACGGGGAAGCGGTCCTGGTAGCCCGCACGATGGCGGTAGTTGTGGTGAATGAGTAGAGCAAGGGTAAAGTAGAAAGGGTAATAGGAAAAAACATGACAACCGGAACAAAACCAGAAGCCCGTTTATTTTTTGAAGATGTCCAGGTCGGCGATCAAATCCCGCCACTGGTCAAAGACCCGGTAAGCCTGGTCCAACTGGTACGTTACGCCGGGGCCTCCGGCGATTTCAACCCGCTCCACACCGACCCGAAAGTGGGTGAGAAAATCGGCACGGGTGGCATTATCGCGCACGGGATGTTCGTGATGGGTTGCGTCGGCCAGTTGTTGAGTGATTACACCGGTCCGGCCCCCTTACGCAAGTTTGGCGTTCGCTTCAAAGGTATGACCCGCCTGGGTGATGTAATCACTTGCAGTGGTACGATCACCGAGAAATACGAGGCCGACGGCGAAGCTTTTATCGCCGGGAAGGTTCAGGCCCTCGATCAGAACAGCGATCTCAAAGTAGCCGGAACTTTTGTGGCGGCCTTACCAAAACGCGGCTAGATTTATTGGGGTTATAGGCAGTTTGCCTAAAATCTAGCCGGGTTTTTGGTTAATTCCTACGATTACTCTCCTTGACAGACCCTTTAGAATAGAACATAACAAATTTGCCAATATTTAGCCGTTTTTAGTTGTTTATTCCGTACATTTTCGTTAGGGCATTTTGCCGCATTTTCTTCACTTCCCTTAAATTGAGGATAAAAATTGCTACCTGAAAATGTGACTGAAACTCGCAACCATCAGACCGAAACTGCTATAAAAATTGATGGCGTAGCCATGCGCTATCCCGGCCCAAACAAAAATGAAGCGGTGCTGGCCTTATCGGATATTTCGCTGGACATCCGGCAGGGCGAGTTTATCTCGCTGATCGGGCCGAGCGGCTGCGGCAAAACCACTTTGCTCAGGCTGATCGCCGACCTTTTGCAACCCACCGCCGGGTCAATTTCCGTGCGTGGCAAACCGGCTTCCCAGGCTCGCAAGAACCGCGAATATGGCTTTGTACCGCAATCCCCGACCCTTTACGACTGGCGCACCGTCATTAAAAACGTCGAACTACCCCTGGAAATAATGAATTTCTCGAAAGCCGAACGGGAGCAACGGGCCTCCGAACTTTTGGCCCTGGTCGGTCTCAAAGATTTTCACCAAAAGTTTCCCTGGCAGCTTTCCGGTGGGATGCAGCAGCGGGTCTCGATTGCTCGCGCCCTGTCGTTCAAGCCGTCGGTGCTGCTGATGGACGAACCGTTCGGGGCGCTGGACGAAATGACCCGCGAGCGGCTCAACACCGAACTGCTCAATATCTGGCGCAATACCGGCACGACTATTATTTTTGTCACCCACTCGATCCCGGAAGCAGTCTTTCTCTCGACTCGGATCGTGGTGATGTCGCCCCGACCGGGCCGGATTTCACAGATTTTACCGGTCGATTTACCTGATCCGAGGGTTTACGAAACCCGCGAAATGACCCGGTATTTTGAGCTGGTCAGCCGGGTGCGCGAAAACTTGAGGGAATTTGAATAGTGGCAACCGTTAAAGCTCCCTTAAATATCGCCAGCGGTGAGAGATTACTGGCCGGACGAGATGCACCGCGAGGCCGGTTCAGTTCGCTCTGGCGCATTTGCTGGCCGCCCCTGTTGATGGTCGGGTTGATCATTGCGGTCTGGCAGCTAATTTCGATGCTACTCACCAACGGCCTGGAAGAGGGAACTTTCGCCTACCGCCAGCAGCAAAGCATTTTACCTGCGCCGGGGAAGGTGCTGGCCGCCTGGTTCACCAACGCCGATTCGTTTCTGGAAGCGGCCCGGATTACCTTTTTTAACGCCTTGATCGGCTTTCTGCTGGGCGCGGTGATCGGTTACGCCCTGGCCCTGCTGATGATGCAAGCCCGCTGGGTTGAGCGCAGCTTTTACGTCTATATCGTGGCCTCGCAGATGATCCCGGTGATCGCACTGGCCCCGATTCTATATGGGATTATCAAAGAAGAAACTTTCTTAAAGATAACCGTCGCAGCCTACCTGACTTTTTTCCCGGTGACGGTTAGCGTCCTGAAAGGTTTGCGAAGCGTCAACCCACTCAGCCTGGAACTGATGCAGACTTATGCCGCGCCGCGCTGGCAGGTATATACCAAGCTTCGGATACCCTCGGCCATGCCTTTTCTGTTTAACGCTCTCAAGATTGCCTCCACCGGCAGTCTGATCGGAGCGATAGTCTCGGAGTTGATGGGCGGCAACGGCGGTTTGGGGGTTCTGATCCTCAAATTACAGTACAATTCATACGCCGCCAGCGATAAACTATGGGCCTTGATCATTGAAATCGCACTGGTTGGGATGTTGTTTTTCCTGGTGATCACCTTGCTTGAACGGCTGGTGGTGCCCTGGCAACCTGAGTATCGAAAGAAGTAAACCTGATTATGGCGATGGCCGGGAAAACCAAACAAAATTCCACTTTGCTAGTCTGGCTGAGGTCACTGTGGCCGCCAGTGGTGGTGGCGATAATCGTGCTGGGACTGTGGCAATCGGAAGTTTTGCACAATATTTTAAATATCAAGACCTTTCAATTGCCGCTACCGACCCAGATTATTGAATCCGCCGGGCGGCGCAGCCGCGACCTGTGGATCGGCACAAATTACACCCTTTTGGAAGCCGTGCTGGGTCTTTTGATCGGCTCGGCGGTGGGCTTCTTGATGGCCTTGTTGTTCGTCTGGTTTGATTTCGCCCGGCGTGGGTTGCTACCACTGGCGATAACCACCAACGCCCTACCGATTATCGCCTTTGTCCCGATAGTCAGTCGCTGGTTTGGTTTCGACCAGCCGACCCGGATCGCGGTGGTCACAATGATGACTTTCGCGCCGATGGTCGTCAGTGCCTACAAAGGTCTGACCTCACTGGATAGCAACAGTGCCGACCTGATGCACACTTACGCCGCCGGTCGGTGGCAAATCTTCCTGAAATTACGGCTACCAAGCAGCTTGCCCTACGTTTTTAACGCCTTGAAAGTCGGGGCAACCGCCTCGATGATTGGCTCAGTGGTGGCCGAATTCTTTAACTCGGCGGGCGGCATCGGTAAACTGATCGCCAACAATATTCAAAGTGGGGATTTCGCCCTGGCCTGGTGCGGCGTGATTATCGTAACGCTGCTGGGCCTGGGCTTATATTTAGTGGTCAGCTTACTGGAGCGGCTGATCGTTCCCTGGCAAAACGCCTTCCGAGCGAACAACTAATTAACCTGACCTTAACCGGCGGCCTTTTCAGCCGCTTCAAATACTATTTTCACCCGGCAGGGGAGCCGGGGAGTTGTGTTTAGTTTTTCTTGAAACAAACTATCAGGAGGAGAAAGCTTATTATGTCAAGTTCTAAAAGCATTCGCGGTCTGGCTTTATTGCTCATGACGGTTCTGCTGACACTGGCCCTGGCGGCCTGTGGCGACTCGACCGCCACCAGTGGGGCAACCAGTGCCACTACCGCAGCGGCGGCGAGTTCGGCTACAACGGCGGCGGCGGCGACCGGGAGCGGTCAGTTAATCAAGGTCAAGCTGCAACTCAAGTGGCTGGATCAGGCCCAGTTTGCCGGTTACTACGTCGCCGCCGATAAGGGTTATTACAAGGATATGGGCCTGGATGTCCAGATTCTACCGGGCGGACCGGACGTGGTACCGAGTCAGAAGGTTTTGACCGGCGCAGCCGACATCGGGATCGATTGGGTAGGTAGCTTGCTCGCCAACCGCGATAAAGGCCAACCGTTGGTCGACGTGGGGCAGTTCTACCAGTCGAGCGGTATGCTTTTAATCAGCAAGAAAACGGCTAACATCAAATCGGTGGCCGATCTGAAGGGTAAAAAAGTGGGCGTTTGGACCGGTGGTAACGAGTACGAATTCCGGGCGGTGCTGGACAAGTACAAACTGGACAACTCGATTGACAACAACAAGGACATGACCGTGATCAAGCAAGGCTTTGAGATGGACAGCTTTTTGAACGGCCAGCTTGATGCCGCCAGTGCTATGACTTATAACGAATATAACGTGGTGCTGGAAGCCGGGGTAAAACCGGAAGACCTGAACGTGATCAGCTACAGCACTGAGGGCGTTGGTATGCTGGAAGACCATGTTTTTGTGACTGAGGATACCCTGAAGAATAAAAAGGATGTCCTGGCGAAATTTATGGCGGCGTCTCAAAAAGGCTGGCAGGATGCCATAAAAGACCAGAAGTACGCGACCGAGGCCGTAATGAAACGGGCTGATAAAGCCGGTACTACCCAGGCTCACCAGGAAAGCATGATCCGCGAGGTTGCCAAGCTGGTACTGCCGGATGGCATGACCGCCGACAAGATCGGCTTTATCGACGAAGCCCGCTTCAAAACGACCGCCGATATTGCTCTCAAGTTCAATGTTATTAGCAAACCGGCCAGCAACGCCTTTACCAACGATGTTATGAACGCTGCCGTTGCGCTCGGTAAAAAATAACCTTTCTTCAGCTTTTGGGGACAGTAAGCCTGATCGTCATGGTGGCGGTCGGGCCTCCTTTTTCAGAGACGGGCGGCAGGGTTTTAAGACAAACTGGGCCTGGCCTCTGAAAACCTGGTTTGCAGTTTTAGGTCTGATCGCGGCAACCTATTGTCAGGTCTGTAATAAAGCGGTATATTAATTTCATTCCGATTGCGGTCATTTTCTTCTAATAAATAATAAACTAAGCCGGTGCGATCTCTTATTAATACCGGCCAGTTAAGTTTTTACCGAGCAGGAGCAAAATTATGGCTGACCTTTCGATTAACATTAAAGGTATGAAAGCCCCAAATCCGTTCTTTCTAGCCAGTGCGCCCCCGGCGACCTATGGCAAACAGATTGCACGGGCTTTTGAGGCCGGTTGGGGTGGCGCAGTTACCAAAACGATTGGACTGGACCCGATTGTAAACGTGACCAATCGCTTTGGTCGTCTGACCCCGCGTGGGGGCCGGTTGGGGGCGGCGAACGTGATAGGTTTCGAGAATATCGAACTGATTACCGACCGGATGCTGGAAGCCTGGCTCAATGATATTCGTTTTTTAAAAGAACGTTACCCGGAACACGCCGTCGTCGCCAGCATTATGCACAGCGTGGAGGAAGACGGCTGGCGGCAGTTGGTGCTGGCGGTCCAGGATGCCGGAGCCGATGCGATTGAATTAAACTTTGGTTGTCCGCACGGTATGCCCGAAAAACATATGGGCAGCGAGCAAAGTCAGAACCCCGATCTGGCCGAAATGATTACCGGTTGGGTTAAGAAATACTCGACGATTCCGGTGTTTTCCAAACTCACCCCTAACGTAACCGATATTGGCATGATTGGCAAAGCTTGCGAACGCGGCGGAGCCGACGGCATCTCGACCATCAATACTATTTTGAGTATGATCGGGATCGATATTGAAAAAATCGAGCCGTTACCCGATGTGAGCGGCCAGACCTGTTACGGCGGCTACAGCGGCACAGCGGTTAAACCGGTGGCCTTGCGCTGCATCAGCACCCTCAAATCACAAACAAATCTGCCGATCTTTGGAATTGGTGGGATCAATTACGCCGAAGACGCCATCGAACATTTTCTGGCCGGGGCCAGTGCGGTTCAGGTTTGTACCGCCGTCATGCTGCGCGGTTTTCACATTATAGACAACCTCACCAAAGGCTTGAGCGATTATATGGACCGTAAAGGTTTTACCAGCATCGACCAGATGGTAGGGTTGGCGGTTCCGCGCGTCAAACAGCATAGCGGCCTGGAATTTCAGCGGCGGGAAGTAGCCCTGATCGATCAATCCAAGTGCATCTCCTGCGACCTGTGCTATGTCGCCTGTAACGATGGGGTAGGCCTGGAAGCGATCAGCAAGACAATCGATCTGGTGGCCCTGGCGGCAACCGGTGGCGCGGCGGATGGCGGCAGCGACCCCGGCAAAGACCGACCTACCTACCAGGTGATGGCCGAAAAGTGCGACGGGTGTTCGCTTTGTCTGCACGTTTGCCCGGTCAAGGATTGCATCAGCCTGACCGAAAGCCCGGTTTACCGGGTGCCGCCGATGTGGAGACCGGAAGAAGAGCGGGTATTAGCCTAAAGGGAGACACGACGAATGAAAACTTTAGTCAAAGGCGGCACGCTGGTTACGGCCTCGGATACCTATCTGGCCGATGTGCTGGTCGAAGATGGCATTATTAGTCTGATCGGCAAAGACCTGGCCGAGATGGTCACTGCCGATACGGTGGTAGACGCCACCGGCAAACTGGTGATCCCCGGCGGCATCGACGTGCATACTCACCTGGATATGCCGTTCGGCGGCAGTTTTAGCTCGGACGATTTTGAAACCGGGACGATTGCTGCCGCGCATGGCGGCACGACCAGCGTGGTAGATTTTGCGATCCAGAATTACGGCGGGACATTGCAGACGGCCCTGGATACCTGGTTTGCCAAAGCCGAAGGCAAAGCCGCCATCGATTACTCCTTTCATATGATCTGCCGTGAGATAAACGACAATATTCTCAACGAAATGGATCATATGGTCCAGCGGGAAGGTGTTACCAGCTTCAAGCTGTTTATGGCCTATCCCAACGTTTTTATGGTCGACGATGCCAGCATATTCAAGGCGATGCGGCGGACGGCTGATAACGGCGGCCTGATCTGTATGCACGCCGAGAACGGCGGCGTAATTGATGTGCTGGTTCAGAAAGCTCTGGCCGAAGGTAAAACCGCCCCCAAATACCACGCCCTGACCCGGCCTTCCAAAGCCGAAGGCGAAGCCACTCGCCGGGCTATCGCGCTGGCCGAGATGGCTGGCGTGCCGGTCTATATCGTCCATCTGAGTGCAGCTGAAGCCCTGGCCCAGGTCCGCGAAGCTCGTGACATGGGTCTACCCGCTCACGCCGAAACCTGCCCCCAGTATCTTTTTCTGGATTACAATAACTATGAAGAGGAAGGGTTCAACGGGGCCAAGTATGTAATGTCGCCGCCGTTAAGGGATAAGTCGCATCAAGATCACCTCTGGCGCGGCCTGGCCGGAAACGATTTGCAGGTAATCTCGACCGACCATTGTCCTTTCTGCATGAAAGAGCAAAAAGAACTCGGCCTGAATGATTTTAACAAGATTCCCAACGGCGCACCCGGCATCGAAACCCGCATGAGCCTGATTTATGATGGCGGCGTGCGTACCGGTAAGATCAGCCTGAACCGCTTTGTGGAGTTGACCAGCACTAACCCGGCCAAGATGATGGGTATGTATCCGAAGAAGGGCACTATCGCGGTCGGTTCGGACGGCGACCTGGTGGTATTCGACCCGGAGCAGAAACTGACCCTCAAACACGAAACGCTGCATATGCGAGTAGATTATAATCCTTACGAGGGCCGGGTGGTCCAGGGCGTGCCAACGACCGTTCTGAGCCGGGGGAATGTGATCGTGGACAAAGGCCAATTTTTGGGCAAGGCAGGCGACGGTAAGTTTGTGCCACGCAAGACTTACACTTTAGTATAAGTAAAGGGGAACTAAATGTCACTGGATGTCAAAACTTCAAATGCGGAACAGGTAAAGGCAGACTCTGCCAAACACGTAATGGTTAGCTGGTCGGTCCAGAAAGCCGCCAACACCGATCCACTGGTGGTCAACGAAGCGCGAGGAGTCTGGTTCTGGGATGCTGACGGTAAACGCTACCTGGATTTTTCCAGCCAGCTTATCAACTCCAACCTGGGCCACCAGCACCCCAAAGTGGTAGCCGCGATCAAGGAACAGGCCGACAAACTCTGTTACATCGGGCCAAACTTTCCCAACGAAGCCCGATCTACCCTGGGCCGGATGCTGGCCGAACGCACACCGGGCGACCTGGTGAAGACTTTCTTCACGGTCGGCGGGGCCGAAGCCAACGAAAACGCGATCAAGATGGCGCGAGCTTTCACCGGTCGCCACAAAGTTATTACCCGCTACCGCTCCTATCACGGCGCGACCAGCGGCGCGATAATGCTGTCGGGCGATAACCGGCGGTGGGCCAACGAACCCGGTATGCAGGGCGTGGTCCGGGTCCAGGATGTAAACCCCTACCGTTGTACCTTCAAAGGTTGCGGTGAAGTCTGCTCGATGCAGTGCGGCTACAACATCGAAGACGTGATCCAGTTTGAGGGACCGGAAACGATTGCCGCCGTGCTGGTAGAAGTAGTGACCGGCACCAACGGTATTTTTGTGCCTCCGCCCGAATATCTGCCTTATCTGCGCCGCCTGTGCGACAAATACGGCATTGTGCTGATTTTCGATGAGGTTATGACCGGCTTCGGGCGGACTGGCAAATGGTTCGCCGCCGATCACTATGGCGTAACGCCGGACATTATGACTTTCGCCAAAGGGGTCAACTCCGGTTATGTGCCGCTCGGCGGGGCAATAATAAACCAGAAGCTTTCGGACTTTTTCGACGAGCGTATGTACTGGGGTGGCCTGACCTATAGCGGTCATCCGCTGGCCTGTGCCGCCGGGGTGGCTACCCTGGAAGCCTACCAGGAAGAAGGCGTGATCGAAAACAGTGCCCGGTTAGGTCAGAAATTGCTGGCCGAACTGACCGCTCTCAAGGACAAACATCCTTCAATCGGCGATGTACGCGGTCTGGGTTTATTCTGCGGTATCGAGCTGGTCAAGAGTCGCCAGACCCGCGAAGGACTGCCAGCCTGGAACGGCAAAGATCAGGCCCTCAGCGGCAAACTCAAAAACGCGCTGCTGGAACGGGGAGTGTTTGTCTTCTGCCGCTACAATATGCTGTTTATCGCGCCGCCCCTGATTATCAACGAAGAAGAAATGATGATCGGCGTGCGGGCAGTCGACGAGGTATTGAGCCTTGCCGACACGCTGGTAGACTAGATTTTTGTAAGTTTTTTGCTTACTCTCATTATCTGGGAGTAAGCGAAAGCCCTAAAGAAAGAATCGAACGAGCGAGATTGTAATAATCAAAGGGAGAATTTATGGCGAGAATTGTACGGAGTGCCCTGATCCAGACGCGGGGCGATGGCGATAAAAAAGCCATGATCGACAAACACATCGGCTATATCGAGCAAGCGGCCAAACAAGGTGCCCAGATTACCTGTCTGCAAGAAATTTTCTACGGTCCCTATTTTTGCCAGATCGAGGATCGCAAGTGGTACAACACCGCCGAACCGATCCCCGGCCCGACCACCGATCTGATGTGCGAACTGGCGAAACAACACGGCATGGCCCTGGTTGTGCCGATCTACGAAGTGGAAGGCACCGGCCTATATTACAATACGGCCGTCATGATCGATGCCGATGGCAAATTGCTAGGCAAATACCGCAAAACCCACCTGCCAAACCTGCCCGGCTTCTGGGAGAAATATTACTTCCGGCCCGGCAATATGGGCTACCCGGTCTTTCAGACCCAGTTCGGCAAAATCGGGATTTACATCTGCTACGACCGGCATTTCCCGGAGGGTGCCCGTATGCTGGGTCTACACGGGGCCGAAATCGTGTATATTCCCTCGGCTACCGCGCGCGGCCTGTCCGACCACCTGTGGGACATCGAGCAGCGCAGTCACGCGATTGCTAACGGTTATTTCGTCGGCACGATCAACCGGGTCGGTGTCGAGGCGGAATTCGGGCCGCAGGAATACTATGGTTCCAGCTATTTCTGTAACCCGCGCGGGGCCTATATTGCTAAAGCCAGCGACACAGAAGAAGAAGTGCTGGTAGCCGACCTCGACCTGGATTTGATCAAAGAGGTGCGCGACACCTGGCAATTCTACCGCGACCGCCGCCCGGATATGTACGGCGATATTGTCGCTCCGTAGGCCCACACTTACCCCTTATCCCGCCTCAGAGCGGGGTATTTTTCTGTCATTAGAAACCTCTTAAATTTGGGAAACGGATCAACTAATGGAAAATAACCATGAAAATTTTTATTGGCTGAATCAACAAAGCGAACAACTCTGGGAAAGCCAAATTCTTAACCCACATATTTATGGCTTCCAAATTGGGGCAGGCACTAAATGGCTTCCCGGTTTAAGCCAGTCTGAAATAGTTGAATTTGAACAAACGAGGGGTTTTGAATTTCCCCAGATATACCGCGATTATCTTTCGTGCATGAATGGAACTGATAAACCAGGAAAAAATATTTATGGAAGTAGAACTGATATTGGGCATACTTTTTATCCAGGATTCTATTCTTACCCAAGGGACCTGGAACAAATAAAGGAGAATATAAGATGGATTTATGAGGAATTCGAGGTGGATGAAGGTTTTGTTCAAGCCAACAAAATTCCGCATATAATGCCAATTTAAGGTCACCGGTTCTTGATTGTAGATAACTGTCCTGTTAATCCGGTTCTATCAATGTTGGGGCTGGATGTAATTATTTATGGCAATAATCTCCGAAGCTACCTGTTTAAAGAAATTTGGCATCAACCTGACCTTCGGGAAGAAGAGAGGTTCTGTCAGAACTGGGGTCACAAAGTGAGGTATGGCAAGAGTAGCTAAAATAATCTTACTTGAATTATGCCGCTATAGATGCTCTTTTAATATCTTCAAATCGCACCTTGAAGAGCCTCCGCTGCCGCAAAAGGGGAACTTTCTCGTTCTTGTAGGTTTGGTAACGAAACAGCTCGTTGACTTCCTCGAAGGCACTTGTAAACCGGCTCGCCGCTTCAAAATTCTTGAAATTCTTCATGGGATAGTACCTTTGCTTGATCTTTCGAGGCGATTGCTCGACCAGATTGTTTAAATATTTGTTGGTCCGATGCTCCACATTCGGCCCTAATGTCTTTCGGATGGCTTTGGGATAACTGTTGTGACCGTCCGTCGTGACCTTCTGTGGCTTGTTGTTTTCGCCAACCGTTTCCCTCGTCTGTTTGAAAAAGAGCTCCGCCCCTTCCAAGTCCCTCGTTTTTGAAAGCCGCACGTCTATAAGGTTGCCGCGTTTGTCGATAGCCCAGTAAAGATAGACCTGACTTTCCCCAACTTTGAGGTAAGTTTCATCGACTCGCCATGACTTAGAGAGGTCGGCTTTCGACTTTCGTTTGGCTTTGAGCTTATCGGTGAAGAGGTGGGCAAAGCGTTCGCCTGTGCCCTTTGGGGTATCCCAGTCCCGGACCGCCTGGTGGGTGAACTCAAATCCTCGCTCCAGGAACATTTCAGCCACATCCCGCAGGCTCAATTTATATCTCAAGCGGTACAGCAATACTAAAAATAAAACGTCGGTAGGAATGGATAAATGGTTGAAAGGTGTTGATGTTCTTTCATTATAAGTAAGGTTACATTTGCCACAGTAATACGTTTTATATCCAAGGGTGGTTAATTTCTTACGCTGGTGGGTTTTATCATTTTGACAAAAGGGGCAGTTCATTTTAAGTGCCGTTCTTTAAGTTTTGCTTTTAAGGAAGTTGAGAGAGTATTTTAGCAAACCTATCGCACTTTGGCTACCAGGACGGCCATAAACTAACTGGCTCTGCTTTTGTTCAGTTTTACTGTTACTGGTCTGAATTCTGCCAGAACCGTCTTGCCAGTTTCACAAATTACCTTCTACTGATCAAAAAAGAGGCTTTATGAGCCGGTCAGACCCATAAGCCTGACAACCTTATAAAGCCTCTTTGTTCTAAAAAATCTAAGAATTTGCTTGATTTACCGGACAGCCGCCGCGTTGGTACGGCGCAACAGGGCATCGGCGGCGACCGCGACCACCAGCACCACGCCTTCCGCGATATTTTTAAGGTCTTGACCGGCACTGATCAGGTTTAAGCCGTTTTCCAGCGAACCGATCACCAGCGCACCCAGCACCACCGACCAGACCGAACCGCGCCCACCGAACAGGCTAACCCCACCGATAACTGCCGCCGCAATGGCGTTCAGCAGCAAGGTCGGGTTGATCTGCGAAGCGGCCCCGGCCCCACGAGAAGCCTGCATAATACCACCGAAGGCGGCGACGGTCGAGGCAATCGTGAAGATCGCCACCCGTAACCATACCACGTTGATACCGGCCCGGCGAGAAGCCTCGGCGTTTCCTCCAACCGCATAAACATGACGGCCAAAGGAAGTCTGGGTCAAGATTAGCCAGAAAAATACGACCAGGCCGATCCAGATTACCGTCGGAGTCGGTACCCCCAGGTTAGTCTGCAAAGCGATTACCGTACCCAGCAACACCACTGCCACTACCCCAATATTGAGGGCTAACCGGCCAATCGGCGGTACCTTTAATCCGGCTTTGAGGCGCGAACTGCGAGTGTAGATTTTCGCGGCGGCAAATAACACCAAGCCTATGATTACGAGACCATAGGCAAAAACCGGATCAAGAAAGGTATTGGTCAGCGAACGTACCGTTGTATATTTATCGCTAATTTGTAGAGTGGTCTGGGGTGCCAGTACCAGCAATAGTAATCCGGCGTAGCCGATAGAACCGGCCAGCGTCACGATAAAAGAGGGGATGCGTACAATCGCGATCAGGACACCATTGATAAAACCGATCAAGGCCCCGGCGGCAATAGCCAGCACAATCGCCAGTTCGGACGGGAAATCCTGCCGAATAAGCAGCACCGCCATAATCGCCCCGCAGGTCTGGGCGACTGCCGCCAGCGACAAATCAATTTCGCCCAGCAACAAGATCAACACCGCCGCGATACTGATAATACCGGGTGTCACAATCTGTTGAATCACGTTTGAAATGTTATCGGTTTTTAGAACATCGCCTTTGGTAATAAGCTGGAATACCAGTACCACCATCAATAAGGTGATCAGTACCGGCAAAAACCCCAGATCGGTGCGTAAGAGTTCGCGGAAGTTGCGTTTGCCGGGTTCCACTAGTGCCCCGCCGGTGCCGCCCGTAGCGGTGGGTTGAGCCGCATCGCTGGAGGCTATTTTCGACGGACCGGGTGTCTCCTCATTTGTAACGTTGCTCATGGTTATAGCTCCTTCGACAAGGCACTCGGACCTGAACTGACTGCGCCGGTAATCGCGGCTACAATCGCTTCGGGGGTAGTGGTTTTAATATCAAAAGCCCCGGCTTTGCGGCCCAGGCGCATTACTTGAACCCGGTCTACCACTTCAAACACATCGCGCAAGTTGTGGGAAATTACCACTACCGCCAGACCTTGTTCGCGCAAACGTTTGATCAAATTTAGTACCTGACGGGTCTGGGCGACGCCGAGGGCCGCCGTTGGTTCATCCAATAGCACTACTTTCGGATTGCGTAAAATCGTCTTGGCGACCGCAATACACTGCCGTTGACCACCGGAGAGCGTAGCTACCGGGACTTTTACCGAGGGAATTTTTACATCGAGGGTGCGTAAAACTTCGAGCGTGCGCCGCTCCATATCGACATCTTTGAGAGGCCGCAAGATGCCAGGAATGAGCGTTTGACGCTCTTCGCGGCCTAAAAACATATTACTTACCACGTCCAGGTTGTCGCACAAGGCCAAATCCTGGTAGACAGTTTCAATACCCTGCCGGGTAGCATCCTGCGGGCCATTAATATTTACCCGTTGGCCCTGCATATAAATCTCGCCGGTGTCGGGCTGGTAAACTCCGGCCATCGTTTTGACCAGGGTCGATTTTCCGGCTCCGTTATCGCCCACCAGACCTACCACTTCACCGGCATACACCGTAAAATCCACATCGGTCAGAGCGCGAACCGCCCCAAAGGTCTTGTTTATTCCCCGTAACTCCAGGCTAGGTAACTGACCGGATGCCCGGCGGTCAGCCTCAGTTAAACCGGCTTGCGGTACGCTGGCACTTTCAGTCATCTTCGACTCCTTTGAAATGACTTTGTAACTACTCAGGCCCACCCCTGACCCCGCCCCAGGGCCACCAGTGGACGGGGAGAAAAAGAAAAAAGAATTACAGGGGAAACACCTGTACGACCCCGCGCAGGGGTTGCACCCCTACATACCCCGCTAATTTTCTTAATGCTAGGGTGAGTAGTTACATGACTTTAACGATTTTGAAACCAGGGATCAGAGGCCGTTGAAAATTAGCCGCCCGGCGACCGGAGCCTCAGGGCGGGAAATCTTCGCGGACCGCTGATCCCTATCTAGCAATTAGCAAATACCTTTGCCAGCGTCCGCAGCTAAACCCTTGCACAGCGCATCTTTCTTCACATAGCCGTCCTTGATTACGGTTTCAAGAATGTTGGCTTTAGTGACCGAAACCGGCACCTGCAAAGAACTGGCGATGTCGGCACCGCCTTTAGTCTTGGTTTTCCCGTTGATCAGACCGCTCGGCAGCGTTCCACTGGCAAAAGCCTGCGCCAGTTGAATGGTCGCGTTGGCTTCCGTCGGGATCGCCTTGTAAACGGTCATTCCCTGATCGCCGGTCAGAATGTTCTGGATACCGGCCACCGTCGCGTCCTGGCCGGTGACTAGCACCTTGCCATTTAGCTTCTTGGCCTTCAGAGAGGCGATCACGGTGTTCGCCATACCATCGTTAGCAACATAAGCAATCTTGATGTCGCTATCTTTGGAAAGAGCGGCGTCCATTTCGTTCTGAGCGGTAGCGTTGTTCCAGTCCGGGGTGAAGGTGTCGTAAACCTTGACCAGTTCGCCGCTATCGATCAGAGGCTGAATCTTGTTTAAGGCACCCTGTTTGAACAAAACCGCGTTGTTATCGGTCTGTGAACCGTTGATCATCGCAATTTTGTCGCCTTTTTTGTGGTTGTCCACCACGTACTGGCCCTGCAACTCGCCGACTTTCACGTTGTCGAAGGACACGTAATAAGCCAGATCGTTGTCCTGGATCAAGCGGTCATAAGCGATAACCGGTACCTGCTGGGCTTTGGCTTTCTTCACGATTGCACTGGCTAGATCGCTATCTTTAGCCCCGACGACCAGGATACAGGCCCCTTTGGTCAAGGCGGTGTCAGCCTGGTTCTGCTGGCTATCGGCATTGTTGCTGGCGTTGAAGAACTGAACGGTAGTAAAGCCCGCTTTGGTCAGGCCATCGGTCAACAACGGGCGGTCGAAGGCTTCCCAACGCTCCGAAGAATCGGTTTCAGGCAACAGAACGGCTACATTCTTGCAGCCTTTCGCCTTGTCAAAACCGGTCGGTAAACCACCAGCCGCAGCCCCACCACTACTTGCGGCAGTAGTCGCCGGACCAGCCTGGGTCGCCGGAATCGGAGCAGCAGCGGTGGCCCCAGCAGCCGGACCGGAGCCGGTTGTACTGGTGGCATCGCCGCAGGCAGCCAGTAAGGTAACTGTCAACAGCATAGCCAACAAAAGGCCAAGCTGTCTAAAATACTTGAGCATGAGGTTCCTCCTCCTATTGAAATAGGAAATTAAAGTTTTGTCACTATCAGTGTTGGAACACAAGCCACAACTTCACAAGGCCAGCTAAAATTGACGCTGGTTGGGGTCGTGTGTATATTGAAACGAGTTGTGTCAGTAGTGATTACTGTTATATCACATTTTTAATAGAAGGGAAAGTCCAAAATGCCAAATATGGGGTCAGGTTTCGATTTTTTACAATACTTAACCTTCGATCAGCTTTCTGCAACGCTAAAAGCTCTGGCAGAACGCTATCCAAAGTTGGCCCGGCTTAGTTCTATCGGGCATAGTCACGAAGGCCGCGACCTCTGGTTAATGACCGTCACAAACTTTGAAACCGGCCCGGACACCGATAAACCGGCCTACTGGATCGATGCCAATATTCATGCGGCGGAAGTCACCGGCTCGGCTACCGCCCTCTATACCATCCACTATTTGCTAGAAAATTACGGCCACGACAACGCTTTGATCAACGAGCTACTCGACACACGGGTATTTTATATCCTGCCCCGCCACACCCCCGATGGGGCCGAAAGGGTGCTGACCACCCCCAACACGCTACGCAGCAGTACCCGCCCTTACCCTTACGAAGAAGACCGCGACGGCTTGAAATTGCAAGACCTCGACAATGACGGCGTTATTCGCCAGATGCGCCTGGAAGACCCCAACGGCGATTGGAAACAAAGCCCGACCGAGCCGCGTCTGATGGTCAAACGGCAACCGGAAGACATCGGCGGGCGTTATTTCCGGGTCTATAACGAGGGGGTTCTGCACAACTACGACGGTTATACCATCAAGGTGCCGCCCAACAAAGAAGGGCTGGACCTCAACCGCAACTATCCTTACGACTGGGCACCCGACAACGAACAGGCCGGAGCCGGGCCATTCCCGCTCTCGGAACCGGAAAGCCGCGCCGTAGTCGAGTTCTGGGCCAGCCACCGCAATATTACCGGCTCGCAGAGCTACCATACCTTTGCCGGGGTGATCCTGCGGCCTTATAGCGGTAAACCGGACGAGGCTTTCGCTTCCCACGATTTGCGGGTGTACAAGCTGATGGGCAAACGCGGCACCGAGTATACCGGCTACCCGGACGCCAGTATTTATCACAATTTCCGTTACGATCCGAAAACCGTCCTGCACGGAGCCTTTCTCGATTGGGCTTACGAACACCAGGGCGTTTTTGCGATCAGTACCGAACTATGGGACATCATTAAGCTGGCCGGGATCGAAAAACGCGATTTTATCGACTTCATGAGCTGGGAACGCAAGGAAGAAGATGAGCTAAAGATTTACCACTGGCTTGACCAGAATGTGCCGGGAGCCTTCAAAGACTGGACCGGTTTCGAGCATCCGCAGCTAGGCCCGCTCGAAATCGGCGGATGGAACTTTGTCTATAGCTGGCAAAACCCGCCGCCCGGTACCCAGTTGCTCCAGGATGTAATGCACTCCAATATGCTTTTCTCGTTCGCTTGCTGCGCCATGTCGCCCCGCCTGACTTTGCCGGTGCTGGAAGTGCAAGTCCTGGGCGACAAACTGTACAAAGTCGTGGCGGTAGTCGAAAATGCCGGGTTCCTGCCGACCTATGTCAGTCAGAAAGCCCTTGATCGCAAAATGCTCCGTCCGTTGACGGTGAGCCTCGAACTACCGGAAAGCAGCGAGATTGTCACCGGAGAGCAAAAGTTCGAGCTAAAGCATCTCGAAGGTCGCTCCAACAAACTGACAATCAGCCCTTTTCAGCGCGGCTACGAGAGCGATTACCGGGTCAAAGTCGAGTGGGTCGTCCAGGGACACCCAGGTACCGAATTGACAGTCGAAGCCTGGGCCGAACGGGCCGGTCGAGTCCGCAAGCAAATTACCCTGAGCTAATCCGATAGACTCTGGCAAGCCTTTGCACCTATTAGTTTTCCTGAATGGCGAATCTGGTTTATACTGTTTTTGGAAAGTTATCCCGGTAAGTACAAATAGTTTTTACCGGGAGCCGCAACCCAAGAAATAGCCAGCCAGAAGACCGGTTAATTTAATAGCTGATAAGGAGAAATGCTAGTGGCAATCATCAAAGAATTCCGGGAATTTATATTACGCGGGAACGTGATCGACCTCGGAGTAGGCATCGTGATCGGGGCCGCTTTTACTGCCGTCGTGACGGCTTTTGTCAAAGATATTATTACCCCGCTGCTCTCGATACCTGGCACAACCAATTTTAGCGATATTTATTTTCAAGTCGGGGGTGCCCGGTTTTTGGTCGGCGATTTTATCAATGCCCTGGTCAGCTTTTTACTGATTGCTTTGGTGATATTCTTTTTTGTAGTCCGACCGGTTAACACCCTGATGCGGCGTTTCAAACCGGCTACCCCGGAACCGGAAACTACCCGCGAGTGTCCTTACTGTGTGAGCAAAGTCCCACTCAAAGCCAGCCGTTGCGCCTTCTGCACCTCGGAACTGGCCCAAGCTGCCTAGCGAACAAGCTGAACTAACCTATAACCAGTCACTATAAAAAGCAAAATAATTCGTAACTACACACCATACCACTGTAAAGGATCGAAGCAGGGGTCGTGGGGCCGGGTACCCTCTGGGTGCCCCTGTAACACTCTCATTTTTCTTCTTTTCCCCGTCCACTGGTGGCCCTGGGGAGGGGTCAGGGCTGGGGCCTGTGTAGTTACAATAATTCTAGCTTAGATTTCGCCTGGTACTCAGAAATGAGGGTCAGGCGATAATCTTATTATTGTAGCCTGTAATACTGCCTCTACATTTTTATCGGCTAAAGTAACTATAGAAGTTACTATATGCGATAGTTATGGGGGAAATGTTTACTTTGTAATAGTGAACAACAGAAAGCAGGGCAAATATGACCGACGACACCAAAAATCAGAATGAACTGGGGCGGGAACTGGAAACAGGTGCCCTGCTGGACCATATCAACCAGTTTTTAACCAACAACCTGCCTTCCGGTGAGATCAACCGGATTGATGATGAGGTGGCTGAGGTACTGATGCCCGAAGAATATATAAGTTACCTGCGTTACAAGAAATACTGCATGGAACACCTGGCTTCCCTCAACCGGACACCCGGCTGCAATAGCGCATTAAATGCCTCAATCGAGCGGGGATTTATACTTGGTTACTGGTTCGGTTTAACCCACCTCCAAGAAAAAGCTGTCTAACTGGGAAAGGGCCAGCCCTTAAATCCCCGCCGATTTAGCTTTAGCAACCCCACAGCAATCCCAAACTGGTCCGGGCCAGCTAAGTTGATACTTTTTACCCACTTTTTACCCCATCTAAATCGCTCAGATAAAGTGAGAAAAAAGAGGACTAAATTCACGGTTGTAATATCAATCAATTATGCGATAATGAGCTAAGAATATCATAGTTTTAATTTTGTTTTAATTTTACCCTGGGTCTGAACGTGTCTTCAGACCCAAGATTTACCACTCAATACAAACTTAGCCTCTGGAGCAAATTCGATGAACTCAGCCGATCTAGCTACCTTTAATAGTGCCGTTGACGCTGCCCAGTTAGGTCAAACCGAAGCGGCCTACAATGCCCTGAACGATCTGAGCCGGAGCTATCCCAGCGATCCCAACGTTTTGCTTTGGATGGCCTTTACCTGCGGCAACACGGCAACCTCCCGGCAGCTAATCGAAAAAGTAGCCAGCCTCGACCCCTCGAATACCTCGCTTCCGGCGGCCCGTAACTGGCTGGCAACCCAGCAACCGACCCCCCAGCCGCAACCGGCGCAAGTCCCTTACCCGGCTTTTAGTTCGCAGTCTGTTCAGACCGAATATGCCACACCCCACTCGGCCCCCCAACCGGATTCGGCTTATAATGTGGTTCAGTCGGAGCGGCAGTCAGGTCAGATTGCCCCGCCCAGCCAATCTTTACCATCCGACGAAAAATCCGACCCGGCGGACCCACAGGTGGACCTCCGCAAAGCCATGCAAGCTTCCCCGCCGAGCCGTTTTAGCCTGAAAGTTTCGCCTCTTTTGGTAATGGGGGTCGTCGCCGTCCTAATAGTTATTATTTTCCTTGCGATCAGCTTACCGGCCATTCTTTCGACCAATATAGGGGATATTCCCAGCCCTCCAAACGGTCAGAGCATCGATCTTTCTACCAAAGATAAAACCTCCCTTTTAGCCGGCCAGAACTTACCCAAAGATATTCAGTTTGGGGCCTTTGTCGTGAGCAACGCCAAAACCGCCGATCTCAGTTCGTTTTATACCCGCAGCATGACTGGTTCGGGTTGGAATACGCAGGGTCTCATAAATTCCGGGCCAGTCAGTATACACACCTATACCAAAGGCGATAAAGGGGTAATTATCCTGATCGTAGGGCCGCTTACGGCCAGTCAGCTTAATGTGGGTACTTCCGACAGCCTGAGAGCCAAAGTAAAAGCCGGGGATACGGTTGTCGTGCTGGTAGAAGGCAACTCAAAGGACCTTAAACTTACCCCGTCGGCTTGATAGGCAAAATCGCAGGGCAAAGGGTAAGTTAGTGCGGCGCAAGCGGGTAGCTTGAGGGCTTATGGGTTGAAGAGGGTTAGTAACTCTTTTACGGAACGGCGCATATAGTAAATTAACATACCGAGTTTGGCTTCACGGCGCGATAACACGGTCAGCACCGCCTGATCGCCGATGGACATCAACAGCACATCGCCTTCCTCGCCCCGAATAAATACCTGTTCGAGATAGCCCCGGCCAAAGTGTAGACTAATCCGCTCGGCTAACGACAACAGCGAGGCACTCATCGCCGACAAATAATCTTCCTGGTCGGTTTGCTCTAAAGTCGAGGTAAGGATCAGGCCGTCCAGGCTAATGATAGCGGCGGCCTCGATGTCGGTAGCCATCGTTTGAAGTTTCTGTAACTCTTGCTTCATCTCTAGCTGACGATTAGTGGAAGGCATTGATTTAGTCCTCTTCTGCTTCTTCGAGGATGGTATAGAGTAATTCGAGAAGAACCTTGCGAACCTGTTCGCGGTCTTTGGCGACACAGGGCAGGATTTTTACATTTTCGGCCAGCCGCAGCGAGTAACGAATATCCTCGGTGGCCCAGGCATTTTCAACGTCTTGTTTATTACAGACCACGATAAAAGGGGTCTTGCGGTAGGCGGTAAAGAAATCAATAATCCGGCTGGTTTCCCGAAAAGTATCGGGCCGGGTACTATCTACCAGAACGATCAAGCCGAGCATACCTTCGGAAAGGATTTCCCACATAAAATCAAAGCGTTTCTGGCCGGGGGTCCCAAACAGGTGCAATACCAGGTCTTCGGCGATAGCAATTCGCCCGAAATCCATTGCGACGGTAGTTTCCTTTTTTAAAAGACTGGTCTCGTCGGTTGCTTTTCGTTCAGTAGAAATAACGTCGATTTCGCTGATAGCTTTGATAAATTCAGTTTTACCTGCGGCTACCGCACCCGTGATAACCATTTTGACCGTTTGCACGGCAAGCCCTCCGTAAATAATTTCCCGTTGAAGTGCCGGAATCTTAACTCAACTCTGACTAATAGCCTTACCCAATAACCACTACTGAAACACTCAATCTTAATCTTACAAAAATCACCGGTCTTACCGCCCCCCAAAGAAGGAAATAAGCCGCCTGATCACACTTCTTGAGGGCCGCGCAACATAATCCACCTGACCGGGGCGGTTTGGCCGGGGACTAGGGCTACTGGCGTCGCCGGGGCTGTTAGGTTCAGCCAGGCGAGGGGGAGTAGCTGGAAGGCGCGGTCCAGGCTTAGAAGGGTCCTGGGCGACCTGCTTGGTTAGTACTACCAGACCCGCCGACAAAAAGCCGTAGATGATGCGGGCCACCTCAAATTCGCCCAGCGCAGTTTGTTGAGCGATCTGGCGAATACTGTGAACTCCACTGATCCGGGCAAACACCCGCCATTCGTCAGGAGTTAAATTCACTCCACGCGCTTTTTCATGAGGTTGGTCGCTAAAACGCACTACCACATCCAGATTGGGAATCCGGTCTTTGATCCGGGTCCACTCATCAATCCGGCGGGTACCTTCCATAATGATATTTTCGATGGAGAGTGGGATTGTTACACTTTCGGGAGGGGGAGAAACGTCCGGTTCAAAGCGGAAATCGCCTTCGGTCCAACCAAACAGGCCGTAAGTGATTTCCTCAATTTGGAGCCGAACACATTTATGTATTTCCTCCTGGGTTACCATGCCGCGCTGTACCAGTATCGAACCCAACGGCTTGTTAGGTTCCTGAGTGTGCTGGATTTTCAAAGCGGCATTGCATTGCTCTCTGGTCAAACGGCCCATTTTTACCAGAATATCGCCAATCCGATCATCCTGATTGAAATGAGTAGCATAGACCAGTTTACCATTCTGGAAATATAATTCTGCCCGGTCGCCCGGCCTCTGTAAGGTGAGTCGGCCTGTTTTGTAACCGCGATCCACCAGATAGAGAAATTCGGAGAGGCCAAAGTCTCTCAAGTTGCCGACCAGCGCCATCAGTTTGACTCCTCACACGTCACGGGACATGCTAGATGTGCTACAAAAATTTGGAATATAGTTAAGTTATAAGGAATTTTCCCATCGCGGCTTTTAACTCATTTGCAGGGATCAGCCGTTATAGCTGGACATAATTATAACATTGGCTTTATTATGAGGTCAATAGTACAAAAGGAAGCAAAGCAGGTAAATATTGGGTAGTTCTTTTAATTTGCGTCAGGCTCACAAAGAGTTAAAAAAACTTACAGCGAGTATTCGGCCCGACCCCCGCCCGGATATTGAACTGGCCGAACGCGACCATCTTCAAGAACTTTTCCTGCGCCTGGTGCCGGTCGTTTACGAATATAGCGGTATTAGTATCGAGGATTTGGTGCGAGGGGTAGCCTTTCGAGTAAGTGCCGCCGAAACCGAATACCTGGTAGACCGGTTGAGCAAGCTACGCCGAAAACACGATCAGGTGGTAGTAACCAGGGGCGATGAAAGTGTTTTGCTGCCTTTGCGGCCCGATTTCGACCCGCGCCAGCATCCCCTGGCCGCCGTCTGGTCGGATGGGGGCTATTACACCGCCCGCGAACGCAATCATTCCAACAGTGCTAAACTCCGCAAGCTGGGATTACGCGACGGCATACAGGGATATGTATCTTTCCGCGCCCTGGTCCTCCAGCCTTCACTCGGCCACGCGGCCTGGCAAAGCGACCCGCAGGAACTAGCGGCGGTCACTTCCAGCTACGAAGCCGAAGCTCTGGCGGCCCTGCTGGGCCTGGAAAGCCTGGTCGAGCGACTGGAAAGCGAACGCAATCTGCCGCCGGTGGCTACCTTTCAGGTGGTGCTTTTCTCGGATTGCCAGAGCTTGATCGAGGCCCTCAAAAATCCGCCGAGCGAAAAAGAGAAACCGGAAGCGGCTTCCGAACGATTAGTTCGTTTGCGCGAACTGGCCGCCCTCTTTGCCGGCTTCTATCCCCAGTGGGAAGACCGCCGCCGGATCAAACAGCGGCTCGGCCATTAAAAATTACTCTTTTTCGTAACTATTCAGGTCCCACCCCTGACCCACCAGTGGACGGGGAAAACAAGAAGAAAAGAGAAGTTACAGGGGCACCCAGGGGGTACCCGGCCCCCACGAACCTGCTTCGATCTTCTACAGAGGTTTGGCGTATAGTTACCTCTTTTTCCACCTTCGTTTCCTAATCCCGACAAAATAGCCGAACTTTACTCAGGGATATGTAATCCTGGTTGCTAACCTACCTATTACAGCCGTAGACTTTGATTTGTCGTTTGCAATAAGTGTTGAATTTGGTTATTCTGGGAAAAAGTTGGAATTGGAAATACATGGTTGAGGTTGGCGCGGAGTTCAAACCTACCAACGGTAGACATAGTAATAAAAACCTTGTGGGAGAAATTTTTTGAAAAAAGCTATTGCGTATAGGACCAGTTGGCTATCAGGAATAATTTTGTTAGTTTCAATTTTCTTACAGGCTTGCGGTAACGATACCAATCTTTCGTTGAGTACCACCGCCACTGTCCCGGCCACTTCCGGCACAATAGTTAGTGTCGCTACGACTACCGCCAGTACAGCCGCAACCGCCACGACTGCCGTCGCTGCGACCGTTGCCGCTACACAGGCTCCCAGCAATACAACGGTTGCCGCCAGCGTTACCGGCACAACTGCCGTCGCGGTCGCAACTTCCGGCGGGGTGGCCTCCACCACCCTGCCGCGCTTTGAACCGGTCGCCAAGTGTCCGTTCAAACTGGCAAAAGACCAGGTGGAAGGCCCAAATTTACAGTGTGGGTTTATGATCGTGCCGGAAGAACACAGCAAACCCAAGGGTAAAACCATCAAACTGGCGACGGCTATCCTAAAATCCGGTGCCACCAACAGCAAAAAGCCTCCGGTGATCTACCTGCAAGGTGGGCCGGGCGGCAACAACAATTTTACCCTCGAAGTTTTTGGCGGTTCTAACTATCCGATCAATAATCTGGTTAAAGATCAGGACGTTATTGTTTTTGATCAGCGCGGCGTTGGCTTCTCGGAGCCGTCCCTGTTCTGCAAAGAAATCGATGAGCTGGCCCACCAGGACCTTGATAAAGTTATCCACCCGGAGGAAAGCAATCGCCGGGGTATCGATGCGGCGTTCAAATGCCGCGACCGGCTGGTAGGTCAGGGCATAAACCTGGCGGCCTACAATAGTGCCGAAAATGCCTCGGACGTAGAAGATATTCGGGTAGCACTGGGTTATAGCAAAGTTAGTCTGTACGGCACTTCCTACGGAACCCGCCTGGCCTTGACCATGATGCGCGACCATCCGCAGGGTATTCAGAGTGTAATCCTCGACTCGACCTATTTACCCCAGTCCAGTCTGGACATTGACGTACCAGCCAATGCTGACCGGGCGATTAACGAATTATTTAAAGCGTGTGCCGCTAATAGTCAGTGTAATCAGGATTATCCGAACCTCAAAGATAGCTTTTCCAAAGCTTTTGCCCAGCTAAACCAGAAACCGCAGATGGTCAAGATCAAAGACGCAGTAACCAATCAAACTTACAACGTGGCGGTCGACGGTAATGCGCTGGTATCGGTCATTTTCTCGATGTTGTATTCGACCGAGGTTATCCCGATTTTACCGGCTATTATTACTACGGCCCAGGCCGGGCGGCTGGAAATTGTCGCGGCGATTTTGCCGGATATTCTGTTCCAGGAACGCGACATCAGCGAGGCCATGTATTACTCGGTCCAGTGTAGCGAAGAAACCCCCTTCGAGAACCCGAACGACCTGGCAACCGCTGCCAAAAACGTATTGCCGGAAATCAACGCTTCGTTCGTACCGGGTTCACAGGCCATGTTCACCACCTGCGCCAAGTGGCCGGTCGCCAAACCCAATCCTATCGAAAACCAGCCGGTCAAAAGCGATATTCCGACCCTGGTCTTATCCGGTCAGTTCGACCCGATTACCCCGCCCAGCGAAGGTCAGGAAGCGACCAGGACACTCAGCAAGAGTTTCTACGTACTGTTCCCCAACTCCGGTCACGTCCCATCGATTGTTTCCGCGCCGGGTGGCAATTGTGGGGCAAGCGTGGTGCGGAGTTTCCTGGCAAACCCGACCACCAAACCCGATTCCAGTTGCACCGCTCAACTTTCGGTGACATTTTTGCCGAAATCGAACGTGGATTTGCTAATCAACCAGCTAAAGCAGTCCAATCCTTAACCGGCAAAGTTTGAACCAGACGAGGCCGGTCCTACTCCTATAAAGGGGTTGGACCGGCCTCGTCTTTTTCATTGAGATAAAGTAACTACACATCAAACCACTGAAAAGGATCAAAGCCGGGGTCGTGGGGGCCGGGTACCCCTGTATATACTCTTTTTTTCTTCTTTTCCCCGTCCACTGGTGGCGGGGTTAGGGGTGGGGCCTGAGTAGTTACGAAATAAAAAGAGATAAAAATTTAGAAGGGGTAGTAACAGAGCCGGCTCAAAGCTACCCCTGGAAAGCGTCCGGTACGTCGATATAGCTTGTATCGTTGAAAAGCACATACACCCGCCGCCCGTTGCTGGCGGTCGGACTGAAAAACATCAAACCTTTATCAAACGGTTGGAAAGTGCCCTGGTCGACCTGGCTTTCGGTAGCGACCGGACAGCCAATAGCGTTCCGAACGGTCGGTTGAGGTAGCCAGATATTCCCAAAAGCACGTTCAGGAATAAGACTGCAACCCGTCGCGGGAGTGGCGGTCGGCGTGATAACCGGGGCAGCCGTACCACCGGGGGCGACCGTATTGGCGGGCGGTGGGGTGGCCGGTCCCGGATCGCGCATTTTCACCCAGCTACCCGAACCTACCGAAGTGCTATAGAAAATATAAACCAGGCCGGTCTGGCGATGCAAAAGCATAAAACCCCGCTGGAAGGGCTGATAGGTAAACCCGGCCTGGGCTTCATCGGCTAAAGGACAGCCAATCCGGGCCGCCACATCGGACCGGTTATTATAAAGCACCTCAAACCCCCGGTAGAGCGATAATTTACAGAGATCGGCCAGGGCCGTCGTTACGGCGACCGTAGTGCTCGGCACCACCGTCGTTTGGCTGGGCGTGGTAGGCGCGGCAGTAGTTGGCCCGGCGGTAGTGACGACCGGGGTAGTATCGACCGGGGCGATTGTACCACTAACAACCGGCGAAACCTGGGGCGTCGTCGATACGACAGTAGTCTGGGGCGCAACGGTGGTACTTACCGGCAAGGTGGGCGAAATAGTTAGGCTCGGCGTAATCGTCGGGCGTTGCACCGGTGTGGTCGTCACGGCGCGGGTGACGGTCGGTTTGGCTACCGGTAGGGCGGTCGAGGTCGGCACCGCTAGCGGCGTATCATCGGCCACCGTAGCAGGGTCGGTTGACCGGACCGGGGCCGTCGTGGGTACTCTGGTCACGGTTGGTTTTACGGTCGCCTGGGCCGGTCGCGGGGTATTGGTTCTGGTGGCATTGGCCGGGGCCGGTCCCACCACCGAGGCCTCTTTGGGTCCCGGATTGGTCAACTTTTTGCCATCGTTGGATTTGAGATCGGGTTTTACATCCAGTTGAACATCGGTGGCACCGGGCGCAATCGAGCCATCCGGGATAGTCAACTCGACCTTTTTACCATCGTCCTGGACTTTAATATTTTGCGGCGCAATCGGTAACAAATTACCCTGTTGATCTTTGACCTCGAACAAATCAAAGTGACTCATAATATAAAGCTGATCGACCGGCTGGCTAAAGGTCAGCACTACTTTTTGATCAGCCAGATTAGCTTGCTGGTCGATCACTTCAAAAGCCGGGGTCCGCATTATACCCCACACTAGCAAACTTCCTAACAGCAGTACCACCCCGGCCATCGTGCCGATAGCCATTTTCTGGCTAAAACTTAGAAAGGGTTGCGTACCGTAGCGTCGCTTCCGGCCAAGCGGTACCGCGCGGCCCTGACCACCAATCGAGGACATCACCGCCATTCGCAATTGAGGCGGCGGGACCGGCTGGTTCAAATGCTGGAAACGATTGCGGATCGATTGAAAGGCCGCCTGGGCCTCCCGGCAATCCTGGCAGCTTATCAGGTGTTGTTGGACGAAGGCCAGCTCATTTTGGGTAGCTTCGCCATCCATCGCCTCCGAAAGAAGCTGACGGCAGCGCAAGCAGTTTTGATCCATTAGCGTCGCCCTCCTTTCTTTTCTTTAGCCGGGGCGGTGGCCTGGGGAAGCCCATCTTCCCGTTCGTAAATCTCACGAAATTGGTCGCGGGCGCGGAACAAAATCGACTTAACCGCCTGGCGAGTCGTGCCCAGCACCTCGGCAATTTCGTCGCAGGACAGGTCCTGGTATTCCCGCAACACCAGACATAGCCGGTAGCGTTCGTTCATTTTATTCAGGACCGCTTGAACCTGTTGACGAGTTTCTTTGTTGTCCAGGCGGCGTTCCGGCTCGTCGTGTCCGGCGGCGGGGGTGATATTGGCGTGAACAGCCGGGTCCCAGGGTAGCCAGCGTACTATTTTGCGGCGGCGCAGCACATCCATACAGGCATTGGAAGCGATCCGGTGCAGCCAGGCTGACAGATTGAGGTCAGGGGCGGTTTTCGCCAGTGCTTTATAAGCTTTGACAAAAACATCCTGAGTTATATCAAAAGCATCATCCGGGTTGCCCATCAAACGGTAGACCAGGCTGTATATCGGTCGCTCGTACCGCTCGTAGATGGCGGAAAAGGCCGCTTCGTCACCTTGTCTGGCCCGTTCGATCCAGGTGATTTCATCCCACACGTCGCTGTAGTTTCCTTCTGTTTTTCGACTATAGCCGGTCAGAACGTTTGTAGTAGCCACCGGCTTGAACCGGGTTACATCCGTTGTGATAAAACAAAGTGTGTCGGCTTGTGCCGTTTGCCAGGTCAAAAATGCCTCCGTCCCCTAAATCCGTATCCGTCATCATACTCCAAAGTGAGTCAGTGGCCCGCCGGCATAGCTGTGCGGCGAACCTTACCTATTAAACAACGGATGGGGATTGGTCTGGTTGCGAAAGCAAATATTAGAAAGAGATCAAATCCTTAATTTTGTCGATAACCCCTTTGGTAATTCCGGCCACCTTTTTTAAATCGTCCAGGTTCTTAAAGGGACCGTTTTTTGTCCGGTAATCCACGATACGCTGGGAGAGCGTCGCCCCGATACCCGGTAATTTATCCAACTCAGACGCACTGGCGGTATTTATATTTACCAGACTGACACTACCCGCCGCCGGAGTGACAGTGGCCGGTAAGCTGATCAGGATCGGGGTAACTGCCGGGATAGCTGTACCCACAGCGGCAGGCAGCGAACTGGGATTCAACCGGGGAATGTTAATTTCCATCTCGTCGCGCACCCGCTGGGCCAGGTCCAGGCCGGTCTTGTCGGCGACCGAACTGAACCCACCCGCCAGGCTAATCGCATCCGTCAGACGGTCGCCCGGTTTCATTTCATAAACCCCCGGATTTTGGACTTCTCCGGTTACATACACTTTGATAATATGGTCGGCAGACAGGTTAGCGGGAGAAACATTGAAGGCGGCGACAGAATAGGGATTTTGAGTGGTTTTGGAATTAGATAATGAGGCGATAGAGCCGGGACTATTTACATTTTTATCGGATAGTTTGCTGACTAAATAACCAATTCCCACCGCCATCGCCAGAATAACAAAGGCTACTATGACCAGATTGCGGCGGGGAATTTGAACCAATCCGGGGTCGGGCGGCTCGTGATTACTTATCGATTGCATTTTATTTCGCTCGAAATCAGGCGAAGGGGTTGTCATCGAAAATATCCTGTAGTGGTAAGCTAAGTTAAACTAACCGAGCGGATCGGTCCACAAAGTTCCAACCGGTAAACCGGGCAATACCGGGTGGGGGACCTCCTCAAAATTCAGCCCGCTGCCACTGCCGTCGGCATCAAAATGGGCGACCGTAGCGGTCACTTTGAACTGGCTGGATACCTGGCGCAATTCCAAAGCCACTTCGTCGAGGGAAGCCGCCAGTGAACTGGACTGTTTGGCGGTACTGGCCCCATCCTGAATAACTGTTGCTAACTGGCGCATGGAGGAAACCACCTGTTCGCTGGCACTACGTTGCTGCTGGGTCGCCAGCGAAATGGCACTGGCAAGCTGGACGGTACGCTCGACCATCTGAATAATACTCTCGTTGGCATCGCCGGTTCGATGAGCTAGCGTCACGCCACGCTCGGCCTCTTTCATCCCCTGCTCGGTCGCCATAACACTGGCATTGGTGGCGGCCTGAATTTCGCTCAAGACCGCCTGGACATCTTTGGTCGCCTGGCGACTACGCTCGGCCAGTTGCTTGACGCTGGCGGCAACCACCGCAAATCGTTTACCACTCTCTCCGGCGGCGGCACTTTCAATCGCGGCGTTCAGGGCCAACAGGTGAGTTTGATCGGCGATAGAAGCTACCTGTTCTATAATGTGCCCCACCCGCTGGGACCGCTCCGAAAGGGCCAGAATGCGGTCGGTAATATTGCGCACCCGGTTCTTTAGATTGTTGATACCGACGATACTTTCACGAACCGTTTCCTGACCATCACTGGCACTGCTCAGAGCTTGCTCGGCGGCTCCGGCTACCAGCGCGGCAGCTTCGGCAATTTGCTGGGCGGTATGGCTGAGTTGTTCGATTGTCACGGTCGCTTCGGCCACTGCACCGGCCTGTTCTACCGAAACCAGGGCCGAATGACTGCTGGCGGTAGCGATCTGGGCGGCGGCACTGCTGACCTTCATGGCCTGGTGTTGTACCTGCTCGACGACCCCCCCCAACCGGCTCATACTGCTATTAAAAGTGCCGGCCAGTTCGCCGAACTGATCGCGGTTGCGCACTTCCAGAACGGTCGCCAGGTCGCCTTCGGACAGGCGCACCAACCGCCGACGCAACCGCTCAACCGGGCGAGTGAATACCAGGGTCAGCATCAGACCAAAGCCCAACGCCAGAATAACCGCTACGACTCCGGCGAAAAGTAGAAAAAACTGCGAGATGTTTTTGGCGTTTGTGGCATCATCGACCACCGTATTGCTGGCCTTTTGTCGCTGCCTTACCAGTTCATATAAATCGGTTTTAAGGGTATTAATTTCTGTAAGACCACTCTCAAGTTGGGGCCGGGTCTGATCCCAGCTGGTCATTACCTGATTGAATTGTTTGTTAGTAGCGAAGTCTCGCAAATGGTCTAGCTGGTCCAGCAACATTTGCATATCATTGGCGTTCATCTGAAAAAAATGGGTCGCGGCTGGAATCTCCATCAATGAGGACGTAAAAAACCGCTCCGCGTCATTGATTTGCAGCCGTAAATTTGAAATATTCGCCCGCTGGCGCGAGTAATCCAGCAGATAGGGCTGATAAGCAGTTACCGTAGCTTCCGGGTCGGCGTTGCCAATCAAGCCATAGCGGGTGCGTTCGACAATATTGGCAACATCGGAGTTGATATTGAGAAAGCTGGTCCGTAGCTGGTCCACCTCGTTCGCCAGTTGAGTGGTTGCGCTGGCTTCGTCTTGCGAATGAGCTATTTGATTAATCTTCTGGCCCAGTTCACCGATAACCAGCACACTCAGTACGGTTAAAATCATCAAGAAAAGGGCGATAATCAGGAAGCCACCCATTAGTTTAGCACGTATACTCCAACGACTATTTTGCAACCAGCGAACCAGGGAGAAACGCATAAGGTCGGACCTTTCAAACTTGCAGCTACCATGTCTTTACAAATTATTACTTTACAAGGTGGATAGTGTATTCTATATTATCACAAAATCTGATTATTTTATACCCTTTTTTCAAACGGTCAGTCTATAGGCTGAAGAAATTTAGAAAGAATTATTTTGGAAACTATACTTGAAAGCTTAAACAATCACCAGGGAAAAAGTCGCCCGATCATCCGAGCCGGTAGATTCCTGGTAAACGAGATTTTTTATTCGGTGCAAGGCGAAGGAGCCTCGATTGGTCGACCGGCGATCTTTGTCCGGCTCCAGGTTTGCAATCTCACCTGTGTCTGGTGCGATACCCGTTATACATGGGACCCCCAACACCCGGATTTCTATAATTATAGCGAGGTTAGCCCGGTTCAGTTGTTGAAGCAGATCGGCCAAATCCCCTGTCGACGGCTGGTTATCACCGGAGGCGAACCGTTGCTGCATACCGCCACGATTGATAATTTGCTCAGTCTGCTCGGCCCGGAATGGAGCGTCGAGATCGAAACAAACGGAACCCTACCCGGCAGCGAATTGATCCGGCAGCGTTGCCAGCTCAATATCTCGCCCAAACTGCCCTCGGCCCACAACCGGGGCCGCACTATTAAACCGGCGGTACTGGCTCAACTGTCCGCCAGCCGCGACCCCTGGTTTAAGTTTGTGGTAGCCGATCAGACTGATTTTGACGAAATGGTAAAAGTGATCGAGCAAAACAAGCTCCCCACCGAGCGGATTATAGTGATGCCGGAAGGTCAGGACCCTGAAACGCTGGCCGAACACGCCCGGTTGGTGGTCGAGCAGGTCAAAGAGCGCGGTTATCGCCTGCTGCCTCGGCTCCATGTCCTTATGTACGGCAACCGGCGCGGCATTTAACCAGGCATAACTTGCCCAAAAATTTGATTTTAGGACTTTCGCTTAATGACGCAAACCCTCTTGAAGCGGAGGGAGTGGGGCCGGGTACCACGAGGCGGTATAAGGGTTTCCCTGTTAAAACTCTTTTATTGTACTACTCACCAAACCACTGTAAAGGTCGAAGCGGGGTAGTGGGGGCCGGGTACCCACTGGGTGCCCCTGCGGGGGTACAACAGGGGTCTCCCCTGTTAAAACCTTTTTGATTTTCGCTTCAACCTCACTTTGTGGAGGTTGAAGCGAAAATCTTAGATTTAAACCTAATAAACTCGAAGGAAACTTTGTGGCTTTATACATAACTTTGTGCGGCAATATCGGCGTTGGTAAAACGACTCTGGCCGGGATGATGGCCGAACGCTGGCGGTGGCAGCTTTATCAGGAATCGGTCGAGGATCACCCTTACCTGGCCGATTACTACGCCGACCGGACTCGCTGGGCCTTACTCAGCCAGTTGGTCTTTCTGGAACGCACCTTCCGGCAGCAAATTGCGATCAGCCGGGACAATCTTAATGCGGTTCAGGAGCGCAGTGCTGCCGAAAACTTTAGGGTCTTTGCGCGTTCGCTGCTGGAACAGGCTATTTTACCCGCCCGCGAATACGGCACTTTGCGCGATCTTTATGTAATGTTGGAGGGGTTGATGCGCCCGGCGGATTTGCTGGTCTATTTGCGGGCCGGTGAACAAACGCTGTTGGAACGGATCGAACTCCGAGGCCGCAGCTACGAAGCCAGTGGGGTTGATCGCGATTATCTGGCGGCCCTCAACCACTCCTACGACCGCTTCTTCGAGGAGTATACTATCGGCCCGAAACTGCAAATTGATATGGACAGTTTTGACATAAAATTGCGGCCCGCCGACGCTGAAGAAGTCTTGCGCCAGATCGCCAGGGCTACCGGCTACGACCCGGAGTTAAGGCTGTTCTAAGCTGGCCGTTTCTGCCGGTTTTTCAGCCGGTGGCCGGTCAGTCAGCAAACCGGCAGTTATGAGCAGGGGTTGAAAATAAAACCAGCGAAAGTCCCGGTTTAGCGCGGTGGCTACAAAGACTAGCGCGACCAGTAAGCCATAATTAATGGTGCGCCGGTAACGTTTCGCGCGGTAGGCTTGCCAGGCTATCCCGATCAGGCAAAAGAGCGGCGGTAGCAAAAACGGGTAATCGTAGGGCCGGGCGTAGGGGGTGAGAACCACGTTTAAGGCCAGTGCCACCGCCAGCCAACCGGGCACCGAATTGCGCCACTGCAGCAACCGCCGGAACCCGATCACCAGCAAGCCGATAGCAAACCCACCATAAAGCAAAGTGACCGGCCAGCCTTCCAGCCGCGTCAGATAGTTCAGCCAGTCGGGGAAGGTTGAGGTGATATAGGCGTATACGTAGCCGTCCTCCTGCATTCCGGTGGTCAGGCTTTCGGTACTGAGGGCGTGATAAAGGCGACCTATCCAGTCAATTTCCACCAGTAAGCTTACCGCCAGCAAAACCAACCCGGTCAGCAGGGCCGCCAGCCACCAACGCCGGGCGATACGCCGGGCGTTGGGTGAACCGGTAATCAGCCACAAAAGAAAGCTCAAACCTACCAGAAAAGTCAACTGAGGCTTCATAACCAGACCCAGCGTACCCCACATTCCGGCCTGGTTGATCCGCCCGGCCTTGAAAGCCGCCAGCATCAGGCTAAAACTCCCGACGATCAAGATATTTGGAAAGCCATCCAGCAAATTAAGACTGCATATCGACAGGCTCAGACAATACAGGAACGGCAGACCCACCCAGACGGGCCACTCCGGTACATATTGGCGAGCCAGCAGCCAGACTACCGGCAGCAATATCAGCATATTGGCGATCTGCCAGGTGTGTAAAGCCGCGAAATGCTCCAGCCCGGCGATAGGCAAATATAAAAAGCTGGTCCATAGCGGATAATGAAAGGATTGCTCGGTGCCGTGAGGCTGGTAAGGGTTATCGCCGGGGGTGATCAGGCTTTTGACCGCCTGATCGAAGGCTTTGAAGTCGACGTTGTAGACCTGGGCGTTTAATTGTTGCATTTGAAAAAGACAGAGCAGACTGCACACCGCCACAAAGCCGAATTTTAGCAAATTGGCGTATTTTTGCCGCGATTGGTCGGCGATAGACTGGGCAGGCTGGTTGGCTTTGAGCATAGATTTGACGCCGATCTGCTGGCCGGTTTGAAATTGACGATGTGCCCTGTTTTAGAGAAAAAGCCGCAGCTTCAATCTGCGGCTTTTTATTTACCCAATATTGGCCGGTTGGCCCGTGATCACGCTTGCAGCTTGCGAATAATCGCGTCGGCTTCCTCTTTGGTACCGACTGCCGTCGGGTCGTTGCGCTCCAACTTCATGTCGTAGGTAACGTCTTTACCCTCGGTGATGACGGCTTCGATAGCCTTTTCCAGCCGGTCGGCGGCCTCAAACTCGTTCAGATAACGCAGCATCAGCATACCGGAAAGAATCATACCAAGCGGATTGACCTTATTCTGGTTAGCATACTTGGGGGCGGAACCATGGGTCGGCTCGAAAACCGCAATATTATCGCCGATATTACCACCGGGAGCCATTCCCAGGCCGCCGACCAGACCGGCCCCCAGGTCGCTGATTATATCGCCATACAGGTTGGGCAGTACCAGTACATCGTAATCTTCCGGCTTCTGCACCAGTTGCATACACATATTGTCCACGATTACATCGTTAAACTCGATGTCGGGGTAACTCTTGGCGACATCGCTGGCAATTTCCAGGTAAAGGCCGTCCGAGAATTTCATGATGTTGGCTTTATGAACGGCGGTCACTTTGCGGCGTTTGTTGGCGCGAGCGTAATCGAAGGCAAACTTCACAATCCGGCGAGTACCGAATTCGCTGATCGGTTTGATACTGATGCCGCTATCTGACCGGATTTTTGCCCCGCTTAACCTTTCAATCGTGCTGATCATCTCGGCCTGTTCCGGGGTGTCGCGCTTGAATTCAATTCCAGCGTAAAGGTCTTCGGTATTCTCACGTACAATTACCAGATCGACTTTATCGAAGCGGGTACGCACGCCATTATAAAGGCGGCAAGGGCGTAAACAGGCATAAAGGTCGAGTTCTTTACGCAAGGCCACGTTGACACTGCGGAATCCTTTACCAATCGGTGTCGTAATCGGGCCTTTAATTGCCAGCCGGTTTTTGCGAACCGAGTCAAGCGTCGCTTTGGGCAAAACCTCGCCGCTACGCTCCATCTCCTCGATCCCGGCATTCTGGACTTCCCAGTTGAACTCTACTCCGGTGGCATCCAACACCCGGCGCGTAGCTTCCGAAATCTCTGGGCCGGTGCCATCACCGGGTATCAGAGTAACATTATAGGCCATCAAACGACTCCTTAATCTGAAAATCTTTTACAAAATGAACTAGCTCTCTGTCCAATAAACCGGTATAGAATAGCACGCCTACCAGACTATTTCAAATTGGCGTGCTAAATCAAGATGATAAAATTAACCTATTTTAATTCGGGTCCGGTTTGCCATAATTCCGAGAATTTGTGAGCCGCCAGGCTCATTTCGCGGTCGCGCCGATGGATCATCCCGATTTGAATCCCAACCGGTTCCCAGTCCTGGATCGGCACTTCCACCAATGCCCCGCTTTGCAGGTCGTTAGTAACGGCAAAACGCGGTAAAGCCGCCATTCCGTCATTCATTTTTACCAGCGTCTTGGCGGTTTCGGTAACTTCTACTTCCATCAATACCGGTGGTTGGCTAGCCAGGTCGGCGATCCGGCTCATAAAGGTATCAAACGAATTGCCCCAGCGGTGCATGATAAATTGCTCGTTGGAAAACTCGCCCGGCGCGACAGGGGTCGGTCCGTTCGCCAGTTGCAGAAGGGCTAAACGGTGCTGCGGGGCCGCTACCACAATAATTTCATCCTGAAACAGCGAGATATTTTTTATCTGGGGGTGGATCACTGGCCCGATCACGACCCCCAGTTGAACCACATCATCCAAGACCATCTCGACAATCTCACTCGATACCCCTTGCCGGATAAATATCTCGACGTTTGGGTTAGCCCGGTGAAAGTGATCCAGGAAAGGCGCAATCAGAAAAAGACAGACCGTTTGAATAGCCGCTATCGATAACCGGCCCGCCGTGCCTTCCCGCACATTGCGAACGGCCTGTTCCCCTTCGTCCAACACCAACAAAGCTCGTTCGGCAAAAGGCAGAAAAACCTTGCCACTTTCGGTCAGCTCGATAGTCCGGCCTTTGCGGAGAAACAAAGGCACCTTCATTTCCATTTCCAGGGTTTGAATCCGAGCAGTTACCGATGGTTGGGTAACAAACAAAGTCTCGGCGGCACGAGTAAAACTTTTCTCACGAGCGGCGACCACGAACGCCCGTAATTGTCCAATTTCCATACAAGAGTTGCTCTAGTTTTCTATTATTTGCTGATCCCCATCCGAATTTATTATAGGATAAACTGATACCGGGGCAGTATCTTATGTATATTGATTATATCAGAAAAATATACGGACGCAAGCAAAAAAAGACCGGTTTGCACCGGTCTGATTTTTGCAAATTTAGCGAAGGGTCGATGGTAAGATTTTGAGCTGCGCCCGGTACTTGGCGACTGTCCGCCGGGCGACCCGGATGCCGCGCGTTTCCAACCGCTCGACAATATCCTGATCGGTTAAAGGCTTGACCCGGTTATGGCCCTCGGTCTCGATAATTTCTTTAATAACATCCTTGATACTGAGCGAAGCGGTAAAGAAATCGCTATAGCCGATGACTTTGCGGTTGGGCAGCATCACATACTTACCGGCAGTGGCCCGGCTGACGGTACTTTCGTGGATACCGATCCGGCTGGCTAACATCGACCGGGTTAGCGGACGCAAACCGCGCACGCCGTCGCGTAAAAACTCCTCCTGGGTTTCGACCAGGGCTTTAGTAATCCGCGACATCGTCTCACGGCGTTGGTTGATATTGGACATGAAGAATTTAGCGCGAGCCACATACTGCCGCACGTGCTGTCGGTCTTCCTCGCTCGATGAGGCAGTAGTGTCCCCCGATAGACGCAGGTAAAGCGGGTTGACCTTCAAAAAGAAGCGTTTTGACTCTACTACCTCCACCTCATACTGCCCCTCCCGTTCGCTGATGATCACATCCGGCACAACATAGCCGGCCCGCTGACTGCCGTTGCGGTATTGAGTACCGTTAAGCTCACCGGAATGTCCTTCCGCCGGGAAGGGGTTGAGGTGGTCTTTGATATATTCGCGGGCTGCGTTCACATTATCGACCGAAATACCCATTTGCTGGGCGATATAACCATATTTATGTTCGCCGAGAGCCGTAAAATGTTTCTCGATCAATTCTTCAACGTGGGGTGCTTCGAGGCCCTGTTCTTTGAGGTAGCGCAACTGGATCAACAAACACTCCCGGAAGTCCCGCGCCCCAACCCCTGGCGGAGCCACATTTTGTAATTCGCGCAGAATTCTCTCGACCCGCTCCACCTCGGTCTGAAAAGACTCGGCTACTGCTTCCACCGAGGTCGAAAGATAACCCCGTTCGTCCAGACTACCAATCAAATAATCGGCAACTGCCATATCGTCGGGATTTAAGACCGAGGTCAGGTCTATCGAAATTCGTTCGCTAAGGGACATTTCCGCCGCTACAATCGTGATCGGGTCGAATTCTTCTTCACCCATCCGACCGCCAGCCGACCAGTTTTCATCCGGCGTATAATAATCTTCGTAATTTTCCGAACCGAAATCGTCCGAGGTAGATTTGTGATCGTTCACACTGCGGTTTGCCATCGCGCCGTTATTCTCGGCCAGACAACGCTGGCAAACCCGGCCATTATAGGCACTGCCACAGGTAGGGCAGACCTGACGAGCGTCCATTTCCAGGGCCGGATTTTCACTGATTTCGCGCTGAATTTCTTCCTGTAATTCCTGGCTGCTCAGGGCCAGAATTTGATTTAAGGCGATCAAGCTGGGTGAAACTCTTACTTGCTGTTCCTGCGATAAACCTATTGACAGATCCACTGCCGGTGGCCTCCTTTTGTTATACGTTTGCCTAAAATTGTCATAATCATTTGTCTCACATTGTGCCGGTTTGAGCCGGAGCCATATACAACCGGTCAATATAATCGCCCTATGTTATAATCAGGGCTGAAATTTTTAAATAATTAGGGATGAAATCCTGTGCTATCAGGCTACACTAGAGCTTGCTTCATACTTCAGTTAGCAAGAAGTGTGCCAATAAACACAGTAGCACAAACAGTGCCAACAAAATCATCAGATTTAAACGCCTGGAAATATATAAAGAGGGTAGTTTAAAATTGAACGTTAAGACGTTCAGAGTTAGCGGAAGAAAAGGTATTGCCTCTGTCACGCTCAGAAATTCACATCTGCAAGATCGATTGCTTTGCCTTGACAAGAATAAAAGTCGCGGTATAATTTCTATGGATATACATTGTATATCCATGAATAGTATGTAAGGAGAAAGCACATAATGATGTTAGTGAAATGGGGGAATAGTACTGGTATTCGGATTTCTAAGACCAAGATTGAAGAGCTTAATTGGAATGAGCATACTCAGTTGCGTGAAAGTGTCGTTGACGGTAAGTTAGTTATCGAGGCTCTAAGCTCCCCGAAATATACTTTAGAACAACTGATGGCTGGAGTAACGCCGGAAAACTTGCACGGTGAGATTAGCACAGCCGTAAGCGTTGGCAATGAGTTTTAGCAACACGAGCGTTAAAGTGCAACTTAAAAACATACCAGAACGTGGCGAAGTGGTTTGGCTAGACTTTGATCCAACTTTGGGTCATGAGCAGGCTAAAAGACGGCCTGCTCTTGTTCTATCCCCTTCCATTTATAATGGACCAACCGGCCTGTTCGTGGTATGCCCGATTACAAGTCAGCCCAAAGGCTACCCATACGAAGTTCTAGTTCCTTCCGGCTTTCCGGTAAATGGGGCCATATTAAGTGATCAAGTGAAAAGTCTTGCCTGGAAAGAACGTCAATCTGTGTACATTTGCGAATTGCCTGATGCTATTTTAGAAGACGTATTTGCAAAGCTTTCCACCTTACTTACTTGATTAGACTGGTGGGATGGGTCAGGTGCCCCTGGGCGAAGCTCAAAGCTGTTGCTAGTATTTACCGGTAAATAATAAATAACTAATATGAGAACTCTGGTATCTTATTTAAACGAAAAAACCCCCCAACAATTGCATTCGCTATCCGAAAGCTGGCAAGCCACCCTGCTCGACCGGTTAGTACCCGGTCAGACCCATCAACTTTCGCTCGAAATGCAAACCGAATTTTTGCAACGCCGTTTGCTGGAACAGCTAAACTCTGATGAACTTGACTGGCTGGCTCATTTTCTGGCTCAACCGGATTACCGGCTGGACGCTGCTCAGTTACCGCCGGATTTCATGACCCAGGCCACCCGTTTACGCCTGCTGGGCCTATTTTTTCAGGAGCGAGTCCGGGTTGCCACTGCCGCCGAAGCCGACCCGGTCTCGGAGGTTAGCAAGCCCCGTTCCGGCTGGGCTGAGTTTAACCACCAGAATAAACAAACCAACCTGACCCCATCCAACAGCAAACTGGTCTGGCTGGTACCGCGCGAACTGGCCCGGCCTTTTGCCCGGCTACTGGTGGAGTACCGCTCTGAAAATGGGCCGGACGCGAAGCCTCACATCCTGACCAGCCGCCAACCGCTAACGGCCCTGCTAAAACAGCTCGAACCGGAAATACTCGAAGTACAGGCCGAAAACTGGCAATTACTTTCTTTGCTTGGTCAGGCCGCGCCAGCCGAACTGGCCCAGGAGTTAAGCCGGGTAATGGCCGATAAAACTCAGCAAGAAAAAATTCTAGCCGAGTTGCCCAATGATAGTCAGGAGTTGTTCACCGATTTACGCCAGGCCGGGGGCCGCACCACCGTCAAGGCTCTCCTGGTTCAATACGTAAGCTTGCGCCGGTTGTACCGAGCTTTACGCCCTCTGACCGAACAACTGCTGGTCTGGCAGGTCTACGAGGAGGGCCAGAGCCTTATTTTTATCCCCTCCCAGATGTTGCAGCCGGTGGTAAGTGCTACCAGTCCGGCCCAACCGTTGCAAACCGTTACTCCTCAGGCCAATATTAATAGCGGGCCGGAATATGCCCTGGCCTGGGATTCGCTGACCTTTCTAAACTATATTGAGCAGAACCAGGTGGAGTTAACCACTAATCACGCCATCCCTAAGCGTGAACTGAAAAAACTTAACGGGCAACTCTGGCATATCGAGGAGGATATAGAAAATTACCGGTTGGGCTTTCTGGTGAGTCTGTGCCAGAAGGAAGCACTTTATGAAATAGAAGGTGATACTAAACGCCTGATACCCGGTCCGGCCTTGACCGAGTGGTTAAAGCTGGATTTATACGCCCTGACCCGCCAGCTTATCGAAAGCTGGAAGAACCACGCCGCCAGGATTGGCCCGGTATCCTACCCGTATTATTACGCCAGCCCGGCCACTATTCAGCAAGCCAACCAGGTTATGTTAAGCTGGCTGGCCGATTGCGAACCCGGCCAATGGTACAGCCTGGCCTCTTTGCAAGACAAGGTTCAGCACGAAAACCCCTATTTCATTTTGCCGCGCCGGACCTTGCTCAATCAATTGGGTAGCCAGCGTCTGACCGAAATCAGCAAAATGTGGCCCCGCTTGGAGGGTGAAATCATCCACCAGACCTTCAAGACCGCCCTGGTCTGGCTGGGGATAATCCGAGTCAGCCTGGACAACACCAGACGAGTAACGGCCTTTCAATTAACCGAAATGGGAGCCAGTGTAGTCGGTCGGCGCGGGGTAGTCAGTCCGGTTATGGCTGCGGTGGATAAACCTTTACTGGTCCAACCAAATTTTGAGATATTGCTTTTTTCGCCACAAACCCCGGTGCTATGGGTGCTTTTGAAGTTCGCCAATCTAAAACAACTTGATCAGGTCAGTCTTTACACTCTCAGCCGCGATTCGGTGTTGCGAGGCCTGGAGTCGAGCCTGAAATTAAATGACATCATCGACTGGCTCCAGCGACACAGCCCCCAACCGCTGCCTCAAAACCTGCTCATTTCGCTGACCGATTGGAGCAAGGGCTTCCGGCGCGTGATGATCGAAAAAACGACCGTGCTGGAAGTCGAAGACCCGGCGGTGCTGGACGAGTTGTTAAGCTCGAAACAGTACGCCGAATATTTCGTCCGTCGCCTTTCGCCTACCGCTGCGATTGTAAATCTCCCGGATGGGGTAGTAAATCGACGTAGCAACCCGCTCAAAACCTTCAAGACCAAACTTAAAGCCGGTGGATATTTCGCCGACAGCCCTAACCTGCTGGATTAAGGAAGGAGTTTAGTAACTACTCAGGCCCCACCCCTGACCTTGCCCCAAGGCGGGGAAAAGAAGAAAGAAAGAGAGTTAACAGGGGCACCCAGTGGGTACCCGGCCCCCACGACCCCTGCTTCGTCTTTTAATGAGATTTGGTGGGTAGTTACGGAGGTTATTTCAAGCCCATTGGCCCTGGAGACGGGCGAAAAAGACACTTGACAAACTGGATAAAGTAGTTTATCTTTAGTTAGGTTATACCTGACCGCACCACTTTAACAAGTAAATATTGCTCTTATCAAGAGAGGTGGAGGGACTCGGCCCTGTGAAGCCCGGCAACCAACGCAACCAACAAAAAATATGCGTATGGTGCCAATTCCAGCATTTAGCCTGTTTAACACAGGCCTATGCAAGATAAGGGAGCTTGTAAAAAATAATAAAACTATAGTAATTTTATACCTTTTGCAAGTTTAGAAAGAATCTTTCAACCCCCTTATCTTCGAGCAGATAGGCGGGGTTTTTAAGTTCCCGCTTCTCTCGCTAAATTAGAAATTATTTCCAGAACTTTTAATCAGCGAAAAGGAGAATCCCGAATGACCAGCTTGCTCGAAACCGATACTACTACTTCCGCCGCCAGTAAATTGAAATGCAAAGAATGTGGCGAACGTTTTGAAATAAGCCCGATTTATGTTTGCGAGAATTGTTTTGGCCCACTGGAAGTAGAATATGACTTTAGCCGCCTGGATACCCGCGTTTTGAAAAGCCAGATCGAAGCAGGACCGCGCAACCTGTGGCGTTATGCCACACTATTACCCTCACGGCCCTGGGCACGCAGCCTGGAGGGGGTCGGCTATACCCCGCTGCAACGCGCCTACAACCTCGGCGAAAGATTGGGCCTGACCGAATTATATGTTAAAAATGACGCGGTTAACCCTACCCACTCTTTCAAAGACCGGGTGGTAGCGATGGCGGTCGCTAAAGCGGTCGAGTTCGGGTTCGATACCCTGGCCTGTGCCTCAACCGGCAACCTGGCCGGAGCGGTCGCGGCTGCCGGGGCGCGCGCCGGATTGAAAACCTATGTATTTGTCCCGTCTAACATCGAACCGGGCAAGATTTTGGCCGCCAGCGTCTACGGCGCGAATATCGTGACGGTCGATGGGACCTATGACGAAGTTAATCGGTTAGCTAGCCAGGTCGCCGACGAATACGGCTGGGCCTTTACCAACATTAATTTGCGGCCCTTTTATAGCGAAGGCTCCAAAACCCTGGCCTACGAAACCGCCGAACAACTCGGCTGGCGGTTGCCCGACCACGTGGTTATTCCGATTGCCAGTGGCTCGCTATTTACCAAAATTACCAAAGGCTTTGAAGAATTGATCAAGCTCAAGCTGGTGGCCGACGAAACGTTACCGGCCATTTCCGGGGCACAACCGGAGGGCTGCGGGCCGGTAGCCAGTGCCTTTGCGGGCGGTTATAAGGAAATTCAGCCGGTTCGCCAGCCGCACACTATTGCGCATTCCCTGGCGATTGGCAGCCCTGCCGACGGTCTATACAGTGTCCGAATTGCCCAGCGCACCGGCGGCACCATTGAGCAGGTGAGCGACAGCGAGATCATCGATGCCATCCGACTGCTGGCCTCAACCGAGGGTATCTTTACCGAACCGGCGGGGGGCGTCACCCTGGCAACCCTGAGTAAACTGGCAAAGGCCGGTAAGATCGGGCGCGACGAAGTGACCGTGCTATATATTACCGGCAACGGGCTGAAAACTCAGAATGTGCTGGAAGGTTTGCTGCCGACCACCACACCGGTTACACCAAAGCTCAGTGCCTTTGAGAAGTGGCTGGCCGCCCGGTAAATTTTTCAAACAAAAAGGCTATCCCGCACGGGATAGCCTTTTTGTTTAGTAACTATTCAGGCCCCACCCCTGACCCCTCCCCAGGGAGGGGAAAGAAGAAGAAAAAGGGAATTACAGGGGAGACCCCTGTAATTCCCCCGCAGGGGCTACGCCCCACGACCCCTGCTTCGAGCCTTTACACAGGTTTGGTGTGTAGTTACTTTATTTATTAGAACTTTCGCTTGATTAGGTAAACCAACCTGAAGCGTGGTCGTGGGGGCCGGGTACCCACTGGTGCCCTGTAAATACTCTTTTTATCTTCGCTTCAACCTCACAAAGTGAGCTTGAAGCAAACCTCTTAAGATAGTAAATATTTAGTCGCTAGTCGGCTTCCACCGTAAATGGCCGGGTGTAGATACGGGCACCCTCGCTACTAAAGAAAGCCGTAACCAGCCCGGCGATGATCCCCAGGTCGATACCCAGATGAACCAAAATATTGGGGAAATCGGTCAGGCTGGAGATAGCCACCCATAAATGCCCATTCAGAAAAGCCGTAAAAGGTGGGAAACCCACCGAACGGTTGGTTGATTTGGTCAGCACATCGAAAAAGTTGTTGTTCCAGGCCAACCAACCGGCGTAGGCAGTTACAAAGCAAGCCGCCAGGGTAAAAAACATTGCGATCAACTGCTGTTCCAGGCTATGCCGCCGCCCTACCCCGTAGCGCACCATCCGGCCTATGATAAAACCGGGTACTACCGCGAAATAACAACCGATCCACTCCCAGAAATTGTAATTCGAGTCGGACCGGATCGAGTAAATCGCTAATGAAATCAGGCCGCTGGTCACTACAAACCCAATAACCGCCCAGACCAGGCCCAACAGCAAATCGGCTCCACTACTACGTGCCCGCATTTCCAGCTTTAATTCGGTCAGACATTCCGGGCAAACCACCACCGAAGATTCCCAGTTAAAGCGTTCTTTGGAGGCCACCGACAGGTCCTCGGCGGCAAAAGGCCGGTAACACAAACCGCAGGCCAGTGCGCTTTCGGCCAGGTCTTCCGCCGGGTCTTGTTCAACCGGGGCCGTTTGGAGCGCGGCTAGCGGGGCCGTCTGAACATGACCCGGACTGACGGCAGCCGGTTGGCTAATGCCGCTCAACATCTGTTGCCAATCGTCCAGGGCAGTTTCGTGATCGGGAGGGGTTGGCTTCTCAAATGACATAACTCGAACCTCGTCTACCGGTTTACCAGGATTTGATAGATAATAGAAGAAACTATTGCAATTAGATATAGAGTTTACCGTTCCATTGTAGAACCAAAAACCGCCTGGCGCAAGCTTTAAACCTGCATCAGGCGGTGGAAATAGGAATTAAGTCACACTTCAGGTCTACAACATATTGGCCGGCAGGGGAGCCTGACCTTTGCCGGGTGGGACATAGACTACGCGCCCAAACCCGCTATGATAGTCATACTCGCGGCTTTCGTAACTGAGAATAATCTGGTAGCCCGGCACATAACCCGGCGCGACCTTGCGCCCCGGTTGAGGATAGCCCATCGCCATGTCTTGCCAGGTAACCGGCGTTACGCTGACCACTTTTACCAGTTCGGCGGGGGTATCTTCACGCTTGACCAGGTCTTCAATCGCCAGTTTTACCATGCGTTCCCGACTTTCTTTGTCGGCACCACGTACCCAGGTTGCATCACTCATCTTAGCTCATTCCTTTATAGCTCATTCCGTTATGTTTAGGGCTTTCGCTTCAACCGCTTTAAGCTTGTTAGCTTTATTTGCTGAATGTCCTTATTTTAACCAGATACAGTTTCTCGACGGTCTATTGCTTTATTCCAGAGTCCACTCAGACCTCAATTATAAATCTAAAAACCGGCCAGGGCAATCAACAAATTTGGTAAAGGGGTAACTCGTCAAGCCCCACCCCTGACCCACCAGTGGACGGGGGGGAAAACTTCTCAGTCGGCGAACCGGGGTTCCAGGCGACCTTTTATATCGAGTTTCAGGCGGAACAGGTCCCCAGCCCAGGGTTGGCGGGCGCGAGTAGCCTCGCTGACCCCGGAGGTAGCCGAAGTAATGTATAGCTCATTGAGATCGCGGCCTCCGAAGGCACAGCAACTCGGACATTCTACCGGCATTTCTACTACTCGCTCCACCTTGCCATTCGGGTCGTAGCGGGTAATTCGCCAGCCACCCCAGCGCGCGCTCCAGATATAACCTTCGCTATCGACCGTCATACCGTCCGGCACCCCCGGCTCGTTCTGGCTGTCTATAAATGGGCGGCGGTTGGCGAGCGTGCCGCTTTCCGGCTCAAAGTCGTAGGCCCAGATAATCCGGCGCGGCGAATCGGTCAGATAAAAAGTCAAGCCGTCGGGACTCCAACCCAGCCCATTTGAGATTATCAGGTTACTTTCCATTATCTGTACTCGGTCGTCCGCGTCGAGGCGATAAAGATGGCCGGCCCCGGTTGTGTCATTATCGGGGTTTTGCAGCATCGACCCGGCCCAGAAGCGACCCTGTGCATCTATCTTGCCATCATTAAAACGCATTTCCGGGTGGTCGGCCAGTACATCCACACGCGGGTCAAGCTGGTTGGTTTCCCAGTCCCAGTTGGCAAAGCCGCGTTTGGTTGCCATTATCAGGTCCCCATCGGCCCGTAGCCCGACCGTACCAATCGGAAGGCCAGCCTCAAACATCTCGTGTTGACCGGTCGCCGGGTCAAACCGGAAAAACCGGCCAGGCGGAATATCCAACCAGTAGAGCCGTTGTTCGTCAGGATGCCAGAGCGGACCCTCCCCGGTCACGTTCCCCAGCGACAAAAGATGTTCCAGTTGCTCGGCCATACTTTTCCTTTCGTGAGTTTATTTTTCCGGTGGAGCAAATATCAGAAACTGGCTTACCAACCCGGCCAGGCCAACAGGTCGCTTCCAGGTTTAGCCGGAAAAATATTTATAGGACTTTCGCTTGATAACGTAAACCAGCTTGAAGCGGGGGTAGTGCGGGTCGGGTACCCCCTGGGTGCCCCACGACGCCTGCTTCGATCCTTTACATCGGTTTGGTGTGTAGTTATAGTATGTATTCAAAATATGTACTGTTCAGGCTCCATGCTAAACCAGCTTGTTAAAGCTTATCCGGCGAAGTTCAGCCCGACCGGTTGAGCAGAAACTGGAAAACCTGTCTGAACCTTTTCCGGCGTGGGTTGAGGAGGATCGGCCCAACCCAGTACCGGGGCGTAAAACCACCAGCGGGGCGGCAACTCTGGAAAAAGCCGGGGATAACGCCGGGCGTGAGTTAAAAACCGCCAGGGCCAGAACATTGGCAGCAGTTTCCAAAACGGCTCCGGAGCGCGCAACAACGAAACCAAGAGGCCGCCCCAATCCATGCCGTGTTCGTAGCTGGCACGGGCCTGGTTTAGTTGCTCCTGACAGTGGTGGTGCAACTGGGCACTAACCTCGTCCCACGTTTCATGCGCGGTGGGTTCGTCTGGTTCGAGCGGTTCACCAAAAACGACCGTCACCGGGGCCGGTAAAGCACTGTAAAATAGCCAGGGAAGTAACGGCAGCCAGACCGAAAACGGACTGAGCGGTAAAAACGGCAAACCCAGGCGTTGACCTATCCGGTTTAGCCAGCCTACTTTGCGGGCAAAAGGGTGAAAATATTCCGAACCAACGATTGAAACCGGTACAATCAGGGCGTTATAACGCTGGGCCAGGCGTACCAGCGGGGTTGGAAAAGGTAATAACTGGTAGCGGTCCTTGAAATCTTTAGCGATACCCGGTATGCCTTCCGGGAAAATAACTACATTCTGATTATGTTTGAGCAGCCGGACGAAATTGCTAGCCGTAGCATCGCTACAACCCAGGCGGTACCACCAGTTGTGCAACCGGTAAGGTAAAAGGCGGGGATGTTGCGAAAGTTCCGGTGCGATCAGCGACTGAGGTTTGAAAGTGGTGTCATAGCCAAGCAGGTGGACCCATTGGTGTCCAATCGCATATTCCAGTAGCACACCATCCCAGGGAAAACTTCGACCGGCGTGATTAGCCACAAAAATAACCGGTCGCCCGTTATCGGGGGCCGGAATATGCTCCTGTCCGACGGTTTTTAACCGGAAATAAAACTTGATAACCGGTTCTAAAACTTCCCGAACCAGATTCTCCGCGTATTCAGCATCAAACAAATTATGGTGGTTGGCAGACATCCTGACTGTTCCGCGCTTTCTCAAATATAATAAATACTGCCGGGGTGGCGTAATCCGGTCAGGCTTTACCCGGCTATGATACCACGTCGAGCTAAAAGATACCAATTTGTTCGTATTTTCTCTACAGTCATAAGCTCGAAAATGTCTCATTTCGCCTGAGTCGGTCCACTAACGCCCCTGGAGTAACATTTTTCTTTCGATTGCTTTTTTGGAAAGAGTGGATTAGAATCAAACTACATAATTTAACCTTGATTTTAGATAGCTTTTAGGAGATTGTATGAAAAACGATGAAGTTTTTATTGCCGGGGCAAACCGGCTTCCCACCGGCAAATTTCTCGGCTCCCTTTCCACTTTTAGTGCCTCCGACCTGGGTGGAATGGTTATAAAGGAAGCTCTTTCGCGCTCAAACGTGCAGGGCGAACTGGTGGAAGAAGTCATTATGGGCAACGTGGTTCAGGCTGGTCAGGGTCAAGCCCCCGCTCGCCAGGCCTCCCTTAAAGGCGGCTTACCGGCCAGCGTATCGGCCCTGACGATTAATAAAGTTTGCGGCAGCGGTCTGCAAGCGGTAATGCTGGCCTCCAACGCCATCCTCGCCGGTGATGCCGAAGTATTGATCGCCGGTGGTATGGAAAGCATGAGCCAGGCTCCCTACCTGTTACCCCAGGCTCGTGCCGGTTATCGTATGGGGCACGGCACCGTGATCGACTCGGTGATCCACGATGGGTTGTGGTGTGCTTATGAAAATCATCATATGGGCATGAGTGCTGAACTTATCGCCGAGAAATTCGAGATCAGCCGGGCCGCTCAGGACGAACTATCGGTAAGCAGTCACCAGAAAGCCGCTCGCGCTATCGAAAGCGGGGTTTTCAAACGCGAAATATCGCCAGTAGAACTCAAAAGTAAAAAAGGCGTGACCTTATTCGACACCGATGAACCGGTCCGGCCTGATACCAATTTGGATGCCCTGAGCCGGTTAGCTCCGGTTTTCAAACCCAATAGTGGGGTTGTTACCGCCGGGAACGCCCCTGGCCTGAGCGACGGAGCCAGCGCGATGGTCGTCCTCAGTGGTACTGCCGCTCACAAACACGGCATTACTCCCCAGGCCCGTGTAACCGGCTATGCTACCGCCGGGATCGAACCAAAGTATATCTTTGCTGCTCCACCGCTAGCAGTCAAAAAGTTGCTGGAGCGCACTGGCCTGCAACTCAACGATTTTGACCTGATCGAGGTAAACGAAGCTTTCGCGGCCCAGGTGCTTGCCAACGCCAAAGAGCTAAAATTCGACATTAGCAAAATGAACGTGCGCGGCGGAGCGATTGCGCTGGGTCATCCTATAGGGGCCAGTGGCGCGAAAATCCTGACCACCCTGATCCACGCTTTGCAGGATACCGGTGGCAAACGCGGTATGGCTACCCTGTGTCTGGGTGGTGGCGGAGCGGTTGCCCTTAGCATCGAACTGGTCTAGGCAGATTCGGCGGCTGAATGCTGGCCTGGTTCCGGTTTGAGGGAGCCGGGCCAGCCCAAAAACAAAAAACACCGACCTTAAGCTTTGACTTAAAGGCGGTGTTTTTATATCCTGAAAGCGGAAATGCCGCTTACTTTTTGGCAGCCGGTTTCTTGGCGGCAGCCGCTTTAGCCGGGGCGGCTTTGGCCGGGGCCGCTTTGGCGGCGGGAGCGGCGGCCTTAGCCACCGGAGTAGTCGCTTTGCCGCTTACGGCCTTCTTAAAATCCAACCCGGCACTGAAAGCGGGCAACTTGGCCGCCGGAACAGTCACTTTCTGCTTGGTCCGAATACTGGTAACTTGCCGCTCGCCTCGGTTCCGCACTTCAAAGGAACCAAAACCTACCAGGGTTACTTTATCGCCACCGGCCAGGGTCTCCTTGATAACTTCGAGGGTCGCCCGTACAACCTTGTCCGCCTCGGTCTTGGTTACACCGGCGTGCTTTGCGACGTGTTCGATAAACTCGGTCTTCTGCATTGTGGTATTCCTTTCTTTATTTAGCTGCGTCATCACAAACTAAAATTTATCCAGCCGTTTGATGCGTTGTAAATCTCACAACAGCATCCCTAAGCCTTGTTAAAAATCAAATGGCTAGTTAGTCACTTTCTAATTTTAATTCTATCATACTATGTCAAGTAGATATGTCAAGTTGTTGGTTTTTAGGGTTTACAAACCTACCGATAGCAGTTAAAATACAGCTAAATTGACACAGGTATTTTTGAAAAGGAATTTTAATTTATGAGCTTTACAGCCCCCTCCAAACAGACCGACCGGCAAATCGGCCAGGCAAAGGTTAGCGGCCTGTTTATCTATCCGATCAAATCGTGCCGGGGAAGTAGGGTTGAACAGGGCCAACTCACCCTCAAAGGGCTGGCCCACGACCGTGAATTTATGCTGGTCGAAACCGCGAGTGGCAAGTTCCTGACCCAGCGCGAACTTCCCCGGATGGCCCTGATTACACCCCGCCTGGTGGATGGCTATCTGCTGGTCGATGCGCCCGGTATGGAACCGCTGGAAATCCCAATTCCAGTTAAAGGGCCTCAACGCGAAGTGATCGTCTGGCGCGATACCTGCCCGGCGGTTGACCAGGGTGAGTTGGCCGGGAAGTGGTTTAGCGAATACCTGGGCCTGGATTGCCGGTTGACCCGGCTGGCTGAAGATTTCCAGCGCAAGGTCAGCCCGGATTACGCCCGCCGGGCCACCGATCAGGTTAGTTTTGCCGATGCCTTTCCCTGCCTATTGCTGTCGGAAGAGTCGCTGGTCGACCTCAATCGTCGCCTTGAGATACCCCTCCCGATGAACCGCTTTCGACCCAACATCGTGATCGCCGGGAGCGGCATTCCCTTTTTTGAAGATAGTTTGGAACAGGTCAAGTTTGGCGAAATTACTTTTGATGTCGTCAAACCCTGCGCCCGGTGCGCCATCACCACCACCGACCAGGCGACCGCCCAGGTCAGCAAAGAACCGTTAAGAACCCTGGCTAGCTTTCGGCGGGGGCCAAGTGGCGCGGTTTTGTTCGGTCAGAATATTATCCCTCATACCGTCGGGTCGCTTTCGGTCGGCGACACCGTCGAGGTAATCAGCTATAAGGCCAGCTAAATAGCCCGGCTTTCCCCTTCCTCAACGCAGAGGAAGGGGAAAACCTGGAATATTACAAAATTACTATATTACAAACTATAGCCAACCTTGCCACATCCCATCCGTCAATCTACCCGTTACCCTGAGCTAAACCCACCGCTAGTCGTCTGTTGGAACACCCATTACATTCTTTTCAATCCTTCTTGTTTAAAACTTGTAAAGGAACTTGTATAGAAATTTTAAGCCGATAACGGCTTAAATCGGCTTGACAGTTGGCGCAGAGCGGTTAAAATCAAGCCAACGATTCCTAAAAACCTGTTCCGTCAGAGCGAGACGCCAGGTGGCAAACATACTCACCGGTAGGTTTTACCGGTCTTATACAGGGTGTACAGGGGAACCAGTATGACTACCAGAAAACCCTTTAACCGGGCCAGATTTTACCGCATGGCTTTGTTTGCTGTGTTTACAACCATAATCGGGGCTTACCTGTCCATTTCGGTGTACAGTGTAACGGCTTTTACCAGTGTGCCAAACCGGAACCTGGGGACGGCTTCTCCGGCTGATCTGAATTTGCCTTTTGAAGAAGTCAGCTTTAAGACGGCCTATACTGACCACATTACTTTGCAAGGCTGGTTGATCAAGCACGACGGCTCGCAAAAAGTGCTGATTTTGTTGCACGGTCAAAACGCCAACCGGACCGAACAACTGGCGATCAGCCAGCCTCTGTGGGAAAGCGGTTACAATTTGCTGCTCTATGACACACGTGGTCACGGCAAATCCGAGGGCGACCATCACACATTTGGAGAACTTGAACAGTGGGATATTGTAGGAGCGGCGACCTTTTTGAAAAGTAAGGGTTTTGCAGCCGGGAATATCGGTATTATGGGCTGGAGTATGGGCGCCGCCACCGCCATCATGGGAATGAGTCGGACCCCCGATATTCAGGCCGGAGTGAGCGATTCCGGTTACGCCGACCTGAACACGATGGAAGGCTTGCTTTATCCCGGTATGCTGGTCGCCGGGCGATTGTTGCGTGGAATGGACCTGGAGGCCGTAAAACCGGTCGAGGCTATTCAGCACCTGGGCCAGCGTCATATCTTTTTGATCCAGGGCCAAGCCGACCGGCAAGTTCCGGTCAACAGCCTGTACCGCCTGCAACAGGCCGGTGGGGCCAATGTCAGCCAGACCTGGGTCCTACCGGGAGTCGGTCATGTTGGAAGTTACATCGCTCAACCCGCGGAGTACATTCAACGGGTTACTAATTTCTTTAACAGGGAGTTATTGTAGATTTTCGAGGAACATTTTGAGTACTATTCAACTAAAACTAAAAGAGCCGCCCAAACGAGTAAGACCCCGCCGAAGGTGGCCGTTGGTCTTATTCATTTTATTAGTACCGGTAATAATTTATCTATCGCTGACGCTGTACGTGACTTTCCGTTATACGACTTCCTATAATCGAAGCCTGGATACTCGTACTCCGGCGACCTATGGTATTCCTTATTACGAAAATATTAGTTTTGCCAGTGCCGCCAGCGACGACCTGACACTGCGAGGCTGGTGGATTCCCAATCCCAAAGGACACCGGGCACTCATTTTCGTGCATGGACAGAACCAGAATCGCACCGAATTGCTGGAGATCGCCAAACCCCTCTGGGACCAGGGTTACAGCCTTTTGATGTTCGATTTGCGCGGTCACGGTTTATCCGACGGCGATCACCACACCCTCGGCCTCAAAGAACAATTTGATATTATTGGGGCGGCCCATTTTGTCGAAAACAAAGATTTTCAGCCGGGCCAGATCGGCTTGATCGGCTGGAGTATGGGGGCCGGTACCGGTGTGATGGCCCTGAGCCAGACCACCGACATCAAGGCCGGGGTGATAGATTCCGGCTATGCCACCGAGCGACCTTTTCACCATTTTGAAATAGTCTATCCGGCGGCAGTGCTGGCCTGCAAAATCCTGCGCGGCTTCGACCCAGAGCAAATTCAACCCGGCGAAGCGGCCAAACACCTGGGCAATCGGCATATTTTCATTATTCACGGCCAGCAGGATCACACGATTCCCCTGAGCGAAGCACTCTTATTGCGCGAAGCTGCCGGAGCTAACGCTACCGATTTCTGGAGTGTGCCGGGGGCCGACCATACCGGCAATTTTGCCGCCCAACCCGAAGAATATATTCGCCGGGTGACCGCTTTCTTTAATAGTGAGTTAAATTAGTTTTACGGCAAGGCGAAAATAACCTTGAAGCGAAAGTCCTAATTATGAGGAGTTGCGCTCAAGCCAGCCGCTTTTCTTGAGTAGCTCCAGGGTTCGTTTTTCACCCAGAATACCCATCGCTAGCAGCGGGGAACAGGCCAGCCACCAGGAGAAATAAGCTAGCAGGGCGATCAGGCCGTGAAAGAGCCGCCAACCTCGATGACCCCGGATACGATTTCGCCAACGCCAGCCACCCACCACCGTCAGGCTCATCGAGGCGGTCGGCACAAAGCCAGTGATCGCAAAAAACCAGAAGATCGGGCGGGGTAAATTTTTGCGGTCGAAAGGCAAGCCGCCTTTTTTGAGGATGAAAGGGGTAGCCGCACTGAAGTAAGCCGAAATGGTCAGGTCCAGCAAAAAGGCCAGCGTCGATAGCCGCAACCGGCGTTCTTCCCCCATCGGCAAACCGGCTAACCCGGCCTTTTTCCGCCCCTGACGGCACAGATACAATACATAGGTATAAATTCCTAGCACCCCAAGACTGACCAGCGACATAAACCGCATACTCCAGTGAAAATTAAAGGCCCTGCGTGATGCTTGGCGGCTACGGGTCGGTTCTTGGGCGGTTGGCAATTTGTTATCCTTATATATCCCTATAATCGAAAGATAAAAGATTGTAGACTTAGCACTGAATAGAGCAAATTCAGGCTAATGCTGGCCTGGACCGGCCTGGTGCAATAAAGAAAGGGCGGCCTGGGCTAGATCGAGCTGGCGGTCTTCCAACCGGCTCAACATTTCGGCCAACCCGCCGGGCTGGAATTCGGCGGCCAGCACGCGCCGCGAGATTTCCTCTCTCACCCGCGATAACAACTCGTCGCGCAACCGGGCACGCTCGCGCTGGGTATATTCGCCACTGGACTTTAGATATTCGAGATGGCCTTCGACCTTATCGGCTAATTCCGCGATCCCCTGGCTTTGAGCGGCCACCGTTTTGAGGATGGGCACGCGCCAGACTTTCTTGGGAGCCAGGCTCAACATCGCTTGCAGATGCAAATTGAGCCGCTCAACCCCTTCCCGGTCGGCCTTATTGATTACCAGAATATCGGCTATTTCTAACACTCCGGCTTTGATCGCCTGAATATCGTCGCCCATCCCCGGTACTTCAACCAGCAGCGTCGAGTGAGCGGCTTTGGCAACATCTACTTCGTCCTGACCGACCCCGACCGTCTCGACAATAATAACATCTTTGCCGCAAGCGTCCATCACTCGTACCACGTCATTGGTCATCGAGGCCAGCCCGCCGAGTTGTCCACGCGTAGCCATACTGCGAATAAAAACCCCACTATCCTGGTAGTTCTCCAGCATCCTGATCCGGTCGCCCAATACCGCCCCGCCGGTCAGGGTGCTGGTCGGGTCGACCGCTACCACACCCACACTACGTTCGCGCCGCCGGAATTCCTTGATCAATTCGTTAGTCAGGGTACTTTTGCCGCTGCCCGGTGCGCCGGTAATCCCGATCACGTGTGCGCGACCGGTCCGGGGAGTTAGTTGGTGGAGAACTGCCGCCGCTTCCGGCAGCCGATTTTCAACCAGGGTAATCAAGCGGGCAATCGCCCGGCGTTCTCCGGCCAGCCCACGTTGAACCAGATCGGCCAGGGACGGGGAAAGTTCGTATCGAGAGACCGCCATTGATTATAGTTCCTTGTCCGGTCCCGGCTCGACCCAGCTTTCGCTACTACCGGTCTGACCACCGGCCAGCGAACCCGCCGAACGCACATTCTGGCGAACAAAAGTAGCCGTCTGCTCGATAGTGGTGCCCGGCCCAAAGACTGCCCCGATCCCCATTTCCAGCAGCTTGGGTTCTTCTTCCGGCGGAATAATGCCACCGGCAAAAATCAGCACATCTTCCATATTATTGTCTTTGAGCAATTTCAAAATCCGGGGAAACAAAACATTGTGGGCACCGCTCAAAATGCTCAGACCAATCGCATCGACATCTTCCTGCAAGGCCGCTTCCACAATCATTTCGGGCGTCTGGTGCAAACCGGTATAAATTACTTCCATTCCGGCATCGCGCAACCCCCTGGTAACCACTTTAGCACCGCGATCATGTCCGTCCAGACCGGGTTTAGCGATTAATACCCGAATTCGCCGGTCTGCGGCAGGGGTAGCTTGCGGGTTCGCGGTCGGCTGCTGGTCAGCCGCAGTCGGCGTTGATTGCTGGCTCATTCAAATTTCTCCACAAATATTTTTAGCTTTATTCGACTATTACGGCCTAATTTTATCACGCCCGGTCTAGTCTCACAAATCTTCGGCTATCTGTAACACGGTTATAGCAAAGTCAACAGACCCCCAAAATAGAAAAAGAGATTTGAGGAAAAGCTACTGGTTATAGCTGGCGCATTTATGCTAAACTGAAATATAGAGATTCCGGTTAAATACCCAATAAGTTAGCAGTACAAGTTAGCATTATAATCAGTAAGGGAGTAATACGTTGAAAGCAATTGCGATAAAACCAGGCCAGCCTGACAGCGCGTATTTGGAAGAAATGGCAAAACCGGTAGCCGGGGCGGGTGAACTGCTGGTTAAAGTGCTGGAAACCGGGGTTTGTGGCACCGATCTGGAAATCAGTAGCGGTCTGTACGGCACCGCCCCTGCCGGTCAGGATTTTCTGGTGCTGGGCCACGAATCGTTTGGCAAAGTGGAAGCCCTCGGTAGCGGCCTGGAAAATAGCGGCTGGGCCACCGGCGATTATATCGTCAGCACCGTGCGCCGCCCCTGCCAGGATGACGACCCTAACTGCCAGCGCGGGCGCAGCGATATGTGTCTGACCGGCCACTACACCGAGCGCGGGATCAAAGAACGTAACGGCTATATGACCGAATATTACACCGAACTGGCCGAATTTGGCGTGAAAGTCCCGGCCCTGTTCCGGCCTTTCGGAGTGCTATTGGAGCCGACCGCCGTCGTAGAAAAGGCCATCTATCAGGCTTACAAAATTCAGGAGCGGCTGGACTGGGAACCCCGCAAAGCAATCGTATTTGGGGCTGGACCCATCGGCTTGCTGGCAACCTTTGTACTGCGCAACAAAGGCCTGGAAGTTTACACCGTCGCCCACAGTCCGGGTGGAACCGCCAACCCAAAAGCCCAGCTTACCGAACGTTGTGGCGCAAATTACATCTCAACCCAGGATATACCGGTCGAAGAACTGGGTCACAAGCTGGGCAATATAGATTTGGTGGTCGAGGCTACCGGCAGCAGCGAGATTGCCTTCAAAGGGCTGTACTCGCTGGGTCTGAATGGCGTAATGGCCCTGACCAGCGTTTCCGGCGGTCACAACACCCTCTCCCTCGATACCAACGTTTTAAATATGCAAATGGTACTGGGTAATCAGGTCGTGGTTGGCTCGGTCAACGCCAATCGCAGCTATTTTGAAATGGGAGTCAAAGACTGGGACCGCATCGAGGCCCACTGGCCGGGTTTGCTGGGCAGTCTAATCTCACGCAAATTGCCCCTGGAACAATTCAAAACCGCCCTTGCCAAAGACCGCGAGGGTATCAAGACGGTTTTGCAGATCGGCGCAGAATAAACCCCTGACTAACTGTCTCGATTATTTCATCCAAAGGGAATTAAAGCGGGGGTAGTGGGGCCGGGTACCCACTGGGTGCCAACGCGGGGCGTATAAGGGGTCCCCCCTGAAATCATAATATTTTCGTTTAGACCTCACTGGTGAGGTCTAAACGAAAGTTCTAAAAGAGATAAAACTATGAAAAAACCGGCGGCAAAAGCCACCACCCAACGCCAGCTTCAACCGGCCCAACCCTCTCAAAGTCAATATAAATCGCCGTTCGAGGCCATCCGCCAGGAAAACGACGAGGGCAACGAATACTGGTCGGCCCGCGACCTGGCCCCCTTGTTGAGCTATACCAACTGGCGTAATTTCCGGTATGCCATTGACAAAGCCAAAATCGCCTGTCAGAAAAGCGGTCAAAGTATGCAGTATCATTTTGATGGAAGCATCAAAATGATAAACCTGGCGCGGGGAGCCAAACGCAAGATCGAGGATTACCATCTTTCGCGCTATGCCTGCTACCTCACGATCCAGAACGCCGACCCGAACAAAGATATTGTGGCCCTGGCCCAGACTTATTTTGCGGTCAAGGTGCAGCAGCAAGAAGCCAGCGAGGGCAGCGCACTGGCCGCCCTGAGCGAAGATCAAAAGCGGCTAGCGGTACACCGCGAAATGTTACTTCACAATCTGCAACTGGCCGAAACCACCGCGCAAGCGGGCATCATTTCGCCGGAGGACTTCGCGGTTTTCCAGGATCACGGTTATGCCGGGTTGTACGGCGGGCTGAAATCCGCCGATATTCATCAGCGCAAGGGTTTGCAGGAAGGCCAGCAAATTATCGACCACATGGGCAGCGAAGAACTGATTGCCAACCTGTTCCGGGCCAGCCAGACTGCTTCTATCTTACAGCGCGAACAGGTCCAGGACCAGACCACCGCCAACCACACCCACCAGCAGATCGGTCAGAAAATTCGCGCATTGATCGAAGATGTCGGCGGCACTCGCCCGGAAAACCTGGCAACCCCCGACGAAAGCATCCGGCAACTGGAGCAAAAGGCCCGCCAGAAAAAACGCCAGATCGGACAATAGCTCAAAAGTAAGCTACAAGATGGCTATTTTCGATTGACACCACTCAGGCGATCAACTAAAATCAGACCATCAAATATAAATGTGTAGGTGCCTGTCAAGAGTGTCAGGTTTGTACTAGATCGCTCAATCAGACCACTTTTTACAACGAGGGTGTTGTATAATGAACTTAATATACCTTGCGCCGGGCTACACTTTCTGCTATAGCAACTTTGGAAGTGACCCGCGTTTTGCTATGCTGGGTAGTCCACAACCTCCCGGTTTTGGTCTATAACTACCCTGAGGGGGATGTAAGGAAATGTACCCAAAAACAACACCAGCCTTTGAAGAAGCCGAACCGCAAAGCGGTCTGGCCGTGATCGAGCCAACCGGCCAACCGGATGTTGACAGCAGCACCCTGATGTCCGCCGTCAAATTGTATCTACCGCCGGCGGATTGGACCGTCGTAGAGCGGGGCGTACAATTTGCAATCCAGGCTCATAGCGGTCAGCGACGAGCCAGCGGGGAACCCTATGTCATTCACCCGATTGCCGCCGCCACCACCTGCGCCACCCTCCAACTCGACCGCGATACGCTCGTCGCTGCCCTCCTCCACGATGTCCCAGAGGATACCGCCGTCACGCTCGAACAGGTTCAGCAGGAATTTGGCGATAAAGTCGCCCGGCTGGTCGATGGCGTCACCAAACTGGGTAAAATTAAATGGACCCCCGTCGACGACCAGAGTTCTCGCGTCATGCAGGAAAAACAGGAACAGGCCGAGAATTTACGAAAAATGTTCCTGGCAATGGTCGATGATGTCCGAGTAGTGCTGATCAAACTGGCCGACCGTTTGCACAATATGCAGACTTTGCAGTTCAAAAGCCCGGCCAAACAAATAAAAATCGCTACCGAAACCCTCGAAATCTTCGCCCCTCTGGCTAACCGGCTCGGCATCTGGAGTATCAAATGGCACCTGGAAGACCTCTGCTTTCAATATCTCTATCCCACCGAACATCAGGAACTGGTCAACTCCATCGATGATAAAAAAGAACAAGAATCCCGCGAACGATATCTGAAACGAGTCCAGGAAGTGATCCGCGAACGGCTGCTCGAGGCCGGCATTACCCCGGTCGAAATCAGTGGTCGGCCCAAACATTTCTACAGTATCTTCAAGAAAATGAAACGCAAAAACGTGCCCATCGACCAGATTTATGACGCGTTGGGCGTGCGAATCATTGTCGAGGACGTGCGCGATTGTTACGGGGCACTGGGTATTATCCATACCCTGTGGCGGCCCATACCGGGCGAGTTTGACGATTACATTGCCAATCCTAAAGAAAGTATGTACCAGTCGCTCCATACTGCGGTAATTGCGCTGGATACCCGGCCCCTCGAAGTCCAAATTCGCACCAAAGAAATGCATCAGGTAGCTGAGTATGGTATCGCCGCCCACTGGCGTTACAAAGAAGGCGGTAAGCGCGACGTAGAATTTGAGGCCAAAATCGCCTGGTTGCGTCGTCTGCTGGATTGGAAAGACGATAACTATGATGCCCAGGATTTTGTCGACTCACTCAAAAGCGATGTTTTCCAGGACCAGGTTTATGTCTTTACCCCCAAAGGCGATATTATCGATCTGCCCGCCGGAGCCACCCCCATCGACTTCGCCTACCGCATACACACCGACATCGGCCACCAGTGTGGTCGCTCACGGGTAAACGACCGCCTTGTGCCGCTGGATTACCAGTTGCAAAACGGCGAAGTGGTCAAAATCACCCTGGATAAAAACCGCAAAGGCCCCAGCCGCGACTGGCTAAACGCCAACCTGGGCTATCTCAAGACCGCCGGGGCGCGCGATAAAGTCAAACAATGGTTCCGCCGCGAGGAACGGGACGAAAATATCGCTCACGGTCGTCAGAACCTGGAGGCCGAAATGAAGCGGCTCGGCCTGAGCAACATCAAATATGAAGCGGTCGCCTCCTATTTCTCAAAATATGACAAGCTGGACGACTTCCTGGCGGCGATTGGCTACGGCGGCATCAGCATGGGTCAGATCACCGGGCGGTTGCTGGATATTACCCGCCAGAACGGTAACACCAACTCCACCCTGCCCGAATTTATGCAGCCCAGCAGCGTCAGCCTCTCGCCCGGCAGCGAACGCTCCACCGTTACCAGCGAGGGTCTGACGGTGGCCGGGGTCGGCGGCATGCTGACCAGCATTGCCAATTGCTGTCACCCCATGAAAGGCGACCAGGTAATCGGCTATGTCACCCGTACCAAAGGCATCGCGGTTCACCGGGCCGACTGCCCCAATGTTAGCAATGTCTCCGACGAAAACAAAGGCCGCTTGTTACCGGTCGATTGGAGCAACCTGCAACAATACTACCGGGTGCCCGTCCGCATGGAAGCTCTCGACCGGGTAGGCTTGCTCCGCGATATTGCCACCCTCTGCGCCGACGAAAAAATAAATATGGGGGAGTTCAGGACCTTACAAGCCCAACAACGCGGCGTAATCCTGATCTTGTTTAACGTCGAAGTAACCGGTCTGGAACAACTGGCGCGGGTCCTGAACAAACTGCATACCGTAAGAGATGTGTTGGATGTTCACCGCGAAGTGCCAAACGCAACCGCTACCCAGAAAAAAGCCTGATTTGAACAGCTACACAGTTTTAATATTAGGACTTTCGCTTACAAGTACAAACCAGGCCTAAGCGGGGGTCGTGGGGGCCGGGTACCCCCTGGGTGCCCCTGGAAAATCCCTTTTTATTTTCGCTTCAAGCTCACAACGTGAGGTGGAAGCGAAAGTCCTAACTATAAACACACTATAAACTTCTACCGGCCTTGAGGAATTAGCCATGACGACACAGATACGACCGCGCTTAGAAGAGTTTTTGCTGGCCTTGCTTTGGCTGGTCGGCACTTGCAGTTGGGGTTATTTTGGCGTAATTGGTTATGCCACCAATGTATTGCACCTCGACGACAGTTCCTTTAACCTGATCGGCTTTATCCTGAGCTTTTTCCTGCTCTCGATGACGGTTTTCGGCCTACGATTTGTTCTCAATACCTTCCGGCGGCTGTGGTCAAATGCTCCCTCCTGGCTCGATACCGGGGCCAGCCTACTGCTCGGCTTCACCCTGATTACCGGCAGCCTCTTTAGCCTTTTTAGCCTGATTGTAACCCTCGTTAATTTATTTGATAAAAAAATTAGCAACCTGGTGTTTGGCGAAAGTCTGGCAGCCAGTCTGATAATGCTAGGTTTGATAGTAGTCGAAATCCTGGCGATGATCCAGGTTTTTGTACCCTTTTTAGGCCACCGGCAGGACCCTAACGAGCGCAAATCGTTCTCCAGGTTACAAAATATAATCTACGGCCCAAAATACACCGCTAGCCGCCAGAACGACCAGTTGCAGGGGCCGTTGTTGCTGGAAAATGATACTCGCACCAACCTGCTTGAAGAAAAAACCGAAGGCCGGGTCGGGCTGGAAAAAACCCTGGTTGCTCACGGTGGTTATCACATAACTACCGTCGGCTTTACCGCCAACGGGGCCGTTATCTTTACCGTCAGCGATGGTGGTACAGTGCATTTTCAATCCGGGGGCCGCAAAGGAACCATGTTTCCCCCCGAATTAAAATTCTGGGATTTGAGTACCAGCCGGGTGCAGACCGCCTCGATGGGCGCACCGCAAATCTTTCTGACCAACCAGTACAAAACCCCACCCAGTTTGCAGGATTACCGGTTTTTAGTCCCGGCGGGCGGCAGCAAATTCGCCTGGATCAAGCCTGATCTGATCCAGGTCGGTAACTGGAATAATGACCACTTTCAAAAACTCAATCTGGATGAAGGGCTGGTACTGCGCGGCTGGAACGGCTTTGTCCCGCTGGCGTTCAACCCCGAAGGCTCCCGGTTGGCCTGGTGTTCCAGCGAAGGTCAAACCCGCCTCTGGAACCTGGACAGCGATCAGGTGCAACCCTTGAGAGCCTACCCGACTGAACCGGACTCGCCGACCGGCAGCGAAAAAGGAGCCTGGGGCCTGGTATTCAGCCCGGATGGCACCCGGATCGCCACCCTCGGCGGCCAGGGGATTTTGCTCCAGAACGTCTATACCGGCTGGCGTTGGTTTCGCCCGTTTGAAGATCAGGACGAAAAGTTAACCGCCTTCGCCTTTAGCAATAGCGGTTTTGAAATGGCGATAGGCCTCCTGGCTCGCCCGATAGTAATCCGCCTGGGCCGGGCCGGTCGCAAAAGCAACGGTAACGGACTGGTCTCCGCCGCCGATAAACTCGCCAGCTACGAACCGGAACGCTTTGTGCCGATAGTCCGGCTGTGGGACCTGCGCGAAGATCGCTACACCGATCTGCTGGTCGGCGAAAGTCCCCTGCGCGAGTTAGCCTACAGCCCCGATAATCGTTGGTTGGCCGGGGTGGACGAGGCCGGCCTATTACGATTGTGGGATGTACCGCTCGAAGGCAGCGTCAACCGGGCACCGCGCATGGTCAGTCAGTTCGATCTGGGCTTGAGTGGCCGCAAAGTCATCGTAGCCTTCACCCCCGACATTCAGAAACTGATCTGCGCCACCGATAACCGGGTTCTGCTCTGGAATTTAGCCCGCTTGAGACAGGAAGCCCAGGTTTAACTATGCCGCCCAAAGCCTATCCTTTTCAGTTGGGGATACTATTATCAGGGATGTTGTTGGTTTTGGCCGCCGGGCTAACCGCCTGTGGTGGCGAGCCCTCCTTCTCGAACGCCACCCAGACCGCCGGGGGTAAACCGTCCGGCACCCCCGTCCCGGTAAGTCTGGTCAGCCCGACCCCTCGACCCCTCAGCCAGCCCAAAATCCGCCAAAGCGCAACCGGCCCACGCGGCACCATTGAATTTACCGAAGTGCCCGACCTCAATGATGGCTGGCCCTCTTTCCTCTGGTTTGACTCGGTTAGCTCGGTTTTCAGCGATCAAATGCAACCCACTATCCGCACCCTCAAGGATCGCTATCAAAGCCAGGTAAAATTCGCCGACCTGGATTTCTATGAGGCCGGTACCCGCCAGCTTGCCGAATTGTTTCATATCAGCAGTTCGCCCAGTTTTGTAATCGTCGACCGCAAAGGCCAGGCGGTGCGTAGCTGGGTAGGAATGGTACCACTGGCCGAACTGGAAACTACGCTCAAACAGGTAAACGGTTCATAAAGCCCGCTTTTGGTTTTATGGTAAAATACCAGGGCGACCACAACCCAATTCTCAATGTAACTATTATCTACAAGCACCATCGAGAACACGCCCAGGATATAAAACAGGCTCTCAAAGCCGGAGGAAAACAATGATTTTTGAAACACTGGCTCGCCAATCCTATAAAGCCTTTGAGCCGTTTACGGCTATGGTTTATTTTGTACCCGAAGTCGCCGAACGAATGAAAGCGGTGGGCTTAAACCGCCGTCAGGCTTATTTTTGTGGGCGGGCGGCAGCGATGGGCGTAGTTCCTGGTCAGGTGGTCGCGGCCCTGTTTTACAATTTCAACCCGACCCTGGCTAGCTCTGCCCTGGACTCCGGCTGGAAAATTACCACGCCAGCCAGCCTGATTCCCGAACGTTTCACCGGCATCGGAGAAGCCTTACAGCGATTGCTGGCTCCCCAGGAAGGCGAACCGGAACTGCTCGGCCAGCTTGAACGCGGTTTGGAACTGACCAGGACTGCCACCGAAGGTTTAAGCGTCTATGGCCGGGGACTTTTTGCGGCCCACCAAACCCAACCCTGGCCTGAAGCACCTTTGGTGGCCCTGTGGCACGGTGTCAATTTGCTACGCGAATTCCGGGGCGACGGTCACGTGGCCGCCCTGCTGGTAGAAGAAATTAACCCTATCGAGAGTCTGCTGATGCAGACCGCCTTCAATCCGCTGGTTCCCCTGCCCGCCCTCCTCCAAAGCCGGGCCTGGAGCGAAGCCGAGGTTGAAGCCGCCCGCCAAAGCCTGAACCAGCGGGGCTTTATCGAAAATGAAAAGCTTACCGAAAGCGGCCTGGCGGTCCGCGAACGAGTCGAGCAATCCACCGACCGGCTGGACCGGCAACCTTTCCAGAACCTGGGCGAAGCCGGTTCACAGGAATTACTGACGATTATCGGCTCCTTCAGTCGCCGGATAAACAAACGCGGTGCTCTCGGTTTCGGAACACCGACCCCAGCGGCCAAAAGTTAAAAGTTAGTTAGGAATTATGTCAAGTAAGAAAACCAGCGCATCTGGACTGGAAAGGTTGGCCGGTTTCTGGGGCGGCTCGTTGGGATTTGTGGTAGGGGCGGCCCTTCTCGCCTGGCTGGGTAAACTAGCCGGTTGGTGGCCGCCTTCCGAAACTTATCTTAAACGGACCAACCGAAAATGAAATTAGGAAAAAGTTACCGGCGCGGCTTTGGGTGGGGTCTACTGGCGGGGGGACTGTGGTTGTTTTGGGTTTACCGCCAGGCCGAGCAGTTTCCCGGACGGCCCGACCTGAACCGCTATTACGCCTGGCTTCGCAACTTGTAAAAAAGGTGGCTACTGGCTTTAAGCGAAAGTCTTAAAAGGCCTAGTTATTCACCCGCCTGGAAAGCATCAGCCTTTATCCCTAACTCCTCTCACCGCTACTCATTATAATAGGACTTTCGCTTCAAGTTGATTTAAGCCGTCAAGCGAAAGTCCAAATAAATACTCGTTTCACCTTTTTATCAATTTCGTAAGGTCCAAAGTAAGCAAGGTAAGCTATAATTTAAACAGGCCGAGAGTTCGGAGCGAAGAACCTGATTTTCTGGACTGAAATGTTTGTTTTTAATCAATCAGGCCAATTTCGTGTTAAATAGGTCATATTCCGGCTGTCCTTTCCTGATCAATAATAATTGCTAGCTACCTGAAACATAAACCGAGATAAACCGAAATAAACCGAAGTAGAAGAGGATTAGAATGCATCTTTTTTCCGGCAGACGTTTGCCCGGTGCCCAGAGCCGTCTAAAATTTAGTGTATTACTATTATTTATAATGCTGACCGGACTAATTTTAAATCTCAGCGAGGCCGGTAATACCCAGGCCGCCGTTGGAGGTGGCATTGGGGCGGGAAATGACTCCCCCTTTGGTATGAATGTACAGGCTGCCGGTCGCTATATGGCCCGCGCCAATGACGACTACAGCGTGCCGTTTAGCCCTACCAAAGCTGCCGGGATTGGCTGGGATCGAGAGGAATATAGTTGGAGCCAGGTCGAACCCTACGCCAACAACTGGAACTGGGTGGAAACCGATGGAGCTACCAACGCCGCCACCGCCAGGGGTATCAGCATTTTGGGTTTGCTCGGCTACAACGTCAACCGGTCGAGCGGCAAAGCCCAGGTCAGTCAGACGATGCCCGATCTGGCGGCCTTTGCTAATTATGTTAGCCAAGTCGTAAGCCGTTACAAAGACCGGGTTCACTACTGGCAAATCTGGAACGAGCCGCAAGACGATCAATACCTGGCCGGGGGGGCCGCCAACCCTGGTCTCTACGCCCAGATACTTGCCACCGCTTACAACACCATCAAAAGGGTCGATCCGGGGGCCAAAATAGTCGCTGCCGGTTTTGTACCGGTCGATAACGGCATCGATTGGATGAACCGCCTGATGGCTATATCCGGCGGCAGCAGTTTTGATATTCTGGCTGTCCATCCTTACGTAAACGACCCGACCCCCCGCCAGCCGGGCGGCTCGATGAGTCCAGAACGCGCTTACTGGGCCACCACCGATATGAACCAGGTCTCGAATTTTTCAGTGAAAATCGGTAAACCGGTCTGGGCCACCGAAATGGGCTGGACCACCACCGATAGTGAACCCGGCTCGCGCTTTAACCACGTATCGGCGGATTTGCAGGCCGATTATCTGACACGGGCCTATGTTACCGGCCTGAGTACCTCCAATATCCAGAAATTTTTTATCTACCAGTTCCACGAGGATAATACCAACCCAAACGACCGTTACGGCCTCCTCGATACCGGTTGGCAACCGACCAAACCGGCTTTTAACGCCTACAAAAATATGACCGCCCGCCTGACCGGAGCGACACCTCTCGGCCCAATCAGTCCTTACGAAGGCACCGCCAACCATGTTTCACTGTACGATTTTGACAATTCGTCGGGTGCGCCGGTTAGCTGTGCCAACGGCAACGGTAGCGACTCTTTCTGGAGTTGTTATGCTTCCAGTCCAAGCCAGGCCCAGGGTCAACTTAGCAGCGAACAGCATCACAGCGGCAACCAGGCCCTGAAAATTTCTTACAATTTTCAGTCCGGCACCAACGGACGCTATGTGGTATTTTCCCCCAACGCGGCTGGCGCGACCAAGCTGAATTCTTTGCGGAATTTAACCCGCCTGGGAATGTGGGTCTATGGCGATGGCAACCGGACCATCGTGCGCCTGACCATCACTGACAACACCAACCAGTTCTTGAGTTATGACATGGGCCGCATGGGACCGCCCTCGAACGGCTGGCAACGCTACGAAGCCCAACTGGCCTACCCAAACGAGACCGGCCATTCAATCCAGTACCCGATCAAGAATATGAGCCTTTTGCTGGATGGACAGTTCCAGACCGAAGCTTATAGCGGCACAACCTATGTCGATGACATTTACGCCGAAGATACCCCGCCGGTTTATCTTTATCGCTTCGCCAAAGACGGCCAGAATATGGACGTGATCTGGGCCGACAACGCTTCAACCGGCCTGAGTCTGCCTACCGCTAGCGGTCAGGCTACCGTATACAACCGGGACGGCCAGGCCCAGACCGTCGCGGCGGTAAACGGCCAGCTAAACCTACAGGTGAGCGATGCCCCGATCTACGTACTGCATCAAGGCCGGACTGGCAGCCCCGACCCCGGTAACGGCTCGACTTCCGGCAGTTGTCCCTCTCCCGATAGCAATACCCGGAACCTGTTCCAACCTACCTGGGCGCATTACGATGAAGCTATCACCAGTGGTCTGGCAAAGCGTAGCTGGATTTGGGGGCCGCCCGACCACGCCTTCCGCCTGACCTCCGAGCCTTACGACGAAGCCCCCGGAGGTTGCCGGACCGTTCTCTACTGGGACAAGAGCCGCATGGAAATTACCAACCCAGGCGGCAACCAGGCGGATAAATATTTTGTCACCAATGGATTGTTGGCAAAAGAACTGGTGAGCGGATTGCAGCAGTACGGCAACAGCCGTTTTGTGCCCTCACCACTCGGTCCGGCCCAGATTCCCGCTGCCGGGGACCAGGGCGGCAACCCTAACACCCCGACCTACGCCACCTTTGCCCGTGTCACCACCCTGCGCGATGGCGAAAACTGGCAAACCACCCGGTCCGGCACTATAGTCGATACCATCGACCGCAACGGCCTGACGGGTACCAACGGCAGCCTGAGCGGTTACAACGTCGGCTTTACCAACTATGTCGGGGTCACTCACCATAATATTGCCGATATTTTCTGGCAGTTTATGAACAGTCAAGGCCCGGTCAAAGTTGGCAACGCCTTCCAGACCGGTGAGGCAGTTGACTGGATCTACAGCATCGGCTTACCGATCAGCGAACCCTACTGGGCGCGCGTCACGGTGGCGGGTCAGGAAAAAGATGTACTGATCCAGGTCTTCGAGCGGCGCGTTTTGACCTATACTCCTTCCAACAGCGAAGGCTACAAGGTTGAAATGGGCAACATCGGCGGGCACTATGCCACCTGGCGTTACGGTCGGGCAGCCGCCTCGCTCAAACCCTAGTCAAACCAAAAGCCAGCATTACAAAAAGGGCAGCCAACCGGTTGCCCTTTTGTTTTTATAGCGGTTGCCTGACCGGCCTGGGTTTAGTTATCTGGATTTTCGCTGCAACCTCACTTCGTGAGGTTGCAGCGAAAATAAAAAGAGTATTAACAGGGGAGACCCCTGCTATACCCCCCACTACCCCCATCAAGTTGGTTTGCATTGTCAAGCGAAAATCCTGGTTATAAGAGATTTTTCTCACCAACCCATACCTCTACAGCCAACCTTTGCTCTTGAGCAAACTATTTCCCAGCAAACCTAAAAGTACCTCGTATGGTGTACCGGCATTATCGGGATGATATTCAAACCGGTTGCGCTCGAAATATTGCACAATATAGGTCTTGCCATCGTCCGGGTTGACCTCCTCAAATTCCTCGGTAATCGGATAGCCATACACACTCAAGCCGCCTTGACGTTCCCAGTAAAGCTTAAAAGTACCGCGCAAATTGTGGCCGGTGGCCGTAAAATAAGTTCCATCAGAAAAATGGCCCTCTGGCGCGGGCATGAAATGCAATTCACCCTGGGCGCGACGCTGGTCAGTCAACTGGTTGCCTAGCAGACCGAGCAACACCTCATAGGCCGAACCGGCATTTTCAGGATGAAACTCGAAACGATTCCGCTCGAAATACTGTACCACGTAGGCTTTACCGTCAGACGGGTTAACCTCGCGGAAAGCCTCGGTTTTTGGATAGCCGAACCGGGCCAGATTGCCATTTTTCTGCCAGTAGGAGCGGAAAGGATCGGCCAGGTTATGCCCGGTGGGTTGAAAATAAGCACTCGTACCCTCGACCGGATTTAGGCTGCTCGTAATGGATTTTGCCGCTTCCGGCAGACTCAGAGTAAAAAGCTGGCTATCCTCACTTTTTATCCCGACCAGGCTCAACGGCGCGTAGGGAGTTGCCTGTATCGCCGCCAAATTTTCAGCCACCCGTTGCCAGCTCTGACCGCTATCCAGGCTGAACCACAGCCCCCCCGGCTCGGTAATGTACAAATTCGCCGGTAAATTCGCCACCTGGGCCAGGTAAATCAAAGGCGTATTGCCCGGCGGCAATTTCGGTGTAAAAGGTAATTCCCGCTTCTGCCAGGCCCGTCCGCCATCCTGGGAAACCGAGAGGCTATATTTTTTACTTTCAGTCGAGCGCAGCCGGAGCAGATTTCCGCCACTGTAGAAAACCTGGACTCGCTCAAAAAGATAAATATTCTTGCCGGCCTCGGAAAAACTATGCCCACTATCGGACGAAACATAGACCGTTTCGCCGGCGTTCTGGCCGCTCCCACCGTTATCGACCGCCAGTTGCAAATAACTGACCGGAACATTTCGACTTTGAAAAGTCGCCAGCCGGACGTTTGGCACCTGAGACAACCCAACCGCCTTGCGTTTGTTCGAGCTTTTGGTCCAGCTAGCCCCGCTATCGGTGGAGACATAGACGATATAATCCAGCGTTTTCTGGGCCGTTAAAACCGTGCCGGTAGCGGCATACCATACCCGGCTATCTCCAGCCACCACCGCCATACTCAACAACTGTTCGCCCGGTGGCCCGTTGTGACTCTGCCAGCTCAGGCCGCCGTCACGGCTGCTCCAAATCTGGTTTTTTTCCAGCGCAAAAAGTTGTTGGCTACCATCAAGAACAAACTGAGTGGGAGTATGGGCTACCGGCTGACCGGTCGGGTCATCCAGGCTAAACCGCCAGGTCTGGCCCTTGCCGGTCGGCTCGGTAGCGAATAGCACCCCGGTCGGGCTACAAATATCAAACAGCCGGTCGTTAAGCCGGACGGATAGCCTTGTTTGCCAGTTGTAAGCAAAACTTCCTTCCGGCTGATTACCTTTTGAACGATTGAACAACACCGTGTAGGGATGGGCGGCATCCAGACAATAGCCTGGGTTAGAATTAGCAGCCGAAAGCGTTATTCCAGTCGGTTGCCAGCCGCTAACCGCAGGCACCGCAGCGGGCGGCGTAACTGCCAGTACCGGCACCGTGAATATAAAAGTAGTGACCAGTAAAAAACCTACCAGGCCGGTTCTAATCCTTCGACTTAATTTGTCTGGCATTGCCCTAACCTTTCTTTCTGCTGCTCAAGTGGAATTTGCCCTTTTGCTTATAACCTATAATTACCGTAACTACACACCAAACTTCTGTAGAGGATCGAAGCAGGGTTAGTGGGGGCCGGGTACACTTTAGGTGCCCCACTACCTCTGCTCGAAATTAGTTTGCGGCATCAAGCGAAAGTCCTAATATTAAGTGTGTCCGGTAGAGAAAAAATTTAATACTCGGTAAATTATTTTACCAGAAAATAAAGTTTCGGTATAAATGCCAATGACAGCCGGGGTCGGGCTTGCTACACTATTAGCCTATTGTTTAATCGGAATGAAATTTGGACATTTATCAATGACAGAACAAAATTTAGCCGAAAAGCCCTCCGTAGAAGTCGCCGAACTACCGGTCAGCTTCGACTGGTCCGGGTTGTGGGAGGGCATTCGTCAAAGCCTGGGAGTAGCTGCCGCCGTATTTTCTTATGGTCTGGTATTCGGGGTACTGGCGCGGCAGGCCGGGCTGAGTATGGCCGAGGCTCTTCTGATGAGTAGCCTGGTCTTTGCGGGGGCCTCGCAGATAACTGTGCTAGGGCTGTGGGCCATACCCCTGCCGGTCCTGCCAATTATTCTGACGACCCTGGTGGTAAACCTGCGGCACCTGCTGATGGGAGCCTCCCTTTCGCGCTGGTTTCTTCAAATTCCGGGCTGGAAACGCTACCTGAGCTTGTTCTTTCTGACTGACGAAAGCTGGGCTTTGACCATGAGCCAGTTCAACCGGGGCAAACGCAACGGGGCTTTTTTGCTGGGAAGTGGTTTTACGATCTTCGCGGCCTGGCTTGGGGCCACCGGGTTGGGCCGGTTGGCCGGAAATGTCCTGCAAAATCCGGCGAAATGGGGGTTGGATTTTGCCTTTCTTGGTATCTTCCTGGCCTTGCTTACCGGAATGTATAAAGGTAAAACCAATTTGCTACCCTGGCTCGTGGCCGCCGCCGTGGCCCTGTTAGCCAGTTGGTGGTTGCCCGGCAAATGGTACATTCTGCTCGGCGGACTGGCTGGCAGCTTGACAGGAGCTTTTAGCGATGACCATTAGACCGGAAGTTTTGTTCACCATTCTAGGTATGGCCCTGGTCACTTACTCGACTCGGATCGGCGGGGTCTGGTTGATGAGCCGCTTCACCCTCTCGAAGCGAGTCGAAAACTGGCTCAACCAGATTCCAGGGGCCGTCCTGATTTCTCTGGTCACTCCTCTGATGGTCACAAGCGGGATTGCCACCATATTCGGAGCCGGGCTTACCATCCTGGTCGCCCGGCGAACCGGCAACTTGCTGGGCGCGATGGTCGGCGGGGTCGTACTGGTCTGGTTCTTACGCACTTTTACCGGACTTTCTTGATATATGTGGTAAAATACAAACGTAGTAACTGCCATTAGTTTTTAAAAGGTAAATGAGCGAATTAACTTTACAACCGGATAGCCGCCTTTCCAAAGTACCCCAGAACGACCGGGATATGATGGCCGCTCGCCGGAAAAAGGCCGCGCGGGCCAGCGTACTTTCCAATACCTTTTTGATCCTGGCAAAATTAGCCGTCGGTTTAGCGATAAGCTCGGTCAGCGTCCTCTCCGAAGCGGTTCACAGCAGCGTCGATCTGGTAGCCGCCATAATGGCCCTGGTCGCGGTAAGAGTAGCTGCTCGTCCGGCAGACCAGAGCCATCCCTACGGTCACGGCAAATTCGAGAATCTGAGCAGTACCGTCGAAGCCTTGCTAATCTTTGTAGGGGCCGGTCTGATCGGATTTGAAGCGGTTCAAAAAATCGGCCACACCGGTCCCAGCGAAACCATCGGCTGGGGCGTAGCTGTGATGGCTCTCTCGGCCAGCCTGAATTTCTGGGTGGCTCGCTACCTGCGGCGGGTGGGCCGCGAAACCGATTCGGTAGCTTTGCAAGCCGATGCCGCCCATCTCCAGACCGATGTTTTAACCTCGCTCGGCGTGTTTGCCGGGTTGCTGCTGGTCTGGCTGACCGGCCTGAGCTGGCTGGACCCAGTGGTAGCTTTGCTGGTAGCCTTGCTAATCGTAAAATCCGGTTGGGATATTCTGTTACACTCGGTGGGCGGTCTGCTGGATGCCAGTTTACCGGCTATCGAAGAAAGCCGCATCAGTCAGGCTATCGAGAGTTTCGCCGGTCAATACGTTAATTACCACGACTTACGCACCCGCCAATCCGGCCCGGAACGCCATATCAACTTTCACCTGGTAGTCCCCAACAATATGTCGGTCCATACCGCCCACTCGCTATGCGACGAACTAGAAGAAAGCCTCGAAGCTACTGTCAACGGGGCCATTATCCAGATACATATCGAGCCACAAAGTGTGTGTACCGAGCAAGACGGCGTATACCGTTGCAGTCCCGGCCATACTTTCCAGGCTCATTCTCATCATTAGGCTCACTAAGGATCATTAGGAAGGAAAGCTTACTGTTACTCTATCAGCTACTTGTTACGGTGCTGCCGGTTTTCATGGTCGTCATGACTATCCTGAACTTTTTCACCTTGCGGACTCTGGCTACCTACGGTTTTCAACAACGCTTTACCGCCGACGCGCCACTGGTCTCGATCCTGGTCCCCGCCCGCAACGAAGGTAGCAATATCGCTCGCTGTGTACGCTCGCTACTCAACCAGGATTACCCGAATTATGAAATTATTGTCCTGGACGATTTCTCCGACGATGCGACCGTTTCCATCGTCGAAATGCTTACCCTACCCGCCGACGACCCTCAAAAGAAGTTAACCTTATTACGTGGACGCGAACTGCCCGAAGGATGGTTTGGCAAAAATTGGGCCTGTCACCAGCTTGCCGAGGCTTCCAAAGGCCAATACTTGCTCTTCACCGACGCTGATACTTCCCACAATGTAAACACCCTCAGCAGCGCAATGGCCGCCCTTTTTAGCGAAGACGGCCAATTCTTATCGGTCTTCCCGCTGCAACAAGCCATTTCCTTTCCCGAACGTCTGATCGTGCCGCTAGTCCAGGTCTTTATATATGGTTTGTTGCCGACCTGGCTGGTACCGCGCAATCCCAACCCGGCCTTCAGCGCGGCGAACGGCCAGTTTATGCTCTTTCAGGGGGCCGCTTACGATTTCATCGGCGGTCATCAGGCGGTCAAAGGAGTAGTCCTGGAAGATGTCGTGCTGGGTCGCCGGGTCAAACAGGCCGGGTTTCGCCAATTATTACCGGATGGCCGGGATAGCATCAGTTGCCGTATGTACCGCAGTGCCGGGGAAGTCTGGCGCGGCTTTAGCAAAAACTTGTTTGCTTTTTTTAATTTCAACTTGCTCTGGCTGGCTCTGTTCGTCCTGGCGAATGTTCTCGCCTACGTCGGACCCTATTTCTGGCTGCTGGCCGGTTGGCTCACCCAACAACCCGCCGACCCGGTCTGGCTGTGGTTGCCTCTGACCCAGATCGGCCTGGGCATTCTCCTGCGCGCTCTGATCGCTTTACGGTTCAGTTTTAATATTCTGGATAGCTTACTCCATCCTTTTTCGGTCGTGTATATGGCCGCGATTGCCTTTAATTCCGTGCGCTGGAGCCGTAAGGGGACCGAATGGAAAGGCCGCAAGTACCGTATGAATTCCTGAATTACTTAGGACTTTCGCTTCAACCTCACTCTGTGAGCTTGAAGCAAAAATAAAAATAGCCGACAGGTACTAGCCTTCGGCCTGTTCAAAGATGCTATAATCCTATTGCTATCTTTCCGTATTCTATATTTATTATTCTTAGGACTTTCGCTTGATGACGCTAACCAACCTGAAGCGGGGGTCGTGGGGGCCGGGTACCCTTTGGGTGCCAACGCGGGGGGTATAAGGGGTCTCCCCTCTATATCCCTTTTTATTTTCGCTTCAACTTCACTTTGTGAAGTTGAAGCGAAAATCCTGATTTATTACTCTATATTTAGTGAGCTAACTTTGTCAGCCGTAAAATTACGCTCCAGGAGAATTGCCAGGTATGTCCGACCAATTTTCAACCGGTGGTAAAAATAAACGACCCGACCAGGATGTGTCGTTAAGCGATCTATTGCCCGGCCTTTTAGCGGATTCGCCGCCGCCTGTATCCCCCGGCCAAACCAGCTACCGGCCAGTGACCGTCCAGCCGCCCAGTGAGGAAGAAAGCCTGCCGGAACGCCGGGGCGGCCTGGGCGAGGTCAAAATTATTATCTTTGCCGCTCTGGGTTTAATTTTATTCCCCCTGATCGTAGTCGGCATCGTCCTTTTGCTCGTCAATAATCAGGCCGGCCCAACCCCCGAACAACTGGCCCAAAGTGCCACCACCCCCCTGCCTACCGTATTCAGCATTACGCCCCCATCCAGCGGTAAAGCCGGTTCGGTTGCCACACCGGCTAGAACTATCCCCAATTCCAGCCCGGTCCCGACGCTCTTGCCATTGACGGTGATCGCACCGCTGCCCGCCTGTGGGCCGGGGGCCGCTTTTGCCGGGATTGATGGTTATAGTTGTGTTCGGACGATGGCCTCTACCGCCAACTGGGATAGCTTCTTCTCACTGGCCGAACCGCAGCTAAACCAGAACGGCATCCGGGTGGTCGGGAACCAGCACCGTTATGACGTAACCAAAGACGATCCGGGCCGGGTGTTGGGTTTTTACAGCGCGTCCCTGCTGGGCAAAGGTTATAACCTGACCCGTCCGGTATCTTCCGGCTCGACGGCTATCGGTAACTACCGGGTGGACCAATATGCGAAAGGTAGCCAGCAACTCCAAATCCTGGCCCTTACCCTCAACCGCGATAGCCCCGACAACACCGCCCGTTCCGGCGAAACCGTCATCCGCTACAGCGCGAGTTAAAACTGGCAATAAGTTTATTTCAAAAGTAAGGGAATGGATTTATTCAGTCAGACCAAATAACCGGGTAGGTTTTAGTTACCCGGTTATCTGAATAATTCTAATTGGGCTGAGTGTTACCGGTAGCGAGGCCACTGATTAAGTGGATTTGCACCTGGCGAGTTAAAGTTAAAGAAAGTATCCTGGTACAGGTTGGTAAAAATCAAAAAGGTCACGGTCAAAAGCAAAATCGCGATCAGAGCCAGCAGCAAATAACGCTGCAAATTACGCTGATCTTCTTTTTCGTCCATCATAGCCGGTTTCTCCGTTCTAATATAGTTCAGATGAAACAGCTAATGACATAGTGAATACAAATCTAGAATCCAATTCTAAGTAATTTAATTATAACCTATCAGTCAAGAGCTTTGAGCCGGGAAAAAAGTCCTGAATAGACATAATTCGTAACAACAACCTATTGATTGTTTGCAAAAAGACGCTATAATCAAAACAGGTAAACATAACATTAAATTGTTAGCTTAGATTCACTTGATTTTGCTTAAAATATTAATACCGCAAAACTGAAAGTACCGAGCCTGCAATTCGGCGCAAGCCAGAAAATTTTACAAAACCAGGAATAGTAACCCTAGCGTGGCCGGGACACCACGTATCTCGCAATTAGGCGGAAAGAGGAGTTTAGATAATGAGTATGAACCGGGAGACCGAGTTGTTATTACAATCGGGGATTTCAGCGGTACGCAGCGGCGATAAACGCGAAGGTGCCCGGCTCCTGGCCCAGGTTGTACGAAAAGAACCACAGTCGGAAGATGCCTGGTTCTGGTTAGCGGCGGCTACCGACCAACCCACCGAAGCAGCCGCCTGTTTGCGCCGGGTCTTAGCCATCAATCCTAACAATCAGCGGGCCAAACAAGCCCTGGGCGTTCTTGAGTCGGGGCAAAACGTCGATGCCTTTAATACCGCCCTGGATGCGCCGAATAATGCGCCCCCACCGGGTATGCGCTCCCTGAATACAGGGGAATTGCTGGCACCGCCTAATTTTGGCGAACAACCGATCGCCTCTCAACCGCCGCCACCACCACCGCCTTTTGGCGCATCGCCTGGCTTTACCAATGATTATGGCGCACCTACTACGCCGCCACCGCCGCCTTTTGGGGCCGCCCTTACCGAAGCCGGTAATTCACCGCCGCGCCCACCTTTACCCAATGACCCCTATAGCTCCGTGCCGATGTCCGCATCCAGCGGTATTCCGGCCTCTTCCCAACCGCAATTTACCGGCGGCGGGTTGCGCCTCGGTCAACTCGACCCAAATGCGCCGCCCCCACCGCCGATGATGCAAGCCGCCCCGATAAACATGGACCCCGGTTCGGATTTAAGGGCCAGACTTCTGACCAACGCACCTAACGAAAATGTGCCGGTCGTACCGGTTATAACCAGTAATACACCGCGAGGTCGCCGGGCTAAAAAAGGCGTTGCGGTAGCGGGAGCACCTGCTGTGATCGTAAATAATCAAACCGTAGTTAAAAAACGCCGTAACCTTTTACCCTTATTGCTGGCAATACTGGTATTGTTTATTGCCGCCGCCGCCGCACTTTTATACTTTAAAGGCCCAGGCACCAATATTACCACCCTCAGTACTACCAACGGGGTAGCCGGGACCGATGCAACCTCGACCGCCAATGCCGCCGCCAGTGCGGGGGTTACTGCCGTCGCTGGTAGTACAGGTAGTGTTGATACCACCGTCGTCGGAGGCGCAAGTGGGTCTGCCACTACTGCCACCGGTGTGAACGGAGCCACTAATGTCGCAGGTGTGAATGGAGCGACTAATGTCGCAGGTGTGAACGGAGCCACCACTGTCGCCGTAAACAGTGGTTCGCTGGCAAATAGCACCCCTATCGGTGGAGGGTCCGTCATCGGAGGAGCCACCACTGCCAGTGCCGGGGTCGGAACCAGTGCCGCTCAACCGAGCCTAGTCGCGGCCAACCCTGCGACCGCAACGGCGATTGCCGGAACCGCTAACGCCAGTGGCAATGGCGGTGGAGCGGGCAATCTCCCAACGCCTGCGTCCGGTGTGGCTACTTCGGGCAATAGTTCGACCAACGCCAATCCTAATCAGGCTACCATTATACCCGCCGCCACGCCGGTCGGCGGCAGCAACCTGACCCCCGGCACCCTACCGCCACGTAGCGCGGTTTCACCGGCGGGGGCTACCGCTACCGCTCAGGCTAACAGCCGGGCCGTCGTAACGACCGCTGCCGCCGGTCAAACTCAGGTCACGCCCGGTGCGCCAACCCCAACCGGTGCCCCCCAGGCTTTCCCGACCGTCGCTAACCCGACTTCAGTCAAGGGTGGAGAGCCGAATGGTGTACCAAATCCCAATACTACACCGGGCTTGAACCCGCTGGCTACGCCAACGCCAAGCAGCCTGGCCCCTAATCCCGAAGTATTGAAGTACGTTGCCGAAACCAATACAAATTTCAGCTACGCTCAGTTCTTTCAAATGGCTCTCAACGAAGGCATCATCAAGCCTTACCTGGCCGGTCGAATTCGACCGGGAGTTACCCGCATCAACATTGCGCCGGTCCTGATAAGCACCTATAACACCATCCCTTTGCCAGCCTTTGTCGCCGCCGGAGTACTCGACTCGCTCACCGGGGTGCAGCAACCGGTAGCCCCTAACGGCAGTGCCGGTACTGGCTCGGCTTCCGGTGCCACTACTACTGCCGCCGCCACTACCCCCGCTATCGGTGGTGGTATCGGCAGCACGACCGCCGCCGCTACCTCCGCTCCGGCTAACAATTCCAACCCGAATGACGGCGGGGTAGCCACTAAAGCCGCCACCGCTGCCGTTACTACGCCAGCCGCCACCACTGCCGCCGCCGGTGCCGCTACCACCGCCGATACCAGTGCAGCTCTGTTCTCGAATACACCGGCTCCCAAACCGGTTTTGGTCCTGCCGCCGGATGTCATTCCGGTTATCATGAACGGTCCTAACGGTCCGGCCCTGTACTACTATCTTAACTCGACCGGGTTGGGCGAAGTCAGCCAGCTAAGTATTTCGCTTGGCCGGATGGCCCGCATCATGAAAGACCAACCGGTACCGGCAGACGCTTACGAACTCAACCAGGTTGCGCTGGAATATGCCCAGGACATCGCCTTTATGTCGAATGACCTGGATCGCTTCTTCCAGACCGGGCAGGTCAGCTATCTGGACGATATGACCACCTACTACCAGAAATCCCTTCGTGATCAGCAACGCTGGCAAGACATTGTTAACGCCGGGTTCCCCTTCAAAATTAAGCTGTAACCCAGCCTACCGATCTACCAACCCTCAAAAGGTAGCCTTCTGGCTACCTTTTGGGTTTTAGGCCTTCCCAGGACTAAAATCCTATCCAAATCCTGTCTTGGACATACTTTATCTACGTGCTATAATATTAAATCTAAAGAGGTAACTACTATTACTTTTAATCCCAGTTCATTCTTGCGAAAGATTGAGGCACCAGTTGCAGCAAATCGACAAAACTCAAAACCCAGATCAAACTTTTACACCCCAACCTCAACCTGATTTAGCAGAACCGGCTTTCCCTTCGCGCATGGGCGGCTTCAGAAAAAGATCGGCCCGCTTGCTGGCTTCGCTCCAGCCTTCCAATCAAGCCGTTGCCCTGGAAGAAATAGAACGACGACGTTTATTGCTCGCTCTGATGCTAGTTACCCTGGCGATCTTTCTAGTAATCGAGGCGATCCTCTCCGCGCTGCTGGGTCTTTTTACCGTTCTCGACCTCGTGGCTTTATTGGTAGCCGCCCTGTTTATCTTTGCCAGCTACTCCTTTAGTCGTCTTAAACAACTGACGGTCGCCGGTTATCTTTTTATTACCGGGGCCGGGTTGGCCTTGCTCATTCGGAGTCTCGATACTCATCAAAGCTTTCCAATCCTGATCTTTAATTATCTGGCCGTTACCTTATGTGTAGTTTCTGCCGGTCTTATCATCAATGAAATTGTACCGTTTTTTGTAGCGACAGTGGCAATCGGGGCCTTCAGTTTTGTATTCGCCGCCCGAACTTCGATAGACGGTAGCAACCTCGTAATTCAAATTATCCTGTATGGTGCCCTTTTTCACTATATCATTGCCACTTTGGCCTGGTCGAATGCCCGTACCATCAGTCAGGCTTTCCGCCGCCAGGATTGGCAAAACCAGGAATTGCTCAAAGTCAACCGCCTGCTGGAAAATAACATCACGATAGATGGACAGTTAGCCGGATCAGTCAGTCAGCTTTCGTTTGACCTATCCACCATCAGCCGCGAACAATCCAAGCGGGCTTTTGGACAGGCCCAATCGGTCGCTATCGTGACCAGTACCCTGGAAGAACTGAGTGCTACCGCCCGCCAGATTGCCGAAGTGGCCGAGAGCGTCTTTACCGCCAGCGAACAGGCCCTGCATACCGCTGAAACCGGCGGACGGTCGGTAGGATTGAGCATCGACAGCATTGCCGCCCTGACCACTCAGGTGGAAGGCATCAGTAATATCGCCAACGAACTCGGCGGCCAATCCCGCCGGATCAGCGAGATCGTCGAAACTATTACCGATCTGGCCGAGGAAACCAATCTGCTGGCTCTCAACGCTACCATCGAGGCTGCCGGAGCCGGTGAATATGGTCGCCGGTTTGCCGTAGTCGCTTCAGAAGTCCAGATGCTCGCCAATCGTAGCCGGGCCGCCAGCCGGGATGTCCAGACCATTCTGGGCCAGATTCGGGCCTTGATTACTGATACCTTGCAAGCTTCCGATGAAGGGCTAAACGTAGCCCGCCGCATGAGTGAAATCGCCGGAGATGCCGGGGAAGCCATCGAGCAGATCATCGAAACCGTCGAAAGTACTACCTTCCTGGCCCGCCAGATCAATTTGACCACCCAGCAACAACGCAGTGCCACCGATCAGGCGGTCGACATGATCCGTCAGGTAGCCGATACTTCTCAGGAAGCCGCCGCCCACGCTCAACAACTCCAGAGTGCCAGCGACCGGCTTAACGATACCGCCATCCGGTTGCGCCGCAACTAAAACGGGTCTTTTTGCCGCTCTGTCTCAGCCCAATCAGCCAGCGTTACTTGAAACATTCTACCCATTTTTAGCGTATAATAGCCCTATATTGGGAAACTTAACCGGGAAATTAGCCGGATCAGGCCAACCCTTTGGGGTATACCGATCCGCCGCAAACAGTCAGTAATCATTTTAGGAAAAGACGATGGATTTTAACCCATATAAAGTACTGGCGGTCGACCCCAGTGCCGACATCGAAGTTATCGCGGCAGCTTACCGCGCCCTCAGCAAAAAATTCCACCCGGATGTAAATAAAGCTCCCGGTGCCGAGGAGCGTATGCGCGAACTTAACCGGGCTTACGAAATGCTCAAAGACCCCGAACAACGCCGCCGGGTCGATGCCGATATGGCCCGCGCCGGAGGGCGTACCACCACCACCGGCCCCTTTAGCGGCAACTATACCCCGCCTACTCCCCCTCCCAACCGGCCTCGTACCGCCGTCAACAATTGGCCCAACGTCGGAGACCAGCTGGATAACTTGCGGAAAAAAGCCGAAGGTGTTATAAATGACGTGCGTAAAACCCCGTCGACCGCAACACCTCAATCACCATCCGACCAGACGCTTTATTTCTTTCAAAAACAACTGACCGACCCGGTAGCGAAAAAGACTCTGAAAGTTGCCGTTTATCATGATCGCCAGACAAACCGGAAAATCTGTAACATTCGAGCCAGCGCGCCAAATGTCTTTAACTCGATTTCGCAGGGCGAAGTGTTCCTGGAGGCCGGTTCGCTTTTCGACCTGACATTGGCGGTCGCCCAGGCCGAACGACTGTTAACCGAACCCGGTCAACCGGTTGAAATGAATGCCGATCACGATGTATATTTCCGCCAGATCGTGCGGGGTATAGGCCATACCTACATTGCAATTGAAGTCATCAAACGGACCAAAGGCAGTGGCGGTTCCAAAGAAGCTTTGCTATTAGTGGGTGAGAAAAACGCGCGCACCGAAAAAGATGGCGTCATTTCCGCCCAGATGCCCAGCCAGTTACAACAACTCGACCGGATTTTCAAAAGTGCCCTGGAAGCCATGCGCTAAAAATTAAATCATTTTCTATTGCTTGTTAGTTTTTCCTGGCTTACAGGTTTGGGTTTTCCAGGCCTTTTGGTGTGTGCAGCGCAACCTATCTCAGGGTAATGCGTTATTAAAGAGGTAGCGGTACATTCGCTTTAATTATCCGCCAATACCGGTTATAGTTAGGTAGTTTGATAGGTAAGATAATAGTTAGTATCTAAGTTTGTATCGAGCAATCGCTCTACGAAAGGAAGGAATCCCGACAAGATGAAGAAAAAATATATCATCGTAGTGCTGGCCGCCCTGACCGTCCTCATCCCAATGATGACACTGGTCGCTATGGCGGCTGACCCTACCTTTGGTAATGTCCAGTTTAAAAATAAATGGCTGACCCAGGACCGCCTGGTTGGTTCGCCCGATGTTCAGCGTCCCTACACCTGGGGACCGAGCGTCCCGGAAGCCCTCACCGCCATTGCCGAGCCTTATGCCGAGGCTCCTGGTGGAATGCGCCAGGTTCAGTATTTTGACAAGGCCCGCATGGAACTTAACAACCCGGCCACCGGTTTTGTAACCGCCGGTCTGGTAGTCAAGGAGTTGGTCACCGGCCAACGCCAGGATGGCGATAACACCTTCACCCAGCGCAGCGCGTCCAAAACTCAAATCGCCGGTGATACGACCGCTAACGGTGGCAACCCGGACGTGCCGAGTTATTCTTCGTTCGCAAACCTGGTTACGCTTGGTAACACCGACTCGCACTCCCAGCCCAGCGCAATCGGCAATATTATCACCGCCTCGGTCGATAAAACCGGCCTGGTTGGCACCATCACCCCACCCGAGCAGATTAGCGTTAGCGCATTCGAGGCCGTTACCGGTCACAACATCGCCAAGCCTTTCCAGGACTTCAAATTTATCAATGGTCCGACGACTGACCCGGTCAGCAACTCTCGTGTCGAAAATCAGCCGATCTACACCAACGACCCGACCACCAACGTGTTTGGTTATGCTATCAGCGATCCCTACTGGGTGAAAGCTCGCGTGGCCGGAGTTGATCGGGTAATTCTGGTCCAGTTGTTCCAGCGGCGCGTCCTGACCTACAACCCGACCCTGTCCGGCTCGGCAGTTCAGAAGGTTGAAATGGGCAACGTCGGCCAGCACTACTACCAGTGGCGTTACGTCGAAAACACCACCCCCACTCCTACTCCGGTTACGACTACCCCGGCGACAACCACCCCGGCCTCGACCCCGGTTGTGCCGAACGACTATACCCAGAAGAACGCCAACTACAACAAAGCCGGTGGCGGTCTACCCGCCGGCACCGAGCTAACCTACAACGCTGGAGCGGCGATCAATTCCTCGGCGGCGGTCGACCCGGCCAAGAACCTGGCCGTAATCGGTACGACCGGCGGTGGTTTGCAGGGAGTTAACCTGACTTCTCAGGCTAACGCTTTCACTTTCAAACCTTCGACCGGTACCGTTAACTTTGGCGAATCGGTCCTGTACAATGGCACGCTTTACACCAGTGGTGGTGACGGGCGGGTTTACTCGATTGACGAAAACGCCAGCGGTTCAAATGTAACCGAAAAAGCTAAAACCGGTCTTCCGGCGGTAGGTGGCCCCGTTGTCGGCAGTGTGGCTATTTCACCTGACGCAGCCCAACTTTACTACACGGTAGGTACCTCGATCTATGCGGTTGACCTGGCGACCCTGACCAACCAGAAGTGGGTTCGCGCACCCGGTGGCAACCTGACCGCACCGGTCGTCGATAGTGCCGGGATCGTCTACTTCGGTAGCGACAACGGCAATCTCTACGCCTACAAACCGGATGGCACCGCCGTCACCGGCTACCCTGTGACGGTTGGTACGCCCCTCAAAGGTATTACCCCGACTCTGGCTAACGGTAACATCTACGTGGGTGGCGATAACGGTGTCGTCTACAAGTACAACACCGCCAATGCTACACCGGTCTGGAACCGGCCTTTGACCACCCTGGCTGACATCAACACGACCATCGCGGTGGCCGGTGGATCAGTTTTTGTCGGCACCGATGGCAATCAGGTTTACAAATTGGACGATGCCAATGGCAGTATTATGTCAACTTTTACTGCCCCTAACAAGATTCAGAGTAGCCCGGCAGTCGTCGACGGCTTCTACTACTTTGGCGACCTGGCTGGCAATTTTTACAAGGTCGATGTGGGGGCGGTTTCCAACTTTACCAAGCTGCTGACATCGCCTAACAGTTTTGGCAGCAATTCGCCGGTGGTAAATGGCGGCAAGGTTTATATTGGTGACGTGGGAGGTATCCTGCATATCATCAAGTAAGTAAGCCTCTCAACTCTAAAACCGCTCTTTCGTAACGGAAGGGCGGTTTTAGTTTGTTGACATTTGAACACCAACTTTGTACCATACCTACTGGTGATCTAATAAATTAACCAGTGCCTGTTCAAAAATCTTTAGCTGTCTTTTTAAAAAAAAGCTGGTTGGCCCGGCAAAAATGGAAAGTTATCTTCTTCTTTGAAAACCCGTCCAAATTTTTCTTTACCGACCAGGCTAAATGGGCTTCTAACCGGCTTAATCGGCCTGACGCTCTTGCTGGCGGCCTGCTCTGACGAGCAGCCCTCTCAGGCTCACCACTCACCTCTGACCGGAGCCGCCACCCTGACCGCTCAACCCCTGCAAACGGTGGCTAACCGTCCCGCTTACGCCGGTTGGGCGGTCGATGCTTACCCTGACATGACCCAGGAACAAATGACCGCCACCGTCCGCCGAATGAAAGAGGCCGGAGCCAACGTCATCTGGATTTCGCACGCTAACCCGGCCCGTTCCTACAAAGACGAGCGTGAGGTCGGTCTGAACCCGGCGGTCTGGATTGCCTTTAACGATTTTAGTCTGATCGAACACAATGACGCGGTTGAGATCGTCAAGGCCGAGAAACGTATGCTGCAAGCCTGTGAGGAAGTCGGGGTCAAGGCCGTGTTATCGGTCGGCTATCAGACCCAGATGGGGACCGTCTGGAGCAAAAAACACCCCCAGGACCTTCGCCGCGATGCCAGTGGCAAACTCTGGCAGGTCACAAACGGCAACGACCCCTATGGCAGCGTCTATGCTCCGGCCTTCCAGACCGACTTACAGGCTTACTACCTGTGGATCGAATTTGAATTTGTCCATCCCTTCCAATCTAACATTTTGATGCTCAATCTGGCCGACGAACCGCTGGGCGGCGATTACTCCGGGTGGGCTAACCGGGAATTTCAACACCGCACCGGGTATAGTTTTGAACAGGTCGGCAGCGATTCGGCCCGCCAGATTCAACTCGGTATGTTCCAGGCCGGGGTTATCACCGACTTTATGAAGCTGGCCGCCGGTTTGTGGCAATCGATCACGCCCGGTTTGCCGGTAACAATGTCCTTTGATGGCGGTGCCACCCGCGAGGATAACGGCCTACCCGAACTCGAAAGCCTTTTCCGAGAAGCTCCCGCTAACTTTGTGCTGACCTGGGATATGTACCCACGCGACCGGGGCAGCCTCAACGTCGCTCTCAACGAGGATGATATTACCCGGCTGTTTTTCCTGGTCCGCACCCTCTCCGGCTATTCCGCCCGTTACGAGCGCAAAGTCTGGTTCTGGTCGGCGGCTAACTCCTGGGGTCTCGGTCAGGAGGTCGACCAACCCGGCACCATCGCCGACGCCGAAGCCAACCTGCTCTATCTGGCCCAGCTAATGAACCAGGCCGGGGGGCACCTGGAAGGTCTGGCGGCCTGGAATTACAATATTCGCACCCAGGGTCTTTACAACTATTCCTGGGGCAACGTTAAGAAAACCGCCTCCTGGCAACCGGATCAGATGTTCGAGCGGGTCAGTGCCCAGTTTGAACCGGCCCGTCGCCTGATGAGCGAAACCCCCGGTCAGCCCGAAGTACTCCTGCTTAAACCCGCCGAGTGGCAATATGCCCAAATCGGCCAGAACCGGCCCAGTTACAAACAGCCGGTGGTGGACTACGCCCGAATGGATGTGCTGGCCCGCAACAACATCGTGACCATTACAGCCGGTCACTGGCCGGATCGCCTACCGCCGCAGTGGGCCGCCCTCAAAGCCGTGATTGTGCTTTCTCCGCCCGAATTCCTGACCGAGGCCGACCGTCAGGGTCTCCAAAAATGGACGGCTGCCGGGGGAACGGTCGTCGCCTCGTTGGGGGTGGCCCAGGCCATTCTACCTGCCGCCTCGGCCCAGTGGAACGACCAGCCAACCGGCCATCCTTACGGTCAGGGTCGCCTGTTCATCAGCCGCCAGCCCACCTACCGGCTTTTTGATAGCACTCAGCGCGACCAATACCAATCTTTCTGGCAGGACTTTCTCGGCCTGACCGATTTCCAGACCGGCTTCGAGGTACGCACCCGCTCCAGTTACCTGGCCTACCACCTGAGCAAAAACAGCCCGGCCCCGCGCTGGCCCACCGGCTGGGACAACCTGGCCTTGCAACGCTTCCAGCCCGACGGCACCGCCCAGCTTTTCAACCGCTCCGGCTGGCCCGACTGGTCTTTCAAACGCAGCGAATTTATCTTTGGCCTGGCCGCCTCCCGTCCCTGATTGCGATCCGGTTTAGCAAAATCAAAATTATTTACCAGGTTTGTATTTCGATTGGTCAGGATGTTATATATTTGAAATACTGGTTGATAATATTTTCTTGAAGTGGTATATCACTGCCGCGTGGATAGTATGGCAGATACGACCCGATTCCTAATTGAGGTGCGGTTCCGTTTGTTGTCGTAAAACCACCTGAGCTAAGAACAGCATTAAGTGAACTGGCGGCGGAAATCAATCAATATGCTGAGAGTCTTCCCCAATATCTGTAACTAATTTATCAGAGATGCGGAACTTTTTCATTTTTGGCGGCCAGTTCTGCGGTCGTTTCGAGTCGTTTTGTCCGTGTCTGGGCCGTTTTGGCTATTTTAATCCAGCGTAGAACATTGCGTCGGTACGAGATTGCAAACCCGCTGAAATTCTCAAGTGCTGGAGGATGTGACTGCAAGACGGCAACCAAATCGTCGGGTATGAGCAGTGCGTCAACATCATCCATGACATTCCACAAACCAAGCCGTTTCGACTCCTCGATTGCTTTCAACCCAGCCGGATGCATTCGCCCCTCTTTTTCCAGCAGTGCTGCCCGATCCTTATAAGTTTTGGCCCAGTGCTGAGTACGACGTGGTGATAAAAGGCGCATGGTACGGTCCAGATCGAGTTTGCGTCCGGCACCGTCAATCCAGCCAAAACATACTATCTCATCCAGAATCTGATCGACGGAAACGTACTTGTCACCAGTGTTTTTCTTGAAAGTGACCAGCCAAATACTATCTTTTTGGTTATGGTTAGCGTCTAACCAGGCGCGCAGCTCTGCCGCCGAGCTAACCTCGACTTTCTCGAAATTATCCATGTTCGTTTTTGTGACCACTATGCTTCATTACCTCTAAATTGTTAGATTGCCTGTGGCTCCATCCATTTTTATTCTACCCTATGTAACGCTGTATCACCACCGCAAAATCGTAAAAGGTTAGGATTTCGTCCTCGGCTTCGGCTAAAGAGGCCGCCGCCGCCGGGTAGGTTTTGGCGTAACGTAGCTTTTAGCTCTCTTGCAAATTCTAATCGATTTCAGCCAGCAATTAACTTATTAAAGACTTGTTAATTGCATAAAAAAATCACAAAGTACTAAGCAGGGTTCGTAGGGCTGCAACCCCTGCAAGGGGGACTTGGGGCACATCCCCCAACACTCTTTTTTACCCCCGTCCTGGGGGCCGGGTCGCCCCTGGGTGCCCCTTGAAACCCCATCGAAACATTGTGAAATAATTATGCAATTGTTAAGTAAAGAGTGACATCGCCGTAATACCTGCAACAGGAGCGTGGTGCATGGGAACTTTTAACGACGAAAATATTTTAAACCCTTTGCTAGAACTGTTAAAAGATACCAATCCAAAAGTGCGTGAGGGCGCAATAGCTTCATTAAGCAAATTAGGGGGTGAACAAATAATCGAATTTTTTTTCTCAGTTATCTCTGAAGATACGGATGATGCTATCCGTGAAATGTGCATCATAGGATTGAGCAAATTTAATACTCCAAAAGTAACACAGGTTCTTGAATGGCTTTCAAAGCACGCAGAGAATGTGAGTAACTACGAATCTTATCCGATAACCCGTGCGGCGGCAAATGCTTTAAATCGTATTCAACAGCCTGGTTAGAAAAAAGTTCACCCTACCTCCTCCACATCCCTTCCAACCACGCATTTAGTCATTTTGAAAGTTCAGCCAGTATAAAAGCAATTTTTAAAAGTGGTGAAAATAGGCCGTAACAAAACTGCGACCAGTATGTTAAAGCTGTCATCGAACATTTCTTATCATTTAGTCAGAAATTATTTTAGTTTTTCTTTCGCAATATTAGACTAGGAGCAGTGAATTATGACCCAGGTTTTAGACGTTAGCCCAACTTTTAATTACAGCCTTGAAAATGGACCGGCTACCCGGCTCGGCAGTTTTAATGGGCTGGCCTATCACCGGGTTGTGCTGGTGAGTTCGCACCCCCTGTTTCTGGTCGGGTTGCGCACCGAACTGAGCCACTACCCCGATTTTAAAGTCGTAGGCGAAGTTAGCTCGGCCACCGAAGTGCTGGAACTGGTTAACGGCGGTCCGGTCGGGCTGATCGTAATCGACCAGGTAAAACCCGGCGAAGCCCTGACCCTGATCCGAACTTTACAATACAAACTCAACCGGCGGGTGCCAATGGTCGTACTTGGCTCATCCGAAAACGAAAGCCAGATCAACGCCCTGCACGAGCTTGGCGTCAACTCCTTCGCCCCTAAAACCCTGGACGGTCCGGCCCTCGGCGAAGTAATGCAAAAGGCCGTTCGCGGTCGTCGCCCTTTGCCTGGTATCCGGCCTTCCCTGTCCGAAGGAGCCTGGCCGGTGCGGACGGTCGCGGTAGCCCCAGTAAAAATCACGGTCAAGTTGCCCCTCAGCCCCCGCGAAATCCAGATTTTGCAGGTAATTGCCCAGGGCTATTCCAATAAAGAAGTGGCCCAGGTGCTGTGTATCAGCAACCACACCCTGAAAAACCACCTGAACAACATTTTTAAAAAACTCGAAGTCGAAGACCGGACCCAGGCCTTGATGCTGAGTGTTCGCAACGGGTGGGTTAAACTTTAGACAGCAGGTGTGAAATATGTCCAGAGTAATTGTCCTTGACGATAACGCCGCAATGCGGGCGGTCCTGAGCGATATAGTCGCCTATATGGGTCATGAAGTTAGTGCCTTTGCCAGAATCGACCCTTTTTTGGAAACCGTCCGCCGCGAAACCCCCGATTGCCTGATCGTGGATGCAATGCTCCAGGAAAAGCGAAACGGGCTGGACGTAATCGACCAAATCCAGCACATGGCCGGAATGCAAAGCTCGCGGTATATATTGCTCACCGCCAGCCTGGAGTTAATCCCTTTGCGAGAACGGCTAAAAGAACGTCAGATCGAATTGCTCACCAAACCTTGTAGTCTGGATGATCTGGAAATGGCATTGAATTAACAGGAATGAGGGTTTTAGGGTAGAATAAAGCTTGACCCGTTGCAGTTCTCATTATCGCTAGCAATCTCGGTGCGACCAGAGGAAAAGCTTGTTTAAGTCAAAAAACCCGGCGGTAAACGCTAAAATTCTACCTGATGAACCGGTCCCGCCAAAGTCGGTCGCCCCCGACCACTTGATCCGGGCCGCCGTCGCGGGCGATGTCGAGGCTTTTGGACAGCTTTACCAGCTTTATGCCGACCACATTTACCGGTACTTTTTCTACCGGGTGCGGCTCGACAACGAAGCGCAGGACCTGACAGCCCAGGTCTTTCTGAACGCCTGGAAAGCGATTGGCCGCTACAAACAGCAGGAAGTACCGTTTCTGGTCTGGTTGTACACGATTTCACGCAATTTGCTGATTAACTTTCAGAAAAATCAGCACCAGCGCACCACCGTAACCGCGCTCGGCGAAGGCATCGCCGAACAGGTACCCGACCACAACGAAGCCTTTAACCCGGTTTCTTCGATGCTCCGCCACGCCGACAACGAAGACCTGGTACGAGCCTTCGAGCAGTTGAATGAAGAACAGCAGCAGGTAATTTTTTACCGCTTTGTCGAAAATTGGGACCATACCGAAGTCGCCAGGGTAATGAACAAATCGGAAGGAGCCGTCCGGGCCATCCAGTTCCGCGCTTTGCAAAGCCTGCGACGTATATTAAATAACTCGACCGGGGAGGTCAGTCTTGGCAAAAACGATGGTTGATTTAGTAGAAGAAGCCATAAACCTGATCGAAAAGGGTCAACTCAGCCTCGATCATGCTCCGGTTCATTATGGCTCAGAGTGGGACGCCATCGCCCCGGAAGTCGAACTGGCTTTGCGGATCAATCAGGCGGCCCACCCGCCCCTGATTTCCACCCGGCCCTTCGTAGCTCTCGACAAATCCGCCGGTTGGGCCAGCCTCAAGACCCAACTGGAAGCCGCTCGGCCTGTCGCAGTTCCCACACCTGTCGCGTCTAAAGCTACCAAAGCCATCGCCACCGGCTTTAACTGGCAAGAGTGGCTTCGACTGCTAACCGGCCCGCGTGTGCGCCAGGTAGGTTCTTACGCCCTCATGACGCTGGTTTTCTTTACCACCCTGACCTTTGTAGTAAACCAGGCCGTGCCGGGCGACTGGCTGTACCGGGCCAAACTGGGCCTCGACCACATCGGGGAAATCACCAGTTTTTCGGCCAATGACCGTGCCCTGGCTTCGCTGAACTATGCCGACCGCCGCCTGGCCGAAATCGAAAACCTGGCTAACAATGGCCGCCCCGAACAACTCTCCGAGGCGCAAGCCCAGTATTTACGGGGGCTGGATTTAAGCCTTTACTACTCCAACAACGATAAATTTTCCAGCTATGTCGCAATGTACGATCACCTGAACGAACAGCGCGACCGGGTGTTTCGCCTCCAACAGTTTAATTATGTGGCCGGGCAGCGCAACCTCCAACCCGCCTATCTGTTGAACCGCCTTGATGCCGGGGTTTATATTCTGGCTCCAAAAGTTCCCGGCAATTCCCCGGTCCTGCCGCCGACGGTTCCACCTCTAACCCCCGACACCAGCCTGACACCGGTTCCCACCTCCAGGTAATCCGGCTGGCTGACTCCGCCCGCAAATCTCTTTTTCTTTTTTAAGGGCTGCTGGCTTTGCAACACCCCTATTTACCTCACTAGATAAGCTAGAAGCGAATCTCCTATTATCTCCTATTATGGTAGAATAGCCCGGCAGCTGGCAATTCTTTGACAGGGCTGCCGGAAAGCCGGTTATAAATAGGATAAGTTATTTGCAGGCAAGTTAAATTTGGCCGATCTCAAAAACCCGCCTCCCCCTATACAAATTAATACGCTTGGCCCTTCTACCGAACGGGCTGCGCTTACACGCTGGCAACGACTCAGACCGCACCTGCTGGCACTGGCTTTTTACAGTCTACTGACTTTGCTGGTTGTCTGGCCGGTTGTACTTCAACTCGGCGTGGGTACCCCCGGCCACTTCCCCACCGACCGCAACCAGAATTTATGGAATATGTGGTGGTTTCGCCGCGCGGTGTTTGGCCTCCACAATCCTTACCATACCGATTTTCTCTTTTTCCCCTACGGAGCCGATCTATACCTGCATACCTTTAGCCTCTATAACCAGTTGGTCGGCTTGCCCTTACAACTGCTATTTGGACCGGTTCCGGCTTACAGTTTGCTGGAACTATTGACGTTCCCGTTGGGCGGCTATGCCGGTTGGCTGCTGGGCCATTATCTGACCGGCAACCAGTGGGGAGCTTTGCTGGTAGGGTTGGTCTGGAGTTTTGGGCCGTATCACTGGGTCGAATTACGCCAGGATCAGATCAATCTGGTATCATTGCAGTGGCTCCCGATTGTAATTTTGTTTATCCTGAAGCTGGATAAAGCCACCACGCGCCCTGCTCTCATTCGCTACACCCTGCTGGCGGCTTTATTCTACTTCCTGACCTTGCTGGTCGATTATTATTATGCGATCTATTTGCTGATGTTTGCCGCTTTATACTGGTTGTGGCGGGTTTCCGGCTGGCTGTGGCAATATCGGCGGGATTGGCGGCAGGTCGTTCGCCCGGCGGGTGGGCTGACTGCTAAACTGGCGGCGGCTTTCGGTCTGGGGATGCTGCCCTATAGCCCTTTGCTGCTGGCGACTATTCGTGAAACCGGCAACCCACGCTATGAAGCGTTGCAAAACGCCGATGGCGACCAGCTTCATAGTACCGATCTGGCACAGCTATTTCTGCCGCCGTCGCACCAACCCTGGTGGGGAGAGCCAGCCGGTTTCTGGCAAAACCTGGTTCACCCCACCGAGGGAGCCACCGCCCTCAATAACTGGGGTGCCGTACTGGGATATGTGGCAGTTGCCCTGAGTATCTATGCCCTGTGGAAAGTGCGGGGCCGGGGACTGGGTTTGTGGGTGTTTACCGGTTTCTTCTGGCTGATAATTTCGTTTGGGCCGAGTCTTCGCATTAACGGGCCAAAACCAGGCTGGCCGATGCCTTACCGCCTCCTGACCAAACTACCTTTTATCGGGATCGGGCGTTTCCCGGAACGGTTTATGTTGATGGCCCAACTCTCGATTGGCTTGCTGGCGGCTTTTGGGCTGGCCCACCTCTTAGACCGCTGGTCGCCGGGTGTTCGGCTGGCTCGCCGGGTGCCGGTTCGCAGCCTGGTGGGCAGTTTGGTTCTAGCCCTGTTTTTTCTGGAAAGCTGGCCGGGAGTGTTGCCGCCGCCCGACCCGATCACCCCTCCGGCCTTTACGACGGCCCTGCTCAATCCGGCGCAGACAGTAGCCGGTCCGGCCATCCTGGAACTGCCGGTTACCAAGCACAGCAACCCGGATAGCCCCCGGATGCTTTACCAGACCTACCACAGTCTACCGATCACCGGCGGTTATATCAGCCGCAAACTACTCGACCCGGATCGAACGCCGCCTTATCCCGACTGGTACGACTGGGTCGAACTGCTGACCCCGGTCACACCCGATGTGGTGCCAGCCCTGAGCCAGTCCGACCGGCGCGGTATTCTGACACAAAGCGGCCTGGGGTTTGTCGTAGTTTATCCCGGCGAATTCCAGGGCGACACTGCTCGTTTGCAACGCTTACAAACTTTGCTCGATCTGACCTTCGCGGCGGTGTCCGGTCAGGCCGCAAAACCGGCTTATCAGGACGACCTGGCCCAGGTTTACGCCGTTCCGCCGACTCCCCTGACCCATCCGATTTTATTGCTTGGTCAGGGTTGGGATGCGCCGGAAGGTATCGGTGGTGGCCGGGTGCAACGCTGGGTCAGTGCCGCCGCCGAGCAAGCCGACCTTAAAATAATAGTGAATCGCAACAGCCCGGCCACCCAGAGCTTCACTTTGCAGATGCAACTGGTCAGTCCGGATAAACCGCGCCACCTTCAAATCCGGCTAAATGGTCAGCTAAATCAATCAGTGACGGTCAGTGGAGTAACCTCTTTCAAGTTAGCAAATCTGCCTTTGTCGCCCGGCGACAATATTATAAGCCTTCGGCCTGACCCCTCGGAAGGCTTCTTTTCCCCACCCAACGACAACCGACGCTTACGAATCGGAATTCTTTCCATTACCCTAACTCAATAATCTAACTTAGAACCTTCGCAGATGACATAATCCAATCTGAAGCGGGGGTCGTGTTAAAGTTAAATTATAGTCAAAATGTTAAGAGAAGATTACAGAATACAAAAGACCGGTCCCAAAGTGACCTATATCACTCACATAATTTCAAATTGTTATTAGAATGATTAATAGGTAATATAACAATGGTAGGCGGGCCTATGTCAGCCGGAGTGGAATGGAAAGGCGTTAACAATGCATAATATTTGGTTTGCTGTCGAGGACCGTAGCTGGGCCAATTCGCTTAAGAAAAATATAACCGGTTCTGAGATAACCGCTACCTGGTTTCCGGCGACCGGGGACGGCCCTCGGCCCTTTCCAAATTTGTTGGATGCCATCCAGCGTTCTAAAGTAGATATGCTTTTTTACCAGTCCTATCATCAGCCCTTTCCTACCCTGAGCCTCTTGCGCCAGGTGCCGACTATTATTTTGCTGGACGGCGCACCCCTCCGCTCCTTCATCCGCGAACCCCGCCGCTCGTCCGGTCATGCTTTTATGGCTTTTCTCCGCACCCTCAAAGGCGATGAAAGACTGGCCCATGGAGCGCGCCAGGCCGCCGGTTTTGTAGTCTGGAGCGAATGGGCCAAACAGGAATTGATTGCCGGTTTCGGTGTCGAGAGCCAGCGTGTTCTGGTGGCCCGTACCGGGGTGGATTTGTCAGAGTGGGATGCCGATCTCGAAGACTTTCAAATTACCCGCCGCCCGGCCCGGACCCTACCGGAACGGATTCGCCTACTTTTTGCCGGCGACGATTTTGAGTCGCTTGGCGGCAATCTGCTGCTAAAAGCTTACGAGGCTGACCCGGCCCTGGCCGACCTCACCGAATTGCACGTGATCACTCGCCGGGCTACCGCCGCCGCTTATCTGGAAAAAGCCCCCTCTACTCTCCCGGTGTATCTACATTCTTTTGATGCTCCGGCGGAACTTTATTTAAATTCGGATATTTATGTACTCCCGGCCATCTCAGCTACCAGTCCCTCGCAACTGGCGACCGCTCTGGCCGCCGGTTTACCCATCGTTACCACGCCGGTAGGAGGGTTGGCCGAGTTGGTTCAGGACGGCCAAAACGGTTTGCTGGTGCCACCAGGCGACCCTGCGGCCCTGGCCCAGGCTTTGCATCATCTGGTCGACGACCCGGCCTGGCGTTATCAGTTGGGGCAGCACAGCCGTCAACTAGCCGAAAATGAGTTTCAGTCGTCGGCAACCGCGAAAGCTTTGCTAGCCTTTGCCAATAGCGTGAACGCTTTGCAGCGTCCGGCGGCGATTCCTGCCAAAAAGGTATTATCGGCCCTGGTTACGCGCTAGCTCGTCAAAACTGGCCCTGACGAAGGGGTACTTTTTAATCGCTTGCCTTGTGGCTCTTTTAGGGTCTGGCAGGCTATGTAGAGGGTGGTACATAAAGCGTGGTATATAGAGGGTGGGACCCAGAAATCAGGAGCTAAACTTTTGGACTTTGCCCAAAAGTTTAGCTCTTTTATTATAGCCCCTTGAAGGTTTAGGGTTGATAGGTAAAACCATCCTGAAGAAATATGTCAAATCAAACGCATAAACCTGGCGACAAATTCGGTAACTGTTCACCCTACCACTAAAAAATTAGCGGGGTTAGTAGGGGTCGGGTACCCACTGAGTGCCCTGCGCGGGGTCATACAGGCGGGTACCCTCTGGGTGCCCCTGTATCTCTCTTTTTCCCCGCCCACTGGTGGCCCTGGGGAGGGTCAGGGGTGGGGTCTGAACAGTTACCAAACTCGCCTCTCTTGTATCACATAGTTAGGTAGAGTATAATAGAATATAACTCAGAGTAAGAAATTCGGGGATGAATTTAGCTAAAAGGTTTACCGCCTAAAAGAATTTGTTTGTTGGGTAGATATTTAAAGCTTAAAAGCGTTCACCCATCCCTGGCGGAGAAATTACCTGCAAGCTAAAGCAAGATCAAGAAAAAGGGAATGAGCTAATGCTACGCAATATAAAGGTTATAGTAGCTGGCGAAAAAACAGTGGGGAAAACCAGTCTGGTTGAGCAGTATACGCTGGGTAAATTTAGTGGTCAATATAGCCACAGCCTGGGTCTGAATGTTACCACACACATTGCAATGGCCGGAAACCGGCCTGTAAAACTGGAATTATGGGATATTGCCGGGGAATATTTCGAGCGCACCGAGTTCTACCGCAACGCCGCCGCCTGTATGCTGGTTTATGATGTCACAAAAGATAAAACCTTGCAGCAATTGGCGATCTGGCTGAATGTTTGCCGGGCCACTGTCCCGAAAGCTGGAATTGTGGTGGTCGGCAACAAAATTGACCTCGGCTACCGGTTCCCGCAAAAATGGGGTGAAATCTTCGCTACTTATGCCGGGGGACCGCACCTTACCGCTTCCGCTCGAAATGGCGAACGGGTCGACCTGATTTTTAACGAACTGGCTAAACGGGCTATTGAAAATCGTGACGAAACCAGTCAGCAACCGGGTTAGCTTCAAATCTGCGGTACCTTTTAATAATTCAAAGATATTTAATCAAAGGGCCACTGACTGGCCGGTTTACCCTGAACCGAGCTGGTCATTGGCCTTGACCTTGTGCAGAATGAAAGGAAAACCACTCTATGTCTGATACTGTTAGCGTGTCCCATACCCAGGGAGCTTTCACGGCCCAGGCTAACGGAAAACCGGTGGCTTTTTTAGTTCACGGTCAAACAGCCCAGCCAGCCCCCGGTATCGACGCGGCAGGTGTAGAAGGAGCGGTTGTTGGGGCTTTTCTTTCACCGGACGGCAAGCGGTTAGCTTATTCGATAACCGATGCCAATCAGCAAAATCCGGTTGTGCGGGTCGTAAACCTGGCCGATAATAGCGGCACCGAATTGATTAAATACAATGGTGGCGACCGGCTTTCATGCTTTATCTGGAAACCGGACGGCTCGCAACTGGCTTTTATGCGGACTTCGCCCTCGGAAGACCCCAACCAGCCCTATATTGCCCAGATTTGGGTGGTGCCGGTTACTGGCGGGAATTCAACTAAAATTTACGGTGACGATCTTTTACAATTTCTGGGCTGGTCCGCCGACGGTCAAAAAATCTATCTGACCCGCCGCATAAAAGGTTTGTTTTCCTATTCGATCCTGACCGTCGCTAACGGCCAGACCGAAAATATTATGTTGCCCAATTCCAATGATGGACAGCAAAATCTGGACATAATCGGCCTGACCTACGGCAGTTCAGCGGGAAAAGCCCGGCTGGCTTACTTGCTGAATTCATCGCCTTATTTGCAAAACAGTGCCGCTACCCCTCTATTGGTGGTGGAGGCCGCTAGTGGCAAGCTGATAAAGCAAACTGCCTCCGAGGGAGCGGCGACCAACCTGACTTTCTCGCCAGACCTGAGCCTGGTCGCTTATTCTACCTACAAATTCCCGGAAGGAACCGGGGCCGGTAGTCAGCAAGCCGATGCGGGGGACGCCCAGGCCGGTGTTCAGGTGTTGACGGTCGATGATGCTACAGGTGACACGGTCCGCTCGATAATTCCGGCCAGGGCCGGAGCCGGACATTATTCCATACTGGCCTGGGCTGGCGATAAAAGCGGTCTTTTTGTTGAGAGTCAGGATGGGGCGGTTCAGTTCGTCGATTTTCAGGGCAACGCCGCCAGTATCGTCGGGCCGTCAGCCTCGGCGGATAGCCTTTCGGTTGGGGGCGATGCGGGTGTCCACTCGGTCGCGGTGGCCGGTTCAGTAGTAAACATAGAGGTGCCATATATTCACCAGATTAGAATGACCCCGGATGATTTCAACGGTAACTGGGCTTGTGGTCCGACTGCCGCCACGATGGTCGCCGCTTTTTATGGCAAACTAAGCCCGCGCAACGATGTCTTTGGCGGCAATCCAACCCAGTACGGCTGGTATGTCTCCAACGTTTTCAAAAGCAATGCGACCGGGTTTACTTTCACCCGGACCACCGCCGATGCCAGTGGGCGGCCTTTCCCCGGTGCTTATGGTCATTGTGTCGAGGGGGGCGAGGGCTACGCCTGGCGTATGGTGGATTATCTTAACAAATTAGGTCTGGCGGCTAAATTTCAGTCCAGTGCTTCGATAAGTGTAATCAAACGCTACCTGAACGAAGGCAAACCGGTGGTTCTTAGCACCAACCTGCACGGGTTCGGCCATATTGTTTGCCTCAAAGGCTATACCTCGGATGGCCGCTGGATCGTCAATGATAACTATTGGGGGCGACCGGGGGCCGGTCAGGTCGTGTACACCTGGGGCGATTTTCAGGGGCCACCCTGGATGATCACCATCGATACGCCGCCCCCGACCCCCGGTCAGTCTCAGGCTACACCCCAACCGGTGGCGGTCGGTGCGCCTCCTCCTTCTACCGAAACGGTGGAACCGGGCACCGGCAATGACACTCTCAAACCGCGTTTCGCCGCCACCGTCCGCCGCCTGGGAGGTGGTTTCCAGGTGGGGTCGCCCGAAGGCAAAGTCTTTAACTTTAACCAGCGTTCGATCCAAAATTTCAAAGGCGGTGCCCTGGGTGACGGCATTTTGATGGCGGATGAGCGCAACGACCGGCCTGGCGACCACCCGGTGCCGACCCTGCAACCGGTGTTCGGGGTATTCGGGGCCTTCCTGCGAGCCTGGCGCGACTCTTATGGTGGTAGTGGCGGGGCCTTAGGTTCGCCTCTCAGCGATGTTTTTGTAAATAGTCAGGGCGACAGCCAGCAAAACTTCGAGGGTGGCTATCTGCTGATGCACGGTCAGAGCGACAATTTGCAGGGAGCTTTCCCCTGGCCGAGTGGCTTTAACGGCTGGAAAGCCGAGTATTATAACAATTCCGGATTGGCCGGTAAGCCAGCCTTCCAGCGCGATGAAACGGCCAGTCCTAGCGGCGGCCTAAGCTACAATTGGGGCGAGGGTGCGCCGGATAATGGCCGGATCGGGATACTTTCCGACAATTTCTCGGCCCGCTTTAGCCGCAGTATAAACTTCGGCGACGGTGGCACCTACAATTTTGTAGTCACCGCCGACGATGGCTTCCGGCTGACTATCGACGGTCAGAATTTGGCCGGAGTCAACCCCGACCAGTACTGGCAATTAAGCTCGGCGGCTCCTCACAACTTCCGGGTGGCGGTTGGTGGCGGTGTCCATACACTCGTCCTGGAATATTTCGAGGGGGGCGGTTCGGCAGTGATCCAGCTCGATATTAACCAGGAATAGCGGTTTAGTCGAAGCTTACGACGGGCCGGTTGCGTCTGTCCAGAGGCAGTTGGCCGGTCGTTATCCTGTTTTTCAGCTATAGGATTTTCGCTTCAAGCTCAATTTGTGAGCTTGAAGCGAAAATTCTAAAAAGATACAAACCCTTAATTTTAGTATTATGCTTCCCACACTATTATGAAATCCACTTTACCCCACAATTTAATCGCTCTAATGGCCGGTTTCTTTCTCTGGTTGAGCCTGACCCTCGGTCTGGCGCAAGCCCTGACACCTAACCCGGCTAGCGAAGCGGCAATCGTCCGTCAGCCGATGACCCTGAAACTGGACGACGGCGTTAATACTCCGGCAGAACTCGATTACCCGCGCTCGGCTGCCGGGCCACTTCCGGCGGTTTTGATGCTGGGTGGTAGTGGTAGTACCGATATGGACGGCGCGACCCTGGCTACTCCAGCCATCAAGCCTTACAAAGAGATGCTCGACAATCTGGTTAAGCACGACTTTGTAACTTTTAAGTATGATAAACGCGGGCTTGGTCAGAACGGTTTTGTGTCAAACCAACGGCAGGCCGATAGCCGTACCAACGAGCGGCTGGTGGCCGATGCGGTGGTGGCGTTGCGCCGGTTGCAAACCGACCCTCGCGTCGACCCAAACCGCGTCTATATCCTGGCCCACAGTCAGGGAACCCTGATCGCCCCTCAATTGGTTCAGAAGGTGCCGGGAGCGATCAAAGGGCTGGTCCTGGCGGGCACAATTGTCGATTGGAACGCCGCCTTCGATTACCAGCTTGTAGATTTTTATCTTGAACAGGCGGCGGAAATCGATACCGACCAGGACGGGCTTCTGACAGCGGCTGAATTAACCGCCTCACTCAATAGCGATCCTAATGTTTATGCTAACGACCGCCGAAATCTGCTATTTCAGCCCGGTTATTTTCAAGTGGTTACTCCCCCCGGTCAGGCATCCTATGTGACCTGTGAAAGCTCAATTGACCTGAACCACGATTGCAAATTCTCGATTGCAGATGAACTAAAGCCCGCTTTGCAAAAGGTTCGGGAAAGGCTTTTAAGCAGTCCGGCGATCCTGCGTGCTTCCGGCGAATCGGATTTAGCCTTGAAAAGCTTGTTGGATGGACCCCGGTTAAACGAAATTTTGCCAACCCTTCAGCTACCGGCTTTTTTTCAACATGGGGCGGATGACGCACGCGCCCCCCTCAATAGCGTGTTGGCCCTCGAAAAACAATTGTTTAATAAAGGCATCCCGACCGGGATAACCGTCTACCAGGAATTGACCCACACTTTTACCCCGGATAAGGTGGTGCTGGCCCTCAGCTTTAAACAGCCGGTGCCGGATTCGATCATTCCGCCAGCCGTACTGGATGATCAGGTAGCCTGGTTGCAAAAACTGGCTGGCCCGGTTTTACCTGCCGGAAACCCAAATCCCACCACTCCGGCAGCGGTAGCTCCCCCGGCTGAGGCGGTTTTACCGGCCAGTCTGCCGCAAGCCGGTTATGGCGGGTTGACCCGCTCCGATCCGCTCCCGGTGGAAATTCCGGTGGTTGGGCTGGTGCTGCTAGGGCTGGGGATTATCATCGCCTGTAAGTTTGTAAAAATTAAACCGGCAAGTTAAACTTTAAGTCGAAATTTTTTTACCCAAGCCGTTTCTGGAGCCGTTAGGCCAACCTGAAGAAAGGACAATATGGATTTATTGACCGAAGCGATTCTGGAATTTTTGAACGAGGTAAGGTTTGGAGTCGCAGCCACTATCAGCAAGGATGGCACTCCCCAGCAAACCGTCGTGTGGTATTTGGTGGAGGGGGATGAAATTATTATGAATACGGCAAAAGGCCGGATCAAGGATTTGAATTTGCGCCGCGACCCCCGCATGAGTATGTGTGTGGAGGATGGTTATCGCTATGTAACCATCAAAGGCCGGGTCACGCTGGACGAAGTAAAGGCGCAGCACGATATTAAAGTACTGGTCGAACGCTATCACGGGGCAGAACGAGCGGCTCAGATGATGCGCAATCAGTTTTCCAAAGAGCAGCGCGTGACAGTGCGCTTGAAGATCGAGAAGGTATCCGGGATCGGGTTTTAGTAGCCCACCTGGGCCAATTCAGGGACGGCCTGGTTGCGCCGGGTCGCCAATTCGCGGCTGACCAACTCGGCGTAATGCTGAACAATGCTATGGGCTTTCGGCTTGAGCAACCAGACACCCAGTTTACCCATCACGCCACCCATCCCAACCTGAACTTCCAGGTTTACCCGGCAGCGGTCTGCCCCTACCGGTTGGGTCTGGGTATAGGCCACCGCTTTGAAATGACTGCCCAGATTATGATCGTGGGCACTCCCACTCAGCACCACCTGCCGGGTTTTGGGTTCAATCTTCACAATGTTCATATCGCCCCGAAACAAAAAATTAAACGGGCCAATATGCACCTGAATTGCCCCGGTGTACTGGCGGGGGCTGGTCTCGTCCACCTGCGTCACACCTGGCAAAACCATTATTGGGCCGGGGAAATCGGTGAAAAATCGCCAGGCTTCCTCGACCGGGTAATTCAAGTAAAAATGTTCTTCAAAAATCATTGTTTTCCTGCAAAAATTCTATTACTAACCGGTTAAACCGGCTGGCCTGGTCAAACATCATATTATGGGTACCGCGTTCAATAAATTCCAACCGAGCCGGGGTATTAGTCAGCATCGACCGGGCAGCCGGACCAAGCGCGGGAGGCACCACACCGTCGGCGGTTCCCCACAAAAGCAGGGTAGGTGCCGTCAATTTCTGTAAATTATCGCCGGTCTGCCGGTCACTTACAATGGCTCGAAGGCTCAGACCCAGTGCCAGCATGTCAGTCCGCATGGTGCCGACCGCAATCGTCAGCGATTGATTTAGTGGTACGGATACCCTGGGCATCTTCCCGACCCACCGGATACGCTCGCTCAGGCTGGGCCACAGGCCGCTGGGAGCCGCCAGCACCAGTCGTTCGATCTGGGCTGGATATTGGGCCGCCAGCCGGATGGCGACCTGCCCGCCCATGCTATGTCCGAGTAGGTAAACCCGCTCCCGACCCAGGCTTAACAACCACTGGTGAACAAATTCGGCCAGCTTCTCAATCGTTACCGGACCGGTCAACCGCCAGCTTTGCCCAAAACCAGGCATATCGAGGGCGTAGGTGCGGAAATAACGGCTAAAAGCAGCCAGGTTTTCCCGCCACCAGTTCACGCTGCCGCCAATACCGTGCAGCAAGATTAAGGCCGGGGCCTGGGGTGGACCGGCTACCTGATAGTGTACCCGTCGGCCATTAATAAGCTGATAAATATGTTCGGCCTGAAACTTCATTTTAGAGTTTGTAGAGTTAAAACGTTCAGCAACTATTATTTACCTTTAAGTTTTGCTAATCGTTGCTCTACTTGCTCTATGAGTTTTGGAGCATGATAGAGGTATTCTAAAATTACTTCGCACAGCTTATCCAATATAGGTATTTCAGCCGATGTTAAACTACCCGCATCAGCATGTGCGGCAATATTACGCAACGCTCTTAATTGATTAGCCATTTCTGCTAATCTTTTAGGCAATTCTCCCTGGTCAGTCAAATATCTAATTCGCTCAAATAATGAGTCTCCTTTAGCATTTTTATCAATACAAATTAGGTCAAGTATTCTACCTAATTGTACTCCTAAAAGATTTGTATCAATTTCTCTAACCTGTTGAGCGATTTTGTAAGCATCTTCGATAGCTGGGGGTAAGCCTAATAATTCTTTAGTTTCAATACTTCTAGGTTTAGGCGGGTATATTACTGTGTCAGAAGCTGAATCTTCATCATACATTGTAATATTCATTTTATTACAAGCAGGACAAGTTAGAAATTGCAATACAAAATCATGTGGGAAATCTTCATCACCAAAAATGCTTGCATTAGTAGTATCTTGAACTACCATACTAGATTTCTTCCCACAATTATTGCATTTAACTCTTTCAACGTCTAACTTTGGCATTGACTTAAATCCTTGTAAAGCCGAGCTTAGTGAATAAACCTATTTTTCTCCATGAGCTAAAAAGTTTGCTGCTTATTTCCAGTATATCTGTAAAACGGCCAGGGTGCAATTAAGAATTAATAACCATGTATGTTTTTCCAGAGTGCTTGCTCCAATACCCTGCTGGCTTGACACTCTGACGTAACTATGTTACAACAGTCTTACGTAGAAGTGTAAACCAAACGAGGGATATGGAAACCAAAAGTCATAATTTGAAAGATTTGTGCCGACTCGCCGGGGTTACGGAGCGCACCGTTCGTTACTACATCAAAGAAGAATTGCTGCCTCCGCCAATTGGCAGCGGGGCTTTCAGCCGGTACAGCGAAGAACATCGGCTGCGTCTGCAAGTCATCCGACAGCTAAAGACCGAGTTCTTACCGCTTAGTGAGATAAAAAGATTGTTGGCCGGACGCACAGTTTCCGAATTAGCCGAACTGGCTCGGCCAGATCAGGGGCCAACCCTTCCAAAATTAAACCTGGCGAACGGGCTGGCGGCTAGCTTACGCCCTGAACAACCTTCCCTACACCAGAATTTTAGTCGGGAAGCGGCTCAACCGGAACCACCCCGCCGCCCTTACGGCCTTAGTTTTCAGGCGGCTGGACATTCCAGCCCGGAGATGAGCGCACCCGGTTCGACCCGGTTGGTTTACCAGCCACCCCGTTTCCAGCCCAATGAGCTTGCCGAGAATGCCCCGACCGGGCTGGGGGACCAGTGGGAAAGAGTCGAGCTTGCACCAGGTGTCGAACTACATCTCCGCCAGCCGATGAACGCCAGTCGGCGGGCCAGGCTGGAAGAGGTAATCGAAACCGCTCGCCGGATGTTGTCGCAGTAAGCCTTAGAAGCTTCGTTGAGCAATGTAGCCAATTTTAAATCGAAAGGGGAAAAACAAAATGGAAACTCAATATTTAAGAGTCGGTAATACCATTCTAAACCCGATGCAAATCAGTCTGGTCGAGTTTGGCGAGAATAAAGTAACGGTGTTCCTGAGTGGCGGCTACCAGAAAGAATTTAAGGGCGATAACGCCCGGCTGGTCCGCGAGTTCTTCGAGGTCGGTAAACGCACTTATAATTTAGTTTAGCTGGAGAAAAGTGGAGGAAATATGAAAATTCTGGTGGTAGGTGGCACCCAATTTTTAGGGCGGCATATCGTCACGGCGGCTCTGGCAAAAGGCCACGAGTTGACTTTGTTCCACCGGGGCCAGACCAATCCGGGTTTGTTTGCCCAGGCCGAAGAAATTACCGGCGACCGCAACCAGGCCGCCGACCTGGCTTTGCTCGAAGGTCGTCATTGGGATGTCGTGATCGATGTCTGCGGTTATTTTCCGCGTCAGGTTCGCACGCTGGCCCATCAACTGACCGGTTCGGTCGACCGCTACGTGTTTATTTCCAGTATTTCGGCTTACCGGGACTTCAAGGCACCCAACCAGGCTGAAGACAGCTCGCTCGGTGAGCTAGAGGACGAAACCACCGAGACCATGACCAACGAAACCTATGGACCGCTGAAGGCAGTCTGCGAACGCGAGGTTGAGTCCGCTATGCCGGGCCGAGTGCTGATTATCCGACCGGGGATCATTTGCGGCCCATTCGACCACTCCGACCGGTTTACCTACTGGCCGCACCGGGTGGCCCAGGGCGGCGAGATGCTGGCCCCCGGTCAGCCTGACCACCCGCTCCTATATATCGATGTCCGCGACCTGGCGGAGTGGACGATCCGGCAGGTCGAAGCTCGCCAGACCGGGATTTATAATACCTACGGCCCGGACTATCGCCTGACGATGGGCCAATTTCTGGAGGAATGCCGCCGCGTGACCGGTAGCCAGACCGAATTTCAGTGGGTCGATGAAGCATTTCTCAAAGAGGCCGGGGTACTGGAAGGCATTCCGTTATGGTGGCCCGCCACCGAACCGAACCTGGCCGGGTTGAGCAGTGTCCGGTCGGATAAAGCGATTGCGGCGGGTCTGACCTACCGGCCATTGGCCGAGACCATTCAGGATACCCTTACCTGGGAAGCCGCCCGGCCTGCCGATCAGACCCATTGGGAAAGAATCGGTCTTAATTTACAAAAAGAACAGCAAATCCTTCAACAATGGAAGGAAAATGGAGGGAATCCAGGGCTTAAATAGGGTAAAATATAATCTCTAATCCCTGATCGTGATCGCCCGGCGATTAGCCAACTAGCAACACCCCGCCGGGTAACTGCCAAGCAAGAGGAGATTATTTTCGATGAGCGTTTCAACCGTCCAACTAACTTTCGCCCAGAAATGGTGGCTGGCCTCCCGGCCCAAAACCCTACCGGCGGCTACCGTCCCGGTAATCGTCGGAACCGCTGCCGCATTCAAGGATCATGCCTTCCAGCCCGGTCCGGCCCTGGCTGCGCTGGCGGGAGCCTTGTTACTCCAGATCGGGGCGAATTTCGCCAACGACGTTTTTGATTTCAAAAAAGGAGCCGATACCGCCGAACGGATCGGCCCGACGCGCGTCACCCAGGCCGGGCTTTTGACACCGCGCCAGGTTTTTGGCGGGATGTGGGTAGTATTTGGGCTGGCGACGGTGATCGGGCTGTATCTGGTGGCGGTGGCCGGTTGGCCGATTGTGCTGATCGGGCTGGCCTCGATTGCAGCGGCGATTGCCTATACCGGCGGGCCATTTCCGCTCGGCTATAATGGGCTGGGCGATATTTTTGTGTTTATTTTCTTTGGTCTGGTGGCAGTGGCCGGGACCTACTTTGTCCAGGCCGGTACGGTCGGCCCGGTGGCCTGGTGGAGTACGCTGCCGGTGGGTTTTCTGGCGACCGCGATCCTGGTAGTGAACAATATCCGCGACATCAAGACCGACCGCACGGTGGGTAAACGGACAATCGCGGTGCGGGTGGGTGAGCGTGGCGCGAAGGCCGAATATTTGCTGCTGCTCGGCGGCTCCTATTTGGTTCCTCTACTCATGTGGCTGACCGGGATCGCCCAACCCTGGGTGCTGCTGGCCTGGTTGTCGGCCCCGATGGCCTGGCCGCTCTGGCAAATTCTCTCCAAACAGGAAGGGCGCATCCTGAACAAAGTGCTGGGCGGTACCGCCCGGCTAGAACTGGTCTACGGTATTCTTTTCGCGGTGGGGCTGATCCTGAGCCGCTAACCGGCTTGCGCACTTTTCCCCGGCTTGCTTTAGATACCTAAAAATGCTATAATTTCACGCGGCGTTTTTGTTTTACGTGCCGCTTTTACGTGACCAAATTAGCACGCCACCCGACCGTAAGGCTTGTGTCCTTCTTCTTTTTTACTAGAGAGGGATGGCCGGTGGAATGACGGTGGCGGAAGTTTAACAATGTTTGATCTGAAAGGAACCTATTAAATCATGGTTGCAACTGCTACCGATACTCAGCTACCGGCCCAGACGACTATCGCTCGCCCGTTAGCCACAATTGAATCCGGCCAGACCCCGGCTCAAATTATGAAGATGCTGCTGGAAGCTGGCGTTCACTTTGGTCATCAGACCAAACGCTGGAATCCCAAAATGCGCCCGTATATCTTTACCGAGCGCAACGGCATTCACATCATCGACCTGGCCCAGACTGTTACCGGCCTGGACTCGACGGTCGCCTTTGTCGAAGAACTGGCCGCTCAGGGCGGTCGCCTGTTGATGGTCGGTACAAAGAAACAGGCTCAGGACGTTATCGCCGAAGAGTCGGCGCGCTGTGGACAGTTCTATGTCAACAAACGCTGGCCCGGTGGTCTGCTGACCAACTTTGTGACCATCCGCACCCGCTTGCGCTACCTGGCCGACCTGGAAGCTCAACGCGCTCGTGGCGAGTTTGAACTTCGCACCAAGAAGGAAGCCAGCAAGCTTTCCGAGCAAATCCGCAAGCTGACCGAGGTGTTGGGCGGTATCAAGCAAATGCAGGACTTGCCGAGCGCGATGTTTGTCATCGACCCGCACAAAGAGCGTATCGCTATGCTCGAAGCGTTGCGGCTGGAAATCCCGGTGATTGCTATCGGTGATACCAACGCCGACCCGGACGAGATCGACTATGTAATCCCCGGTAACGACGACGCGATCCGCTCGATCAAGATTATTACCGCTCGCCTGGCGGACGCTTACATCGAAGGTGGCAACCGCCGCGAAGCGATGCGGGCCGAGCAGATGATGAGCGACGAGGAACACGGCGGAAGCCGGGGTGGACGTGACCGTGACCGGGATCGCAACAATGATCGTGGTGGACGTGGTGGCGAACGCAACAATGATCGAGGTGGTGATCGGGGTGGACGTGGTGGCGAACGCAATAGCGGTGGTGGTGGACGTGGACGTGGTGGCGAACGCCGCGATCAGGCTCCGGCCCAGGCCGCCGCACCAGCCCCGGCTCCTACACCCGCGCCTGCCCCAACCGCCGTTGCCGAACCGACCGAGAATTCGGCCAGCTAAATTTGAATTTACCGGTAATCAGGACTATTTCAAAGATAGTCCTGACCGGGCTAATCAGCTAAAAATTGTACTTACCGGGCCGACAGTTTTGTTCGGCCCAAACTATGTCGGTTTATACCAATTAGTGTAGAACTTTTAAGAATATTTTTGAGGAGAAAAAACAGTGGCAGTAGAAGTTACGGCCCAATCCGTGAAAGCCCTCCGCGATGAGACGGGGGCCGGTTTCAAAGAGTGCCGGGATGCGCTGGCTTCGAGCGATGGCGATGTAAAGAAAGCTAAAGTCTGGTTGGAAGAGCGCGGTCTGAAGAAGGCCGAAAAAGTGACTGGCCGGGAAGCCAAGCAGGGCCTGATCGAAACCTATGTTCACCAGGGCCGGATCGGCGCGATTGTCGAGCTAAGTTGCGAAACCGACTTCGTGGCCCGAACCGAGGATTTTCAGTTACTCGCTAAGGACATCGCTCGCCATATCGTCGGGGCTACTCCGAAATATACCACCGTCGAGGAAATCCCGGAGCAGGAGCACAACGAAGCCAAAGCCGAACATGGTGATAACATCAAGCGTTTCTACGAAGAACACGTACTCACCAACCAGCCCTATATTCGGGATGGCAAAGTAACCATCAACGACCTGTTGATCCAGGCGCGGGCCAAGCTGGGCGAAAACATTTTAGTTCGCCGGTTTATTCGCTACGAATTAGGCAAATAAAGCTTTATTCGACACTTAAAAAGCTAGAAACTATTCCAGGTTTCTAGCTTTTTTGACTCCCGGCATCCGCCACGTAGCCGTTTTCAACTCCAAAACAGTCTGGGCAGTATGAATGACCGATGAAATGGGCTGCCCCAGGTTTTCGTTTTAACACATTTTAAGGTATAATAAAGTTCAGGAACTTTTCTACACAATGCAGCGTTATGCCTGATCAGCACCGAATTGACCAAAGCGAGACAGCAACATACCTGGTAACACCATTCTACTTTGGAAAGCCCCAGATTGCAGCGACAGGCCTGACAGAATAATGGAAGGGAAAGATAAAGACTAATGCTTGAAGCGGCGTATAAGCGTGTGTTGCTAAAACTCAGTGGCGAAGCTTTGATGGGTGAAGCTAGCTACGGGATCGACCCTCAGGTAACACAGGCCATCGCTAACAAAATTAAAGCAGTGGTACAGCTAAAAGTCCAGGTGGCTGTAGTAGTGGGAGGCGGTAATATCTGGCGCGGTTTCAAGGCCAGTTCGCAGGGAATGGACCGCTCGGCGGCGGATTATATGGGTATGCTGGCGACCGTTCTTAATGCGCTGGCGTTGCAGGATGCCCTGGAAAATAATGGTGTCTTTACCAGGGTAATGACTGCGATTGAAATGCACCAGGTGGCCGAGCCATATATCCGGCGGCGAGCTATCCGGCATCTGGAAAAGGGCCGGGTTATTATCCTGGCGGCAGGGGCCGGTTTGCCTTACTTCACGACCGATACGACGGCGGCTCTCCGCTCGATGGAAATTGCGGCGGAAGTTATCCTTATGGAGAAGAACCAGGTGGACGGCGTATACGATGCCGATCCCCGCTCCCATCCTGACGCTGTAAAGTTTGACCGGTTGACGTTTAAGGAAGCCCTCGACCGGGATTTACGGGTCATGGACAGTACCGCCCTGACGATGTGCCGGGATAACAATATGCCTATCGTGGTTTTCAATATGCAGGACGATAATTTGTCCAAAGTTGTAGCCGGTGAACCGATTGGCACCCTTATCAGAAACTAAGGTTGGAGGAAGCTTTTTATGATAGACGATGTTCTGCACGAAGCGGAAGATAAAATGAAAAAGGCCAACGAAGCTTTGCGCCGCGAATTGCAAAATATTCGCACTGGCCGGGCCGTACCGGGCCTGATCGAAAAATTGCCGGTGGAGGTCTATGGCACAACCTCTCCTCTCAATCAGCTTGGCAGCGTGACCGCTCCCGAAGCTCGTATGCTGGTGGTCCAACCCTGGGATAAAGGCACGATGGGTGCGATAGAAAAAGCGATCCAGAAATCTGAACTGAACCTTTCGACCAGTAACGATGGCAAGATAATTCGTATACCGATCCCGGCTCTGACCGAACAACGCCGCAAAGAACTGGTAAAGGTGGTCAAGAGCAAAGTCGAGGATAGCAAAGTAGCCATCCGCAACATCCGGCGCGACCATATGACCGATCTCAAGGAATTACTTCAGGAAAAGTTAATCGGTGAGGATGATGACAAACGGGCCCACGAGAAGATGCAACATTTGACCGATAAGTTCGCCCTGGAAGCCGAGCAAATCGGACATCACAAAGAGCAAGAAATTCTAGAGGTGTAAGAAGTAGAATGATGAAATTTAAGCATACCAACCCGGCTAAACTACATACTCCCGATGCGTCCGAATTGGCCGAGTTAGGCTTAAATCCGGCCACTGTTCCCCAACACGTGGCGATTATTATGGATGGAAACGGTCGCTGGGCCAAGCAGCGCAATTTGCCGCGCGTGGCTGGACACCGGGCCGGGGCCGAAAATATCAGGCGGCTCGTGGAGTGTTCGATCCGCTTTGGCGTGCGCTACCTGACCCTGTACGCCTTCTCGACCGAGAACTGGAACCGCCCCCACGATGAGGTTAGTGCCCTGATGACCATCCTCGGCGAAGTATTGGAGCGCGAAACACCAAAACTGCACGCCGAAGGGGTTAAAATAAATCATCTGGGCCGGTTGGACGGCATGAGTCCGAGCCTCCGCAAAGGAATTATTCAGGCCACCGACAAAACCCGCGACAATACCCGGCTAACCCTCAATGTTTGCTTTAACTACGGCGGTCGTCTGGAGATCGTGGATGCGGTTCGCAAGATCATCGCCAGTGGTATTCCAGTTGACGAAATCACCGAGGAAACCATCAGCCACAATCTCTACTGTGCCGAAAGCCCCGACCCCGACCTCATCATTCGCACTGCCGGCGAGCAACGCCTCTCCAACTATCTGATCTGGCAGGCCGCTTATAGTGAGTATGCTTTCGTACCGCTTTTTTGGCCGGATTTTGGCAAAGACGAATTTTTGGAGTCCCTGCGTGAATACGCTCAACGCCTCCGCAAGTTTGGCCGGACGCAGGAGCAAGTCTCCGGCAACGCCTGATAAAATGGTTTTCTAAAAGAGGTCGCCTTTCCGGCGGCCTTTTTAATTCTTCATAATATCTTCATAAAAATTTCTGTAACTACTCAGGCCCCACCCCAGACCCCGCCCCAGGGCCACCACTGGACCGGGAAAAGAAGAAGAAAAGAGTTTTTTACAGGGGCACCCAAAGGGTACCCGCCTGTTCTACCCCCCGCGTGGGCTGCGTCCCCACTACCCCTGCTAAATTCCTTTTGCAAGAGGGTAAGCTGAACAGTTACAAATTTTTAAAGAAGTTATTGACTACCCTCCGAAAAACTGTTTTTGCGGTCGGTATAGTTGCTGAAAGGAGAAAGAAAATGAACAGCAAGCAAGTTCACGTGGAGTATTCCGAGCGGTTAAACGCCAGCCCGGAACAGATTTATGGCATATTGCAGGATTATACCGAAAGTCACCCGGCGATATTGCCTCGCCAGTATTTTCAGGAACTGGTGGTTGAAAAGGGTGGTCGGGGAGCCGGTACGGTGGTACACACTCGCTTGAAAGTGATGGGAGTGGAGCAAACTTTCACGTTGGAAGTAAGCGAACCGGAACCGGGACGCGTGCTGACCGAAACCGATAAAGCCACCGGGGTGGTCACGATCTTTACGGTTGAGCCGGTCGGGGAGCAAAATCAGTGTGAATTGACCATCGCCAGCGATTTTAAAGCCAGTCCGGGACTAAAGGGCTTTATGGAAAAGCTGGTTCAACCGGGCATTGTGCGCAAGATATATAAAGCCGAGTTCCGGCTGATTGCTCAATATGCTCGTGACCAAACCCTTCGGACATCTGCAAAAGTATAATGTCAAAAATTAGCGGGTCTAGCGGTCGAAAAAAGTCCGAGTCTCGCCTTCCCAGGCCCGGAAAGCCAGCGGAATCCTGGTAGCGTGGCCCGGATCGAGATCGGCGGGTAGCTCACTTTCGCTAAACCAGGCGGTTTCCAGCACTTCTGCGGCGTGGGAAGGGCTTTCGACCGGAACCGGCAGCGGTCGGCACAGGAACGAAATCATGTAAAGCTGTTGCCGGTTTCGACTGCCACACAGCCGCGAGTCGTGGATAGCGAGTAGTTGCACCGCCTCACAGTGAACGCCGGTTTCCTCCAGGGCCTCCCGGACAGCGGCCTGAGCAGCCGTCTCGCTGACATCAATCCCACCCCCCGGCATCGCCCACAAACGATTGTCGGCCCGGCGGATCAGCAGCATCCGGCCTTCGCTATTGATAATTGCGGCATCAGCGGTCGGGATCGGGCCGGGCCGGCTAAAGAGCGGACCCAGCAAAGGTTCCAGGGTTGCCAGGGGTTCCCGACTGATCAGACCCAGCATGGATTTAGCGATTCTTTGCAGACGAGTATAATTGTCTTTGTCATAAATATTGGTGGCGAAACGAAAACCGTTGGCTCCAATGCCGCGCAACTCGTCGGCCCAACGCGCGATTTGCTCGGCGGGGGTTAACTGTTCAAGCCTATCGCTTGGGTTTTCTTCGCTCACTACTCCTGCTTTCGTTAAAATCAATTGGGCCTGATGGCTTTTTAGTGGGACGGGCTGAGTTACATTACACTCAAAATTAGCAACAAACCACCCGACGAGGTTCTTTTGTTTTTCTAACCCTCTTATTTTACATTATTTGACACAAAAAAATGGCTGTGTTACGATCAAATCTCTCCAGATTTAGCGATTATATTTAGCAATTATATCGAGATTATCGACCTGGTGCTTTAGCTGTTTAACCGGAAAGAGTAAGTAAATTAAACCAATCCTAACGAGAAGTTTGGCTTCGCTTAATAAAAACCGGTTGCCTACGATTTCTAAAACCTCAAAATTGACTGAGCCTGACGTGCTAGTACCTTCCGCGCCTTTAAAAAATAATCGCGGACTGCTTTGGTTTGGCAATTTATGGCAAAGTGAACCAGGCTATTATGGCTTAGTCTTTCTCGGTGCGTTGCTGCTGGCGATTTTGTACACCTTCGGTAATTCTGCAACCAAACTTGCTGATTCCCGGCCAGTTTCAGTATGACCAGAACCAGAATATCTGGTCATTGTGGTGGATAAAACACGCTTTGCTAGACCGGCACACCAACCCTTTCAACACTAACTATCTTTATTACCCGGAAGGTACCAGTCTTTATTTACACGCTCTCAACCCGGCCTCAAAGGATAACCGACTGTTGACAATCGCTTTGCGCAAAGTCAAACTTAGCTAATAACATTCAAAATGTGCTAAAATCCCTACCTACAGCCCACCACAAGGCCGCCAATTGATTTGTAATAGGAGAAAACCGCCATGAACGAACAAACTTATGAGAAAGTCCAGGCCAGCTTTGGCCCGAACGCCCACGCCTACACTACCAGCCAGGGCCACGCCAATCGGAGCGAGCTAGCCAGGCTGGTCGAACGGGTCCAACCGGCCAAAACCGACCGCCTGCTGGACATCGGGACCGGGGCCGGACATACCGCGCTGGCCTTTGCCCCAGCAGTTAGCGAAGTGATTGCCTTCGATCTGACCCGGCAAATGCTGGAAGAAGTTGAGCGTAACGCTGCCGAACGCGGTGTAACCAACCTCGTGACCCGGCAGGGAGCCGCCGAGGATTTGCCTTTTGAGGATGCCTCGTTTGAACTGGTAAGCTGCCGCCTGACGACCCATCACTTCGCTGACTTGCCCCAGGCTCTGCGCGAGATGGCTCGCGTGTTGACCCCGGCGGGACGTTTGATCGTGATGGATACCAGTGTCCCAGAAGACCCCGAACTCGACCAGCAAATCAATGAAATCGAACTTTTGCGCGACCCTTCCCACGTTCGTAACTATCCCGCTTTGCAGTGGCAGCAAATGTTAAACGAGGCCGGTTTGCGGATAACTTTCGAGGAATCTGGTTACTACGATGAGGGCGACAAAATGGATTTCGACCAGTGGACCCGCCGGATCGGCACTTCGGCCCCGAACGTATCGACGCTGGAGCAACTTTTCCGCTCGGCCAGTCCGGCTCTAACCGAGGCCTTGAAAATCGAACTTAGAGACGGAAAAATCGGTTTCGCGCTGCCCCGCATTACTTTAATTGCTCAAAAGTAGGTTCTATTAGGTTCTTATACTAGCATGGGTATCTGTTCAGACCCCACCCCTAACCCCTCCCTGGGGAGGGGAAAAGAGAAAGAGTATTACAGGGGAGACCCCTGTACGACCCCGCGCAGAGGTTGCACCCCTGCGTACCCCGCTAATTTTCTTAATGGTATGGTGAACAGTTACTAGCATGGCCCGCTTTGACACCACGCCGGGCCAATGCTACAATCGCACCTGCCGATCCGAAAAAATTCTCTGTTTAGCTGTTTATCCGGTGGCTGAAATTGAGCCAGGCTCAGTTCAACCGCGCAGGATAAGGTTACCTCGGCTGATGATAATCAAAGAAAATCCCACTTCCCTAAAAAAAAAAGTTGCCGCCACCTCCCGCCGGTTAGGTAGCGCGTGGTGGAGTCTGCTTGGGCTGTTGTTGGTGTCTTTGGTCGGGCTGGTCGGGGTAGTGCAATCAGGGACCGGTTACAGCCTGAATATTGGCACCGCCCAGCCCGGTCAGGAACTAAACAATTTTTACGACCTGGAACAAAGCGGCCTCGACCGCCGTCACTGGGCTTACCCGGTGGCCCAGGTCCAGCTTCGTCCGCTCGATAGCCACTTAAAGATTTGTCTGCAAGTCGAGGAGATCACCACCGGTCGCCAGATGCAACTGGCCCTCCTCTACGATCAGACACGCCGGGTCAACCTCCAGAATTTCCAGCTTGAGCCGGGCTTACACCGCTATTGTACAACAACCCCGACTCTGGCGGCTTTCTGGCCGGACAATTACACCCTTTATAAAGACGGCTTTCTCTATAATATCTGGTTCGGCCCAACTCTTGAAATCACCACCACCGAATATCACGCCCCCAAAGACCGTCGAAGCCTGGGTGGGCTTATTCGGACGGTCGAAGTAACCGCTGGTAGCGGTCAACTGGCCCTGCCAAATCTGCTGCAAATCGGTATTACGCTGCTGCTGGGAGCCGGGGGCTGGAGTCTGATTTATTCGCTCAGACAATCCGGCTGGCGCAGTCTGTTAGGCGCGGGGCTACCACTGGTCGGCTGGTTAATACTAAACGGTTGGGGTCCGGGCCGGGCTTATCTGGCCGCCCATCTCGAACTGACACTTTATGTGGTAATAGCGACCTGGCTGGCCCTGGCGGCGGCGCGCTGGGTCGGGCCACTGGCGTTGACCGATCTGAGTCGACTGCGGCGAGCGATAAACCAGGGTCGTTTGGCCGGGCCGGTCAGGACAGTTGCCATTTTCCCACCGGGCGAGGCCCAAACCTCCCGGCGGTTAGGCTGGGGGCTGGCCGCGATTAGCCTGTTTGTAGTGCTGCTGGGCCTTGTACTAAGCGGTGTGGGCGAAACGTGGTGGGGCTGGCACCGTTTCAGCAAACTGCCGTTACCCCTCACGCTAGGGTTGGCTGGCCTGGCAATCTTTATCGCCGCCGGAGTGTTTTTCTACAAATATAAAAAGAGTCCGTTAGAGCAATTTCGCTTCAAAAATCCATATCTGGGACTAGCTTTGGCCGGGTTATTTGTAACCCTAATCTTCTTTTTACTCCGAACCGCCAACAGCTACGGCGATAGTAACGAACTGGTCAATAAACTCCAGTTATTCCTGCAATACCGAATTGAAACCGGGCGCAGCAACTTCTTCATCTGGCGGGAACGCGAACCACTGGATTTTGCGCTGCATTTCGTGTTGTGGCGAGCCATGCTCCGCTTCGACTGGTGGCAACCCCAGTTCACCTATGTTATCCCGGCGGTTCTCGGCGGCGATCTTTTTGTAATAATTACCCTAAAGCTGGCCATTATGCTGACCGGTTCGCGGCTTGGTCGCTGGCTAATCGCCGGTTTGGTGCTGGTCAGTGGTTCGACCCTGGTATTTTACGGCTACATCGAAAGCTATACCCTGGTTGCGCTTACCAGCCTGATTTATTTGGGGTTAGCTTTGCTGGCCTTGCGCACCCAGGCCAGTATCATCTGGCCGAGCCTGGCCCTGAGCCTTGCCATTTTGTTGCACCCCCAGGCGGTCTTTTTGGGTCCTTCGCTGGTGGTAGTGCTACTGGTACGGACCAGTTTCCTGAGAGGAAAGTTTAACTGGCCGTTGCTAATCCGCGAAAGTGGCCTGGCGGCACTGGTGGCCGGGGTGACGCTGGCTTGTTTCGGCCTACTTTTTATAATGTACGACTATAGCTGGCAGCAATGGGGGATCGCCCAGAAGCAGTTCGGCGGCAGCGACAACGGTTCTTTCAAACCTCTGCTGGCTTCGGCGGTGCGGCCCGGTTCACGGGAATTCTACCCGGTTTTTTCGTTGGACCACCTCCTATATCAATTTAACTTGCAATCGCTTATCGCTCCGCTGGCCTTGCCGCTATTATCGGTCAGCCTGGGCTGGCGATTACTTCAAAAGGGGGCCGTGCAAAGGTTGGCCGGTTGGTGGCCGGTCTGGCTGGGAATAATTTTGTTTTTTGGCGGGCTAACCTGGGTCGGTACTCAGGTCATTTTGTGGCCGGTATTTTTGGGAGTGGCCCTGCAATTGGCCGGTTTATGGGCCTTGCGTCGCCGGATTATAGATTTAACCGGATTGCTGCTGGCGACTGCCGCCCTCTATACCTGGCTATTTTCGGTGGCCTGGAACCCCGACCTCGGCCCCAACGACTGGGATTTGCTCTCGCTCAATGGGATTTTTACTTCGCTTCTGGCAGGTTATCTGATTAGCCGTTACCTTGAAAATAGCCGCAATTTTAAGCCCGTCGTAATTGTAATTATTGGCTGTGGCATCGTCTTACAAATGGCCTGGGTACTCTATAACGCCTTCTTTATAGCCTGAGTTAAAGCTTGACAGTCCTGGCCGGGCGACTTTTAATTAATACGAATGAGTAATAACGTAACTTCCATCAGAAGATAACTGAAATGTCGAATACCTGTCTCAAAGCCGGTTTCGGGTGGTTTTAGACGCAACCGTTCGGAAACTTTACCAAATTCGGTAGCGGAGGCGGTGTGTACCACGATAGCTTTGGCACTACCATTTACTACATGATTACCCATGAACAAGACGTTACTGCGCTGACTAAGGGGGTTTCGGCGGGTCAACCACCAGCATCCGAGTAGATGTGGGGCGCGCCAACATACCGATGTTCATAAATTTTTACCTTTATTACCTTCCTTAGCTCTGAACCCTTTAGTTAAAGTCTTTTCATTCTAAAATTTTGGGCTTTATTTTGGATGCGACAAGCCCTTTTTTTCAATATGTTCTATACCTATCCTTAGCATATAGCAAATAAACTCAACGGTCGGTTCGTTACCACACAGACAGGCTTTCTTTTATCCGCTACGCTTTAGCTCTGAGCGTAAAAATAATAAAGCAGGGTAACACTCAAGTATTGGCTTTGAAAGGGAAGACCTATGATTACAAATAAAGAAGTTAGCTGGTTAATTCTGGTAGTGGAGGACATTGAAGAAACCCGTGATGGAATAGAAAAGTTACTAAAATCGGATGGCTACCGGGTCGAGCCTGCCCGAACAGTCGAAGACGCCATTCTAAAAGCTAAACGCGAACCGCCAGACCTGCTATTGGTAAGTCTGGCCGGGTCTACGAGCGAAGTTATTGGGCTTGCCCGCCAGATACGGCATAGAGCGGAAGTGTTAGAAGAACAAGTGCCAATTGTAATTTTTTGCATCAAAGACGTAGGGGAAGGCCAGGAAGTGGCGATTGAGGGTAATGTGCATCTCACCCGACCGGATAATTTCGACCAGTTAAGAGCTTTGCTAAGGCGTCTTTTGAATAAGCAAGCGATCTAACAAGGGTTTAAGTGGGCTATCTGGCCCACCTTTAGTTGGAACCGAGTAAACGCTCGTATTCGGTTTTGACCACCTCATAGCATTCGCACACCGCCGCTTCCAAACCCGGTCGGTCCAGAATGGTAATACGACCGCGAGAGTAACGGATTAAGCCAGTGTCTTGCAACCGCCCTGCTGCTACCGTTACACTCTCGCGCCGGCCTCCCAACATCGTAGCGATAAGTTCCTGGGTCATTTCTAACTCATCGGACTTGATCCGATCATGGCATAAAAGTAGCCAGCGACAGAAGCGTTGTTCTACCGGATGTAGCCGGTTACAAATAGCCGTCTGGGAAATCTGGGTAATAAGGGCCTGAGTGTAGCGCAGTAGCACCTGTTGAAAAGGGCCGCCAAGTTTGAATTCTTCCTGCACAATCTTGGCTCTCATCCTGATAGCCGCGCCGCCAACTTGGACAATCGCCTGGTTAGGGGTGGTATCGCCGCCCAAAAACAAAGCAATCCCGACTACGCCATCGTTGCCGGTCAAGCCTACTTCAGCTGTCATACCATCTTCCATCGTGTTGAGTAAAGAAATCATCGAGGTGGTAGGAAAGTAAAGATACTCCAGATGCTGGGCCGTGTGATAAACCACCTGACCAAGGGCTAAGGTCACTGGTTCTAAGTGGGGTAGTAGCCGTTGATACTCCTGGTGGGGCAGGGTCGCCAGCAAGTGGTTGCTAATCAAAGCCTGGGATATTACATTTTTAGACATAAATACTTCTTTTCCGTCCGAATATAGCTGCTTGCAGATTTATTGAGCCACTCGCTAGGAGTTGCGCTATGCGGCAACCCAAAAGGCGACCTCACTTGATTGCACCCTACACAGCCGGAAGTTAATTCTTTTGGGAGTTAATAAGTATACAAAAGTAATTATAGCAAGATCATTGCCAGGTTTTACTGTAAGCGGGCTAACAAACAGACGGCTTATCTTATTTATTGTAATATGATGAGATGGGTTATTGTTATAAAAGACTAATATAATTTGTAACTATTCAGTCTACCTGTTTCGAGGCGGGGTAAGTAGGGGTGCAACCCCTGCGGGGGGTATAACAGGGGTCTCCCCTGTTAATCTCTCTTCTTCTTCTTTTCCCCGTCCACTGGTGGCCCTGGGGAGGGGTTAGGGGTGGGGTCTGAATAGCTACTATAATTTAAGGATTAAACGGTGACAGCTAAAATAACGGTAGTGGGTACGGGGATGGTGGGGGCGAGCTTTGCCTACAAACTGCTCGATTCTGGCCTGGCCTCCGAAATGGTACTGATAGATCTGAACACCCGGCGGGCCGAGGGTGAGATGATGGATTTACAGCACGCCATGCCCTTCGACCGGCCCTGCACTATTCGAGTGGGCGATTACGCCGAGGCTGCCGATAGCGACATTGTGGTTATCAGTGCCGGCGTAGCCCAGAAACCGGGCGAAACTCGCCTCGAACTGGTCAAACACAACGCCGACATCTTTCGCCAAATGATCCCTCAAGTCGCCCAGGCCGCTCCCCAGGCTATTGTGGTTATCGCTACCAACCCGGTAGATATTATGACCGAGGCGACCATTCGCTACTCCGGTTTTGCGCCGGGACGGGTGGTCGGAAGCGGCACGATCCTGGATACCGCCCGGTTTCGCTATCTGCTAGGCCAGTATCACCGGGTTGACCCACGTAGCGTCCACGCATACATCATCGGTGAACACGGCGACAGCGAAGTGCCGGTCTTTAGTACGGCCTCGATTGCCGGGATCAGCCTGGCGGAAATCTGTCGGCAAGAAGGCCGTTCCTATAGTCAGGCCGCTATGGATAGTTTGTTCGAGCAGGTGCGGGGGGCGGCTTACCAGATTATCGAACGCAAAGGGGCGACTTACTACGCGATTGCTTCCGGGCTATTACGGATAGTCGAGGCTATTTTGCGCGACCAGAACACGGTTTTTTCAGTTTCCAACCGGATGAGCGGCCAGTACGGGGTAAAGGATGTTTGTCTGAGCCTGCCCGCCGTAATCAACCGCGAAGGTATCAGCCGGATATTAAGCTTACCGCTCAACCAGGGCGAGGAGGCGGGCTTTGTACACAGTGCCGACCTCCTCAAGACCCTGGCCGAGCAAGCCTTATAACCAAAATAGTTGCGTTCATAAAAGGATGCAAAAAAGGATGCAAAGATAAACTAGGAGTAAAGTAGATGAGTAAGATTGCCATTCACGGCTTTGGTTGCATCGCGCGTTCCACGCTTAAAGCGGCTTTGCAGCCTAAGCTGTTCGTCCCTGCCTTTATTTCGGATATTACGGATTTGTCGACCCTGACCGCCCTTTTTGCCTACGATAGTAGTTATGGCCCACGGCCCGACAGCGTAACGACCAGCGATAAGGAGTTGAGCGTGGGTGATCACAAAATGACCTTTGTAAATACCACCCATGCACTGCCAAATTGGGGCGAACTGAACTGGGCATAGAAGTGGTAGAAGACTGCACCGGACGAGCGACTACCAGGGCCGGGGCGGAGGCGCATCTGGCCCAGGGAGCTAAACGAGTGTTGGTCAGTGCTGCCAGCAAGACCCTCCAGGATTGCGACGCGGTTTTGCTGCCGGGCATCAATATGGAAATGTACGACCCGCGCGAACACCGCATCATCAGGGCATTTAGGGGTTGGGCGGCCAGGCCTTCTATTCTCTTCTCCCTTCAATCTGGTTAAGTTTCAGCTACAACCAAAGGCATATCCTGACAGGGCAAGGCCTCGTCGGTAACGGTGCAACACTTGGCTACTACTGCCACCGTCGTAAGACCTCCCGCAAATTTCTTCAGGCTAGAGCGTTCACACTGGTGAAAAGGTCGTTCATTATCACTTAGCAGCTGATTTAGAGGGCTTTCGGCGGCGGCCTTATCCAGGACGTACTTGAGAACTTTTCCGCTTACTCCACCCGGCAAACTACAAAAAGCATAAATCACAAAACCGTCCGGCTTGATTACACGGATAAACTCCTGGACGGCAGCTTTCGGGTCAGCCATTATTTCAATCGCCCAGGTACACGAAACTACATCAAAAGTGTTATCGGCAAACGGCAACCGGGCTAAATCTCCAACTCTAAATTCCACTCGCGGGTCACTAATTTTGGAACGGGCTACCTCCAACATTTTTTCGGAAGCGTCCAAAGCAATTATCCGCTCAGGCTGGCTATAATGCAAAAGGGCCAGGGTCCGTTCGCCGGTTCCGGCCCCGGCATCAAGTATAAATGCCCCTGGCCTGGTATATTTAGTAATCTGCTCGTTGAAGTAAGATAAAGCCGTCGCCGCAATATGCTTGTCCCAAACGCGCACAAAGCCATCATAAAGTTTGGCGACCTCGTCATAAGCATTTGTGCTCTCCCCACGGTGCAACTGGAGCAGCTTTAAGTATTCGCCAAGGTTTTTCCTATTATTTGCGTCCAAAGCAGCTACCCTCCCTCTACTCTAGCGAGTATACATTGAAACCAATTAGGTGAATTAGGCCGTGCAGAGCCACAAATATGATGGCAAAGCAAGCGGATTGAATTAGTAACACAGGCAAGCAGCCTACGCTCAAATGAATTTCAAAAAAGGCAATACCAGATTCAAATTTCCCGCAACAAGGACCCAAAAAACCGCAGTGGTATGACCTAATGTAATAATATCTTAGATCGAAAGGGCGGTCTGTCCGATAACGCACATAATAGGCACTCAGGCCGCTCAATTAGAAGTTACTTAACGCTGACAGGAAAGGGTAAAGCTCCTCATGGACGAAGTTGCCCGGTCTGTAAGAGTGATAGCACACAGAATTTCTTATTTATTAACCTTGTATTGAACTTATTATGATTATTGATTATTATTGTTGAATAGCCGGAAGAATTCCAAAAAACCGAGGGCTTTCATTAAGGGCTTTTATTAAAAGAAGGAAACTATTATGTTCAAAAACAAAAAGACCGGCATCGATATGCTTGCCCTGGGAGCAGTTTCATTAGGAATGTATTTAGGCTTCATCCGGCGGTGGCAGCTGCACTGGGGAGCGACTGATGAAGAGGTGGCCCGCGCCATGCCCGGCGATGAGGTGGTGAAACATCCGACGTTTAACGCTACTCGCTCCGTGACCATTGAGGCGCGACCAGAGCATATCTGGCCCTGGCTAGTCCAGATAGGTCTTAACCGGGCGGGCTGGTACAGTTACGATTTGATCGACAACCTGGGCCGCCCTAGTGCCAGGCGAATAATCCCAGAGTTCCAAAACCTGGCGGTCGGGGACGTAATCCCAATGAGTCCCGATGGCAAAGCGGGCCTATGGGTCAGAAGTATCGAGCCGAACCAATGGATGCTGTGGGGCGACAAGTCCGGGGACACCACCTGGTACTGGGGTCTGGCTTCCATTGATGAGCACCAGACTCGTCTGCTCACGCGCCTCCGTCTGCGCTACAATTGGACTTCGCCAATGCTCTTGTTCAACTTACTGGTTGAATTCACCGATATTATCATGATGCGTAAGTGTATGCTTGGTATCAAGGAGCGCGCCGAGCGTCTGAGCAGATAGACCCCTAAACGCGTAGACTTTACGAGAGCTTTCCCGCCCTCGGCCTGTTAGCTATAAAAATTACCTCTATTCCCAAACCTGTTTGTAGTCCTCGACGTACTGACGAATGGTGAGGGGTGGCCGACCCAGCAATTGAGCAAGTTGGGGTGAAATCTTGCCCGCCCGCCCCAATGCCACTGTTACATAAAGGAGGGTCATCACCAGGCTAAAGGCCAGCGATGTTTTGCGTACTCGCCACCATTGCCAGAAGAACCGCATTGCCGACGGATGGCTATAGCGTACCCGTCGACCCAGCACGTCAGAAAAAATCTCGGCTACCTGATAATAATCGAGTGCCTCGCTGCCGGTGAGGTCGTAAGCCTTGTTCGCGTGACCGCTCTGGGTGAGGGCCAGGGCCGCGACCGCCCCAATGTCTCGCACATCAATAAAACTGGTCTTACCCCGGCCCGCCGGCACGAAAATATTGTTGTCTTCCTGGATGTCCAGGCACTGGGTCGTATCAAGGTTTTGCATAAAAAAGCTGGCCCGCAAAAACGTCCACTTTAGCCCGGAAGCCCGCAGCAATTCCTCGATCTTGTGGTGCGGCACGATCTTGTTATTCTCGACACCTAGCAAGGACAAAAACACGATCTGCTCGACCCCGGCCCGCTTTGCCGCTTCGATAGCGGGCAAAATGTCGCGCTGGGCATTTGAAATATCGGGCGGGCGCATCAAAAATAACCGCTTCACATCTTTGAAAGCAGCCTCGAAGGTGGTGGGACGCTTAAAATCAAACTGGACATACTCGACACCCTCACCAAAGTGTCCCTCGGCTTTCGCCACATCGCGCACGGCTGCCCGTACCGGTTGTCCAGCCTTGTGCAAGGCTTTCACCACTTCCGCCCCGACATTACCGGTGGCTCCAGTCACCAGAACAGGATTTGTCATTTTAGCTATTTCGTTCCGTTTTGTCTTTCAGATTTGTTATAAAATAAGCCAGTAAAAGATTCCGATATGGTGTATATAGGGAGAAGAATGTAACAGGTTTAGTAGCTGTTCTGCTACCCCTTCCCTCCGCCAGTGGGTTCACATCAATAGCGACTTGCGCCAACCGGCTAGCATAGACCCTGCCAATCACTCCTGCTCCGTAAACCAAGACCTTCATCTTTTATTCTCAAATGGCTTACCACTAAATTTTAGGTAGTGCCACATAACAGCGTGAAAAGTGCACTTTAACAACCTAAGACTTGAAAAATAAGCGTCCATCAGGTCTAATTCTGATATGAACAATAAAAACGAAAAACCAGAATTAGTGATGGACGTGGCGGAACACTTCTGCCCCAATCCAGATTATCCCACCGTCGGCCTCAAAGGTCAAGGCAACCTGCGGGTTCACTCCAAAGCCGAACTTCGGCTGCGTTGCACTGAGTGCCGTAAAACCTTTAGCATCACCGAACTGACCCCTTTTTACGCTCTGAAAAGTGACCCGGCGTTGGTCACTATCGTTATTACGCTGCTGGCTTGGGGTTGCCCAGTCCAGGCGATTGTTAAGGCTTGCGAACTGGATGAACGCACCGTCGCCAGTTGGCTTGAGCGTGCAGGCAGTCACAGCCAGTGGTAAACGCGGTCGACCCCGTAAAGTGGGCTGGCCGGGGCTTATGATGGTTCAAGTAATCAAGCGTAAGGCTAAAGGTCGCCGCATCGAGGTCTAACGGCGGGTGTTAAGGGGTCAAAGCGAAGAAATCGAGTATCAAATCGGGGCGAGCGGTGGGGGCTACACCATCAACACCAAACGTTTGAATGCTACTTTCAGGCAGAGACTGGCCGTGCTGGCCCGCCGGACTCGCAAGGCGGCCCACAAACAGGAGCAAGTAGAACGGGCGATGTGGTTAATCGGCACCGTCTACAACTTCTGCCAACCCAATCTAACACTCAGGCGGCCCAACTGGCACAGTCAGGGTGGTAAATGGGTCGAGTTCAGTCCGGCTATAGCGAGCGGACTTACTAACCAAGTGTGGAGCATTGAGGAATTATTGTGGTACAAAGTGGCACCACTACCCTATGAACCACCCAAGAAGCGAGGCCGACCGCCTAAAATCAAATCTTAAGTTGTTAAGGTGCTTCACGCTTTAGTGTTGTGCTACCTTTTCCGGTAAGTGGGTTATAATAATCAAAAGAACCAGATAACTGAAAAAGCTTTGAGAAAGGGACGCGAAACTTAATGATAAAGCTCCTACACTGCAAAAGTAAGCTTATGAATGGCAATGGGCAGGGCGACCAACCCATTTTGACCGAAATAACCGATCTGAATAAGGTTAGCGATATGTTGCCGGACAAAACAAACCTCTTCTGGCTCGACCTGAGCGATCCCAGTGAGCAGGAACTGGCGAAAATTGCGGAAGAATTTAATCTGCACCCCCTGGCGATAGAGGATGCCAGCCACGCCCATCAACGCCCCAAAATCGAGGATTACGATAATTTTTATTTTGTGGTGTTTTATGTAGTGGCCTTCAAAAATACCGCAGAGTCCCAAGATTTGCTTATTCAGGAGTTGAAAATCTTTGTGGGCGATAACTACTTGATTACGGTTCATTCCGGTAATATGCATGAGTTGGAGATAATCGAGCAAAGATGGAAGCGAAATATAAATCAGGTCGACCGAAACATTGGGATTTTGCTTTATACCCTGCTGGACACCATCGTTGACAATTATTTCCCCTGTGTGGACGCGCTGGTAGAGCAAGCGGAGGACCTGGAAAGCGGTATTTTTGGCGGGAAAGCCGGTCAAATTAATCAGACTGAAAAAATTCTGGAACTGAAAAAAATCTTTTTAAAATTACGCCGCCTGACCGCCCCGCAACGCGATGTTCTAAATGTGCTGACCAACCGGGACAGCCCGATTTTTAATGAGCAAATTCTGGTTTATTTCCGCGATGTCTACGACCATTTGATCCGGTTGTCGGACACCCTGGACCTTTACCGCGACCAGCTTGGCAGCACGATGGATGCGAACATGGCCGTTATCAACAACAATTTAAGCAGTGTAATGCGTACTCTAACCGTAGTATCAATTATTCTGATGGCTAACGCCCTCGTGGCGGGCATCTATGGCATGAACTTTGTAAATATACCGGAACTCCATTTGGAATATGGTTACTATGGTGCGTTGGCCCTGATGGTTGGTATTACGGTGGGCTTGTTGTTTCTCTTTAAAAAGCTCAGGTGGTTCTAAAATCGATTATCTTTAGGACTTTTTTTTATTCGCTTTCAGCATTTTGCTTCGAGCTTTGCTGTGTTTTTGTGTGTGCCAACAAACAGACAATACCGCCTTTATAAGTTATAATAAAAGAGTTGATTAATGGTCAATCTTCTGGTTCACTATCGCCAAAAAGGACCTAAAGCAAAGCTGGAACCTCCTCTTCTCCTACAAGGTTTTCTCTATCAAACGGCAAAACTGGACCCAAAATAGACGCACTAGCCTTCAGGCTGGACAATATTACAAAGAAAGAGTAGCAATATAATAATGGATCAATTTGTTCTGAAACGACTGGGGTTAATAATGAAGGTTGACCCTGAGTCGCCTGATGAAAGTGGCGGGGTTCTTAACCCGGCCTGTGTGCGAGGTAAAGACGGCGAACTATATTTATTTCCCCGGCTGGTTGGGCCAAATAACTATTCAAGGATTGGCGTTGCCAGGGTAAAATTTAATAGTGAGGGCGACCCCTACGATGTAGAAAGATTAGGCATCGCCCTCCAACCGGACCAACATTACGAGCAAAACCAGCACACCGCCGGTTGTGAAGACCCGCGTGTTGTGTATATCGAGGCCCTCGACCGCTATGTGATGACTTATAGTGCCTATGGACCTATGGGGCCACGCATCGCCCTGGCAGTTTCCAACGATCTGGTTTACTGGGAACGCCTGGGACCGGTAGTATTTGCCTTTGAGCCGAACTGGCGAATGGACTTTAATTTATACTCCAACAAAGACGCGATCATATTTCCTGAACCGGTGCTGGACCCCGCTGGTCGTCCGGCGATTGCGATGCTTCACCGCCCAACCTACGATATGTTTAGCTTCTTGAACATTGCGGAACTAACACCCTACATGGTTTTGCCCACCGGCATCACCGACCCACGCGCCAGTATGTGGCTTTCTTATTGTCCACTTGAAACACTTTTAAAAAATGACGGAACTATCAAAGCAGCGACGCTAGTTTTTGACCAACATCACCTGTTTATGACCCCGGTCGAGGCCTGGGAGAACGTTAAAATTGGGGGGGGAACACCGCCTGTGAAAACAAAATATGGCTGGGTTTGTTTCTTTCACGGCGTAAGTAACGAGGCCACTAATCCCTTGACAAGCCATCACTCGACCAATCATTACGCTGCCGGCGCACTGGTGCTTGATCTAAACGACCCGCGTAAAATTTTGTATCGTAGTTCCGAACCCGTTCTATCCCCCAAATGGGCCGAGGAACGAGAGGGTGTCGTCTCGAATGTGGTTTTCCCAACCGGCATAGATTTACGGGAAAACGGCAGATTGGATGTGTATTACGGTATGGCCGACCAGCATATCGGGGCCGCCACGCTAAACCTGCCGGACCAACTGCCGGTTTCGCACTAATCGCGGCTTGCCGAGCCGGTCAGCCTGACAATACTTTGCTGGGCCAGCGCAAAAGATAAAACCGACTCGGCTCCCTGGTTGTAATTAACTCCCTTTGCTTCCAGCCCATCATAGCAACCACCGGTGAGGGGATTGTACATGGCAAGGCCGTGACAGTTCTCTCCTTTATACCAGCTCAAAGCCCGCAGGGCTAGCTCTTTATAGGCTGGTTCATTGGTCGTTTCATAGGCCAGTACATACATTTCCACCAGGGCACCCGCATCGACCGGTTGCTCATCAAACCCCGCCGGAGTTTGACCCCGCTTCAACCAACCGCTATTGCCGATAAGTTTTAGATAGCCTGATTTAAAATGTAATTCGCTCAGGAAATCCGCCGCCTGCCGGGCCACTGCCAGAAAGCGCGGTTGGCCGCTGGCATTGTAGGCCGCAAAAAGAGCCTGGGGTAAACGGGCGTTTTCGTAGGTGATATTTTCCTCGAACCAGTGCCAGCCGGGCTGCTGGTGAGCCTCCCAATATTTTAGTAAGCTCTCCGCCAGTTTGAGTAATTCGCTGCGGCTACTGTCTGCAACCGCTCTTTGAGTTGAGAATGCTAAACCATAAGCGTGTAATCCCAATATTGAGAAAGCCAGGGCACGCGGGGAGGTCAGTGCCACTATATGTGGACGTAAAGCCGTCAGCACCGGCTCTAAAACCGGCCGGTAAACCGGTTTTTCAAGATAAACCCGGCCCAGAGTCCACATTGTGCGGCCATGCGAATCCGGGCTGCCGACTTTTTCCAGAAAATGCCGGTCGTAAGCCATGAAGTTAATAAACTCTCCCCCGGCTTGCTGGCAATACATAACAAAACCCAGATAGACCGGCAGTTGGGCCATCACTATCGGGTCTTTACTCTGGGCGGCCACCAGCATCGCTCGCACGTTATCATCCAGAGTATAACCGTGCCGCCGGTCGGGAATGAAAAACCGACTATGCTGAAACATACCGGTATCGTCGGTCATCGCCAGCAGATGACCGGGGTTAAAAACACTATACCATTCGGCGGAGTGGTGTTCAGAAACCGCCTTCTGGAAGTCAATTAATGACATCATAAACTCCTGATGGGGTCAACCGGTTAGACCGTCGGTATATAGGTCGAACTAAAGTTACTATATTCAAAAGAACGGGCCGCCTGGGCCAGTTCCGCCGCCAATTCGGCATACTGACGGCCAATGTTAGGCCAGGCCATTTGATGTCCGTATCTGTAGGCGGCCTGCCGGGTTTCATCCAGCAATTCCGGGTCGTCCAGATAGCGTAATAAGGCCGTACTGATACTTTTACTATTCTTCCATTCAACCAGCGAACCCCGTTTGTTCGCCAGCACTTCCTGGGCGTAAAGATAAGGGGTCGAGATAACCACTTTGCCAAAACCCAGAGCGTAAGCCAGCGTACCACTGACAATTTGATCGCGGCCCAGGTAGGGTGTCAGATATATATCGGTCGCCGCCAGATAGGTACACAGGTCGGTGAAATCCAGGTAACGATTTTCAAATTGAACGTGGTCGCCCAGCCCACTGGCCTGTACTCTGGCTTCCAGGCTTTGCCGGTAAACCTCGCCCTCATGTTCCCGAACCACCGGATGTGTGCCGCCCAGCACCAGGTATTTTACATTCGGATAGCGGGCTACTACCTCCGGCAAAGCATCCAGAACGTACTCGATACCCTTACCCTTGTTGATCAAACCAAAAGTTGCCAGCACCGTCCGGCCACCCAGGCCAAGTTCAGTTTTAGAATCCTCAGCGGAGGTAAACGGCACATCCGGTACGCCGTGATAAATTACACTTATTTGGGCGGACTTCAGGCCGTAAACTTCTTGCATCAACTGCGCGGCGGTACGGGTCATAACCACCATTCGGCTGGAAAGCCGGGCCAGGTGGCGCGTCACACGCAGATAAACCGGCGAAGGGTCAGGTAAAACGGTATGCAGAACCGTGATAATCGGGATTCTTACCAGGGCCAGCAGTTCGAGTAACCACTCACCGGCCTCGCCACCGTACAAACCAAACTCGTGCTGGACACACAGTACTTCCGCGCCAGACTGGTTGATAAAATCAGCGGCCTGACGGTACTTCTCCCGTTGCTGTTGGGGTAAAACAAAGCCGACCGAGGCCGGATATACCCGGCTACCACTTAATTCGTTGTTTTCCAGCGCGATCACAATTGGGGTAATCTGGGGATTGTGTTTGACGATAGCCTGAATTACATCATTGGTAAAAGTGGCGATCCCACACTGCCGGGGTGGGAAACTTGCCAGAAAAGCGACACATTGGGGTCTTTGAGGTAGACCCAACCCCAGGCTCAGATTTGTATTTTGCTCATTAGCCAAACTCATTTTTTATTCCTTTAGTTAGTTAGTATATGTTATTCCTCTCCTTCTTCTACGCTGAAGGGGTATTTATAAATAAAGGGTTATCTATAAACAAGGGGCTATCCATTTACTCTTAATATCGCCTCACAAAAAGATTCCGTTTAAATCTACTAATAAGCAAGATTGCTGCCAATAAATTAAAAGTTCAAAGATAGTGAGAGGAAAAAGATTAACGTGTCTTGGTGATCGGGTAGTTTCCTTTTTATCAGCATCGATAAAATACCCGGTCAATATTTAGCTATAACTGAGGCTATTATTTCTACCGGATTTGTAGCTCTGGATTACTTCTTCGTAAACTTTGAGATAACCTTCTACCATTTGGTCAATTCCAAAATTATCGACAGCGTAGCATCTGACCCGCTTACGGTCCAATTGACCGGCTCGCTCGACCGCTTCGACGGCAGACTCTATCAGGTCGTTTTCATTTTGCAAGGCTGGCACCAGTGCCCCGCTCAAGCCTTCCTGAACTATTTCCCCAACGCTCCCCAATTGCACCCCGACCACTGGCGTGCCACAGGCCATTGCCTCGACCATCGTCAGGCCGAAGGCTTCCCGGTAAGTTACTAAATGCAAAAAGGCAAAAGCCCCGCCTAACAGCTTATTCTTGGCGGCGTGGCCCACTGAACCGATAAATTCTACTTTTCCCGGTGCCAGGTGTATTTTAATTTGCTGGTCGAAGTAATGCTGGTTTTCCGGTGGAATAATCCCGGCTAATATCAGCTTACGACCTGTTCGACGGGCTACCTCGACCGCCAGGTGCACGCCTTTATCGGGCGACATCCGGCCAATCACCACTAAATAGTCTCCGGCTTCCTCGACCGGGGTAAAAGCCCCGGTATCAATGCCGTTGTAGACGGTGCCGCGATAGTTAAGTTCCGGCGCAAGGCTGCGTTCGCTATGGCTGATAGAAACATAAGCCTGTTCGCGGTAAGCAGAATAAATCAACCGGCTATCCTCTTCGGCTGCCGATCCATGCAGGGTAGAAAGCATCGGAACTGGCAAAAGACGGCTGGCACAGACCGGAAAGCAACCGGCATTGTTGTGCAGCAAATCAAACTCGCCGACCTGGGTCAGTTCTAAGGCCTGGGCTAAATGTAAACTCTCGTAAACCCGCGAGTTCAAGCTATGATTTTGATTTAAAGGCTGGGGGCAAATGGCTTTTAAATGAGCAGTAGTCAGACTATCCGCCGTTGCAAAAAGGGTTACATCGTGACCGCGCTTTACCAGCCCTTCGGTCAAATTAGAAGTTACCAGTTCCCAGCCACCGTAATCGAGGGGTGGCGTCCGCCAGGCGATAGGGGCAAGTATACCTATGCGCAGTTGAGATTTGAGTGCTATCATCTCACAAGTTTACACCATGCTAACCGATTTGTCTGTGTGGTAGCACACATAAGATTTGAATACTTTTATTTTCGCTTGAGCTTCACAAACTGAGGTTGAAGCGAAAGTCCTGAGAGAGTAACTTTATTTGACAGGCAACAGGCTAGCTATTAAACTTGAATTATGATTACTCCAGCAAACACGGCTCCAGAGCCGGAAATTTTGACTTTCGAGCAGATTAATCCGGCGGCGAGTGTAGAACAAATCGTGGCTGGGTTTGTGCCGCCTCCCCGTTTTGCCGAGGTTTCTTTCGATAATTACCGGCTCGACCCGACCCAGCCTTCTCAAGCTGCCGCCGTCGATAAATTGCGGGTGTATGTCAGCGAACTGGCCCCGGAGGACCGGCCACGAGCGCGCTTCTTTGGCCGTTGGCGGCGGCAAAGCCAGCCGGAAGGACCGGGCGGGATTTATATTGACGGTGGTTACGGGGTAGGCAAAACTCATTTGCTGGCCGCCTCCTACGGGTTAGCTCCCGCCCCAAAAGCCTATCTGTCTTTTCAAGAACTGGCCTATGTCTTTGGAGCGATGGGTATGCAGCCCTGTCTGGCGGCCTTTTCACAGTACCGGTTGATCTGTGTGGACGAATTCGAGCTGGACGACGTAGGTAATACCATGCTGGCGAAAACCTTTATTACAAATTTAACCCAGGGTGCTACTAATATTATCACGACCTCGAACACTTTACCCAGCGACCTGGGACGGGGCCGCTTTGCCGCCGAGGATTTCCGGCGTGAAATCGGTCAGATCGCGGCGGTTTTCGAGGTACTGCGGATCGAAGGTCAGGACTACCGGCACCGTACCTACGATTCCTCGACCCTTTCGCAGGGTTTGCAAGATGAGGCCGGTTTGCGGGAGACCTGGCAAAATTACCGGCCCGATCATAAAGCCAAACTCTGGACTTCTTTTGCCGATCTGAGCATTTATCTTTCAAAATTACACCCGATCCAGTACAGCCAGTTGTTGCTGCCACTGGAAGCGATCTTTATCGACGGTCTGGCCCCGATGAACGACCAGAATATCGCGCTACGCTTCGTCCATCTAATCGATAAGCTTTACGACCGGGGAATGCGCCTGCGGGCCTCGGCAACCTGTGCACTGCCGGACCTTTTTTCGCCGGAATATCGGGATAAAGGTTACGCTAAAAAGTACCAGCGGTGCCTATCACGGCTGCACGAACTCTTACAGGAACAGGATTAATTAGCAAATCCATTTGTAACTGTTCAGGCCGTACACCACAAACGGAACAAAAGCGGGGGTATAAGGGGTCTACATGTAAATTCTCTTTTTTTCTTCTTTTCCCCTCCTGGGGTGGGGTCTGAGTAATTACTTTTAATTTGCAAAGTGCAAAGATAGTACCAATTTAAGCACAAGGAAAAAGAAATGAATATCGACCTTAACGCCGATATGGGCGAAAGTTTTGGCAACTATATCTTAGGCCAGGATGGCGAACTTCTGGAGTATGTCAGTTCGGCTAACCTGGCCTGCGGCTTTCACGCCGGTGATCCAGTAGTGATGGCCCGGACCGTAAAGCTGGCGGCAGCCAAAGGAGTGTCCATCGGCGCGCACCCCTCCTACCCCGATTTGCAGGGGTTTGGTCGTCGCTCGATGAATATGACCCCGGAAGAAATCGAAGCTACCATCCTTTACCAACTCGGCGCGCTGGACGGCTTTGCGCGGGTGGCCGGGACACGCCTGAATCACGTCAAGGCGCATGGTGCGTTGTATAATGATGCCGTCCTGGATGAAAAAATCGCTAAGGCTTACGTCCAGGCGGTCGCCCGGTTCAATCCGTCGCTATGGCTGGTCGCCAGTGCCTCGTCGCCGTTGGTTTTTGATACGGCCCGCCAAGCCGGCCTAAAGGTGTTGCGCGAGGCCTTTGCCGACCGGGCCTATAACGCCGATGGGACCCTGGTTTCTCGCCAGATCAAAGGCAGTATGCTGGCCGAACCGGCCCAGGTCGCGGCCCAGGTCGTCCGAATGGTCAAAGAACACCAGGTGATCGCCCTCGACGGAACGCCGGTGGCATTGGAGGCGGACACGATCTGCATTCACGGCGATGGCCCACACGCGCTGGATTTTGCCAGGGCCGTCCGGCAAGCTCTGCAAGCCGAGAACATAAACATATGTGCGCCGAGCAATTAAACCGGCCAGCCGAACCGCCGCAGTTGCCTACCCGGTCGGATTTCAAGCTTGGCGCGATGGGCGAAAAAGCAGTTCTGGTGCGGCTAATGCTGCCGGACGGGCTGACCAGTTTTAAGCAAATCGACCAGCCGACCCGACTGCACCGCTTAAAGGTCATGCGCAGTCTGGAAACCCGGCTCGAACAAAGCCTGTCCGGCACCCACCCGGATTGGAAATGGGAATTAGTCACCAGCTACGATACCATTTTGCTAACCTTTGACCCGCTTAACTCGCCAGTTACAGCCTCGGCCATCCAGGCTTTTTTAGAGAGCGAACTTGCATCCCAGGTGGTTGAGTGGCAAACCAGCCGCACACTAGGTGAAACTAAAACCGGTCGACTTCACCGGATCGGGGTTTATTACGGCGGCCAGGCTGGGCCTGACCTGGAAAGGGTAGCCACCCTCAACCGTATCACGCCGGAAGAACTGATCGAGTTGCATACCGGGACAATCTATACCTCTCAGGTGATCGGCTTCGCGCCGGGCTTTGCCTACCTGGGTGATTTGCCGCCCGGTCTCGTGGCTCCCCGCTTACCCCAACCCCGGCCCAGGGTGCCCGGTGGGACGGTCGCAATGGCGGCTGGTCTGACGGGGGTTTATCCTTTTGATTTGCCCGGTGGCTGGAACCTGATCGGCGCGACACCCTTCACGATTTTTGATATAACCCGCCAACCGCCAATCCGTTTTGTGCCGGGCGACCGGGTGCAATTTTACCGCCTGACCGAAAAACCTACCGACACAGTATTAGATCACTGGTAATTTTGATTTACAACTTTTATTAAGAACATTTTATATCGAGAGGTTACTTACATAGACATTTCAAGCGAGCGAGAGCTTATCGAGGTGCTACATCCCGGTCTTTTTACGACCCTGCAAGACCTGGGAAGGCAGGAAGGCCGCAAATATGGGGTGCCACCCGGCGGAGTGATGGACCGGTTTGCCCATCTGGCCGCCAATAGTCTGGTGACAAACCGACCAGAGGCGGCCACCCTGGAAATAACCATGCAAGGACCGGAATTACTTTTTCTGGAAAAAGCGGTGGTAGCAGTAACCGGGGTCGAACTGGAAATCACGGTCGATGACCGCCCGCTGCCAGCCTGGGCCGCTCTTTTTGTGCGCGCCGGTCAAGTGCTATCGGTCAAAAGACTGGTCAAAGGGGCACGAGCTTATCTGGCGGTACATGGTGGTTTTGCCGCTCCGGTAATAATGGGCAGTCGGGCCACCTATATCAAATCCTCATTGAGTGGATATAAAGGGTTAGGCCGGGCACTCCGCACCGGCGACCGGTTAGCCAGCGGTCCGGCCAGCGTATCGCACCTGGCTTCTTTAGCCGGAAAACAATGGCCCCCCCAGCGGCCCATACCGGCCTACAGCCAGTCGGTTTCAGTCCGAGTAATCGGTGGGCCGTTTGAAGAATATTTCGTCGAAGACGCTTTCGAGGCTTTTCTAGCTACCAAATACCGGCTTGACTCGTCCTCGGACCGGATGGGCTTCCGGCTGAACGGTTCACCCTTGAAATTTAGTTTGCCAGAATTTGAACTGGCCTCTTACGGGGCGGTTTTTGGGACGGTGCAGGTTCCACCAAACGGTCAGCCTATCGTGCTTATGGCCGACCACCAGGTGACCGGTGGTTATCCGGTGATAGCGGTCGTCCAGGAGGACGATTTATCACTGCTGGCCCAGTTACTACCGGGCGATACGGTCAGGTTTTGCCGGTCTGAAGATAGCAATAGCCAGGGCGGTTAAACCCCGGCTATTTTTGTCAGTTGGTTGCTTGAGGCCAATCTGGACCGCAATTCGATAAACATAGAACTTACGCTTCAACCTTTTGAAGTGAGGTTGAAGCGAGAGTACTAAATTAATAACGGTTGCCGATGACCTCGAAAACCTTGCGGTCTTGCATCGGATTGGGGATAGTTACTTCCGGTTCACAGAGCAAAGTGTTTGCCAGGGTTTCGTAAGGGCTGGTATCGACACCGGGAATTTCAAACAGGGTCTTGCCGCTGATCCGGCTTTTGCGAATGGTATCATCCGCCGGGATCATACCGAGGACATTGGTTTGGACCTCGCTGGCGAACAGATCGATCAGTTCACGGCCATTTTCACCGCTATTGTTCAAACTTGGCGCGATCCGGTTGCCGACAATTCCGGCCAGCCGTACCGGGTACTTGGCCGATTTAGCCTTAACCGCCACACAAATCCGGTTGGCCGCAAACAGGCTGTCAAAGTCGTTCGCCGCGATAATGATGGCATATTCAGCCCACTGTAAAGGGGTCGCAAAGCCACCGCAGACGACATCGCCCAGCACATCGAACAATATTACATCATATTTTTCGTAGACACCCATGCGCGAAAGCATCTTCATGGTTTCGCCGACGACATAGCCGCCGCAACCCACCCCCGCCGGAGGACCACCCGCTTCGACGGCGGCAACGCCCATATAGCCGGTCTTGATCACATCGTCCGGTTCAATTTCTTCGGCGTGGTAGTTTTTTCTCTCAAGTGTATCGATGACCGTATCGATCATATGGCCGGTAATCGTGAAAGTCGAGTCGTGCTTGGGGTCGCAGCCGATCAAAAGCACCTGTGCGCCCATCTTAGCCATCGCTACTGCCACATTACTGGCGGTGGTACTTTTGCCAATGCCGCCTTTGCCATAGAAAGCGTATGCGTGATTCATTTATATAAACCTCTCTTTAAGTTTTGAGGCTTGAATTAAGGGTCTGGTCGACCACTCTACCCAATTCAAAACTTACCTCAACTTGTCATCAATTAGAGACAATCCAGACTGCCGAACGTAAAATACGCCGCTAGTTGGATTTCTCCTTCACCTCATAAATTAAGTCCACTGTAATCATAGAATAGCCTTTTTCGCGGGCATAATCCTCGACCCGCTTTTGGACCTTTGGCCGGACAAAGAACGGGATGGCCTTCATGGCTTTGGTGGCTTCGTCCGTCCAGGCCAGTTCACCCGCCGGAGCCTGGGCCACCTTCGGCCCGGCGTGGGTGATAATCGGGGAAGCCGAACCACCATCGACGGCCAGTTGTTCGTGCTGCCCGGCTACCGCCGGGGCTTCGGTCATCTTTTGCATAACTGCTGCCGGACTCGGCACACTTAAGGTGGGAGTGCCGACCAGATCGGCTTTGCGGTTGCCTTCTTCGCCCAACCCGGCATCGCCAAACATTTCGATCATGTGCTTCTCAAGGCCTAGCGTCATGGTGTGATAAATCCGGTCGGTGATAAAGTTAGAGCCATCGTAACCCAGGAAAGGCTGGTAGCTCAACGGGAAATCCTCGATATGCACCGGGGTACTGATTACTCCGCAGGGTATATCAAACCCGGCGGCGATATGGCGTTCCATCTGGGTTCCTAGCACAAAATCAGGACTCAGGGCCGCGATCCGTTTCCGCACCTGCTCGAATTCCAGCGTTACCGTAAGGTCGGAGGTGTAAGGGGCCATCGCTTCGCGGAACTCTTTTTCCAGTTTCAAACTATAGGTCCCGGCCCCCACGATTTGAATATCCATTTCAGTCGCCAGCATTCGCGCAATCGTCGTAACGTGGGTAAAATCGCCAAACAGAAAGGCTTTTCGGCTGCTAAAGCTCTGGGTATCGGCGGTATAGCTAAACCAGGGCAAATCGCTGGGTTTGGTTTTCTGATCCATCGAGAAAGCCGCCAGGGCTGGTTCTTTCGGGTCGAAAGCCAAGTCGTGTTCGGCGGCAAAACGGGCCACCGCACTCAGGGTTTCGCGCACCCACTGGCGGGTGAGCATTACGCCAATCGGTGAGGTGGTAACTGCCGGAATGCCATGAGTTTTTTCAAGCCACCGCGCCGCGTCGTAGCCCATTTCACGGTACGGAGCGATAGTGGCCCAGGCTTGCGGCAGCTTGCGAACATCATCCAGGCTGGCATCCTGCGGAAAGACCACATTTATATCCAGGCCGAGCGTACCGAGCATCCGGCGCAAACTAATCAAATCCTGTTTGTGGTGGAAACCCAGCGAAATCGGCCCGATAATATTGACCGAAGGCCGGACGGTCGGGGCCAGAGGCTTATCGGCAAACTTTTGAGTTAAGAGGGTCAGTAGACCGTCGGCGGCCTCGTCTTCCTCAACCCGGTAAGGGTTGGGAGCATAGACCACGATCTCGGTTTCACCCGCCGGGATACCGGCTGATTTTGCCAGCATTCCCAGGTCTTCCTGGAGCAAGGTCGAGGAACAGGTACAGGCAATTGCGATCAGTTTAGGATGAAAATCCTCGTAGACCTGTTTTATGGTTTCCGGTAACTTGTTGATCCCCATGCCCATCGTCTGACCGTCCAGCACGCTGGTGGTGATCGGCGGAAAGTGATCCATGCGCTCCATCATGGTAAACATCGAATGAATGTAGCTATCGCCCACCGGAGAATAAAACACGCCGTGAATATCGGTCATACTACAGGCCACCCGTGCCACTCCGGTATGAGCCGTTCCCTGATACTGCCAGTAAGCCAAACGCATAAATCACCCTCGAAGAATTAGTTATAGAATTACTAATATTAAATAGTTGATTTTGAATTACAAGGTCGTAAATTGCAAAATCATTTAATTACTTTGATTATTAGGTAAAAAGTCTTTCCAGTTAAGCATATCCAGCTTGCGATGCCGGTTTAAGGCTCGGCTGAACAGGTTCGCCAGGTCTCCCGCGCCGCCAAAGCCAAAGATCGGCGTGAACAGGAACTCGGTCGACCACTTGGTAGCAAAGCCCTCGGCTTCGTAGGGGTTAGCCTGCCAGAAGTTGGTAATAACCAGGTCGGGCTTTAGCTCCCGAATATCTTTGATCTGGCGGCTCATGTTGGGCATCTCGACGATCCGCTGACCGGCCAGGGCTTTTAACTCGCGGGCATGGAATTTCCGGTTGACGTAAGGAGTACCGGTTTCCAGCACTTCGGCTCCCGCCGCCCGCAGGAACCGGCTGACCGGCAGTTCCAGCATATTGTCGCCGGTGATGAAAATCCGTTTGCCCCGGATCGAGGCGACCTTCGACTCGATATTGCGCCAGCATTCGGCCTCGCGTTCGCTGAGGTCGACTTCCTTGCCAAACTCCCGCGCCAGATCTTCCAGGAAGATGCGGGTGCCATCCGGCCCAATCGGGAAAACACTTTCCAGCACTTTTGCGCCGCGTTTGCGGTTGTAAAGCTGGGCGGCCCCGGCTACAAAGGGTTGTAAAGGGGCAATAATCGTGTCCGGCCCGATGGCGGGTAGTTCCTTGAAAGTATTGGAAGGGACGAAACCAGCCACCGGCAGACCGAGCTTTTCACACTCGCGCTGGATTTCTCCGGCGTTCACATCGTTGATGGCTCCTAGAAAGACAATTTCTTTCTTTCCAGCCGGGGCTTCGGGGCAAAACTGCAACAGGCTTTGCATTACGTTGTCATCGGCCTGAGTCATAGTATATTCCAGACCATCGGCCCGGACCGGTAATACCGGCGTGTTATCGTAAACCAGGTTCAGATTCTTAGCCATCGTCTCGAAATCCACCTTCATAATTTCGGGCGTGCAGCTATTGAGCAGGAAAATTACCGAGGGATGATGCTGCTCGATGATGTCTTTGACAATCTCATTTATATCGATTTGAGGGGCACTGAGGTCACTTTCTTCGATCATCGCCACGCCGTAGCGGGGTTTGGCAAATACCATCACGCCCAGCGCATTTTGCAGCAAATGAGCGCATGTATGGGTACCCAGGATTAAAAAGAAACTGTCTTTCATTTTCTGGTAAAGCCAGCCCACACAAACCAGGCCGCAAAAAGCGTGATAACCGTTATCCTCGCGGATTACCTCGGTTTCGATCAGGTTCGCTGGCGAGTTTAAGCTCTCCAAAGCTTCAGGTGTTATGGTCATCGATACGCTCGCTTCCTTAATTTGAAATTTTGCCATTGAAATCAGGAGATATAATTGCTTCTACTGGCTATACGCTTACAATTTAACAGAGGCGGGGCCGGTAGTCGGTAGTAGCAACTACACAAAACAGGGCTTGAAAATTGATTCGTTTTATGTTAACTTAATGCCAGCTATATTTGTCTTTTTCAGAGGCTCGCTGGCCGCCGGTTGGAAAACCGGTCTGTGAATTTACCAGGAGAAAGCGAATGGACCGACCCCGATTAAGCTTACCCTGTTTGCTATTAATAACGTTGTTTCTACTGGCGGCCTGTGGCAGTCAGCCGCCGACCGCCACGCCGGTACCGGCCCCCACCGCGACTCCGGCCCCACCCCCGCCGCCGGCGTACCTGGCTCAGGTGGACTTTAATTTCGCCGACCAGGCCGAGCAAGCCGACCGGACACTGGTTACTTCCCGGCCCGACTTCCCGGCCTACGCCAGTTGGACCCAGAGCAGCCACTGGTATGTGCTGGCCCGCGATAGCAGTAGCGACCGTTTGCGGGCTAAAGTAGGCCCGGACGCTCGGATTCTGCCTGTTACCTACATGGGCGACGCGCTGGGCGGCACGACCGCCGCTTTCCCGGTCTACACCATGATCCTCAATCGGGCGAGCGTCGATGTCAAAGCCAATGGTGCCCAGGAAACCACCCGGCTGCTGTTTAACCGGGCCATCGGTCAGGTTCAAAACCGGGCCGGTATTTTGATGTTTACGGTGGGGGAAGACCAGATTTACGTGGTGGTGGCGGCCAGCTATCCTGCCGAGAAAGTCTTGAGCCTGGCGAGCTTTGGTAAGCTTGAAATGATCGATGCCGGAACCAAACAGCTCGCGGATGGGGCGATTGTGGCGACCAGTGCCAGCCCCCGCCTGGGAGCCTTGAACCTGACCGATAAAAATATCTATAATACGGTAGCCGAGAACAGCGACTTTTCGTCGTTTCAAGCTAACCCGGCCAGCGCGCTGGGGACGGTCGGGTTGTTGAACTTTGAGGTGCGTCCCGGCTCGAAAATCTTTGATTTCAGCCGCGATAACCGGGGTAAATATACCGCCCTGCTTTTCGACCGCCAGGTATTGACCAGTGCCCAGATCGCCCAGCCGATCAAGGACAAAGGCCAGATCGAGGTAAAACGCTGGGTTGGCAGCAGCGGCCACGCCGATATGCTGCGCTTTGTCGATCTGGTCAACGCTAACCCCCCGCAGCTTTTCGAGGCCAGAGAGCTTAACAAGAGCGGTAATTTTGTGTTTAGCGGCTCGTTTATCCGGTAACAAAAAAGCCCACCTGACTTTATAACTCAGGTGGGCTTTTTTTGTTTCTTTTTTATGTTTCTAATGACAACTAGAGGGAGGGTTGCTGCCCCATGTTGTTGTCGTAGATCATTTTGTTTTGACCAGGCTGGGCCATCGAACCCTGCGCGGCGTGTTTGGCTTCGGTTAGTTGTTGACCGAGTTGCTCCAATTGTTGGGCACTCATTTCCTGGCGCAACCGGGGGAAAAGATCGCCTTCTTCCTCGCTAACGTGTTCCTGAATAGCCCGCATAAGCTGGGTCATTTTCTGGCCCCATTCGGCAGTGGTGTTATCCAGACCGGCAAGCTCGGTCAGCAGTTGTTTGGCCTGACCATGCTCCTGGTAAGCTTCCTCGATCAAAGCCGAAGTGTCGGGAAAATTGCGTACCGCCGGGTAAAAAATCTTTTCCTCGATCTCGGTATGAATAGTCAATTCGCGATCAAGCTGCGTAAAAAGCTGCTGGAAATCCTGACTGTTTCCACCCGACTCGAACTTTTGAAACAACTGATTTACCTGATCGTGATCGTTCATCAAGATTTGTAAAGCGTCCATTCTTAATACCCTCCTTTATAATTCCGCGATAAAGCCGCGCCCCGTCCGGCGCGACTTACCGGTAACCTTCTGGTTACAAATATCCAAAGTAGGTTAAGCACAGACCGGGCCAGCAATTACAGGACAGGATTTTCGCTTCCAACTCTGCAAGTGAGGTTGTAGCGAATGTAAAAGGCTATTCGACGGTGACGCTCTTGGCAAGGTTGCGCGGTTGATCGACATCGCAGCCTCGCCGGGTCGCTATATAGTATGAAAGAAGTTGCAAGGGTAGACAGGTCAGAATTGGCATGAGCAGCGGATCAGTCTGCGGTATATAAATTATCTCGTCGGCTTTGCCCTGCAAACTGGTATCACCCTGACTGACCAATGCCAGCACCCAGCCGTCGCGGGCCTTGACCTGTTCAATCGCCGAAACCACCTTGTCATATACGTTGTCCTGGGTGGCAACCACGACCACCGGCAAGCCCTCCTCGATCAGGGCTATCGGGCCGTGTTTCATCTCCCCGGCGGGGTAGCCTTCGGCGTGGATATAGCTTAACTCCTTGAGCTTGAGTGCCCCTTCCAGGGCCACCGGATAGTTTATGCCCCGACCCAGAAAGAGGAAATCCGGCGCGTGCGATTTGAGGCGGGCAATCTTCTCATAAATTTTCTCCTCGGCCAGCACATCGGCTACCAACTTTGGTAACTCTACCAGAGCCTGTAGCAAGCCAATCGCCCGGTCCGGCTGGAGTTGGCCCCTGGTCTGCCCCAGATAAATCCCTAGCAGCAGCAAATCGGCCAGCGAAGCGGTAAAAGCTTTGGTGCTGGCAACCCCGATTTCAGGCCCGGCCTGCATATAGATTACCCCATCCGACACCCTGGCCGCCTGGCTCCCGACCGCGTTGACAATCGAAACCACTTTAGCCCCTTTGAGCCGGGCTTCTTCCATAGCGGCCAACGTATCGACGGTCTCACCCGATTGAGTAATGGCGATCAGGAGATGCGCGGGCGTTATGATCGGGTTCCGGTAGCGATATTCGCTGGCGTAATCAACCTCTACCGGCAGACGGCTCAGTTCCTCGATCATGAATTTGGCGATCAAAGCGGCGTGCCAGCTTGTGCCACAGGCCACAATAGTTATTTTCTCGATGGCGGCTAATTCCGCCCGGCTAAACTTGAGGTCCTCCAGGTTTACCTGGCCGGTTTCCAGGTCGATCCGGCCCCGGATCGTATCGATCAAAGCCTGGGGCTGATCGAAAATTTCCTTTTGCATAAAATGTTTGAAGCCGCCTTTGGCCGCTGTAATTGCATCGGTATTAATAGTCATCACCGGCTTGGAGATCGCCTCGCCTTTCATATTGTAGAATTGCACCGCCTGGCGGGTAATCACCGCAATCTCACCGCTATCCAGAAAACTCATCTGGCGAGTATGCGGTAAAATCGCCGGAATATCGCTGGCGACAAAGTTTTCACCGCTGTTGGCCGCCCCATAGCCGACCACCACCCCCCCGGCATTCGAGAGGCGCGCCGCGACCAGTTTGTCGGGTTCGCGGGTACTGAGGGCCACAATCGCGGCGGTTCCCTTGATCACACTGAGGGTGCGGAGCATGGCTTGCTCCAGGCTCAACCCGTCCTGCACGATATATTTTTCCAGCAGATGGGGTAATACCTCGGTGTCGGTCTCGGAATTGAACTGGAAAGCATAACCCTGGCGAACCAGTTCCTGCTTGAGTTGCAGATAATTCTCGATGATGCCATTGTGGACGACGACCACCTGGTTCTGGGGGCCGCGATGGGGATGGGCGTTAAGTTCGGTCGGTTTGCCATGCGTAGCCCAGCGAGTATGACCCATACCGAGGGTACCGTGAGGCGAGTTGCCTTCGGCGGAGAGGGCTTCGGTCAGATTACCCAGTTTGCCAACGCTGCGCCGGGTTTCGATCTCGTTTTGACCGTTGATGATCGCTACCCCTGCCGAGTCGTAGCCCCGGTATTCCAACCGCTGCAAACCGCCGATCACCACCGGCAACGCCGGTTGATTGCCTACATAGCCAATAATGCCACACATAGTTGGTTTCTCCCTGTCGCCCCTCACGTCAAAACCCGGAACAGAGCCGCTTTCAGGACAGGCTAAAAAGCCGGTGGCCCAGCGTATCGAGGCCAATCCGAAATTTACTCAGTTCAAAGAACTGCCGTGAGATGGGCAGCTATTATTTTATTTGCTTTAACAAAATGAAAATAAATCACCAGGTTGCCGCTTGTGCCAGGCGTTTCCGGCTGGTTTTCGGCAACTTTTACAGGGAGTGATTGGTACCCTAGAGGCATCCGCTGATTACTCGATTTTCCCACAACTTTATTTGACGCCGGGGAGAGCCAGTCCTTCGGCAAAAGAAGATTTTACCCGGTGGTTAGCACCGGAGTGTCAAACTCGATGGTGGTTAGTACCCGCCCGACGGCGGGAAACCTCTTCCTCGTCACCTCCGGTCAAAACCGGGGGCCTTACGCTTTTTGTAGGTGGGCGAATTTCCCTTTCTTATTTTATATTTTACCAGTCAGATAGCATATCTATAGCAGACCCTACACGCTAGCCTGCTCAGTGCCATTTTACACAAAAGCCGGGGGGTGTCAAGTTCCAGCCTAACCGAATTTGAATTGACACCGGTCCTTAGCCTCGTTATAATAAACCTAATTGAATAAAAGAACAGCATTGATTGGGATAAGTACCCGACCGGCTACTGAACAGAGAGAAACGACCCCAGGCTGAAAGTCGTTTTAAGTAAAGTCGACGGCGAAAACCACCCATGAGCCGCTCCGCTAAACCTGTAATCGGGTCAAAAGAGCGCGGGAGAACCCGTTATCGTTCGTTAATGAGCGCCTGCCGGTATTGGTGCCGAAACTGGTACAGGAGCAGACGGAAAGCAGGGTGGAACCACGAAAGTTATGACCTTTCGTCCCTCGTTTTTGTTTAAGACAAAACGCAGGGCGGGGGGATTTTTGTTTTATAGCCAGAATCCCTACCGGCCTGAATAACCAGACGAGGAATAATATTATGAGTAATCAGCTAACGAACCCGCCGGCTGATCTGGAGCGATTGCGTCACTCGACGGCCCATCTGATGGCGGCTGCCGTGCAGGCGATCTGGCCGGAGGCCCGCTTTGGGGTCGGCCCGGCGGTCAAGAACGGCTTTTATTACGACATCGAGCTGCCGGTGGCCCTCACGCCGGGCGACCTGGGCAAGATCGAACAAAAAATGCGCGAGTTGCGCAATAAAAAGCTAACCTACCAGCGCACCGAACTGCCCATCGATCAGGCTATCGAGGAAATGGCCGGGCGCGGTCAAACTTATAAAGTTGAGCTGTTAAATCTGCTCAAGGAAAAAGGCAGCACCGCCGTCGCAAAAGAAACCGGCGACGATGACCTGGTTGAAACCTCGGAAAATGGCGGCGTTAGCCAGGTATCGTTCTACCAGACCGGCGACTTTATCGACCTGTGCCGGGGACCACACGTTGATAATAGCAGCGAAATCGGGGCCTTCAAGCTGATGAGTATCGCCGGAGCCTACTGGCGCGGCAACGAGAAAAATAAGCAGCTACAACGGCTTTACGGTACGGCTTTCGCTACCAAAGAAGAACTCGACCAATATCTGTGGCAACTGGAAGAAGCCAAAAAGCGCGACCATCGCAAGCTGGGCCAGGAGCTTGATTTGTTTGCCTTCTCGGACCTGGTTGGGGCCGGGCTGCCGCTTTTCACGCCCAAAGGGACCCTGGTACGGCGGCTGCTGGAAGAATTTATGCAGTCCTTACAGGAGCCGTTGGGGTATCAACGGGTGTTGATTCCGCATATCACCAAAAGTGATCTGTACAAAACCTCTGGTCATTGGGATAAATTTAAGGAAGACCTTTTTCACGTGACCGGCAAAAGTGAGGAAGATTTCTGTATTAAGCCGATGAACTGCCCGCACCATACCCAGATTTATGCCAGCCGCAAACGCAGCTACCGCGAGCTTCCAATGCGCCTGAGTGAGGTTACGGCGGTCTACCGCGACGAGTTGCCCGGTACGCTGCAAGGCCTGTCGCGGGTGCGGATGATTACCCAGGATGACGCTCACGTATTTTGTATGCCGGAGCAGGTAATGGAAGAAGCTTTGCGGATGTACTCGATTGTCGAGCAATTCTACAAGCCTTTCGGGATGCAACTGGCGGTTCGCCTGTCGATGTGGGATGAAAACCACCCCGAAAAATATCTAGGAACGCCGGAGATGTGGAACTCGGCCCAGGAGCAGTTGCGCCAGGTGTTGAAAGCCAAAGGGGCGGTCTGGAACGAGGAAACCGGTGAGGCGGCCTTCTACGGCCCCAAGATCGACTTTACGGCCAAAGATGCGCTCGACCGGGAATGGCAACTCGCCACGATCCAGCTTGATTTCAATCTGCCCGAACGCTTTGATCTCAAGTATGTCGGGCCAGACGGCCACGAATCCCGACCGGTAATGCTGCACCGGGCAGTGCTTGGCTCGGTCGAGCGGTTCATGTCGGTCCTGATCGAGCATTACGCCGGGGCCTTTCCGACCTGGCTGGCTCCGGTTCAGGCGATTGTAATTCCAATTGCCGACCGGCACTTTGATTACGCTCAACAGGTTCTGGTTCAGCTTGCCTCAGTCAATAGCGGCACCCTCAGTGGTAACTTGCGGGTCGAACTGGACGAAGCGCGCGAGTCGATGCAAAAGAAAATCCGAAACGCCCAACTCCAAAAGATTCCCTATATGCTGGTAGTCGGGGATAAAGAGGCTGAACAGGGTACGGTCTCGGTACGCTTGCGAAGCGGGGTTGATCTGGGCAGTTTGCCACTGGACGAACTGATCGAGCGGATCAAGACCGAAGTGGCTAGCCGAACCGACCAGGCCAAATAAAGTGAAAAAAGCCGTGCCTTGATCCTGGTCGGGGCGCGGCTTTTCTACTAAATTAAATCAGGCTTCTGGTAGTCCGTTTTTGCAGATTCGTCGACTCGCCAGGACAGGTGTTAAAATGGCCGAATTAAGTCTGTATCTTAAGCGTGTCTCACTTGCGCTGCGCCACTTGAGTGATAATAAAAGGGGTCGATAATACCATGTCCAGACCGGTTGGTTATGAGTAGTAAAGTCTTAATAACAGGTATCGCCGGGTTTGTCGGTAGCCATCTAGGCCAATATTTGCATTCGCTACCCATCGAAAACCTTGCCATACACGGAATTGTCCAGCACACCCATAGTTCACTCCACCTCAATAATATACCCGGTCTGGTATATCACCCATTGGAACTGGAGGATACCACCCGGTTAACCCGCCTGTTGGAGGAAATCCAACCGGATTTTATTTTCCACCTGGCCGCCCAGAGCTTTATCGGCCCGGCGATTACCAATCCCGCTCTGACTTTAAATACTAATATTAATATCACGCTCAGTCTGTTGGAAGCAGTCCGGGCCGCTGGAGTGGCTAGCAAAAGCCGGATTCTTAATGTGGGCAGCAGCGACCAGTATGGCTTTGTGCTGCCGTCAGAGTTGCCGGTTAACGAGAAGGTGCAATTCCGGCCTGGCAACCCTTATGCCGTGAGTAAGATTGCCCAGGAGATGTTGGGGTATCAGTATTTCCGCTCCTATGGTATACATATCGTCAGTACACGGGCTTTTAATCACCTGGGGCCAGGTCTGAACGATCAACTGGCGGCAGGTTCTTTTGCCCGTCAACTTGCCCGGATCGAGGCCGGGCTGGTCGGGCCAATACTGTATGTCGGTAATCTGGAGCCCCGGCGGGATTATCTGGATGTGCGAGACGTGGTGCGCGGTTACTGGCTGGCCTTGCAAACGAACCTGCCGTCCGGACCGGGTTGCCAGCCTGGCGAAGCCTATAATCTTTGTTCCGGGGTAGACCACAGTATCCAGGATATTCTAAACGGGCTGCTAAACCTGTTAGAGCTGAAAGTAACAATTGAAATCGATGCAAGCCGACTCAGACCCAGCGATATGCCGGTGATGCGGGGAGATTACACCAAATTCCGGGAAGCTACTGGCTGGCAACCGGCTATCCCCATCGAGCAAAGTCTGCGCGACTTGCTGGATTCCTGGCGAGAAGAAACCAGACAAAACCTTCCACAAATTTAATTAAAGTGAAATCCGCTCTTTCCGTTAGTTTTGCCCTCAGTAGCAAGGTTATTATAACTAATACATTTGGCTGTAGGGTTGGCAGGGTACCCACTGGGTGCCCCACCGACAATCTCTTTTTCTTTTTTAGGGTTGTTGCATAGGCAACAGCCCTGCTGGTAGAATAGTTAGCGGGCGCGCAGTAGCGAAACACTCTCCATATGATAGGTCTGCGGAAACATATCGATGGCGCGGGTGGATAACAGTTCAAAACCTGCCGAAAGAAGCTTGAGGTCACGGGCCAGCGTACTGGGGTCGCACGAAACATAGACCAGCACCGGCGGACGGGCTTTTAGCAAACTTTCCAGCAGGGCCGGGTCGCAACCGCGCCGGGGGGGGTCGAGAATAACGCCATCGTAACGCTCGGTCGGCTGCTCGAACAGCGGTAAAATATATTCTTCGGCTTTAGCCGCCACGAAGCGGCACTGGTTTTCCAGGCCGTTCAGCCGGGCGTTGTGGGTCGCGCCCTCGACCGCCCCGGCGTATTCCTCGATTCCCAGCACCTGGGCACCCCGCCGGGCCAGTTGCAGGGCAAAAGTACCCACGCCGCAATAAATATCCAGCAGACGCGCCCCTTTTAACTTCAAACCGGCTACTTCCAGCGTCCGCATTACCTCATTGATCAGTTCGACCGCCATTGGCGAATTGGACTGGAAAAAGGCTAACGGCGGCACCTGATAGGTGATCCCATCCAGCACTTCCGTCAGATAGGCCGGACCGCCGAGGGCTTCCAACCGGCGTTTACGGCCTTCACCGATCACGGTTACTTCGCAATAGCGGTCGAGACCGGCCTGTAGTTCCTGCAAAAACGGTTCGAGGGTAGCGGTGGTCCATTCACCGAGCATCCGCAAAATCAGGAGCAGGGCCGGGCGCGGTTTTTGGAGGGCCATTTCAAGCGGAGCCACCGCCAGAAAGCGTTCGAGGGCCGCCAGCCGGGCGATCTTATCGGTATTGTGGGGATTGAGGGCAGTTATTTCCTCGGCAGCCACCGGGAAATCGTGAGAAACCGGTCCAACTCGCAACGTCACCTGATGCACCCGCCCCGCTAGATGCTTCTGGAGGGCCGACGTGAGCGGCTCGATTGCCAGCGTAATCAGGGGATGCGCGATATGACACGATTCGACCGGCACCAGCCGGATACTATTCTGGCGATGAAAGCAGGGCTGGCCGGTCCGGTCATCAATCTGAAATTCGACATTGTTCCGGTAGGCCCAGGGACTCAAGGCCGGCAGGGGTAGCAATAGCGGCGGTTCCTGTTCGGTAAAGCCACCCAGTCGAACCAGTTGATCCCGGAAAATGCGGTGTTTGTAATCGAGTTGGGCCTCGTAGGAGGCGTGTTGCCATTGACAGCCACCACAGTTCGGCCATTTATCGACCCCAAAATAGGGACAGGGAGCCTCGCGGCGTTCGGGCGCGGCTTGCTCCACCCGCCGGACGGTGCCTTTTAAAAAGCTTTTCTTGCGGCGATATAGCTGGGCCTCGACGATCTCACCCGGCAAACCGCCGGTCACAAATACTACCTGGGCATTTGCCGGTGGAGCTGGTTCAAGCGGAGAAAGCGGCTCGGCCAACGGTTGAAAATCGCCCTGTTCCGTTTCCGGCCCGTCGTCGAGGTCAGGCTCAGGTGGTAATAAATTAACAGTCAGTCCAGCCAGGCCGGGAATACGCGCGACTACCTCGCCGCCGTAGGCCATTTCGAGCAGGTGTAGGCCGGTGACGATTTCGGGAGCCGGTTTTTCTTTTGGTTTTTTTGGCATTATTCCACTTTTAAGTCTACAGCAATATGGGCCTGTTGAGCCTGAGCAAACAGAGCCGCCGACCCTGGTTGTGGGTTGTGCAACTCAAAACGCGGCGACTGACCGTCCCATCCCGGCACATAAGCACTATCGGCAACTTTTACAAAACCGGCCCTGGCAATACTGCGAGCGGAGGTATCATTACCCGGCTCGGTGCCGATCCAGGCATACCGCCTTTGCCGGGCAGCCAGATCGGCCAGGATAAATCGTAGTAAGGTCGGATAGTAACCACGCCCCCGGTGAGCCGGAAGGGTGGCAAAATCGTACAGATAAGCGTCACCGGACGGGGGCTGAAAGGCGATACCGGTCTGGCCGAGCGGTTCGGCAGCAAAGGCTACCCAGCCGTAGGTTACAAAGATCGCGTTGGACTGGCCGGGTTCGACCACTTCACCGACAAAACCTTCCCGGCCACTTCCCAAACGCCGGGCGACATCTCCCGGCTCGTAAACCCCGGCCTGTTCCATCAAAGCCTGAACCGCTGGGGCTTCGCCGGGCGTGATTTTGTGGCAGATCAAACGTG
>JBBQGA010000011.1:0-148354 GCA_038322625.1 Chloroflexia bacterium
CTACTGGTATCAAGCTGACTAAAATTGCAATGGCAGCCTTAGAAACCCAAATCGAGCGAAAGCAGGGTCTTGAAAAATGGTTTGTGGACATCTCCTTTGCCAATACTTGGAACGCTTAATTGTTTTTAAGTCCCTAAGTGGTTACAAAAAGAAAAGAGAAAACCCCCCAAAAAGAACGTTATGTTATATAATTGAAAAATATTAAGTTTGTACAGAATTAGATTGTCGGAAAAACTATGATCGTGAAAAATACCAATGAGGCGCAACCAGGAGAGCCAATCAGCCGTCGCCGGTTTTTGAAAGCCGGTGGCCTGACCGTCATCGCTACCGGACTGGGCAGCGCATTAGTCGCGTGTGGGACGGATGCGCCGGTGTCCTCGATTGGACCAACCAATCAGGCCGCGATTGTGCCTGGCCCAAACCAAACAACCGGTGCTATTCCGGCTCTGCCCGGCCAGAGTGTGGCACCTGTCAGCCCGGTCCAACCCAGCCAGACCACCGCACCGGTCAAGCTTGGCAACCCACTCGATACCGCAACGGCGTATCTGACCGCCTGGAACCAGGGTAAATATGCCGAAATGTACAGCTATCTCTCGACCAATTCCCGCAATTTCATCGCCCAGGATAAATTCATAGAACGCTATGTAAATATTGCCGCCGAAGCCACCATCAGCAATGTCCAGGCCCAGCTTGGCCCGACTGCCGTTCCACCGCTTCCGGGCTTGTTGACTACCGCTATACCTTTTAAGGTAACATTTAAGACCGCCCGCGTGGGTGATTTTAGCCAGGATAACCAATTGCATCTGGCAGTCGATAATAACGCCTGGAAAATCGATTGGACTGCGGCGGCCATTTTCAAGGAACTGGATAACACCACTTATCTGGTACGGATGGTTCCTTATAATCCGACACGGGGTGAAATTCTCACCGCCGACGGACAACCGCTCACCGCGCCTACTCCCCTTTACCAGATTTACGTGGTACCCGGCCAAATTGAGAACGAGGAAGCTCTTTTGACCAATCTCAGCCCACTGGTCGGGTTCGACAAGGAAAAAATCAAGAACCTTTACAAGAGCGGCCAACCCGACTGGCGAATGCCGATCAAGAATCTGCCCTCTGCCACCACTCCCGATACGATTGATAAGTTGCGCCAGATCAAAGGGGTCGGGGTCGATGAAACCAATACGCGGGGGTATCCCCAGGGTCAGACCGCCAGCCAGGTGGTCGGTTACGTTAACGCGGTAAATGCCGACGATCTAAAGACCCTGACAGCAAAAGGTTATACCGAGGAAGATTTGATCGGTCGAACCGGGGTCGAGGCCTGGGGAGAAGAATTGCTGGCCGGGACTTTTGGCGGTTTGCTAACGGTAGTCCGGCGCGACGGTACCACTTCCGCCACTTTGATGGAACGCCAGGCGGCTCCCCCGGCCAATCTGGTCTTAAACCTGAATCTAAATATCCAGCGTCAGGCCGAAGTCTTGCTGGCCGAACGGGTCGGCAGTATCGTGGTACTCGACCCGGCAAACGGGGGAGTGCTGGCCCTGGCAAGCTTTCCACGCTACGACCCCAACCTTTTTATCAACGGTATTACCGCCGACCAGCTAAAAGCCCTGAATGACGACAAGCGGCGGCCCTTTCAAAACCGGGCCGTCAATGGTGTATTACCGACCGGTTCGACCTTCAAAGTAATAACAATGGCTGCCGCCCTGGAAAAAGCAGGCGTAACTCCTCAGACCCGGTATACCTGTACCGGCCATTGGAGCGGTCTGGGAAATCAGTTTGTCAAAGATTGCTGGAACAAAAGCGGTCACGGTTCGATCAGTGTGCTGGACGGCCTGACGCAATCCTGTGACGTAGTTTTTTATGAACTGGGCAAAAAGCTGGACGAAATAGATCCTAATATTCTGCCAACCTTCGCCAGAGGATTTGGGCTGGGCAACCCCACCGGCCTGATCGGTTTGTACGATTCGCCCGGTCAGGTACCCGATCCAAAATGGAAACAGGAAAAGCTCAGTCAACCCTGGGTTCGAGGCGATGCGGTAAACCTGGCGATTGGACAGGGCTATCTACTGGCAACCCCTTTACAATTAGCCCTGGTCTACGCAGCCATCGCCAACAATGGCGATCAACCGGTGCCGCGTCTGGTAGACCGGGCCGAAAATAATGGGGCCGTTGTAAAAGCTTTCACCTCGCAAATGAAAGCGCGCTTACCGGTCAGTGACGCCTCGTTAGCTGCCATCCGCCAGGGGTTGCTAAATGTAACCCAGTCGGGAGCCGGTACGGCACGAGCATATTTCGCCGGGGCAAAAGTCCGGGTAGCCGGTAAAACCGGCACTGCCGAAAGTGGACAGGAGCAACCTCATTCCTGGTTCGCTTGCTATGCCCCGGTCGAGCAGCCAAAATATGTGGTAGTGGTACTACTTGAAAATTATGGTGAAAACAAACCGGATGCCGCCGGACCGACCGCCCGCAAGATGATTGATTTTCTACCTTTTTAGAAGGTAACTACTCAGGCCCCTCCCCAGGGAGGGGAAAGGGAAAGAAGAAGAAAAGAGTTTTACAGGGGCACCCAGAGGGTACCCGCCTGTAAGACTCCCGCAGGGCACCCAATGGGTACCCGACCCCCACGACCCCCGCTAAATTCCTTTACAGAGCTATGGTGAGTAATTGCCTTTGCCGTTTAGGTTAAAGTCACCTTTTATCGCTTTCCAACTATATAAATTTTGGTTGCCACTTTCCCACGCCTCAGCCACTCCAGAGTGGGTGAACTGCTGAATCATAGAGAAACCGGTAGACAGTGTAACCACCCTGTCTTTTTTTCGTTCTTAAAATGAACTGAATCCAAGTGTGACCTGTATCGCTTGTATGTCAGAGGCTTAGTTGTTAAAATAGGGTCATCTGCCGGAGAACCAGAAGGAATTTAATTGATGCAAAATGATTGGTCACAATATACTACTGCCGGGTCTAACCGTTTGCTGGCAGACCGCTACCGGCTTCACCAGTCGCTAGGTAAAGGCAGTTTTGGCGAGGTTTTCTATGCGGAAGATATAAAGTTCGACCCACCCAAACAGGTGGCCGTCAAGCTTTTGCATTCTCAGTATATTAACGACTCGCAAATACGCGAGGATATAAAACACGAAGCCAGCACCCTGGCGCGCTTTAATCATCCAAATATTTTAAGTGTAATAGATTACGATATTAGCCAGGAACGGGCTTACATTGTGACCAGCCTGGCGGAAGGCGGCTCGCTGGCAAACAAGCTGCGACCTGACCCGATGAAACCGCCGGTGCGCTTGCCGCTAGAGGAAGTAGCCCGCTACCTCGATCAAATTGCCGATGCCCTCGATGAAGCGCATTCCTTCGGCCTTATCCACCGTGACATCAAGCCGCTAAATATACTGATCGACCGGCGGGGCCGCCCTTTACTGGCCGACTTTGGCCTGGCTGCCGCCTTGACCGGGTCGCAATCCTCGGTGCTGGTCGATACTTCGGCCAGTGGAACCCCGCTTTATATGGCCCCGGAACAATGGAACGGGCAGGCCGGAAAAGCCAGCGATATTTACGCCCTGGGCGTGCTGCTATACCAGTTGATAACCGGCCAACCACCCTTTCAGGGTAATCAGGCGGCCCTGGCCTACCAGCATCTAAATACGCCGGTGCCAGCTTTACGCGAACGCGCGCCGGACCTGGTATATTCACCGGCTTTGGATGCCGTGCTGGCCGAGGCAATGGCAAAGGAACCGCGCCAGCGTACTCGCTCGGCTACCGAATTAGCCCGGCATTTCCGGGCCGCCCTGGAAGATAAACCAAAGCCGCCGACAGTCTTACGGCCTGCCGATCCGACCCTGCCGGTAATTCAGCCGGGCAGTTTACCGACCCGTCCCCTGAATAATCTACCAGGTGGCCCCGGTCTCGGTACCGGGCAGGATTTAGGGGTAAATCAGAATATTTATAACGCCAAGCCAAACACCCGCCTGCATCCTGGCAACGCCCCGACCGGCTCAAGCTCCGATGTGGTTTATCAGCCGATCTCGCAGCCGGGCCAACCGGGGTCCCAATCAGGCTCTCAACTTTCTTCGCAACCTTTTGCAAGTAATCGGAACCCGTATAATCAGAACCAAACCCCGCCGGTTTATCCGCCGGTTGGCTGGAATAGTCCGCCGCCGGTGATCGCCCCGGCCCGCCCGAACCGGTTGGGTTTGTTCATTGTTGCCGCAGTAATAGCCTTTCTTTTGATTGCCGGAGTGGTAGCCTTTCTGGTCTTAAACTCGAATCAGCCGGTGGTGCCGCCTGCCAGTACGGTTCAGGCCAGCAATATTTCCCCGACCGTTAATACCCGTCCGCCGCTAACTACCGCCTCGTTATTAACTACCCAGACCGCTTCTCTTACGGCGGTGCCGGTCAATACTCTTCCGGTCACTATTGCTGCGCCGACCACTCCACCGCCGACCAGCGCGGTACCCGAAACTACCGCCCCGCCAGTGACGACCGTGCTGACTACGACTGCGGTGCCTACCACCTACGCTGCGCCAGTGACGACCGCTTATCCCCCCGTGACAACGCCACCCCCGGCGAGCCTCAAGCCCCTGGACATAATTTTGAGCAGTAGTGGCACGGTGGTTTTTACCAATCACCGTGCCGTTGCAGGCGACCCGGCAAACGGCAATACAATTTTTGTTTCAAAGCTCAATAACGGTAGTTTTAGCAATCCGGTGGGGGTAGTCCCTAACGGGGGCGATGCGGTAATCTCGCCCAACGGCAATTACGTGGCCTACCATACCAACGCTTACTCCCCCAAAGACCCCAAAGGACTGCCGACTTCGACTGAGGTGTATGTCTCGCCGCTTAACAATTTTGGGCAACGGTTCCTGATCGGAAATGGGGTTAATCCGACCTGGTCGCCCGACGGGCAACGGCTGATCTGGGTGTCGGAGGAGCAGGGCTGCGGGGGCGATGATTTGATCCAGGTCACGCTTGACTTTAGCCAGGCCGGGGTAATAAAAACTAAAGCCGGAAGCCAGTCCCGCCTGACCTGCGATGGACTGCGCAAACGTAGCCCACGCTGGTCGGCCCAGAGCGAAATAGCCTTCTCGTTGAGCAGCGAGAAAAGCTCGCAAACTAATATGCGGATCGTTAAAATTCCGGCCATCAGCAAAGATACCATCAATTATATAATTTTGGCGACCGGCCTTTTTCCGTACTGGTCGCCGGATGGTAGCCAGCTAGTCTACGCGACCGGCAAAACCGATGGTACCGACGCTCAGATTTTTCAGATAGATGGCACCGGTAAAAACAATCATCCCCTGACCAACAGCGCGACTCAAGGTTGGAATTATCGCCCGATGTGGCTACCAAACGGTTTGATTTTATTTAGCAGTAACCGCGACCGGGCCGGTCAGGCCAGCACTTCTTTGTGGGTAATGAACCCGGATGGCACCGGACAAGACCGCTTGCCGCTGGGTGGCAATCAGGATGATGATTACTCTATCTCAGGTTGGTTAAAACCTTGAAAAAACTATCCCGGCAGACCTTCTTAAAAAATAGCGGTATATTCCTGGCCGGTAGTACCTGGCTGACCGCCTGTGGTCAGGACGCCACCGGTCCGCTACCCTCTCCCGCAACTACGGCCACCACCGGCTTACCCGCTACCAACGCCGCTACTATACAGCCAGCCATTCCACCACCGACGACAACCGGACCGCAGTTAGTTACCTCAGCCGCCACCGTTAACCCTCCGGCCAATCTTGCAACGGTTATTTCCGGCGATAAACCGACCCTTACGCCTTCTCAGCCTCTCGCTACCGCCCAACCCGCTACCCCGACCCGGCCCCAGACCACCTCGACCCCGGCTAATCCCGGCAATAGTGGACAGCCTAATCTGGACCTGGCGGCGAAGGTCGGACAACGTATGCTGGTGGTTTTCCCCGGCCCTGAACTTACCCCGGCTATCGCTAATTTTCTGCTGGCCGTCAAACCGGGTGGTATCGTAATGTTTGCCGACAATATCACCAGTCTGGCGCAGATCACGAAACTTAACGCCGATTTGCAAAACCTGGCCGCCAAAAACAACTTGCCACCTTTTATTATCACGCTAGACGAGGAAGGCGGTATTGTTAGCCGGATGCCCGTCGAAGCCCGCGAACAAATCGCCCCGGCCCAGATGGCCCAGGCCGCCGGGGGTTTGGATAGCGTCCGTAATTGCGCTCACGAAACCGCTTTGCGGCTGCTGAAACTGGGGTTTAATTTGAATCTGGCCCCGGACGCTGATATTAATAGCAATTATCAGAACCCGGTTATCGGCACTCGCTCTTTTGGCAGCCAGCCTCAGAACGTGGCCCAGGCGGTCCGGGCTGCCGTTAGCGAATACCGGGCGCAGGGTCTCGGCTGCTGTGTCAAACATTTTCCCGGTCACGGCGATACGGCTGTCGATAGCCACACCGGGCTACCGGTAGTCAACCGCAGCCGGGCCGAGTTAAATCAGCTTGAATTGGTGCCCTTCATCGAAGCGATCTCGGCGGGAACCCCGGCTATTATGAGCGGGCATATTCTTTTTCCAAAAATCGAGCCAAACGGATTACCGGCCACCCTATCACCATATTTTCTAAAACAGCTATTGCGAGATGAGCTAAAGTACGAAGGGCTGGTTATTACCGATTCGTTAAGTATGGGGGCGATCAGCAGCAAATACGGTCTGGCCGAGGCCGGTCGATTGGCCCTCAAAGCCGGGGCCGACCTGATTATCGCAATCGGTGGGCTAAACGATCAACTGGCCGTTTTTAACCGGTTGGTGGTGGCGGCTAGTCAGGGCGATTTTGAGGTCGATCAACCGGTGGCGCGGATATTAAATTTCAAGAGAAATTATGTAAAAGTGATAGCGACCCCGCCGGAAAACCCGGCCAACCTTGCGCTGACGGGTCAGAAAGCGATCACCCTTTTGCGGAGCGATGGGAAAAGTTTGCCGCTAAACCCCGCCAGCCAACCGGTACTGATTAATTTTGGCCTGGCAAAACCTTCGCAGGTCGAAGGCCAACCGCCTAGCACACTTTTGGGTGAATTGTGGCGCGAGAAGTTCCCGACCTCGCCGCTTTTCGAGGTCAGTCTGGCTCCGGTTCCGGCAGAAATTGAGCGGATCAACCGGGCGGCGCGGGAAGCCGGGGTGTTGGTACTGGTGACACGTGACGCGTTTGATACGCCCGCTCAGGCTAAACTGGTTCAAAGTCTGCTCAATAGCGGCCCACCGGTGATCGTCGTAGCGGTCCGGGGACCGTATGATCTACTGGCCTTTCCCCAGACCCTCAACTACTTAACTACTTACAGCGACACTCCGGCCAGTTTGCGGGCCTTGCTGGCAGCCCTGACCGGCCTTAATCCGGTAACAGGCAAACTCCCGGCCAGTATACCCGGCCTTTACGAGGTCGGGGCCGGTCTGCGGCTGGGTTAGCTTTTGGGCGGCGGTTTGTCCTTTAAATGAAATACCTGGGTTACTTCATAGCTGACCGCTACAAGAGAGTTCCGCACCTCCCCGATAATTAGTACAACCGCAAACGAAAGTAGTATCGTGCCGAACAGAAAAACAAACAGCGCGGCACTCGCCACTAAATCCAGGCTGGTGGTAGCGGCTATTCCCAGAATAAGCATACTGAGTATAAAAACCAGGATCGACAGGTAAGTCGTCACGATAGCATTATGTTCCTGGCGATGTCGCCGCATCAGGTCCGGCACCTGATAATTGAGTAGATCCAAGCGGGTTCGCGCCACCGGACCGAGGTCAGCTTCATCTACGGCAGACAGCAGATCGAGCCGTTCGCGGACCATCGAGCGTAACCGGTCGTTGATCGAGGAATAACGGCTGAGTAAACCACCCAGCAGAATAGCACAGGCACTGATCATCACCGCCGGGGCGATGATCAGGCTGATTGTACGGCTTACCGCTTCAGGACTCATCAGTTAGCTACCTATATAAAAACCTGAAAAGTAACTGCTTAGGCCGTAACCCCACAAACGGAACTAAAGCGGGGGTCGTGGGGGTGCAACCCACGCGCGGAGTACAACAGGGGTCTCCCCTGTTAATACTCTTTTCTTCTTCTTTTCCCCGCCCTGGGGCGGGGCCTGAGTAGTTACATACCTATTACCAATCCAAGCATTTTAAGCCAGCATCTCACGAGCGGCAGTCAGCACCTGAGATGTCTTGATAGTCCGCAAGCAGTAACCGCCTTTCCAGCAAACCCTATCGAAATCCAGTACACCACAGGGACAACAGGGCAGGTCAATTTCGGTCCGAATTACCCGGTGACGATCAGGGTCGCCCCAGGGGCCAAACAAGGCCGGATCGGTTGGGCCAAACAGGTGGATCGTTGGCGCACCGGCGGCCACTGCCAGGTGGAGCGGTCCGCTATCCAGGCCAATGACTAGCTGACAACGGGCAAACAAAGCCGCCAGGCGACCCCACCACTGGCTGGTGTCGAGTATCAGGGGATCGGTCTGGCAGACTTTGGCGATATTCTTGAGCAGAATCTTTTCGTTCTCGCCGCCGGTCAGCACCACTCGCAAACCATAGCGGGCGGCCAGGGTATCGGCCACCGCCGCGAAACCTTCCACCGTCCAGAGTTTGAGGGTTGCCCCGGTGCCAGGATGCAGAGCCACCAGTTTTTGGCCGCGTTCGATACCCCATTCCGAAAGCAAAAGCTTGATATAGCGTTCATCCTCGACCGACGGAAAAAACTGCAAGGGAGCTTCTGCCGGGGTAAGCGAGGCCGGTATAGCATAAAGTTTTAGGAGATAGGCGGCCAGTTGCAAATTCAAAGCAGCGTGATGCTGGCTAGTCTGGCCGAACGGTAAGACCGGCAGACCGGGCAAACCGTTTTCCAGGCTCAGTTCGTGGGTCAGAAAGCCGCGACCTTCCGGCCATTGATAACCCACTCTTACCCGGATGTCGGCCAGATAAAGCAACAGCGAACCCCACCAGAAATCGTGGCGAAAGTTAATCGCGGCGTCGTAGCCCTGCGACCGCAACAAGCGTGACTGTTCCAGGGCGTACATATAGGGAGCCAACAAATTGGTTTTTGGCTTGCGGCTAAAGCCGGGAAATTCGCACCGCTGTATTTTGTCGATATTTGGGTTATTTTGCAAGGAAGCCGCCCCCCAGGGTCCCACCAGGGCGGTAATTTCGGTATCCGGGAGGGCTTTACGCAACCAGGCCAGGGTGGGAGTTAGCATCAGAATATCGCCCAGGTGGTCGGGCCGGACCAGCAAAAGCTTGCGGGGCGGCTGGCTGAAATCGGGTGCGCCCGCTCGGTAGCGTAAGCTTGGTCGAGCCGCGATTTGTAAATTCCAGAGTAAAGTCCGGCGAAAGATTTTTCTGGCGGTTTGCTTCAGGGCCATTTGATTTTACTACCCACTACTACCAAAAATTAGATATTAAGCGAAATAATCGCTTCCCAGACCATTTCCACGCTAACGGCCTCGATGCCGCCCTGGGCCACCGAAAGAGCCTGGTACTCCTTGAGCGGCAAACCAGCCCCGGCGGCTCCCAGTTTGACCGGTGCCACCGCCCGTCCCCGCGCCGTATAAGGGCCGTAGGCTAGCGGGCTGCTTGGACCAAAAATAGCCACCACCGCCGGGCCGCTGGCGGCTGCGAGGTGCATCAGCCCGGTATCATTGCCGACAAACAGGGCTGCATCACTCAGGAGGGCGGCACTTTCTTTGAGGTTGAAATACCCCCCGGCCCCGCTGAGGTTCGCAAGCTGTGCAGGCTTTAACTGCTGGCGAGCGGTAGCCACCACAGTCTCGACCAACAGTTGATCGCTTTCGGCCCCGATAACCATTACCCGGTAAGCCTGTTCCACCAGTCTGGCCGCGATCTCTCCAAAACGAGCGGACGGCCAGCGTTTGGATAAGACTCTGGTATCGGGGTTATCGCCGCCGCCAGGGTGAATAACCGCCAGCTTTGGGGCGGCTCGGAGGCCCAGACCGGCGGCTTTGGTCCAGAAGGCGGTTCGGTCGGCCTGGCTTACCTGATATTCCAGTCGAGGCGAGACCGTTTTTACGCCCAGCACCCGCGCGACATCCAGGTAAACCTCGGCTTCCGGTCGCACGCCGCCCGGCTGGGTAGCCCGAACGTTCAGGGCAAAACCCCGGCCCAGATTATCGATCCCCCCTCGGATTTTAATCCCGGCCAGCCAGGGCAGCAAATTTAGTTGGGGTGAGCGGTCCAGCACCAGGGCCGCCGCATACTTTTCACGGCGTAACCGCCGGACCAACGCCAGATATTGTCGCCAGTTTAAGTGTGACCCGGCCACCCCGGTCGGGACCACCCGCGTCAGGCGAGGTTGGCCTTCCAGCAAGGGTCTGGCCCACTCGCTGACCAAAAAATCCAATTGCAGATCGGGCCGGGCCTGGCTGATTTCGCGGACGGTAGCGGTAGCCAGCATCACATCGCCCAGGCAGCAGGGTTTTATAAATAAGAGGCTGGCTCCCGGCGGCAGATCGCTCAGGCGGGGAACGGCCTTACCGCGCAGGTGGCCCGAAATATTGAACAGCCCGGCCAATACCCGGCAAGCATAGGTTATGGCGGCCTCGCGCCATATTTCACGGCGGCGACGAACTAGGCCGGCCATAGGAATTCTTTGATCTGGTCGTCGGTCAGGTTCCCGCCACAAATGATCGTGGCTACCGACTGTCCGGCGAAGGTCGAGCGGTTCTCTAACAGGGCCGCCACCCCGACCCCAGCCGAGGGTTCCACCACCAGACCGGTGTGCTGGTGAAGCAGACGCATTCCCTGGATGATCGAAGCTTCCTCGACCAATATGGTATCATCGACCAGATCGCGTATATCCACCAGGGCTTGCGGCACCGGAATGCGGACGGCGATACCATCGGCAATCGTGTCCATGCTGGCGTGGGTGATCAGTTGACCGCTCCGAATCGACTCGACCATCGCACTGGCTCCGCGAGACTGGACCGCCACCGTCCGAGTCTGCGAGCTACGGGCCTTGATCATCCGGGCAATCCCATTGAACATAGCCCCGTTGCCGAGGGGGATCAAAATCTGGTCGATTTTAGTGGCAAAATCCAGTAATTCCAGGCCAATTGTCCCGGCCCCTTCCACTGTTTCAATGTCGAGGCTGTCTTCAACCATCCGCAACCCACTCTCCGCCGCCACTCGCTTGGCTTCCAGCTTGGCCGCGTCGAAATCCTGACCGTAAAGGATCACCTCGGCCCCCATGCGGCGCATCCGGTCCAGCTTGAGCGGGTTGGCTTTGGTGGAGGCATATACGGTCAGGGGAACCTTCCGTTTGCGGCAGGCATACGCCATCGCCTGACCAAAATTACCGGCACTGGCACAGATTAAACCGGTCGGCTCGGCCATCTGCGACACCAGAAAATCCGCCCCGCGCCCTTTAAAACAACGGATCGGGTTCAAAGTCTCGACTTTCAGAATCAAGGGTACACCGAGCAGATCGCCCAGTGGTTCGCAAATGAATTGGGGACTATCCAAAAAAACCGGGTCGATTTCCCGACCGGCTTGCTCGATGCGCTCTATTTTAAGGCGGTGGTTTGCAAAAAGCGTCTCGCTCATCTTTAGCACCTTCTATCTCAGAAAATCTCAGAAAATCTAGGTTTGGACTGCCGGGCCAATTGCGAAAGTCAATTCACCTCTGGCCGCTACTTTCCCATCGACGGTCGCGGTGCCGTTAGCTTTGCCGACCACCCCCCGGAACTGCACGACTTCCACTTCCAGGCGGAGAGTGTCACCCGGCACGACCTGTTTTTTGAACCGGACGCCGTCCATCCCGCCAAAGAAGGCCAACCGCCCTTTGTATTCGGGCATTCCCAGCAAAGCGACTGCGCCGACCTGGGCCAACGCCTCCATGATCAACACCCCCGGCATCACCGGATAACCGGGGAAATGACCCTGAAAGAACCATTCGTTGATCGTGACATTTTTCAGGCCAATCGCCCGTTTACCATACTCGACCTCAATTATTTTATCGACCAGCAAAAAAGGGAAACGGTGTGGCAAGATTGCCTGGATTTCGGTGCTGTTAAGCTCCATCAAGGTCTCCTGAGAAAGTTAGGGCGTATAATTACCCGGCAAAAATCTAAAACATCAAGCCTATAAAATGTAGTTACTCAAATCCTCGTCTTCGACCAGGTCGCCCACGCGGTCCAGCACGTACTGCCGGTCAATCGTGATCGTTTCGTCGGGATGCTCGGCGGCACTGAACGAAATTTCTTCGAGCACCCGCTCCATGATGGTATGCAAGCGGCGGGCACCGATGTCCTCGGTCTTCTGGTTAACATCGCTGGCGATATGGGCGATTTCGTCCAGGCCGCTCTCATCAAAGTGCAAGGTCACTTTTTCGGTACCCAGCAAGGCGACATACTGCTTGGTCAGCGCGTTTTCCGGTTTGGTCAGAATTTCTTTAAGGTCTTCCTGCTCCAGGCTGGCTAACTCTACTCTTAAAGGAAAGCGGCCCTGTAGTTCCGGGATCAGGTCGGACGGTTTGGCGTTGTGAAAAGCCCCCGCCGCCACAAACAGAATATGGTCGGTCTTGACCGGGCCGTAGCGGGTCATCACCGAGGAGCCTTCCACGATGGGCAGCAAATCGCGCTGAACCCCTTCACCGGAAACATCGGGACCAGACTCGTTGCCATTGCCTACGATCTTGTCGATTTCGTCCAGAAAAACCACTCCCAATTGCTCGGCACGCTCGACCGAGGCATCTACCACCCCATCGAAATCGATCAACTTGTTGGCTTCCTCGTTGGTCAGAATCCGGCGGGCCTCTTTGACCGGCACCCGCCGCGAACGCCTGCGGGTGAGGGAACCGAGATTATCCATAAAATCCTGAAAATTGTCGCCCGGTTCGTCGGTATTCAAACCGGCCACAAATTCGATCATCCCGGTAAAAGGCTCATCCGAGTCCAGGTCGATTTCGACAGTTTGATCTTCGAGTTTATTCTGGCGCAACATATTTTCCACCCGGCGGCGGCGGCGTTGCAAGACCCGCATTTCTTCCGGAGTCAGGACCGGGCGTTTTTCCTCGCCGGTTTCCACTTCTGGTTCATCAGTGGTTTCGCGCTTGGTTTCGCCACCGGCGACCACCAGTTCCGCCTCGGACAACCGGGCCAGCCGGGCATTCTTCTTTTTATCTTTATCCTTATAATACAACTGCTGAACCAAATAGCCGACCAGCTTTTCGGTGGCGGCTCCTTCGGCCTGTGGACGGAGTTCGCGCAGCTTTTCATCGTGAACCATCGACACGCTAACTTCCACCAGGTCGCGCACAATCGAATCGACATCGCGGCCCACATAACCGACTTCGGTAAACTTGGTCGCCTCGACCTTAATAAAAGGCGCGTCAATTAGTTTCGCCATCCGGCGGGCGATTTCGGTTTTGCCGACCCCGGTCGGGCCAATCATCATAATGTTTTTTGGCGCAATTTCGTCGCGCATTTCGGCACTTAGCTGCTGACGGCGATACCGGTTTCGCAAGGCAATCGCAACCGCCCGTTTAGCCTCTTTTTGCCCGATAATATATTTATCCAACTCCAGCACAATCTGGGGCGGGGTCAGGTTAGCCAGGGCCGGCGTTACCTGATCTTGCTGAGTATCCCGTTTGCGACGGTTGGGCCGACTCTTTTCTTCAATTCTCAAATCTTAACTATCCCTCAAAAACTTAACGCCCGGCATCAGGCCAGGTGGTCACGAGTGTACGTGAATACTGCCGGTATGCTGTTTATTCGGTCCAATTATACACCAAAAAGGGCCGCACTACACGGTAATAGTAGTCCAACCAAACCAGGCTTACTTATCAGGATATAAGTAAGCCTGGTTTAAAGTCTTGGCCAGTTTAAGTGGGGGTGGAGAAGCAGTTGTTTAATTTTCTTCTGGGCGGCGCAGGATAATAATCGGGCCGGGGGTTTGGGTGCCGGGTTCGGAGGCGGCGCGGACGACCGCACCCGCCTGGTTATCGGTCAGGGCGGCGTCGAGGCTATCCCGGTAAGTATTAAACACCGGTACAGTTTCCGAAATGGGGGGAGTAGACGGCTTGACTGGGGTCAAAGTGGGACGAGCGTCTTGCTCGTCATCTTCTTCCTCAAGTTCCGCTTCAGCCAGTGTAATTTGAGTAGCGGCTTTCAGGCGTTTTTCGGGCGGATTTGGTAGAATAGCTTTGAGACCGGGCAAGGTACGCCAGGCATAGCCACAGGTAAACACAAAGGCCAGTAAAAATAGCAGGAATAAAACTACCCGCAACAAAAAACTGAGAAATTCCGAACCGTTATCGCTGGGGATAGGTACACCCGCCAGCTCGTAAAAAGAAAACATTGTCTCCACCTTTCTAAAATAGCGGACGAATTGAGTGAGGGCTATCAAGCCTGCTTACTCTTATTTTAGCCGGAGGCAGTCCAATAGTTTGTAGTAGCTACTACATTTGAAACAAATAAAAAAGGCTTAGAATAGACAGGGTAGCCTTTTATCTCAAAGTGATCTGAAAGGGAGGTCGCGCTAAATGACTGATATGACGCAAACCGGCAGCGGTTACATGGCTCTGGTGGGTTCGGGCGAATTTCTGGATGTAATGAACGAAACCGACCGGTTACTAATGCAGCGTCTGGACGAAGCCAGAGTCGCAATCATCCCGACCGCCAGCGGGCTGGAGGCTGGTATGCCGCAGCACTGGGCCAGCCTGGGCGTGAGCCACTTCAAAGCCTTCGGCCTGAGCAAAATCGAGACGGTTATGTTGATCGAACGCCAGGATGCCAGCGACCCGGCTATATTAGACACCCTGCAAAACTGCAACTTTTTCTACTTTTCGGGCGGCAACCCGCTCCATCTGGTAGAAACCCTGCGCGATACCCCGGCCTGGCAACTGATCCGCCAGGCCTTTTTGCAGGGAGCCAGCCTGGCCGGTTGTAGCGCAGGCGCGATGGCCTTTGGCGCGTTCACGCCCAATATCAATGTGATGCGCGGCGGCAGCGGCCCACTCTGGCTACCGGCCCTGAACCTGCTGCCCGCCCTGGCGGTGGTTCCTCACTTCGACCGGATGCGCCAGTTTATCAGCCCGGCTAACTTTAAGATGCTGATGGAACAGGTGCCCCACAGCCAAACCCAACCGGTCACGATACTGGGCATCGACGAGGATACCGCGCTGGTCAGACAACCAAATATCGCCGGAAGCCAGCCCGGTTGGCTGGTATCGGGTCGCCAGACCGTCTCCGTCTATAGCCCCTACGCCCAGGGCGAACCCATGGTTTACCGCTCCGGCGAGGTGATAGAACTGGCCGCCGACCCGGTTTAGTATTGCCAGTGGTATTTATTCAAATCTTACCCCTAACCGCTCCTAAAAGCCACCAGTGGACGGGCAATTTGCATATAAACGCTCAAAACTCTTGCATCGCAAGAACTCTTGTGCTACCATCACTTTATGTTGAGTCACCCAGCGGAAGAAACATAATAGATAAAGGGTAATCAGGAGGCCGTAAATGCGTTACACCCGCGATGGACGCCTGGTGTTGAGCGATTCCATGATGAAGATTTACCAGGACTGTGGGACCCGTTTCTGGTTTAATTATCTTGAAAATCCCGAACCGGAGTTCCAGCCGCGCGATCCTTCGCTGGAGTTTGGTACGATTTTACACTCCATGTTCTACGATTTCTTCAAGCGCAAAATGCCCGACTCGAAAATGTACCAATCGGCGACTAACTTTGCGAACGTCTTTCGCGGTCGCTGGTTCAACATCGATAACCAGCCCAAGACCGATAAAGGTCGCCGCAAACCCCCGATAATGTGGCGTTCTGCCGACGAAAAAGAGAAAATGCTCGGTTCCGGCTACAAAAGCTGCTACGATTTTTACCAGCGCAACGTAGAAATCCCCCTTTCGCACGTAATGGTCGAAGCCTATTTTGTGGTAAATATTACCAACGAGCAAAACGGTCGCGGCTACGCCTTACAGGGCTACATCGACCGGCTGGAATTAAAAGAGAGCCGCCAACCGGCCAGTTTTGAGCCGCAAGACCTGGGCAAAGCGGTGCAAGCCAGCCGGGGGGCCTTTTTGCGCGGCGAAGAGGCCGGGCACCTCATGGTCATCGACTACAAATCGGGCTACAAAACGATGGCGGCGGCGGCCTTGCAGCTTGATACCCAGTTTAGTTGCTACGATCTGGCGGTGGAATTGCTCTATCCTGCCGCGCCGCGCCGGTTTGCCATCGAGATGGTGCGCGACGGTACGCTGGTGCCAACCTACCGGGGCGAGGGTGAGCGGCGGGTACTTCGCGAGCGGATTTTCAAGATCGGGCGAGCTATCGAGCGTGAGCAATTTCCGCTGGCCTCCAATATGTACAAATGCCAGAGTTGCAGCTTTTTACAGCAGTGCAATAGCTTACAAAAACTGGCCCACGAAAAAGGTATCCACCCGGAAGATTTGATGCGGGCCAGTTCGCCACTGGCACGCGGACATCGCAAAATGCGGAGCCTGTTTGAATGGAAAAATGGCGAAATCGTGGGCGTTACCGATGAAAAGCGACTTAGCCGGGCCGAAAAGCTACGCAGCAAACCTACGCAGCTTTCTTTCTTTTTCGGTCAGGAGGAGCAGCAGGAGCTGGAAGAAGAGGCCAAAGAAGTCCAACTCGGCACCTATGTCGAAACTATCGCGGCGAGTGAAGAATGGGCCGGTAGTGAACATAACCCCGACCGGGGCGATTGGGATGCGATGCAGGCTTCCTAAGCGGGAGACCTGAAAAGTTATCAAGCTAGGCTAGATCATTTCTCCAGCGAGGGTCGCCGTTCGCCCAGCACCTCGCCAATCCGCAGAGCCAGGTGAAGTGCCAATCCGGTTTCGGCGTCGTCCAGGTCAACCCCGCTCACTTCTTGAATCCGGCGCAAGCGGTAAAGCAAGGTATTGCGGTGCAAAGTCAGTTTGGGAGCCATTTCGGTCGGGCTACCATGATAGCGGAAATAAGCTTCCAGCGTGCGTAAAAGTTCGCCCCCACTGCGGGCATCATGCTCGATCAGACGGCCCAACACCTCGTGATAAAACTCCCGCAACTCTTTAACCGAACCAATCGAAAGTAATAGCCGGTAAACCCCCAGATCGCCAAAGTAGGTTAGCTGACCGGACCCAAACAAACGTAAGCCCATCGTGACCGCTTTTTCAGCCTCGCTGCTTTGCTTGGGCAAGCCTTCTACCCCACCTTCGTAAAAGCGACCCAGCCCGACTGACACGCTGAGTTCGGTAAATTGAGCCTCGATCCGCTCCTGGTAAATCTGGGCGGTTTTTTTGGCTTCCGCCGGAGTGGGAAATTCTTTGCCGTTGGCGTTAGCAAACAGGACCACAAACCGGTCGTCGCGCACCCGCGTAAGGGTAGTTATCTGGCGGCGGGTGGATTCCTGCTCGACCAGGCGTTGCAATTCCCGACCCATCGTTTCACTGACCGGCATATCCAGTTCCATTTCCCGTCCATCCAGCACAATCGTGAGCGGTTTTTTGCGAGCCGGGCGTTCTTGCTGCCGAAAGGCAAAGGCCGCCACCCAGTAAGGCAGTTGTAAATTGTAGCCAAGCCGTTTAGCTCGTTCGATCACGGCTTCCGGGGTAGCGAAAGTGCCGTCGAGTAATTCGTCCAGCACGTTAGCCTGATAGCGATCTTCGACCGCACTCACGGCAATCTCACGGGCGCGTTCAATCGCCAGCGCACTGGCCGCCCGCGAAAGAGCGACCTTTTGTTTTCGATCAAAATCAGTCCCGATCAGCGATACATAGCCCGAAACGGTCGATTGAGCGATAATCGGAGCGGTCAGTTGCAAAAGCTTGCCGCTACTCTCCATCTGGAAAGTATGCAGCGGCGGATCGCTGGCTTTAAGGTCTTTATTGTGCAACCATTCGCGCAGCAGCACCGCGTTTTCACGCAAAACCGAGGCCGGACCTTCGGAGGTCGTTTGCACCGGTACCGAGGCAGCCGGACTACTTCCGTTCACGTTCGCGTTCACGGCTACATTTCCCCCAACCACCCTGGCCCGACCTGATCCCATCAGACCCAGCATTCCAGGCAGGTTGTCGCTAACTTCCGGCATAAACCGGGCGCGTAACCGGAAATTCGCGTCCTCGACCACGACCGCTTTGTTGGTTAGTTTGCACAACACCTCGGCAATCGAGGCCAAACCTTTGCCTTCGATAGCCAGTTCGGTAAACTGTCGGTAAACATCCTGGTTCCACTGCTGGATTTGTTGGTTATTTTCGGCGATATACTTGGTAACATTGCGTTCCAGTTCGGACAGACTGGTGCCATCCGGCAGGGCAAACAGGGGCAGATTCATTTCTTCTGCCGCTTCGATGCCGACCTCGCTAACTTCTCCCAGTACCGCTGCCGCTGCCACGCCGACCCCACTCAACCAGCTAAACAGGCGGGAAAGTGGATATTCCTCATCCAGTGCCCGTAAAGCGCGCATCGAAATCAAAACCAGTTCCCCCCCCTTGAGGTTGTCAAAGATTGGGGCACGGCTGCGGCTGGTTACGACCCAGCTTACCTCGCGCTGGAGGTTGGTCCGACCGGCCAGCAAATCACTTCCAGACGGTAAAATCTGTTGTTGTAGTTCGTGAACTGTAATCATTTATTTTTTATTTCGGGTTAAAGAGTCCTGGCAGGCCGCGATTAGCTTTGATCAAAATAGCGTTCGATTTCCCACGGACTGACCTGACGGCGATATTCGGCCCATTCTTCCATTTTGGCCTCCAGGAAATTCTCATAAATTACGTCGCCCAACCCTTCTTGAATTACCTCGTCTTTGTTCAATTCGTCCAGGGCGTCGCGCAGGGTTGAGGGCAGCGTTTCGATAGAGCGGCGGCGCAATTCGTTCTGGTCGAACTGAAAAATACTTTCTTCGACCGGTTCGGGTAGCGGTAAACGTCGCTTGATACCGTCCAAACCAGCCTTGAGCATCACGGCAAAGGCCAGGTAAGGATTGCAGGACGGATCGGGACAGCGCAATTCCAGCCGGACCGCGTAACGCTGGTTGGTACCCGGCCCACTGTGCGGCACCCGGATCAAGGCTCCCCGGTTTACCCGCGCCCAGCTTATATGCACCGGTGCTTCATATCCGGCGGTCAATCTTTTGTAAGAATTGATCAGGGGAGCCAGGATAATCGTCATGGCTTTGGCGTGATAAAGCTGTCCGGCGATAAAATGGCGAGCGACCGCCGAGAGATTATATTGCTCGTTAAAAGCCGTAAAGACATTATCGCCGGGCATGGCACTGCTTGGCACCACTTTACCTATATTAGCCCGGTCGCTTTCGTTCAACTGACCGGAAAGAAAAGTCAGGCTCTGGTGCGTGTGCATCCCGGAACCGGGCACGCCAAACAACGGTTTGGGCATAAAAGTCGCTTTGAGGCCGTTTTGTTTAGCCAGGGCTTTCATAACATACTTGGCGGTCATAACATTGTCGGCAGTCCGCAGGGCCGGGCCAACCTCCAGGTCGATTTCGTGCTGGCTGGGCGCGATCTCGTGGTGGAAGCTCTCAAACTCCACCCCCATCGTTTCGAGCGTCCGGGCGGCCTGACGACGCAGGGCACTCCCCCGGTCGGTCGAGTGGTCAAAATAGCTGGCCCGGTCATTTTCGACCGGTTGAGGCATCTGACCGAGTGGCCCATCATTGAAAAGGAAAAATTCCAGTTCCGGCCCGGTATTGTACTGATAGCCCAGTCCAACTGCTTCTTTGAGAACCCGGTCCAGGGCGTTGCGCGGATCGCCCAAAAAGCGTTCACCGCGCGGCGTATAAACCCAGCAAATCAGGCGAGCGGTTTTTTCTTCATCGCTGGTCCAGGGTACGACCGCGAAGGTGGTCGGGTCGGGCACCAGGTACATATCGTGTTCGGCCACCCGCGCGTAGCCCTCGATGGCCGAACCATCAAACCAGACCCCATTTTCGAGGGCACTTTCAAGCTGGCTAGCCGGGATCGTCACGCTCTTGATCGCCCCGAAAATATCGGTAAATTGCAGATCGATAAAGCGGACTTTGGCTTCGCGCACACGGGCCGGTAGTTCGCTGTTATTGAGCGAGGCTTCCAGGATGCCGGGTGGCAGGTCGACCTCATGAATTTTTTTAGTTTCGCCTTGATTGTTTAAATCGCTCTTTGACATCCTATATCCTTTGGCGGTATTTCCAGGAGTACAAACCTACTTGTGCAGAATGTACGTAAGTTTATTACAGGTCAGTATAACACTGTGCAATCAAGCGGCGCAATAGTTCAACGGCACAAGTTAAGAAGTGATGCTTTTGTTGCTTTTGCACAAATTAGGCTTAATTTAGAACCACTTCTGAAATTTCACAGGCCCCGGCAACCGTCCGGCAAGCGTGATATAATAAACGAAATAATAGCCTTGCTGGCTCCAATTCAAAAAGAGGAAGAGAATATTTATGGCGAACCCGGCCACCCAAAAAGTAAAAATTGTTATCGATAGCACCGCCGATATGTCCCAGGACGCCTTGCGCCGCTTGAATGTAAACATGGTACCGCTCATGGTTTTGATCGGCAACGAAACCTATCGTGACGGCCTGGATATTACACCCCATGAGTTTTATAGCAAGCTGGCCCGCGAGGCAAAATTGCCGACCACCTCGCAACCCTCGCAGGGGGCTTTTATGGAGGTCTACCAGAAGGCCACCGCCGACGGCTCGAAGGTTATCTCAATCCATTTGTCGGCCAAGTTGAGCGGGACCTACGAAAATGCCCTGGTCGCCTCGCGCAATTTCCAGCCCGGCCAGGTGCGGGTATTCGATACCCAGCAGGTGTCCGCCGGGGTAGCCTTTTTTGTCCAGACCGCCGCCGAGATGGCCCGCAACAATTTCGAGATCGAAGCCATTGAAAAGCAACTGGAGAGTATGCGCGACCGGGTAAAGCTGCTGGCGATGGTAGACACCCTGGAATATTTGCATAAGGGAGGCCGGATCGGGGGGTTGAGCAGTTTCTTTGGTTCGCTGTTAAACGTCAAGCCGTTATTGCAGTTAAAAGAGGGTGAAGTACAGCCCCTGGAACGAGTCCGCACCCGCCAGAAAGCTTTGCAGCGGCTGGCAGAACTGGTCAAAGGTATGGGTAAGCTGGAACGGTTAGCCATTATGCACGCCGACGACGAAAATGGGGCCGGGGAACTGGCAAACTTGCTGGCCCCGGTCTTCCCGCTCAAAGAGATTTATATGTCGACCGTTGGGCCGGTGATCGGGGCACACGTCGGGCCGGGCTGTCTGGCCGTAGTCATTCAAAAAGCTAAGTAACAGCCGGGGTTCATGAGCGCGGATATAGCTAAACTTGAAAAAATCTTACGCATGGAAGCGGCCAACAACTACAAAGACCAACTGGTTTTTCGAGGTTTGGCCGCTTTTGTCGGTAACTGGGTTCGGGAAAGCCTCAAAACATCGCTCGACCCCGCCGAAGCCAGGCTGATCGAACAGGTTTCGGAGCAACTGATCGACTACGGCCAGCTAACGGTTTTGGAGCGGGCTAAAGCCATTCAGGCGGTCCTGGATACCACCGCCGAAATTGGCCGGGGACAAAAACCGGCCTCTGCCGCGCCGCCGACCCCCCTGACCGCCGCCCGACCGCGCCCGGAGATCTCGGCCAACCGCCCACCCGCCAGCCCGGCCCGGCGTTTACCCCCTCGCGTAGTGGATGAAACCGGTCCCACCAGCCCGATTGAACCGCTTACAGTATCTCTCTCTCAGGCTGTGCCGGGTCAAAAAGTGGCGGCCTCAAACCCAAATACAACCCTTCACAACCCGAATACAAAGACAAAGACCAAAACCGTAACCGCTGCCGACCTCCAGGCTCCACTGACAACCGTGAAAGGGGTCGGCGAAACCTACGCCAAATTGTTGGGTTTTATCAACTTGCGAACGGTCCACGACGCGCTCTACTACTTCCCCTTTCGCCACGAAGATTTTAGCTCTTTCAAGAAGATAAACGAGCTGATGTACAACCAGACCGAGAGTGTCATAGCCAAGGTGGTGGATACCAAAGGTATTCGGACTGGCGGCGGTAAAGAAATCATCGAGGTAATCGTAGAGGACGCGACCGGGCGGCTGAGTTGCTTCTTTTTCAACCGGCGGCTGACCTATGCCCTCAAAGCCGGTGAAACGATGGTTTTCAGTGGCCGGGTCGATATGTGGAGCAACAACCGGATTTGTTTTAAGTCGCCGACCTTTGAACGAGCCGACCAGGAATTACTCAACACCGGGCGGCTGGTACCGGTCTACAGCACCGCCGGACCGCTCAAAGTCGCCACGCTTCGCAAGATGATTAAAACCTGTGTCGATACCTACGCCCCGGTGCTGCCGGAACACCTGCCCGAACCGATCCGCCAGCGGGTCGAGTTAACCTCACTCAGCCAGGCGATCCACAATTACCATTTACCGGCCAACCAGGCTATAAAGGAAGTCGCCCGCCGCCGGTTAGCCTTTGACGAGTTTTTTATGGTGCAACTGGGCGTATTGCTCAAGCGGCAACAATGGCGCGAAGAACGGCCCGGCGTACCCATCGAGATCGACCGGGAGCTATTACAGGCCTGGTTTGACGCGCTAGAATTCAAAGTTACCCGGCTGGACCCTGAAACGAATGAGATGATTAGCGAACTGCATAAGCTGGAATTGACCGGTGCCCAGCTAAAGGCCATCGACGATATTCTGGCCGACCTGGGCAAGTCAAAACCGATGAGCCGCCTGTTGCAGGGCGATGTCGGTAGCGGCAAAACGGTGGTCGGCGCAACCGGACTGCTGATGGCGGTCGCCAACGGTTTTCAGGGCGCCCTAATGGCTCCCACCCAGATTCTGGCCGAGCAACATTTTCAGGGCTTGCGCCGCCTGTTCGATAGTTTCGAGGCTTCCGAGGCGGCCCAGGCCAGGGGCCTAAAAATCCGGCTGGAACTGCTGACCGGTAATATCAAGAAGAAAGACGCCCTCTACCAGCGCATCCGAAACGGTGAGGTAGATATAGTGGTTGGAACCAGCGCGGTCATTCAGGAAGTGGTGGCCTTCAACCGGCTAGGTCTGGTGATTATCGACGAGCAGCACCGCTTCGGGGTTATCCAACGGGCAACCTTGCGCGGCAAAGGGGCTGCCTCAGCCGCCAACGCCGAACGGGCTAACCCGCATCTGCTGGTGATGACCGCTACGCCGATCCCACGTACCCTGAATTTGACGATTTATGGCGATCTCGATCTTTCGATTATGAACGAGATGCCGCCCGGTCGGTTGGCGATCAAAACGCGCTGGGTGAAGCAAAGCGAACGGCAGGGAGCCTATAATTTTATTCGCAAACAGATTTCGCTGGGCCGTCAGGCTTTTGTGATTTGCCCACTGGTCGAGGAATCGGAGAAAATCGAGGCCAAAGCCGCCATCGAAGAACATCTGCGTCTGCAAACCGAGGTTTTCCCCGACCTGAAAGTGGGCCTGCTGCATGGCCGGATGAAGCCGGTCGAAAAAGACCTGATTATGCACCAGTTCCGCGACCGCCAATACGATATTCTGGTAGCGACCTCGGTGATCGAGGTCGGCATTGATATACCAAACGCCTCGGTGATTCTGATCGAGGGAGCCGACCGGTTTGGCCTTTCCCAGTTGCACCAGTTCCGGGGCCGGGTCGGGCGCGGTCAGAGCCAGAGTTACTGCCTGCTGATGGCAAGCGAAGAACTCAGCCAGGACGGGCGGGAACGACTCAGAGCGATTGAGACTACCAGCGATGGCTTTGTGCTGGCCGAGATCGACCTCAAAATGCGCGGGCCGGGCGAGTTCTTTGGCACCCGGCAGAGTGGTGTCCCAGATCTACGCGCGGCGGGTGTCAACGATGTGGAATTGCTGGAAACGGCTCGCCACGAAGCCAGCCAGTTATTCGCGCACGATCCCGATTTACGCCAGCCGGAACACAGCTTGCTGCACCAGAAAGTCAGTCAACTCTGGAGTTTTGAAGGCGATTTGAGTTAGCCAGGGCGAAACTAATTAGCCGTTTTTAACGTAAACAAAGCAAATGGTAGTGACCATGTTAAAAGAATGTGGGAGAGATTAAGAAATTGCTCACCGGGAAGGGTAGGTAAATTTATGCGTAAGTATTCAAGTGGAAACGGCTCGTTGCTGGTTAAAGGGGTGGTGTTGCTGCTCGGTTTGATCGTGGTGGTCTTTCTGGTCAAGACAATCGTGGCGATTGTCGGCGCGATCTTGATCCTGGCCGCCCTGACCTTCGGCCTGATGGCCCTCTTTCGTTACCTGGGCCGCAACAAAAACCGCTATTATTAACAGGTAACTCATATAATAAATGGTAGAACGACCGTCTTTACGGCCAGTAAGACGGTGATAGACTGGCGGGAACTACGGGAGAGCCTTAGTTTGTAAGTGCGGTTTAGCAATCAAGACCGCCTTCAGTAGACTGCTCTCCACCCACCAGCTGCTCTGGATTTGACGGTACGGGAGAGTGGCAAATGGCGAGGTCAGCTCAAGCTATATAAACGCGGTAGTGGTTACTTGCGGCGGGTATTTTATATGGCGGCGTTGGGTTGCCTGCGTCGGAGCGGGCGTGCCTTTCGGCCCTACTATGAGGCGAGGGTGGGGGGCGGAGTGAAGAAACGCTCTGCCCTGATGGCAGTGATACGTAAGATGGTGGCGGTAGCCTATTTATCCAACTTTTCCGGCTATAGCTACCCAGTTGCAGCTCTTGCCGGTCATAATGCAACCCCATTCGCCGTGGGCGCAGCACCGCCAATGTAATTGCGAAAACATTTGAACCTATGAGGTAGCAAGCCGTCAACGAAGAAAACCAACGCCTCAGAGATGAAATTAACCGTCTTAAAGGCGAACAGGGCAAGCCCGATGTGCCACCCAATACCCCAGGCCACTAACTATTCGAGTAGCCTTTTACCAGTCCGCCTGAAAAGAGCAGAGTTCGTGACGACACCAGTAAAAAGGCTAAACTGAGCATTACCCGCACCTAGAGACTCACAGTCGACCGCCACCTATTGCCACCCGATGCCGAGTTCAATGGCTACGAAGAAGTCGTGGTCCAGAAGCCCAGTTCGGTCCGGCTCTCAAAGCGTTGGTCTTGCAGCTCTACTACCAGGGTTCAGCGGAGCAGCCGCCAAGTAAAAGCTAAAGTTGGACCACCACCGTCACCAGCCATAGTCGCTGGCGTAAGTGGTTAATTCAGGCGACTTTTTTTGACCCAAGTTACCGCTTTTTTGATAGGCTACAAATCTCACACAGATAGAAGTGCCCCGGTTGGGATTTTTACCAGGATGGTCGCAATTTGTTGGGCCAGCTTCCTTTGTTGGCCTCTAATATCAGGCTTCGCAAATCACCTCTTAAATTAGCCATTCTTTCTTTACCTAATAATTCATTCCAGTGCTGCTCCATTCGACTGAGTATATCTTCGACCCTATTTATACATTCCCAGCCTTTCGCGGTTAACATTATCAGTTTATTTCTTTTATCGACAGGATGAACCTGATGCGAAACATAACCTTTCCCGGCCAGGTAATCAACCATCTGGCTGGCGGCCTGTTTTGTGACCCCCAGATGTTCCCCTATTTCATTGATTGTCGCTCCATCGGGTACCAATAATTGAAAGGCAAAACCATGGGCCGGGCGAATATCACTATAGCCCGCCTGACTGAGTTGATTATGCAGTTCTTCTACTAGCGTTCTTGAGGCCATTAAAAGCAATACGGCCAATTCGTAACCACCACTGGCTTCGGCCAAATCTACCTTCTTTCTTCAAGATTAGTCAACTCCCTTGACTAATCTATGTGCTACTGCTACAATGCTAATTAGTCAACCGTATTGACTATTTTACAACTTTTAGGCTAAAAATCAAACAACAGGGAAAATAAAGGAGAAAATCGATGGCGGTAATAAAAGCGGCGGAAGCACCGGTATTTGAAATTGGCGGTAATTTGTTCAGAGGTTTGACCTCGCCCAGTCGTGGGGCCAACGAACTTGTGACCTGGCAACTGGAGGTAAGTCCAAATTCGACCGGGGCAACTCACTCGCTGGATCACGAAGAAGTGTTTATTATTTTGGAAGGTCAACTTAGTATTATGGTGGATGAGGTTATGCATGAACTAACTTCGGGAGATGCCATCAACATAGCGGCTCAAAGTCAGATGGCGGTTTCTAACCGGACTGAAAAGGTCGCGCGTTCTATTGTATGCGTTCCGGTGGGTATAAAGGCGGTAATGGCCGATGGAACTGTGGTTGGTACTCCACCCTGGGCCAGGTAAAAGCGGAATAACTCTTTGAAGCTGAGTTACTAGAAGTTGATTGCTGATTGCGGTTGGTTGGGACCGTGTTACTGGCGTTGGCGGTAAAAGAAGTTGGCAAGCAGACGAACCAGACCGGGACGGGTATCGTGCCAGCGATTGTGTACCCATAGAGCTGACACCCGCATGACGAAAAGCACTCCAAAGAACAGAACCAGCATTACCAGAAAGTTAATTACCGGGTTACTTCCAAACTTAAATGCCAGCTTGATCATTATAAAGAGGATCGCCCAGACGAAAATTACGGCCCACATAATCCGGCCACTCAGGCGGTATCGCGGGCGGCTCGGCTTCATTTCAGTTTTTGAGGTCCGGTTCTTCATAGCCCTATTATAACACTTTAGGAAACAAAAAAGCCGCCTCATTGAGAATGAGAAGCGGCTTTTCTTTTAATCTTAATCTTAATCGCGGAAGTAGATACTATAATCGCCACTTTGTTGTTGCAGCCAGCCATCAAGCTGAACCTGACTAATGTAACCTAGCTCGACCATTACCTGCCCGACCAACTTTTGATTGCCCCGGTTAGCCAGGTCTTTGTGGCGGCGTAAAGCCATTTCAAGTTGTTGCTGGGTGATAATGCCCTGCCGGAGTAAATATTCGCCCAGAAAAGGAATTGCCCGGCTGCCGTTGGCTTTCTTACTACTGGTCCAGGAATTAAGAGTGGCGGAACTGCTCACCAATTGGTCAAGTTCATTAACCCGGTCTTGCGCTTGCTGAAGATAAGTTTGAGCCTGGACGCAGGTGGGATTAAGAGCAATAAAGTCTTCGAGTAATTCGACAGCTTTGGACGGTTCAGGACTGAGATAAGCGAGCCATAATACCGCCGTTTCATTGTGCGGGTCTAACCTCAAGGCATTTCTAAAACAACGTCTGGCGGAGGTTTTATCGCCTTCATTGGCAAGTCGAACGCCAGAATTAAGTAAATCCAGTATTTCATTAGCAGTGATGTTCATGTTGCTCCCCATTTAACCCTTTTACTAAGCAAAAATTTATGGGTTTCCTGTGCGTGGATAGTGGGCCTTGAGAGTTGACCGGGAATAATTACTCAGGAATTATGGAACAAGTACCATTCCCAATGGTACTAGGCGTTAGTTCCTATAAAGATTATGTTTATAATAGCAAATAAATACTACCATGTCAATGAATTTGTAAAATTTCGTGGTACTTTAGTCAGGGTTACTCCGCTAAAATCCGATCTCATAGGGGGACTTTTGGATTTCGATTAAATGGCAAAGCCGGACAATTTTGAGAGACGACCGACCTACTGCCACCGTCTTATGTAACCCGTCCCAACGTCTTCCAGCCGCCAGATTAGACTTTAGCCCAACCCAGTCCTATCAATTGTGGTTCAATTTCCTACGCCAGCACTACTACCTTGCCGGTATTGACCTCAAATGACTTGATACGTTTATCGCCGCTATCCATTAAGGCAAGAAAACGGCCATCGAGTGACCATGCTCATACCGGTGATAGATTTACCGGCCAGCGGGCTGGTCTGGCCGGGCAGACTCATGAAAAAAGGTTAAAGCGGGAGTATAAAGAAGTCGCCGCATTAGGCTGGGTCTGCGTTCGGTTCTTTCTTAATCAGGGACAAATCCAAAGAGGTTTTACTTCCTCTAAAGGTTTATCAAATAGGCCGGACTGAGCTGTCAGGCGGAAAAGCTGCTCAAAATCGTCCGGCGAGAAAGCTTTGCGCAGCCGGGAGACATACGAATTTTGTAATAATGCGACATAGTTAGCTATATCGTAGGCGGGCAATGGCCGGGATGGCTTATTGTTAATTTCAGACGTGTTTGATGAACCGCTAGCCCCTGTAGTACGATTTTTGCCGGTTTCGCTAGCAGGCCAATAAGTGGATGAAGTAGAATTTGGGTCAGCCTTTGTATCTCCTACCTGTGAAAGGTCATCGTTGCCCGGCCCATCCGGCAGCCAAACCGCCTGACCACCTTCCGCCCGGTAGTAGCGTACCCGCTCGCCCACGCGCCAATGCCGCCGCCCGGCAGCCAGCAGGGCTTCGTAGACCGCTTCTCGATTCTGTTTTCCAGTCTGCTTCTGGCTATATTGCTCGTAGGTTTTGGTCAACCGGGCAACGGTGGCTACCTCCCTGGGAGCGTAACGCCGTTCGCGCAGGTCGGAGACGGTCTTTAGATAAAGCGAATGTAAACTCTCTAAATCACCGACCAGGGTGTAGGCCAGGGCCGCCCGTAAGAAATGCTCTCCAAACGGTTCGCTCCGGCTAGAATGAAAGGCATTCCCCCGCACTATTAGCTGGCCGTCATAGCTTAATAGGGCATAGTTTTTGACCTCGTGACTGAGCATAGCCGCGTATCGCCCTTCATATTCCAATTTGAGACCGGTAGGCAGTGTAGCGGCCACCTCGGCCACACACTCGCGCTCTTGTTTTTCGCTCCAATCGCCTGGCACAGCAAAAAAGACCCCGTCGGTATCTTCCTCCAGCAGGGCTACCCCCCTACGTTCTAACTCGCTGGCGACCTGACCCAGAATTTCCCGACCCAGGCGGGTCACCTCATCGGCAGCCTGGCGGTCGGCAAACAGAGCCATTTTACCCGCCGCCATGTAACCGTATGCCGAATTGACCACCAACTTCATGGCCGCTTGAAGGGCGTTGTGCTGCTGCCACTCGATACTGTTGGGTAGTGCCTGCCGGGCCGCCTGTTTATGTTGCAACCGCAGGGTTGTAAGCCGGTCTACCAGGTATAAAAGCGAGTGTAACGGATCACACTCCGGCCCGACCCGGTAACTGCGCATAATCGAGGGGTACATTGAGGCGATGTCAGCTTTAACCACTTTGTGTGCCAACCCACCGGCATAAAGCGTAGTGGCCCCGCCCTGATGCGGGGCAAGACCGCTATCTTTGAAGGCCGCGTTACGTGGGAGAGCATAACCTTCCCGCACATAGGCCCGTACCAGCATGGGTTCAAGCAAACCGGTGGCCGGACCAGCCGAGGCTACTCGTTCGTAACGGCGCGGTGCCATGCCAGCCAGGGCAAATGACGCTCCCATCAGGTGACGGGAAAGCACTTCGACCTCGCGTACATCGTCGAAAGCATACTTTCTAACCTGCTCGCTATCGTGTAGATAGGTCGAATATATTTGAGAACCGCTAATATAGGTGCGGTCGGGTGAGGCAAACCCAAAATGACGGGCGGCGGCCTTTAACCCGTGACCCTCGCTCATATTACGAGCCACAAAGTCGTGGCGGCGAACTGCGTCAAGTGTATCGATAAGCTCACGTCCCGCAACACTGTAGCGAATATGCTTGCCATGTCCCCAACCGGCTGGTTCTTCGTAGTGTTCCAGAAGCTGCAAAGGGGCTTCAGACCGGCCTAACCTCAGAGGAACTCCCAATACTGACGCCCGGTGTTGAAGAAAAGGCAAATCGAAACCGAACAAATTGTGATTTTCGATAACATCCGGGTTACGCTCTCGAATCAGAGCGCACAATTCAGTTATTAGCCGGGCTTCCTGGTTGGGGTGGGGGGCTTCCAAAATCGTTTCCAGGCCGTGAGTGTCCTTTACTGCTACCAGGAAGATTCGATTTTCTTTTGGCGAAAGTCCGGTGGTTTCAAGGTCGAATTGCAACCGGTGCAAATCGGGGTAAGTCAGGCTGCGAAAATAAACCCGCCCGGTCATCATCAGGTATTGCTCGACCGGTCCGACCCAGTAATACTCATCGGCTGGCAACTCGCGCATGGTTTTTACAGGGCGGCCCAGCCGCTTTTCAGCCCCGGTAAAAATAGCCTGGTTGAGCGCGCGACCGTCCTGAGCCGAGATAAAATATCGCAAGGTATCGCTTCCCGAAGATGAGGCTTTGTTTACTGCCAATTCCCGGTAGCTAAAAGCGGCACTGGACGCTAAAGAAACCGCCGGAGAATCAAGCACATCCGGTACCAGTGCCGCCCCCAGATGCCGCAGGTCGTCGAGATGTGCAGCGATAACCCAGGGTCGAAACCGCGCTTGGTGACAACGCACCGTCTGGTTTGGGGAATGATCAGCTTTATAATTTCTAGCAGCAAGGTCAGCCGCCAGCGTGGGGTTTTCCGCTTGAAAGTTAGGTTGGTGGCTGCGGATAGGTTGAGGGTAAAGCTCAGATGGCCCCAAATCTGCCGATACGCGTTGCCAGACCAGTGCCCGACCATTGCGATCAGCCCACACCGAGACAATACCTTCCAGGTTATCCCACCCAAATAACCACTCGTCGTGAATCTGGGAGATAGGTCCAGAACCTGAGAATGTGCCAGGTTCGCCGGATGAATTACCCTGAGAATAAATTTGATTTTGGCTGAAAATACTTTTCATCAGCTTTATTTTCTTACACTTACTGATTGCAAATCAAAGCCAGGCCGACCAGGCTGAACTTGCTGCTATACTCTAAGATAAACCGACGATAGTTATTCTTAGCATAACTAGCAATGAGGGTTGTTGAAAGAATTTAACCCTGGTAGTTAAGTCTATAGAATATAAGCAAACTGGCGGGTGAGATTGCTGCGAAGGTTCTACTACTTTTAATTCTTGTTAAACTGCTCCAATAAAAAGGCTAATTTATCGGCCAGTTCGGCATTTATCTGAAAACGCGTCGAACCCATTCCGTGACCGCCTTGCTGCTCTACCCTCAGCAAAACCGGTTTGCCCGAACCACTGGCCGCCTGGAGCCGGGCCGCCATCTTGGTAGCTTGCCACACTACTACTCGCGGGTCGTTGAGACCAGTGGTAATCAAAATCGCCGGATAATTTTCCCCATCTTTGACTTTGTGATAAGAATCGGCGAGCTGAAGACCCCGGAAACCTTCTTCGGTGATAGTAGAGCCAAATTCAGGTACGTTTGGTGGGCCGTTCTCGGTATGCTCAAATCGCAAGAAATTGGTCACAGCCACCTTCATCACCATTACCGCCCACAGTTCGGGACGCTGGACCAGCGAATTGCCACTGGGAATACCTCCACCGCTTACGCCTTCCCCGGCCAGAAAAGACGGACTGGTATAGCCTTTTTCAATCAGATGTTCGGCGCAAGCCATAAAATCGTCCACGTTATTTTGTTTATTAAGTTTCTGACCGGCCAGGTGCCACTCCTTGCCATATTCGCCGCCGCCCCGGATATGCGCTACCGCCAGCACCCCGCCCGCCTCGTACCAGGCCAGCATTGTAGGGTTAAAAGAGGACGGGTAGACAATTAAACCGTAATTGCCGTAACCCACCAGTAGGGTCGGGTTGCGCCCGTCCATAGGCAAGTCCTTTTTATGGATGATCGATAGCGGAACCTGGGTGCCGTCTTTTGAGGTGGCAAAAACTTCGTGGGCCACGACCCCGCTAAAATCTACCGAAGCCGGTTTGAGCCAGCCGGTATCTTCCGGTTGACCGGCTGGAATTTGTAACTGGTAAACCCGCTGGGAAACGGTCCAGGCAGTGGTAACAATAAGGGCTTCCGATTTATCTTCCTCGGTTGCCACTTCTAAGATAGTACCCTCGAAAGGCATTTCAATCAGTTCCGGTTCGCCGTTAGAACCGTCTTCGGCTAAATTTACCCGGCGCATTTTGCCCAGGCCACCATCCAGGTCACGACTGATTAAATAATCTCCGGCGATAAAGATTTGCTCGATAACTGCCTGGGAAGCTGGCATAACCAATTTAGCCCCGGCCAGGTCCGGTTGAGCCAGCGAGGTCGCTATCACCTTATAACGCAAAGCGTCCCGATGCGTTTTGAGATATATAGTATCTCCTTTGACGGCGTAACCGGTCACGCTGTCGTCTATATCCACCAGCTTGATCCATTTCGCGGTATCCGGCCCGGTCAGCAACTCCGCTACCGACGGAAGGGCATAAATGGTCAGTTCGTTCATTACCCCATGCACAACCACTCCCAGGACCCAGGCACTGTTGCCAAAATTCGCCAGGTAGGGTAAATCGGTCGGGGCTATTTCGATATGGGGGTTCAAACCGCCTGCCAGCACCATCTGGTCATTTTCCGGATCGTCGCCCAACCGGTGCAAATAAACTTTGACCCGCATATTAGTGTTATTCTCGGCCTCTGAGCTATCCTGGCCTCTTTCGGGCTTACGGCGGTAGAAAAACGATTGGCTATCGGTTTGCCATTTGACCATTCCAAAGCGGGTTCGGCTGATCGTTTCCGGTAGATTTTGGCCGCTCGCTACTTCCAAAATATGCAGAACACTTTCCTCAGAACCGCCCTGCGACAAACCATAAGCAATAAGCTTTCCATCCGGGGAGGGGTAAAACCAATCCAGAGCGGTATGCACAGCCCCTTCAAAGTGGTTCGGGTCGAGTAATACTTTCTCCAAGCCGGTCAGACCAGCGCGCACGACCAGCTTTGCCAGCCCTTCGCCACCGTCATGACGCATATAAAAATAAAGGCCGTTCACCGGTTTGATGGCCGAAATCTCCGAACCAACCTGGCTCAACTCGTTTATGCGTTTGAGTAAACCATCGCGGTGCGGCAATCCACCCAGATATTCCTGGCTAAATTCAGCTTGACCGACTACCCATTCGCGTAACTCATCGCTGTGCCAGTCTTCCATCCAGCGATAGGGGTCTTCCCACTGAAAGCCATGCAGAGTTTCACTGACCGTTTCAACTCTGGCAACCGGTTGCTTTAGCATAAATCTTTCGCTTTCCTTTTTTCTATATAAAAACCGTAACTATTCATCAAACCTTTGTAGAAGATCGAAGCAGGGGTCGTGGGGCTGGGTACTCACTGGGTGCCCTGCGGGGGGTCATACAGGCGGTACCCTTTGGGTGCCCCTGTAAATGCTCTTTTCTTTTTCTTCTTTCCCCGTCCACCGGTGGCCCTGGGGAAGGGTCAGGGGTGGGGCCTGAGTATTTACTAAAAACCGAGGCCTTACCAAACCGAGCAGCTTTTAAGGTTTTATAACTCACTGTGTTTCAAAAATATAAGCAGCCTAATTAATTAAGAATAGCATAGGTTTCGCTGACCTGTAAAATTTATTGCTTTGTTCGACAGGGTTTGGGAGCTTGAGATAGCCTCAAGAAATAGCCTCAAGAAATAGCCTTAATCGGTAAGATTTATTGCTAATATTGAATATAGATCAGTTTTCAGGGCGAATATAGCTGGGCAGATTAAAATTCAAAGATGACCAGCGTTTCATCGTCGGTCGCGTCGGCACAAAACTGGTTTAACTCCCTGATAATGTTATCTACGGCAGCCTGGGGAGCCAGCCCGTAGTTTTTGAGCAATGCCTCACCCAGCCGGTCAAGGCCAAACTGCTCGTAATCTATATTCGCCGCTTCGTTGATACCATCGCTATACAGGGCCAGACAGTCGCCCGGTTGAATGGCAATTGTCTCGGTCTGGTAGGTGGCCTCCTCGAATAGACCGATTGGCAGGCCACTCAACTTTACTTCCTGGAAGGACCCGGCCCGAACCAGAAACGGGAAGGTTTGCCCGGCGTTGGAAAACTTGAGTAAGCGACTTTCCTGGTCATAAAGACCGCAAAAAACTGTCATTTCGGTCTGGCTGGAGGCCATCGGACCGCATAAAACCTTGTTGATCCGATCAAGTAGCCCGGCAGGCTCGAAGGTTGCCACATTCAGGGTCGCGTGACCGCATTCCGCCGCTACCAGGCTTTTTACGACCGCCACCGCCAGCACCGCCGCGCCGCCCTTGCCGACCGCATCACCTAGCACTATCACAAACCGTTTATCGTCCAATTGGATCACATCATAATAGTCGCCGCCGACTTCCAAAGCCGGTTTGTAATACACTGCGAACCGCACGCCGGGAATTTCCAGGCCGGGCAGCGGCATAAGGCGAAGTTGGGCTTCGCGGGTATTGTTTAGTTCGTAAGCCATACGCTGATTTTCGGTCGCCAGCAGTTCATTCAAAAAGCGAATATCATCTACCGCCTGGAGCAAGGCCCGGTTGTAGCGGCGCAAGCTAACCAGCGACCGAGTGCGCGCCAGCAGTTCCGGCTGTGAATAAGGTTTAATCAAAAACTCATCGGCCCCGGCTTCCAACCCTTCTAGTCTGGACCGGTTATCCTGCCCGGCGGTCATCATTACAATCGGAATATAGGGTAAATCTTCCCGCGCCCGGATGCGCCGCGCCACCTCAAAACCGTCCATATCCGGCATCATTACGTCGAGCAAAATCACGTCCGGCTGCACCAGGGCCAGCATAGCCAGGGCCTGCGCACCGCTGTTCGTCAGCACCACCTGATAGCCGAGAGGCTTTAGAATTGTGATCAGGAGATTAAGGTTTTCTTGAAGGTCATCCACCGCCAGGACGATACCGGCAGTACCCTGCTGGTCGGGAGGGATTGAGCGGGAAAATAAGGCCGATTCTTGCTGGCTACGAACACTCATAATGCTTTACCTCAACTAACAACCACTTTCCTTCGACATTATTAAAACTTTAGTCTTTAGTCTTATTGTAAAAGAAAGCGGCAAAAACGCAAGTCGTAATAAATCAGGTGGTCTGGCTGGATTCAGCCGGTTTGGGAGGAGCTTTGAGGCCCGCCAGGTGACTAATGTCATTCGAGTATAACAGCCGGTTAAGCGGGGTTTTGCCCTTCAGATTGACCTCGATCACGCTCAAAGCACAATTGGAAATTTCCAGCCGGTCGATATTGGTCTGGCGTTGGACGACCGTTCCGGTTGCCGCCAGCGAGTGTAAAACCAATAGCTGAATATTGATCCGGTGAGCGACTACCAGAGCGGTCTTCGGTTTGGGAGGCTTGGCCGGGTCTTGGAGGTCGGTAGCGTCACCAGTCTTGATCGGGCTAACATCACGGTTTCCGGCTTCGTTTTCCGCCGGTTCGGCGGGGGCTTCCTCACTCAGCGCGGCAATCTGATCATACAGGGCGATAGTGCGTTCCAGCACCTCCTGAACCGACTCGCCATCATCGAACTTGAAGGTATAATCGTCCCGAAAACGCCGTTTTTCCTCCTCGGTCCAGGTTTTGACCATCTCCTTGACCAGCAAACCTTCCTGCCGGGCACTCATGCGGGCTTCGCGTAGTTCGGTAAGCACCTGCAAAGGCTGGACCGGGTCTTGGTCCTGCGCCCGGACAATCGCCTCGGCAGTCTGATAACACCGCCGGATCGGGCTGGTAAAGTAATAGTCGAAGGACTGCTCTTTCAAACGCTGCCCGATCCGTTCGGCCTGCAATTCGCCCAGTGGCGACAACGGCACATCCTGCCAGCCCTGGTGACGCTCCTCGGCGTTCCAGATCGATTGACCGTGCCGTACCAGGTAGATGTACATTGTGCCTCCTTCGGCAGAATAAATAACTTAGGACTTTCGCTAAAAAACATAAACCAGATAAAAGCGGGGTTAGTAGGGGCCGGGTACCCTTTGGGTGCCCTGCGGGGGGTCAAAGGCGGGTACCCTTTGGGTGCCCCTGTTAAACCACTTTTACTTTCGCTGCTGCCTCACAGGGTGAAGCAGCAGCGAAAGTCCTGTAACTTAATCTTTATCATCCAGACGGTCTGACAGCACCGCCACTAGATCGGCAATCGGCACCCGAATCTGGCTCATGCTATCGCGCTCTCGGATGGTGACGGCGTTATCGTTGAGACTGTCGAAGTCAATCGTCACACAATAAGGCGTACCGATTTCGTCTTGTCGCCGGTAGCGTTTACCGATAGCCGCAGTCTCATCGTACATTACCATCCAATGCTTACGCAGCTTTTTAGCAATCTCTTTGGACAGGTTCGATAAAACCTCTTTTTTGGAAAGCGGCAGCACTGCCACCTTGATCGGGGCAATATCCTTGTGAAAACGCAAGACCACCCGCTTTTCGTCGTTTACGGTTTCCTCGTCGTAGGCATCGATCAAAAAGGTCAGGGCGGTTCGGGTCAAACCGGCGGCAGGTTCGATCACAAATGGCACGATCCGTTCTTTGGTTTCTTCGTCAAAGTAACTCAAATCTTTGCCACTGGCTTTGGCGTGCTGGGTCAGGTCGTAGTTGGTACGGTTGGCGATGCCTTCGAGTTCACCCCAACCCCAAGGGAACAGGTATTCCACGTCGGTAGTAGCCTTCGAGTAAAACGACAATTCGCCGCTATCATGCGGTCGCAGTCGCAAACGGCTCGGCTTGAGACCGTACCGCAAATACCAGTTATGACGTTCGCTTACCCAGTAAGTGTGCCATTCGTCATCGGTGCCGGGCTTGACAAAGAACTCCATTTCCATTTGCTCAAACTCGCGGGTGCGGAAGACAAAGTTACCCGGCGTAATTTCGTTACGAAAGCTTTTGCCGGTCTGGGCGATACCAAAAGGCAGCTTGCGATTGGAAGCAGTCTGGACGTTGCTGTAGTTGATGAACATACCCTGGGCGGTTTCCGGTCGCAGATAAGCCACTGAAGTATTATCGTCGGTCACACCCACGCTGGTCTTGAACATCAGGTTAAATTTGCGCGGCTCGGTTAGTTCCCCGCCGCAGTTCGGACAAACTATCGCCCCTTTGGGGTTCCGGCGAGTCGGGCCGTACTCGGCTTCGTAACTGCCTTCCTCCAGGTGGTCCAGTCGCCAACGTTTCTTGCAGCTTTTGCAATCCACCAGCGGGTCGGTAAAGTTGGATACATGACCACTGGCGACATAAACTTTTTCCGGGCCAAGAATCGAAGCATCCAGCCCAACCACGTCATCACGCTCCTGGACCATCGAACGCCACCACAGGTTGCGAACGTTGCGTAGCAACTCGACACCTAGCGGTCCGTAGTCATAGGTGCTGCCAAAACCGCCGTATATTTCGGCTGAGGGAAAGACAAAACCGCGCCGCTTGCACAGCGATACAATCGTCGCCATCGTTACATTGGCCGGGGCGGGAGCGTCGGGTGAGGGGGTGGGCATAGCTTCGGCCTCGGCCAGTGCTTCCTCGAATTTGTGAAAATTGGGGGTGTGATCGTTCGACATACTGGAACTCCTAACAATTTATTCCATGCTTTGCCGGACGAGGGATATTTTGGGGTAACAAAAACCCTCGCCCGGCCCGAATAAAACGGCCCAGGGACGAGGGCAATCGCCAGGCAAACGGCCCGGCAGGCTTATCTCGCGGTTCCACCCTGGTTGACGTGCTTGCCTGGCATCTTTTTCAGGCCTGGCTCCAAAGAACGCCCACTCTTTTTGGGAAATATAGCTCCTGAGTCCCTTCACCAGCCCTGGCTTCTTCTGCGTTTTCAGCCCCGGTTCTTTTATACTGAACCTTCGCCGCATATCTCTGTCAGGAAGTTTTGGTTGGTTACTATTCTCTATCGACGCTACTATTTTACTGTAGCGGCTATTATAGCACCCGGCAGACCAAAAAGCAAAACGTTTCAGCCTCACTTTAGTGACCCCGGTATGATATAATAGATGAAAAATATTTCCGTAATCGGCAGGAGTACAGTATGCAGACTTTCGTAAATTCAGAAATAATTAAAGAGCGGAAAAGCGCGGCAGGACATTCAATAAATAATGTAAAGCATCAGGCAAAAAAGCCGGGCTGGCAGCTTTTTACCTCTCACGGTCTGGTTCTGATTTCGATTCTAAATCAGCCAGGCCGGACCGTCCTGGAAATCAGCCGGGAATTATGCCTGACCGGGCGAGCCGTATCGTTGGCAATCAGTGATCTGGTCAGTGAGGGATATGTAGTCAGGAACCGGGTTGGTCGCCGCACCTTTTATCAGGTAGACGAAAACCACCCATTAAAATATCCGGTTAACCCAAACCCTACCGGCACAGCTCCCCGCCTGACTGTCCGGGCCTTGCGAGCCGAAAACCTGGCGACCCATGCCGAGCATATTCCGGCCAAACCTGTTCAGGTGATCCCATGACCACCTGGTTTAGCACCTCCTATTTAGATGTCAGCCGGGCCGAAACGGCTAACTCGGCCCATTCGGAAGTTACCACGCTTTTTTGGCTGCTGATTGCGGTGGCACTGGTTGCGGTTGCGACCAAATATATCCGGCTGCCTTATACGATAGTGCTGGTGCTGGCCGGAGCGGGTCTGGCCCTGGTGCCCCAGGCTCCCGGCATCGTATTGACCCCGGATTTGATCGTGCTGGTGTTCCTGCCAGCCTTGCTATTTGAAGCCTCTTATCACCTGAGCTTTGAACACCTGAAGGCCGACTTCCGGTTTATCTCCAACCTGGCTCTATGGGGCGTCGTAGCGACCGCCGGACTGATCGCGGTATTACTGGTCGGATTGGGCGGCCTGGCCTGGCCTACCGCGCTGCTTTTTGGGGCAATCGTGGCCGCGACCGATCCGGTATCGGTGGTAGCGACCTTTCGCAAGCTGGGCGCGCCTACCCGTCTGACCAGTATTATCGAAAGCGAGAGTTTGTTCAATGATGGATCAGCTCTGGTGCTATTTAACCTGCTGCTGAGTGTGATTGTGGCCGGACAATTTAGTGTGTGGAGCAACGGCCTGGAATTTATCAAAGTAGCGGTTGGCGGTCTGGCCCTGGGCGTGGCTACCGGCTACCTGGCCCTGGCCTTGTTAAGCCGGTTGGACGAATATCTAACCGAAATTCTGGTGACGTTGATCGTGGCTTACGGCAGCTTTTTGGCCGCCGAGCAACTGGGTGTATCGCCCGCCCTGGCAGTCGTGGCCGCCGGTTTGTTGGTCGGCAATTTCGGTCAACGCCAGGCACTATCGCCCACCACCCAGATTGCGCTGGGATTTAGCTGGGAGTTTTTCGGCTTTCTGGCGAATTCTTTGATCTTCTTGCTGGTCGGGTTGCAGGTCCGCACGATCCAGGTCGGCGAATTCTGGCCGGTGATCGGCCTGGGGATCGTGGCGACCCTGCTCAGTCGCGGCATTGTAGTGGTAGTTCTGAGCGGCTTGAACAATCTTTTACAGCGGCGGGTCGTGGTTTCATGGCGTTGGCAAATGCTTTTGATCTGGGGTGGTTTGCGCGGAGCCTTATCGCTGGCAATGGCCTTGAGTTTACCGCTAACCTTGCTCGATGGAAAATTGTTTCCTGACCGGAATATGCTCCTGGTAATGACCTTCGGGCTGATAATGTTTTCGCTGCTGGTGCAGGGCCTGACGATAGAGCCATTAATGAAATTTCTAAAATTAGGTAATCAGACTTCAGCAGAGTTGAGCCAGTACGAACTGTTAAAAGGTCAGATTTTTACAGCCCGCGCTTTGTGCTTGAAAATTCAGGAAATGCGTAATCAACACCTGATAAGCGAGGAAGCCGCCGCTTCGTTGCTGGCCGAATACGAGCAAAAAGAGCAAAATTGCAGCCTGGCCCTGCGCGAGTTGCAGGTAAACAACGAGTTTTTGCAGGAAGAACAGATGCGCACTGCCCGCCGCCAGTTAGTCCAGGCTGAAAAAGAGAGTCTGAACGGTCTTTATTTTCAAGGTATAATTAGTGAGCCGACCCTGCGCCGGTTGCAAGCCGCCATCGAGGAAGTCGAAAATCTGCCGGAGGCACCCCAACCAAAAATGTCCGACGTCGCTATGCTGCCGGTAAAATCGGGCCTGGAAAATGACCGGCCAGCCGAATTAGGTGAAAAGGGAGTGACTACTCAGACCCCAACCCTGACCTCTCCCCAGGGGCACCGGTGGACGGGGAAAAAGAAGAGAGGTAAATAGGGCACCCAAAGGGTACCCGGCCCCCACTTCCCCACTCTAGGTTGGTTTTGTTCTAATAAGATAAGTAACCCGCTTAATGAATGCTTCTAAGCGTCTTAGCCCTGGGAAATTGACCGGACCTGGTTGCAAAAAATAACCGGCTCTGGTATCGTTGAGGTCAGTTTTTACCTTTACCCGGAAAGGGTTTTGAATTGAAACCTGGTTTTTACAACCTGAACCCGCCGCGTTGGTTCGGACCGCTCCTGGCCGGTTTGCTAATTTTACTGAGTGCCTGTGGCGATGACTCAACACAGGTTGCCAATCCGAATAGCAGTCCGGTGACGAACAGTCGCCCAGATACTAACGTTATTCCAACGATCACCAGAAGCGATGCTATTACAATGAAGATTTCTGAGACACCTAAAGCCACCCCAAATTCCGCCGCTACCGACCCGGCCCAGACCGTCACGCTCATAACCATCAACGATTTTGAATCTAAAATTCTCAGTAACCACCGGACGGTCGATATTTTTTTACCTCCCGGTTACAAGACCGCAATCTCCACCCGCTACAAAGTGCTTTATGCCAACGATGGGCAGGACATGAACGCCCTCAAGCTAAAAAGTAACCTGGAAGACCTTTATAGCAACAATTCTATCGAGAAAATTATAGTGGTGGCGGTTTATGCCAGTGCCCGGTTGGACGAATACGGCACCGCCGGGGTCGCCAACTCCCAGAAGCAAGGCTCCAAAGCCGCCGAGTACGAGCAATTTCTGACCACTGAACTCCTGCCCTATATCGACCTCAATTACCGTACTCAGACCGGGGCCGAGGACACCGCCATAATGGGTTCGTCGCTGGGTGGGTTGTCGGCCTTCGACCTGGCCTGGCAGCATCCTGAGTTATTTGGCAAAGTAGGCGTATTTTCCGGCTCGTTCTGGTGGCGTACCGACGACCGCTCGGTGAAAACCAAACAAAGCTCGCGCATCATGCACAAAATCGTCCGGCAAAGCCCCAAACGCGATGGTTTGAAAATGTGGTTTGAAGCCGGAACGCTGGACGAAACCGCCGACCGTGACGGTAACGGGATAATCGATGCCATTCAGGACACCACCGAGCTGATGGACGAATTAAAACTGAAGGGCTATCAGACCGGCCCCGATATGGTCTATCTTCAGGTCGAGGGCGGCACTCACAGTCCCGCAACCTGGGCCAAAGTGTTACCCGATTTTCTGAAATGGGCTTTCCCAAACCAGGCGAGTTGATGTTATAAGATTTAGGATTTTCGCTTGATGACGCAAACTAACCTGAAGTGGGGGTAGTGGGGGCGTAGCCCAAGCGGGTGACAATCCGCGCGGAAATAAGAATTGGTTCGGCTTGAAAAAAAGCTAATAGCGTGGTATACTACCGAAACTGTGCAAGAAACGCCGGAAACGGCGTTTTCTTATTGTCCAGCGATACCCAATTATTCAACCAGGCTGGTTAACGCCGCCTAACAAGGAGAAGTGCAGTTAGATGCCCAAGATGAAAACTCACAAGGGCGCCCAGCAGCGGTTCAAGATTACCGCGAACGGTAAGGTAATGCGGACGAAGGGGCAAAAAAGCCACCTGCGCCGCCGCAAACCGCGTCGCGTTAAAGAGTTGTACGACAAATCGCTGCCGATGTCGCCCGCCCTGGCTCCTCACATCCATCGTGCGTTGCCCTACGGCTTGCCCGATTAAGTTAGCCAGAGTATTTTAGTTTTTCTGTAGAAACAAGGCCTTTCCGGTTGCGACCGTACCGGATTGCTCACGCCACGCGAGTGGTAAAGTAAAGGCCCTATTGATTGCAAAAGAGGTTTGATTTATGCCTAGAGCAACAAACGGCGCAGCGAGCCAACGACGTCATAAGAAAGTTCTTGACGCAGTTAAAGGTTATCGCGGCGCCCGCCACCGGCTGTACCGGATGGCAAAACAACACCGGATGCGTTCGCTGTTTTTCGCATTTCGGGACCGTCGCCAGAGGAAGCGCGATTTCCGCAAACTGTGGATCGCCCGCATCAACGCGGCTAGCCGGGCCAACGGATTGCCTTACAACCGCCTGATCGAGGGCTTGACCAAAGCCGGAGTACAGGTAGACCGCAAGATTCTGGCGGAACTGGCGGTGAACGACCCGGAAGCTTTCAAGAGCTTTGTCGAGTTGGCTCGCCAGCACCAGACCGCCCCGAAAGCGGTTACTGCGGCCTAACAGCCATTGTTACTTTTCCAGAATGTACCATTAGCAGGCCGGACTCGTACCGGCCTGTTTTGGTTTATAAGAGCAAAAAAGGTTTTTGAAATGCCATTTAAGGGAGATTATAATAAACCGGGCGGTCCCCAAAAACAACGGACCAGCAACGATCACAAACATGGAGGTCATCCCCGCCCGGCCCCCCAGACAACTGCTCCCCGCGCTAGAAGATCGCCGGTGCTAGCGGTCCAGCCCTCCGGTGAGGAGAAAATGCCCGGCCTATTGAGCAGTCCTGAAAATGATAAGGTGCGCTTTTTGCACAATTTGCAAGGCAAAAAAGATCGCCATGTCTCGCGCCATTTTCTGGCCGAAGGAGTGCGCCTGATCGATGAGGCCTTACGGGCTACCAAACCGCCGCTTTACACTCTTTACGACCCGGAAGCCCTGAACAAAACTGAAGCCGGACAACACCTGCTTATGCGGCTGGCCGAGCTTTACGAGGAGAAAAAGGGGGTTTTCCCGGCCACCGAACGGATTATGGAAATTGTCTGCGACACCCAGACACCGCAAGGGGTAGCCGCCGCCGTGCCGTTTGTCGAGTGGAAAGCCGAACAGCTAAACGCCGCGAAGCTGCATATTATCCTGGACGAATTGCAGGACCCCGGCAACCTGGGGACGATTCTGCGTTCAGCCGGTGGGGCGGGTGATACGGCGGTCTGGTTGACCGAAGGTAGCGTGGATTTTTACTCGCCAAAGGTCGTCCGGGCCGGGATGGGTGCCCACTTCCGGGTGCCCGCCGCCTACGACCAACCCTGGCCCGCCCTGGTCGAACGGCTGAAGGCGGCAGGGGTCGAGCAAGTCTTTCTGGCCGATAGCGAGGCCGAGGTTTCTACCTCCCGCAAAGGTCGTCAACGGCTGATCGAGGTCGATTACTTTGACATTGACTGGTCGAAACCGACCGCCGTGATCATCGGAAACGAAGCTCACGGGGCCAGTCAGGAAGCCAGGGGAGCCGCCACACACCTGCTAAATATTCCGATGCCGGGTGGGGCCGAATCGCTAAACGCTTCGGTAGCGGCCAGTCTGGTAATTTTTGAATCGCTGCGGCATCGCCTGAAGAAATAAGTTTTCGATATATTTGGCTATTATAAACCGGTGGTTGCCTTGCCAAAATTAGTCAGGCACGGCAATCGCCGTTGAACACCAAGTTGCCACGTGCAGCCCGAAAGCTATTTGCCCAGCAGTTTCCGGCTATCATGGATCATTTTGCGGTTGGAAAGAGTTATCAGCACGGGGGCAAACCGCTTGAGCAAAAGACTAATTTTGGCGTAGGTTGGCAGGGTTACAATCGCTTTGTTTTTCGCCACGCCATCTAACAATTGACCGACCGCCTTATCGACCGGGACGAGTTTAAATGGAATTAGCGAACGAGCTTTTACTGCGTCGGTTTGGTCGGCATACACCGCATTGTCAAAGATACTGGTATCGATAAATCCCGGACAGAATGCCGTAACTTTAACTCCTAAAGCTTCGGCCTCCGCTCGCAAACTCAGCGATAAGCCAACTACCGCGTGTTTGGTGGTACTGTAGGGTGTCAGGGTAGGGGAGGGCAGCAAACCGGCCAGCGAGGCCGTATTGATTATATGGCCGCTACCTTGCTTTAGCATCACCGGGTAAGCCGCCGTTACGCCGTGAACTACCCCTTTTAAATTTACATCGATGATGCGGTTCCAATGCTCAAGCGTTACGTCCCGCAGTTCGCCGCCCACCGCAAAACCGGCATTGTTAAAAATATAATCCAGCCGACCGTGTTCGCTAACGGTTTGGTCGACCAACTGCTGCACCGCTTCAGCCTGAGTGACATCCAACAGCCGGGCAAAGGCTTTACCACCGGCAATATTACTCGCCTCGCTAAAAGCCTTCGCGCTAACTTCGACCCCGGCCTGATTCTTGTCGGTCATTATCACCTCGGCTCCTTGCTCGACCAACTGGCGGCTGATCTCACAACCGATCCCGGAGGCCGCCCCGGTTACGATGACTATCTTGCCCTTAAATATTCCTGATTCTGTCATTATTTTAGTTCCTTTGTAATATTCTCTATCCGGCTACCAGAATTTGATAGGTTAAAATTTTTTGAAACCCGCCAGGCGGTGAAGTCAGTTTAGTGCGACCCGAAATTTATGTCAATGCGGAAATCCAGCGATAAAGGGCTTGACAGACTGATCTGGCCCGTTTATAATCAAATTGAACGTTTGTTCTAATTCAGCCTTACTAATCCATCAAACGAAAATAAAGTGCCAATGACGACTGAGACAAACACCCAACCGGCTAATACCGAGCCGCCAGACCTCAATTACTATGATTTACTACAGGTCAGTCCCAAAGCCGAGACCGAGATTATTGAGGCAGCTTACCGTAAACTGGCTCTGAGATACCATCCCGATCATAACTCATCGCCCCAGGCGACCGGAATGATGCAAGCTCTGAACGCGGCTTATGCCACCCTCAAAGACCCGCAGCGTCGGGCCGACTACGATACCGCGTTAACCAGAGGGTTCGCGTCTTACGACGACCTGAGCGATGAAGATTATGAGCCGCCGCAACCTCACTATCGGTCAATGCTGGATCGCTTTGGTTGGCTGGGCATACCGGTGGTGATTGGCCTGATCTTATTTATAGTCTTAAACGCGCTATCTCAGTTAGAAACGACCTCGACCGGCGAACTAACCCCGACCCAGACCGCCAGTGCGCCCCGGCCAACCCTGACTTTGCCGCCCGGCACCTTTTTCTTTGACGACCTGGATAGCGTGGCCGGAGCCAACTGGCGGCTGGACCCACCCTGGCACCTGACCTCCCGCTACAGCCGGTCGGGTAAGTTTAGCCTGTGGTTTGGCGACGAAAACCAGGGACGTTACCAGCCCAACCTGAGTGCCTCGGCGGCTCTGGCCCGCCCAGTCGGCTTGCCGGATAACGGACAACCCCGGTTGAGCTTCTGGCTTTCCGGTCAGTCCGACCACGACCGGGCCGCTAACGGCGAGGACCGTCTCTTTGTGGAGGTTGCCCCTGGCGGCCAGGATTTTCAGACGATATATACCGCCAACGGCCTCTACCAGACCTGGCAAGAAATTTCGCTCGACCTGAGCAAATGGCGCGGTAAAGGGGTCGTCATCCGGTTCCGGTTCAGCAGTGGCACCCTCAATAGCGGGGCTGGTTTTAGCGGTTTCTTTCTGGACGATATAAAAATCAGCCAGTAAAAGCTCCTTGCACTATGTTAGAATTAGACTCTAAATAGAGTTCTGACAATATAACAGGAGGCAGACCGGATGGAACCGGACAAGAATTTCTTTATAGCGGCTTTCCGTCGTGAGGTGCAAGCCTTTAGTGAAGCTGCGCGGCTCCATCCCGGCCAAATCGCCCCCGCCATTCCTAGCTGTCCCGGCTGGACTATGAACGACCTGGTGTTACACCTGGGCAGTGTTCACCGCCGGGTCACCCGTCTACTCACCCAACCCACACCCGAAACCTCAAAATTCAACCCTCAAGACCTCAGCTTTTTGGAACTCAAACCGTCTTATTTGAACTGGCTGGTACCTGGTCCGGCACCCCTGAATATACCACTCGAGGCGGCAATTATTAAATGGTTCGAGGATGGAGCCAAAAATTTAACCGCCATTTTTGAGGCGACCGATCCGGCCCAACCTTGCATAAGCTGGGGAGCCGAACAAACCGCCCGGCACTGGTTTCGCGCTCAGGCTATGGAAGCTGCCTTGCACCGCTGGGACGCACAGCACGCCCACCAGGTGGCCCAACCAATCGAGCCGGAATTGGCCGCCGACGGCTGCGACCTGACCTTATTCGCCTTGCCGGTCCGGCTGCATGACAGGCCTATTTCAGAAGCTACCGGCCAAACTTATCATTTTCACCGCACCGACGGGCCAGGCGAATGGTTGGTTCGTTTCGACCCGGCAACTATCAAAGTCAGCCGCGAGCATAGCAAAGGCGATATTGCCTTGCGGGGAACCGCCTCGGATTTATTGCTCTTTCTCTGGCGACGACAGGCTACCACCCCCCTTGAAATCTTTGGCAATGCCGAACTGCTCGATCTTTATTTTCAGATGGCTCCCCAGGCCTGACCGGATGCAGCCTTGCCCATATTGAGGATTAAGGCCAGTCAGCCTTTAGCTAAGGTTTTCCGATTCGCCCTATCCTGCAAAATGTAATAAAATAAACCGGTCAATTCTGGTTCATTTTTTATGTCAATAATTTTCATCTAACTCCGGCTGATTGTTTATTAGGTTGAATTATAATTACCGGTCTGCGAAAGGGTCATATCATGCTCTACTGCGTGGAGCTTTTGCCTCGCGTTAATTCGTCCGTATCCCCCGCCAGCTTGCTTGAGCAGGAAGCTGCTGCTCATTTTGGAAGTCCGCCACTCCGGCTCGAACAACACGCCCTTTTTTTGCTAGAATTTGACCCGGCGGCTACCCCTCAAACGCTCAGTCAGGCTACTCGCCAGGCGGCGGAACGGCTATTTACCGACCAGGCTACCCAGACCTTCCAGGGCGGTCCGGTCGATGAATATTTCGAGCTTTTGAGCCGCGAAACCAAAAGTGCCGTTATCCTGGCGGCCTACCGGCCCGGTGTAACCGACGCACAGGGTGAAAGTGCCCGGCAGGGCTACAATGTAATGGCTGGTGCCGATAGTAATCAGGCGACCTTGCCCGAACTAACGCGGGTGCGCACGGCCAGTCTATACTACCTGGAGTTTGAAAAACCCATCAGTCAGGCGCAATTGACCGAGTTTGCCCGTCGTTTTCTGGTCAACCAATTGGTCGAAGATTGCCGGGTTTGCGAAGCGGGTAAGCTGGTCGCTGCGCAGTTGATCGAATTCGCCGAGGGCCAGTTTAACTTTGAACAAAGTGGCATCGCCAGCGTTCAGACAATTGCCCTCCGCGAGGCCAACCCGGCCCGGCTGGAACAACTTTCCAAAGACGGGTTATTGGCTTTAAACCTGGCCGAAATGCAGGTAATTCAAGAATACTACCGGACCGAAGGCCGCGACCCGACCGACGTGGAACTGGAAACGCTGGCCCAGACCTGGAGCGAGCATTGCGTCCACAAAACCTTCAAGGCTGTGATCGATTATACCGAACTGAATGACGAGGGTCAGATCACCGAACAGCGCGAGATTGACGGCCTGTTCAAGACTTTTATCGCTGATCCCACCCACCAGCTAAACAAAAGCTGGATTGTGTCGGCTTTTGTCGATAACGCCGGGATCATCAGCTTCGACCGTTATAACGATGTATCTTTCAAGGCCGAAACCCACAACCATCCAAGTGCCCTCGAACCCTTTGGTGGGGCCAATACCGGCCTGGGCGGGGTAATCCGTGATGTGATGGCTGTCTCGGCCCGGCCTATCGCCTCGACCGATGTATTTTGCTTTGGCGAACCGGACACCCCGGAAATCCCGGCGGAGGTGCTGCCCCCGGCGCGGGTCTTTCGAGGGGTCGTCGATGGTGTCCGCGACTACGGCAACAAAATGGGTATCCCAACCGTCAACGGGGCAATTTTGTTTGACCGGGGCTACCTGGCTAACCCACTGGTATTCTGCGGTACGGTCGGCCTGGCCCCTCACGATAGCCACCCACGCAACCAGCAAGACGGCGACCGGGTGGTGGTAATCGGCGGTCGTACCGGACGCGATGGGATTCACGGCGCAACTTTTAGTTCAATTGAACTCGGCGGCGAGGAACCGGCCCCGGAAAAAGCCGGAACCGGGCAAGCCGCCAGCGTGGTTCAGATTGGCAATCCTATAGAGGAAAAGAAAACCCTCGATTTGATGCTCAAGGCCCGCGACCGCAAACTTTATAAGGCCGTCACCGACTGCGGGGCGGGCGGGTTATCCTCGGCGGTCGGCGAAATGGGGGCCGAACTGGGGGTAAAAATCGACCTGGCCCTGGTGCCGCTCAAGTACGCCGGTCTGAAACCCTGGGAAATCTGGGTCAGCGAGGCCCAGGAACGCATGGTGCTGGCAGTTGCCCCGGCCAAACTGGCCGCTTTTATGGAACTATGCGAAATCGAAGGAGTAGAAGCCACCGACCTGGGAGCTTTTACCAATGATGGCAAACTGAGCCTTTACTACGGCGAACAACCGGTCGGTCAACTCAGTATGGCGTTTTTACACAAAGGCTTACCGCGTCGTCGGATGGAGGCACGCTGGCAGACTCAGCCGTCTCGCCCGGTCAAGCGGCGGGCACACTACGAACATCACCGGCCATACCAGGGATACGCCACCGTCCTCCAGCGAATTCTGGCCGACCCGAACGTGGCTTCCAAAGAGTCGGTTGTCCGCCTTTACGATCACGAGGTCCAGGGTGCCACCGTCATTAAACCGCTGGTCGGCCTGTACAATGATGGGCCGAGCGATGCGGCAGTCCTGAAACCTTTGACTAACTCCAACCGGGGCCTGGTCATCTCAAACGGCATCAATCCGCGTTATGGTCTGCTCGATCCTTATCATATGGCGGCCTGTGCTATCGACGAAGCTATCCGCAATTCGGTGGCGGTCGGTGGTAGCCTGGAGCGTATGGCCCTTCTGGACAATTTCTGCTGGGGTAATCCCAACAACCCGGCGCGATTGGGCGAACTGACCCGCGCGACCCTGGCTTGTCGGGATTATGCCCTGGCCTTTGGGCTGCCTTTTATCTCCGGCAAAGACTCGCTTAACAATGAATTCCGCGACCCGGCCACCGGCGAACGCACCGCCATTCCCGGCACCCTGTTGATTTCGGCCCTGAGTGTCATCGAAGATGTCAACAAAACCGTTACGATGGATTTCAAACGGGCTGGCAGCCTGGTTTACCTGGTAGGACGAACCAGAGCCGAACTGGGCGGCAGTTATTACGCCAAATATCACGGTCAGGTCGAAGGAGAAGTCCCCAAAGTGGATGCCGGGTCAGCCCTGCGATCCTTCCGGGCGGTCAACCGGGCGATCCGTTCCGGTCTGGTATTGAGTTGTCACGACCTGTCTGAAGGCGGGCTGGCGGTCGCGGCGGCAGAGATGGCCTTCGCGGGAGGGCTGGGTATTCGCTACGACCTGACCCACGTGCCGTATTTCGGTTCCAAAGCCGACCGGACCAACGCGGCCCTGCTTTTCAGCGAAAGTGCCTCCCGCTTTCTGATAGAAATTGAACCAAACCGCCGCAGCGAATTTGAGGGTCTGATGCAGGGTAGTATCTGTGAGCAAATCGGGGTAGTCCTCGACAACGATGAATATACCGTCGGCGGGTTATCAACGGCTACCGTGTTGCGAGTGAAGGTTAGCGAACTAAAAGCGGCCTGGCAAACGCCGTTGCTGGGCGGGGCAGTTTAACCAGAGTAAGTCCACGCCAAACTGCTGTAAAGAAACGAAGCAGGGGTCGTGGGGGCCAGGTACCCACTGGGTGCCAACGCGGGGGGTATAAGGGGTCTCCCCTTTAAATTCCTTTTTTACTTTCGCTTCAATCTCATTATTGAGGTTGAAGCGAAAATTCTATTAACATTAAAGGGGAATCCTAGCTTGAAGTGGTCGAAACGGATAGCGCAACGCACCGGGCTAACCCGGCTGAACGGCTTAATTGCAATCGGGTTGCTGGCCGGATTGCTGGCGAGTTGCGGCCAGGATACGCCGGTGCCACCGCTATCGAGCGACTCCAGGCCGAGCAATTCCACGCCTGCCGCCCCTTTTCCGGCCAAAGGCGGCAACCCCACCGCGACAATTCGACCGACTGACGACTCGGCGCGCGTCTTTGAGGCCACGCCACCGGCCCCGGCCCTCTTTCCGACCATCACCCCCCGGCCTAACCAACCGGTAGCCAATTTTACCGTTACCGCCGGACTACCGGCCCCCCAACTGACCCCCACCGCCATTCCAACCGGCCAGTTAGCCTATGTTCAGGCCGGAAATCTCTGGCTAATCGATGACACCGGCGGCAATCGTCGCCAGTTAACCGAGAGTAGCGACATTGGGGCCGATTCAATTCTGGTCTGGAACAACACCCGCGACCGGCTGGCCTATATTTCACGCGCGGGCGAATTATGGCTGTTGGATTTGCAGGGCAAACGCAGCCTGATCTTCAGTCCCGGACGCACCGCTCGGCTGGCGGCCCCGGCTAAATTGCCAACCACCCCCCAACCAGCCACGCCGCCCGGTGCTACCCCTCGGCCACCGGAAAATACCCGCAGCGGTCCACTGGTAAGCGCACCGGTCTGGTCGCCCGATGGTCGCAATTTGGCTTTCAGCTATTACGCCGCCGAGAGTGGCCCACTGGCGAGCGGCGAAATCTGGCAAGCCGAAATTATAAGCGATAAAGCGGTCTTGAACCGGGTCGGCGAAGGTTTTGGCCCCACCTGGTCGGGTGATGGGCGCAGTCTGGCTTTCTTGAGCCGGGCCGAAGTTAAACAGGGCCAACCCCGCCCGACGGTCGATAATACTCCGCAAGGAACTTCCCTGTTACCGCAACCGGTAGCCACCCGCGCCGGGTCCCAGCAAAATGATCTGCCGGAGGAGCTAAACGCCCTCACGCCAACCCTGCCCGGTCCGACTACCCTCCCCACCGGTCCGACTACCCGACCGCCTACCCCGACCGCCTTCGTGATCTATCCCGGCGGCACACCAGTCAATACTCCCGCCTTTAACGAGCCACCGACCGCCACCCTGAACATTCAAAGTTTGCCCTCGCCCACGCCGACACCGACTTACCCGCCGGTCTATCTGGGGACCTATCTGGTCAACCGGATAATGACCTATACCCCGGTTGGTAAAAAATTAACCCCGCTTATCGATAGCGATAAATTGCCCGATGCTTTTTACGATACCAACAATGCCCTGCGCTCCTACGTTCCGGCCCCTTTGCAAGCGGTCTGGTGGTCGCCCGACAATCGCTTTATCGCTTTCGCCGACCGGTTGTCGGTAGTAGGCGTGCTGCCGCTTTCGGGCGGACAACCGGTTATCTGGACCGGACAGCCCCAGAATTACTCGGTATTCGATTTGCAGTGGCTCCCCCGCAGCGATGGGGCCTACTACCGGGTGATCAGCCCCGGTGTTGAGGCTACCAGCCGGATCACCCTGGTAACATTTAACAACAGTGGTCAGGCCGCCGGAGCCACCGGCGACGTAACCAACCACAACCTGATCAAAATAATCCTGCTGCCCGGTCTCAAAAGCAGTTGCCCGGAGTTATCGCCCGGCGGTAATTTCTTTTCCTATTACGATGGCTCGACCCTGGTCCTGACCAACCCCGACGGCTCGATCCACGCCTCCTATTCCGATACCGATTGTCCAGCCTGGTCCCCGTTTGGCCGCAGCTTTGCCAGCACTCGTAAGAGCGGCGACCATACGATTATCCTGACTACCGTCGACTCGTCTCAGGAACGCCAGTTGATTTCGGCGCGGGGGGTCGACCGGATTTACTGGCTCCGGTCCGACCCGACTTTTCTGGGTGGACCGGCCCCGGCCCCCGCCCCTACCTTGCGACCGTAAAACGGTTCTTACGCTCCCAGTATTCGGTAAAACCTCCCTCATATTGTTGAATTTCGCCGTCGGCCAGCTCCAGAATCCGGTGGCAAGTGCGATCCAGAAAGTAGCGGTCGTGCGAAATCGTTAACAAAGTGCCGTCGAAATTGTTCAGAGCGTCCTCCAGCACTTCAGTCGACAAAATATCCAGGTGGTTGGTCGGCTCGTCCAACAGTAAACAATTGAACCCGCTCAACATCAAGCGGGCCAGTTGCAACCGGCTTTTCTCACCTCCGCTCAACTGGCTGATCGGATCGAGCGACTGCCGATAGCTGAACAAAAAGCGGCCCAGCAAGCCGATAGCCTCATTTTCGTGCATCGGGCGCAGATCACGAATCAGTTCCAACGGAGTACGCTGTAGTTCAAGCGTTTCGTGTTGCTGCGAGTAGTAGCCCAGCTTGATCGATGGCCCTACCCACACCTCACCCTCGCTGGCTTCTTCCAGGCCCAGCAACAACCGGAACAAAACCGATTTGCCGCAACCGTTCCGCCCGACCACCCCAATCCGTTCGCCGCGCTGCAAAGTGAAATTCAAATCGAGCAAGATCGGGCGGTCGTCATAATCTTTGGACAAATGGCGCACATCGATCACTTTCTGGCCGCCACGTTGAGCGGATTTGAATTTCAAACCCATCGTGCGCCGCTCCAGCACCGGGCGATCAACCTTGTCCATCCGGTCGATCTGGCGTTGCTTGTTGCGAGCCTGTTTGATATGGCGTTCGTCCACCACAATCGAAGCCCACAACTTGAAACGGGCGATGGCTTCTTCCAGCCGCTTAATTTCTTTTTGCTGCGAAACAAAGTCTTGCTGCTGCTTGAGCAGGGCCAGTTCGCGCTGGACGGTGTAGGTCGAGTAGTTACCCTGGTAAATCGTCAGGCGACCTCCGTCAAGCTCGGCAATCTGGTTGATCGTATCGTCCAGCAAATAGCGGTCGTGCGAAATCAAGATCAACGCGCCCGGAAAATTCTGAATAACTTCTTCCAACCGGCTTTTACCGGCCAGGTCAAGATGATTGTCCGGTTCGTCCAGCAGCAACAGATCGGGCTGGCTGATCAGGCAGCGAGCCAACCCCACCATCTTGCGCTGACCGCCACTCAAAAGGCTCACCGGCAAACTATGTGACGCACCCGCCAGACCGAGCTTTTCCAGCAAGCCCCTGGCTTCGTTTAGCAAGCGGGGACCGCCAGCATCCTCGTATTTCTCCAGCAAAGCGGTTTGCCGCTCCAACACCCGGCCAAATTCGGCTATGTCGGCGGCCACCGCCGGTTCGGCCAGGCGGGCTTCGAGCTGCTCCAGTTGTTTTTCCAGTTCCAGCAGGTCGGGTCGTCCCTGGATAACCTCGTCCAGGGCGGTCGCCGCCCCCTCGCCTTCGTATTCCTGCGGCAAGTAGGCGACCTTGATGCCCCGGCGCAATATCCGCTCGCCGCTGTTGGGCCGCTCAACCCCGGACAACACCTTTAATAGACTGGATTTCCCCGCTCCGTTCGGTCCGATCAGGCCAATTTTCTCACCATCATTCAGGCTTAAACTCAGCTCTTTGAAGATCAGGCGAGTACCATAACTCAAACCAAGTTGTTCTAATCTGACGATTAACACGAGTTAACTCCTTAAATATTTCAGGTGAGCCAGGCAGGGCCATACAAAAAAGTCAAACAAAAAACGCCGGAGGCCCTGTAACTGGCCCACGACGTTTTCGTAAATCCGGCGCGGTAGATAATCAAGCGGTAGCTTAAGTGGTCAGCAACCTGTCCTGATCACCATACCCCCAAAATGTCTCCGAAAAATGGGCACAGTACGGCAAGGACAGGTCAAAGTTAAACCCGTTCATACTTATTCCGTCTCGATTGTATTCGTTGTCAGGCTGTGCGATCATTTTTCCGGCTTCTTCGATTTCTAATTTTTGAGATAAACTCCTCAAAATAATAGCATTAGTTTCAGGCAAATGCAATAGGGAAATTACACTAAGGTTAGAGAAAAAGGTTTGGTTTGGAGGAGGGTCGGTTGGCAGAGCAGGGTCTTGTAACTAATATCACGACCAACCGGCTCCAAAACTTTAAATAAATTGGGGAGTGCTGGTCTTAGGCTTTGCTGCCGGATTTGGCTTCCTCGGCAATTGCGCGGTCTTCGAGTACTTTACCGCAAATAATCAGGGTCGGTGCCCACAAGCCTACGAAAATCCCCCATCGTTCGCCGCTGCCTTTGTCATCGTCCTTGACCACAAACCATAAAACGATGGAAATGGGTATCGACACCGCTCCAAAATAGTAACAGAAATTCGATAAAAATCTATTCACTGCAAGGTTTCCTCTCTAAGCTAACAACTCTTCTACTATTGTTAATCGTCCGATCTGATTAGCAGTACAGAAAAGTCGACTAGCACAAAATTAATTACTGACCTAAAATCTGATTGACTAGCCGCTAATATTTTACAATCTTTAAGGTAGTATAAAGTGCCATTTGTGTGAAAGAACAAACTAGAAAACGATCTTTACAACCTTGCAACTACCCTCAACCGCCCATCCCCGCAGAACACCTGGTGGGAATTTGACCCATGCTTACCCTGCTTTAAATACCGTCGAAAGAGCTACCTGAAACTGTTTAGAAACTTTTGGGCCTGGCCGAGCGGGGAATCTACCCGGTCAGGCTAATTGTTAACTTACAAAAGGGGCAAACTCGACTTGCTGGCCCTGGCGTTCGCGTCGAAAGATGAACGGATTGATCTCGCCATAGTCGTCGGCAACCGGGTGATCGGCCACCTCGACTACCACTCGGTCGCCCTCGACAAAGTTACCTTCTAGCACTAATAGTGCCAACGGATCGAGTAAAAGACGCTGGATCGTCCGTTTGAGCGGACGCGCCCCGTAAACCGGGTCGTAACCCTCCTGGGCCAGCCGGGTCATTGCGGCCTGGGTCAGACCAAGCTCGATCCGGCGTTCGGCCAGCCGTTTGCGGACGGTCGCCAGTTGAATTTCGACGATCCGGCCCAGTTGTTCCTGTGACAAAGGTTTAAAGATGATCGTTTCATCGATCCGGTTGAGGAATTCAGGCCGGAAATGCTGGCGTAAAGCCTCCATCACCAGCGACCGCATCTGGCGTTCCTGACCGGCTTCAAGTTCCTGGATTAAATGGCTGCCCAGGTTGGAAGTCATGATAACAATCGTGTTTTTGAAATCGACCAACCGGCCCTGTCCATCGGTCAGGCGGCCATCATCCAGCAATTGCAGCAGTACATTGAAAACATCCGCATGAGCCTTTTCGATTTCGTCGAACAGCACAACCGCGTAGGGTCGGCGGCGCACCGCTTCGGTCAACTGGCCGCCTTCGTCGTACCCGACATAACCGGGCGGCGCACCCAACAACCGGGAAACGGTATGCTTTTCCATATACTCGGACATATCGATCCGGATCATCGAACGCTCATCGTCAAATAGATACTCGGCCAGGGCGCGAGCCAGTTCGGTTTTACCAACCCCGGTCGGACCCAGGAAAATAAACGAACCCAGCGGACGGTTGGGGTCTTGCAAACCGGCCCGCGCCCGGCGAATGGCGTTGGCGACCGCTCGCAAAGCCTGTTCCTGGCCGATCACCCGGTCGCGCAGCCGTTCCTCCATATGAACCAGCTTTTGCAACTCGCCTTCCAGCATCCGGCTTACCGGCACCCCGGTCCAGCGCGATACCACCTCGGCTATATCCTCGTCGTCGACCTCCTCTTTAAGCAGCATCCCGCTTTTTTGCAGCTCGGCCAGCTCGGCATTCTTCTGGTGCAGCTCCTGTTCCATTTCGACCAGCTTGCCGTATTTGAGCTGGGCAGCCCGCTCGTAATCGGCCCGGCGTTCGGCGTTTTCGATTTCCAGCCGGATATTCTCGATCTGCTCCTTGAGGTCGCTGACTGCCGTAATCCGAGCTTTTTCCTGTTGCCAGCGCGCCCGCAACTGGCTGCTAACCTCGCGCAGATCGGCTAATTCTTTTTCCAGCAGGGCCAACCGGTCTTTGGAAGCCTGGTCCTTTTCTTTCTTGAGAGCCTCGCGCTCGATCTGCAACTGGGTCTGGCGGCGTTCTACCTCATCCAGTTCGACCGGCAAACTATCGATCTCCATCCGCAATTTTGAGGCGGCTTCGTCCACCAGATCGATGGCTTTATCTGGCAAAAACCGCTCGGTGATATAGCGGTTGGATAGAACTGCCGCCGCTACCAGGGCCGAGTCCTTGATCCGTACCTTGTGGTGAACCTCGTAGCGTTCGCGCAAGCCACGCAAAATCGAAATGGTATCCTCGACGCTTGGTTCATCGACCTGGACCGGTTGGAAACGGCGTTCGAGAGCGGCGTCTTTCTCGATATGCTTGCGGTACTCATCCAGGGTCGTCGCCCCGATACAATGCAATTCCCCCCGCGCCAGCATTGGCTTTAACATCTGGCTGGCGTCCATCGCGCCCTCGGCGGCCCCAGCCCCCACGACCGTATGAAGTTCATCAATAAATAGAACGATCTGGCCTTCGGCTTGCAAAACTTCTTTCAGCACCGCTTTGAGCCGGTCTTCAAACTCGCCGCGGAATTTTGCACCGGCCACCATCGATGCCAGGTCAAGCGCGATAATCTGCTTGTTTTTAAGACCCTCCGGCACATCTCCCCTTACGATTCGCAGGGCCAAACCCTCGACAATAGCAGTCTTACCCACGCCCGGCTCCCCGATCAAGACCGGGTTATTTTTAGAGCGTCGAGAAAGAACCTGGATCGTGCGCCGGATTTCTACATCGCGGCCAATAACCGGGTCCAGTTTGCCCAACCGGGCCATTTCGGTCAGGTCCCGACCGTATTTTTCCAGCGATTGATATTTATTCTCAGGGTTTTTATCGGTGACGCGCTGGTTGCCCCGGATCGTAGCCAGCACGTTGTAAATGTTGGTATGAGTTACGCCCATTTCCCGTAGTAACTTGCTGGCATGGCTGCCCCGGTCGACGTTTTCTTCCGAAAGAGCCAGCACCAGATGTTCGGTCGAAACATACTCATCTTTGAAGCGGTCAGCCTCGCTCTGAGCAGCGTCTAGGACTTTACGCAACCGGTCCGAGGCATAAATCTGGCTGGCAGAGCCATAGACCTTTGGCAATTTGTCCAATACGGCCACCAACCGGCTACGCAAAGCCGGTAAACTTACGTTCAGCCGGGTTATGATCTGGGGAACAACCCCTTCGGTCTGGTCGAGCAGGGCCAGCAGCAGATGTTCGGGGTCAAATTCACTATTATTTCGATTAACAGCTTCGCGTTGAGCCGCGATCAGGGCTTCCTGAGCTTTCTCGGTAAATTTATTAAGGTTTGCCACCGTATCCTCCAATGCGTATCAAAACCGGACATTTACACTTCACTTGATTATAGCATTTGCTATAAAACTTAAAAGGTGCTAACTCTTTCGAGTCAGCACCTTAAAATTTCTTGACCTACCGGAATTTAGATACTTTCCCAGTCGGTTTCGGTTTCGGGCTGGCGACGCCGCTTTTTGGCAGCATCCCAATCGAGGGTTCCAATAAATGATAAAATAAGCATAAGTGCGATTAAAACTTCGATTAAAACTCCCATGACGGTACTCCTGCAACTACATGAATAACATTTATAGAATGGATAACTAATAGTAGGCTATGAATACGAGTTGTACAATGCTTTTGATCACTATAAATAATGTCATTCGCGTAATAATATAGTAACTTCATCCCATGCAAAAGAATATAGTATATTGGTCCCGCTTCGGTTAGCATAAAAGTCGTCTGTTACCAGACTTTAATTACAATCAGGACTTTCGCTTGATGACGAAAACCACCTTGAAGCGGGGGTCGTGGGGGCGCAGCACCTGCGGGGGGTATACAGGGGTCTCCCATGTAAATACTCTTTTTATTTTCGCTTCAAGCTAACTTCTTGAGCTTGAAGCGAAAATAAAAAATCTATTGATCTACCAATTTTGATTTTTGGGGACGCTTGGTGTATCCTTATTTATTAATTGTCAAAACTGACTCGTTTGTTTTTCCCGCTGATGCGAAAAACCGACGACAACGAGGCGTAAGGAGTTTGAATAGCGGAAAGCCGCCGGAAAAACTGCCGCAGGGCTTTCGGAGTGATGAGTAACTTTAAGTAAGGAGGCCCAGTATCAGCATCCTAAATAGTGGCCCAAACGAACCAGGCCAGAATCGCCGGACCACCATTCGTCAGGTGGAAATACTCGATACGACTTTGCGCGAAGGTGAACAATTCAGCCGCGCCCATTTTACCTTTAATCAAAAACTGGAAATCGTACAGGCCCTGGCCCGTTTCGGCGTAGAGTATATCGAAGTCGGTTCGCCGGTTTCCTACCCGAACGCCCTCCAGGAACTAACCCAGATCGTCGAATTGCTGGCCGAAAAATACCCCAAAACCAAAGTGCTGGTGCATTGCCGGTGCAATAAAGAGGATGTCGATCTGGCTCTGCAAACCGGGGCCTATGGCATCAATTTGTTTATGGGTACCAGCAGCTACTTGCAGAAAGCCAGTCACGGCAAAAATATTGTGGAAGTAGCCCGGCTCGCCACCGAGATGGTAAAATACGTCAAAAGTCACGGTCGCTTTGTCCGCTTCGGGGCCGAAGATGCTTTCCGCACCAACCTGGAAGATTTGCTTTACATCTGTACCGCCCTCGACGAGGCCGGGGTTGACCAGGTGGACTTTCCCGATACAGTCGGCGGCGCGACCCCCTTTGAAGTCTACGACCGGATATGCGAATTCGCCCGGCGTTTTAAATTTAAAATCGAGTATCACGGTCACAACGACACCGGCGCAGCGATTGCCAACGCTCACGCCGCCCTGGAAGGTGGCGCAATCTGTATCAATACTACCGTGCTGGGTATCGGCGAACGCAACGGGATATGTCCTCTTAGCGGCCTGGTCGGGCGGCTTTACTCCCTCGATACCAGTCTGCTCGACCGCTACAATTTAAAAGAATTGCCCAAAGTCGACCGCTTGGTGGCGACCATGCTGGGTATACCCATCCCCCACGATATGCCGGTTACTGCCCCCAACGCCTTCACTCACAAGGCCGGTATCCATACCAAAGCTATTTTGAAAGATAGCCAGGCATACGAAGTCTTGAGGCCGGAAGATTTCGGCATCCGGCGCACGCTGGATATTGCCAGCCGTATTACCGGCAAGCACGCCATCGCCGCCCGCGCTACCGAGATCGGCGTGACACTTTCGGACGAAGCGGTGGCCGCCATCACCGAGAAAGTTCGCTACGCCGCCGGGCTGGAACCGATTTCGCTGGAGAACGTCGATCTGATTATCAAAAGCTACAAACAGAAGCTAAAGGGAGAGTAGAGCGATGGCGAAAAAACTCGGTATCTTATACAGCAAGTTGCGGGACGACGAGCAAGCCCTGATCGAAGCTGCCCGAAAACAGGGCGTCGAGCCGGTGTTACTCCGCACCGAGGAATTGTTGTTCGATTTACAAGCCGATCTGGTGATCGCGCCGGGCGATGTGGAAGTGGTAATCGAGCGGGGGATCGACCACTGGGCGGCCCTGTATTCGCTTTTGCTGCTGGAACGGGCCGGGGTTCGGACGATTAATACTGCCGAGGTTGCCCGGATTTGTGGCGATAAACTGCTGACGACCCTGGCTTTTCAGGATGCCGGAGTACCGACCCCCCGCACCGAAATCGCCTTTAGCGTGGAAGCGGCGACCCAGGCCATCGAAGACCTGGGCTACCCGGTGATGCTCAAACCCCTGACAGGCGATAAAGGAGCACTGGTGGCGCGGCTCAACGATTACGATGCCGCCAAAGCCGTGATCGAGCATAAAGACCGGCTCGGCCAGTACGACCACTCGATTTACTATATGCAGGAGTTTTTGCAAAACCGGCCTGGCCGGGACATCCGGGCCTTTGTGGTCGGTAGCGAGGTGGTTAAAGCAGTCTATTTGATCGCCAACAAAGCGACCAGTAGTGGCGATGACAACCTGACCGTGATCGATTGTCCGGTTACGCCGGAGATCGAAAGCCTGGCCCTGGCGGCAGCGGCGGCGGTCGGCGGCGGTGTGCTGGCCGTCGATATGATCGAGGACGGCGATAATCTGGTAGCCATCGAGGTCGATTACACTGTCGAATTTTCGCGGCTGGGGTTGGCCGATGAACTGGCCCCCCGCATTATCGAATACGCCCTGCGCGACGAGGCCTGATCAGGGTGATCAATAAATATTGGTCTGATCGGGCTGCTGCCAGGCTGTACTGCGCCAGTTTTCGCTGAGGTTGTCGGCGGGTAGCCAGGCGGGTAACTCCATCAGCAGAAAATGGGAAAGGGCAGTGAGGTAAGGCTCGTACATTTCACGCAACTTCAAAAGATGGGCCTCGGCTTCCGGCCCCTCGATCAAGGGCACTCCCGCCTCGACCAATATCTGGCGCAACCGGACCATATCGGGCGGAGGCAACCGGTCATGAGTATGCGAAATCGGCTTACGCCGGAAGATCTGGGTCAGGTCGACGGCAGTATGCCGAGCCATCGCAAAGGTTAGCCAGGCGGTCCAGCGTGGCACACCTTCCAGGCCGGTAAGGACCAGGGCACAAACATCCAGAATGGTGGTCAGCGAACTTACCCAGGATTGGTTTTCGTGCTGCGACCGGTAGTAGCACAACACCGGGTAAGATAAATGACTTTCCAGCAGTTGGGCCGACCACAACTCCCAGTCTTTGAGAAGGATTTCCATCGCCGGTAGATTGTTATAGGTAGCGTGCCGCCTGATCAATTCCAGGGCACTCGGTGGCGAACCGGCCCGCGCATCCAACATCGAAACCGCGATTTCACGCTGGGCAAACGAGCTATAAATTACCGGCAAATAACCGATCACCAGGCCCAAGAATCCAAACCCAACCCCTGCTTCGCCCACTGTAATATAGCGGCCAAGTGTGTTACCCGGCGTGACATCTCCAAAACCAAGTGTAAAAAAAGTCACCCCACTCATATATAGATAGGTTCCCACGTCCGAACTATTCTGGATTGAGGGGGTAGACAACGGAATTTGAAACCCCCACTCCATCAATCCAAAACCGATCACCAGCGAAATGGCCCAGATCGCCAGCAAAAGTAACAAAGAGAGCGGCCCATAGAAACCTAAAAAAGTGTCGCGGGCTTTAATATTTTTCAATTTCTGACTGAATGCTCGCCAGGGAAACCAGCTAAAGATATAGAAAAAACTGGTCAGCCGGATCATTCGGGTGACACGCCGGGGCAACACAATTGTTTCAAAAGCATCGCGCAGAATCAAGACAATTAAAAACAATCCTAAAAACGCTACAACTATGTTCATTGCTCGATATTCTCTTTACAGATAGAATAAAACTGAAGTTTTTCTCAGTAAATAAAGCAAGCCAGCCGACGACTGGAAATCCAAGTCCCACTAATAGAAAGGTTAACTCATGGAGAACAATTTTTACAAATATCAACGCGACCGGTTTGGCATTCTGCTAACCTGGGGTATCGCTAATATAATTGCCGGGTTGGCAATCGGAGTAATAAGCAAAGATAAATACTGGCGGAATTTTGGCACGATGTCTGCCGGATGGGGTATTATCAACGCCCTGCTAGCCCGGATGGGCCGATCCAGTGCCACCAAAAATTCGCAGAAATATGGCGATAGCCAGGCCGACCGTAAACGTGAGGCGGGCAAACTTCAACGTATATTGCTGATCAATGTCCCACTCGATGCCAGCTATGTTTTGGGTGGTCGCTGGCTGCTGGGCCAGAAACAAACCGAACGAAAAGGTATGGGGTTGAGTATCGTCATTCAGGGGTTGTGGTTATTTTGCTACGATAGCTGGTTATCGCGCGAGGTGGGCCAACGCTGGAAAAGCTAGCCGAACTTTTCGAGCCGTTTGCCGAAAAACAAAGCAATCTCACGGGTAGCGTAATAGGCGTTGTTGTAGCCGCAAAAAAAGAAACCGTGTTTCTGATAGAAATTGATGGCCGGGAAATTCTTGGTTTGCAATTCGACCAGCAAACTTCGCAACCGGTAGCGGTCCCCCCAGGAACGGGCCTCGTTAAGCAGGCGGGTGCCAACGCCCTGCCGCCGGTAATCGATCTGGACGGCTAGCGTGGTAATCCAGGCCACGTGCCGGAAACCATCGATCCGTAAGCCGACGTAGCCCAGGATCGTTGGTTTAAAGCTATCCAGAACGGCCAGCGGTTCCCCTTCGGCCAGTTCTTTTTGCGATGGGGGAACCGGGGTCGGATTCATTTCAATTGTTTCGGCCACCAACAGATAATCGGTTTTTTTCCATTCGCTGAGGAGTTCCTGGTCGTTCAGAGGGGCGGCGACCACCAGCGGGTGCGGCAAGCGACTGGGTTTTAGTTCCACCAGGAAAGAGGGCGGCAGAGCTACCCCGGCTTTACCGACTATTCTTGGCCGCGCCCGATTGACTTCGAGTTCATCTTCAAGCAGGTCCGCCGGTTCATTAAAACCTTCCTGCATCTGCCAGACATAGGTCGTGATATAGCTGGCATCAATTTCAACACAGCGCGCCAAGTCGGCCAGTTGAGCCGGGCGAATACGATAGTTTAACAATGGCTTCTAGTCTTTCAAATTCTCCCGGCCTATAAAACCGGCAAATACTCCACTCGCCCCTAACACAATCACCGGTAATTCTTGATTGGCTTTTACCATTTCACGGGCCGCGCTGCTATCTTGATTAATATCGAGGGCAAATAAATCGCGCCGAGTGACCATCGCTCGTTCCAGATTGAGGTTCATTTGCTCGGCAAGCGGCACCCGCCGGGCCATTCCCCGGTTGATAACACCCAGCAAATAACCTTCGCGCAAAACCGGCAGCCAGTTTTTCTCCAGCAGACCGAGATGTTCGGTTTGTTGCATGAAATCGGCCACTTTGGTTTCCCCCGAAAAGGCTTGCAACGGGGTCGACATAATCTGACCGACCGGCACCCCGGTTTGCAAGGGGGCGACTTTGGCGACTTTTTTGGCCGGACGGTTAACCGGTTGGACCTCTTGCAACTGGCGATACTGGTTGATCGAACCACTGATGACCCAGAAAGCGATCAGGGCACGGAAGAAAAAGCCGGTGTTGTCGTGACCGATCACCGACTGAACGGCCCACAGTCCGATCAGCCCACCGGTCAAGCAGCCGACCACCATGACGATCTGGGCCGAGAGCACTTCCCGTTTGGTCAGCCAGATCAAGGCCGACCGCAAAGCCTGACCGCCATCCATCGGGTAGCCCGGCAAAGCGTTAAAGCCAGCCAGGATTAAATTGATGAACTGGAGATAATCGCAAACTACATAAGCCACTTCATTTTCTTGAAGAAGATTACGAGCCAAAAGAAAAATACCCCACAGAGCCAGGTTGGAAATTGGGCCGATAATCGAAATCCAGAAGTTACGGCCTTCGGAGGTGGGCTTGTAGGTAAAAAAGGTGGCCCCACCAAAGATATAAAGCCGGATCGTGCTTACTTTGGCCCCCAACCACATCCCCATCGAAGCGTGGCTGACTTCGTGTACCAGGATCGACCCGATAAAAAGGACCGCCATCATTACCGCCGCTATTCCAATTTCGCTGCTCGACCAGTAATACGGCAAACTCCGAATTTGAGAATAAATTATCAGGCCCATTATGATTAAAACACTAAAATCGAGGTAAACGTCCACCCCTCGAAAGCGTATCAACCGCAACCCCGGCCCACCACCCAGTATCATTTTTTTAAACCCCGTAATTTAAAGATTTCTTTTAACGCTAAACCAGCATTATTATACTACCAAAAACTGATCCAATATCTGCCTTTAACCAATTCTAAGCAGAGTCTAACCGAAAGCGAGCCGTCCGGCTTCAAATAACACCCCAAAAGTTAGTTGCCGTTTGGCGATCAATGCTGGTAGCTGATCCGGTAAACCACGTTATTTGAATCATCGGTTACAAACAGGCTACCATCGGGAGCCACAATCGTATCCACCGGGCGACCCCAGTTGTTGCTGTCGCCGGTCAGCCAACCGGTTGCGAAATCTTCGTAGCTCACCGGGCGACCATCTTTGACCCGTACCCTGACCACTTTATAGCCGGTAGCGGGAGAGCGATTCCAGGAACCATGAAACGCCACAAAGGCATCGCCTTTGAAATCGGTTGGGAACTGGCTGGTTTTGGGATAATAGAAATCCAAGCCGAGCGGAGCGGAATGAGCTTGCATCGGCAGGGCCGGTGGGATTGATTGCTTGCAGATAGCGGCATTCTGACGGCCAAACTGAGCATCGTAAACCTGGTTGGAGTAGCAGTAAGGCCAGCCGTAGAAGCCTTTGTCCTGAATAATATTGATTTCTTCCGGTGGGATTTCGTTGGTCTGTTGCTGGTAGGTACCGGCATTATCTCGACTATTCTCGACCCCCCACATTTCGCCGGTAGACGGATTAAATTTTATGCCGACTTCGTTTCGCAAACCGGTTGCATAAATCCGTTCGCCGCTTCCATCGTCGTTAAATTGCGATACTGCCGCCCGGCGGGGATCGCTTTCCTCGCAGACGTTACAGGTAGAACCGGCAGCAATGTACATTTTATTATCCGGGCCAAAGGCAATCGAGCGGGAGGTGTGGTTGCCGCCGGTCGGCAAAGCCTGGACCACCACTTCTTTGGAGATCGCCTTTAGCTGGCCGTTTTCGTAGGGAAAGCGAATAACTTTATTATCCTCGGCCACATAGAGATACAGGCGGCCCTGAGCGATGTGAAAGGCCAGACCGTGCGGCCCGGTCAGACCCTCGGCCCAGGTTTGCGGTTCACCGGTGGCACCGTCGTCTTTGATTACCATCACTCGGCCACCGCGACGCTCGGATAGGAATAACCGGCCATCCGGGCTAAAAGTGCCAAAGCGCAAATCGCCTTCCAACCGGCTATACAAACTAATCGAAAAACCGGCGGGTAACTTTACCTTCTGAGGCGTGGCAAACTTGCCGTTCTTGAATTGCGACGGCACCTGCAAAGTTACCTCTACCAGGCCACCTTCGGGCGGCGCGGCGGTCGGGGCCGGACCCGCCGGGTAAGTGTTGCCCACCGGTGGCCGGGCAGACTGGTTTGTGGCGTTTGGAGTAATCGGAGCAGGAGTAACCTGGGCCGTTGTAACAACGGCGGTTGTTCCGGCACTCCGGGCGGTACTAGCAGCCCCGGCAGGGGTTGTAGCGGTATTTTGAGTGTTCGTTGGACTACTGCCCGTTGAGGCACTTTGGGTAGTTGAATTAGCCTCAGTTGTTGCTATATTTTGGGAGGTTGAGTTGGCGGTATTGGCGATAGTGGATATTGCGGTTGGATCATTATTAGATAGAGAGGTAAAATTATCGCTGCCACAGGCCAGCAGTAAACCGGCCAGGGCCAAAAATATCAAAAAAAGGCCGGGTTTGCGGAAATAGTTCTGACGCAAAAGGTGCTCCTTCTAGTTAACAAAACTTACTTTCAAGAATCTATTATAACAAAATCGACCGCTCCGGTACAAAGTAAGGCGGTCACTAAAGGCTTTATGCGCTTGAATAGGCGGCCTTTTTCTGGCCGTGTACAATGTCACCCCCAACCCCCTCAAGGGGGCTGTAATAAAAGAGAGAAACTTTTGGGCTTTGCTCAAAAGTTTTGTAACTATTCAGACCCCACCCCTGACCCCGCCCCAGGGCCACCAGTGGACGGGGAAAAGAAGAAGAAAAGAGAAGTATACAGGGGAGACCCGTGTAATACCCCCCCGCAGGGCACCCATAGGGTACCCGACCCCTACTTACCCCGCCTCGAAACAGGTAGACTGAATAGTTACAAAGTTTCTCTCTTAATTCGGTTCTCCACATCCTGGAGGGCCTGGGGGAGCCTGGGGTGGGGTCTTTGCTTTCGACCGCCAATAAATAAGATAGGTCCCGGCTTAATAGATTGTTCTAAGCGTTAAAATATTTGATTACTCCAAACGCATAAACCCTATAAACTTTTTTCAGGGATACCAGGGTCATACTTGTGTAACTAAACTCGAATGATGTAAAATATCCCAAAAGCTGACCAGATTAGACAAGATTAGTAGAGTGGCGGAGAGAAAGAAGAAAATGAGCGATAAACCTCAAAGCAACGTGCCAACCCCGGCGGATTTCTTTGGCTGGATAGGCCAGTTTATGCAACCGATCACCGAGGCTGGGACCAGGCTTACCCCGGCAGTCCCGGTTCCTTCCGGGTCCGACCCGCTGGCGATGTGGAAAAGCCTGACCGAATATAACCAGCAAGCCTGGTCCCAGTTTTTGAAGCAAGTGGTCAGCACGCCCGAATTTGCTGCCGGGCTAGGCCGGACTACCAGCAACCAGGCGGTTGTGCGTGAGTCGGTCCGCAAGGCCGCCAAAGCTTATCTGGAAGCGGCCAATATGCCTTCGCGCGATGATCATATCCGGTTGGCTTCACAGGTAGTGGCACTGGACGCCAAAGTGGACGACGTGGAGGAAATGCTCAAAGATGCCGAACTGGCCGGGGTTAATCGCCGCCTGGATACCTTGATCTCCCGGCTCGACCACCTGGAGAAACAAGCTGCCAAAACCGGAAATCATCAGAACTCTAGCAGTTTGGAAAAGAAACTGGACGAGCTAAATGCTAAACTTGATCGCTTGAGCAGCCTGGAAAACCGGCTCACCAAAATCGAAGCGGCCCTCGCCCCAAAATCAAAATCCGCGCCTGCCAGGAAAACTTCTGCGGTTCCGGCGACCACCAAAACTTCCGCCAGCCAGGCGGCTAAGAAACCCGGCAAAGTACCGGCGGCACCCACTGAATAAGCCGGATAGAAATTTAATCACTTAGGGCTTGGGATTAGTGAGCGGGCCGTTAGTGCAAAGAACTACCCGGTTTCCGGCCAGATTGGTATGGTAGATGTAGGTAGTCCCACCGGCATCCAGGGTCAAAATATAGCCGGGAGTAATAACCTGGGTGTACATCATATTTGGCTGTGGGCAGCCCAGCGAACTATCGGAGAAATCCTCGGAACTATAACTCATCAGCTTGATATTGGCGGCGACCGCCCGGTTATTGCGTTTGATAATATCGGCCAGGGCGGTTTGATAAGCCGTTCGCAAGGCTAGCGGTACCTCGCTGCCGTTGGGGTCGGGGGTCGGGTTGGGTAGCAAAACCTGGGGGGTCAGGGGTTTTAGCGGGGGCGGGTTGGGAATGGGGGCTTTGGAACCGGTGGGCGTACCCTGAGCCGGATTGGTTGGGTCAGGCGTGGTAGTTGTAGAGGTGGGTGCCGTTGTCGGCGAGGCAGGCACCGGGCCAGTAGTATTGGTCGGGCTGGGGTTGGCGGCCTCCTGACCGCAACTTGACAGCAGGAGTGCCAGAAGCAAAAGCAGCAAAGCCCCAATCTGAGCGGCAAAATGACCAAACTCGCGCCGAAATACCTGCGTTCTGAAATATTCGATCCAAATTCTACCGCTCATGCTGGGCCTCCTGTTAGTTTTTGCGATGCCGACCTAAGAAGCGGTCGATCCGCTCCATCGCCTGTTCGATTTTGGGGAGGGCGGTAGCGTAACACACCCGGACGTGACCACTGCCACTGGCCCCAAACGAACTGCCCGGCACGACCGCTACGTGTTCTTCCAGTAAGAGTTTTTCGCAGAATTCTTCTTCGTTCAGACCGGTATTGGCGATGGAGGGAAAGGCATAAAAAGCCCCTTTTGGCTCAAAGCAGTTCAGGCCCATTTCGTTGAAGGCACTGACTATGTATTTGCGGCGCAAATTGTACTCGCCGACCATCGCCACGACCGCCGCTTCGCTATTTTTCAAAGCCTCAATCGCCGCGATCTGGCCGACGGTCGGGGCCGACATGATCATATACTGGTGAATGCGGGTCGAGGCCGCCGTGACCGCCTCGCTGGCACACAGATAACCGATCCGCCAGCCGGTCATGGCGTAAGCTTTGGAAAAGCCACCCAGCGTGACCGTCCGGTCTTTCATGCCGGGCAGGGAAGCAAAACAAACGTGTTCTACGCCGTAAACCAGCCGGTCGTAAATCTCGTCGCTATATACCAACAAATCGTGTTTTTCGGCAAAGGCCGCGATTTCCAGGCTACGCTGGCGAGTCAGAACTGCCCCGGTGGGATTATTGGGATAGCCCAGCAAAATCGCCCGTGTGCGCGGGGTCAGGGCGGCTTCCAGGTCGGCAACGGTGGGAGCAAATTCCTCGTTGACGCGGGTCGATACCATTACCGGGGTGGCCCCTGCGAAAATTACCGAGGGAGCATAGCTGACAAAACAGGGTTCCGGGATGATTACCTCATCGCCCGGATTAAGGGTTGCCAGGCAGACAATTTGTAAAGCCTCGCTTACCCCGACCGTGATCAAAATTTCTTTGGACGGCTCATAGCGCACGCCATAAAGCCGGTTGAGATGTTCGGCTACTCCTTCACGCAACTCGACGATCCCGGCGTTGGAGGTGTAGCGGGTAAAGCCTTTCTCGATTGATTCGACCGCTGCCTGCCGGATATTGTCGGGCGTGACAAAATCCGGTTCGCCCACTCCCAGCGAGATTACATCGGTCATGGTGGCGGCAATATCAAAAAAGCGGCGTATGCCCGACGGCGGTACTACGGCCATGCGTTCGGCCACAAAATTCTTCATCGAGTTCTCCCTCTAAATTTAGCATCAGTGTCCTGGCCGGATTGCTCCCGGCCACTAGAAGTGCCTATTCCAGCACAATCTCAATTCGTTTATTCTGCTTGCCTTTGCTACGAGTACCGGCAATTTTAACCGGGCCGACCTCGCTGGTATTTGCCACGTGCGTCCCGCCGCAAAACTGGCGATCCAGCCCTTCGATCTCGACGATCCGCATCTTATCGGATTGGGGCGGCATGGCGTTAAGGGTGCGTACCAGTTCTGGAATCGAGTTAGCTTCGTCCTGGCTCAACAAGCGAGGCAGCATGGGCATGGCTTTGGTAATGGCCTCGTTAGTCTCGCGCACCAACAATTCCAGACGAGCCGGAGCCAGATCGTCCATCACGAAATCGATCCGGGCGCGATCATCATAGACTTGCGCCCCGGATACGAGTGCCCCATAATTATTGTAGGCTACCCCGTTTAGCACGTGTAATGCGCTGTGGTGGCGCATATGAGCGTAACGCCGCTGCCAATCCAGCCGGGCCTGCACACCCAGACCAGATCGGGCAGCGGGCGCAACTCGGTCGAGTTTGTGCCAGATCAGTCCTTCGCGGCTGTAAACTTCCTGCACCGTAAATTCTTCACCCGCGACGGTCAGCCAGCCCAAATCGCAGGGCTGACCGCCCCCACCGGGATAAAACAGGCTGCGGTCGAAAGCCAAAGCAAAATTTTCCAGATCGACACCGGTTATCTCGGCTTCAAATTCTCTGGCATACGGTTGGGTGTAATATAGTTTCTCGGTCATCGTTGCGGTCCCTCAATTTACAAAATAGTGCCCGGCTCACGGCTGGAATTCTTTAGGTTTTCATTAGGTTTCGATGGGCTACCCTGGCTTTCATTATAACCTATCGATCTGGCGATTGCACCTCGCCAAGTTGCTTAAATAATTAGGTTATCTGCTGTAAGGGTTGCTTAAATAAGAAGTTTGAGAAGAAGTTTGAGCTTAGAGAAGTTTAGGTCAAATTGACAACCCCTGTTATCGATGTTATAACTTTGCAGACTGACCTCAGAATTGGGCTGGCTTTCACCATAATAGGAGTAAAATTTGCAGCGGGATTATATGAAGTGGTTTAGCCCTTCTCTGGGCCGTGACATGGAACTGCTAGTCTATGGTCACGCGGGTGCGCCAGTGATAATGTTTCCTACCTCGATGGGCCGTTTTTACGAATGTGAAGATATGGGTATGATTGCCAACCTGAGCGATAAGATTGGGGCTGGTTTTATTCAGGTATTCTGTGTCGATAGCATCGATGGCGAAAGCTGGTACAACTGGGGGGCTTCCGGCGATTGGCGCACCGGACGGCACGCCGCCTACGACCGCTATCTGTCGGATGAAGTAGTGTCGTATATCGGCAGCCGCAACAGCAACGGTTATATCGTTTCGAGCGGCTGTAGTTTTGGAGCTTATCACGCGGTAAATTTTGGCTTCCGGCATCCCTGGCAGGTGCATAAAGTAGTCGCCCTGAGCGGTCGGTACAATATGCACGGCTACCTGGGCGATTATCACGACGACAATCTTTACTATAATTCCCCGTTCGATTATATCGGTGGTCTACAGTCGGGCGAGTACAAGGATCAGCTAGGCCAACAAGAAATTTATCTTTACACCGGGTTGAGCGACCTGGCGGTTTGTCTGAACGAAACTCGCCAGCTTCACGAGCTTTTAAATTCAAAGGGGGTTAGCAACTATCTGTCGGTCTGGGACAGCTTTGAACATGACTGGCCGGATTGGAAACGCCAGATACGCGAACATATTTAGTCAGGGTAAGCCCTGCTCAACCAGCAGTTCAAATCGGAAATGGATTGAGGGAGAAAATGACGCAAGAAAAAGCAAAAGCTAGAGATATAATGAGTCGCAGAAGTAGCCGGAAACCGCTAAAAGTAGGGCTGATCGTAGGCCGGGAAGGTACTTTCCCGCAAGCTTTTATCGACCGGGTAAACAGTTTGAATGCCGGGGTGGAAGCTGAGTTTGTTAAGTTGGGTGGCTCGATGATGGATGAGCCATGCGAATACAAAGTAATTATCGACCGCATCTCACACGAGGTTCCCTATTACCGGAGTTACCTCAAAAATGCCGTGTTGCAGGGTACGATTGTAATCAATAACCCGTTCTGGTGGACCGCCGACGATAAGTATATCGAGGCGACTATCGCTACCCGGATCGGGGTAGCCCATCCCAAGACGGTCGTGTTGCCCAACAAAAGCTATATCGAGGGTATTGTCCCAGAGTCGCTCAAAAATCTGAAATCCCCGCTACCCTGGGACGATCTGCTGGCTTATACCGGCACCCCGGCCTTTCTCAAACCGGCGGTCGGCGGCGGCTGGAAAAACGTTTTCAAGGTTTATAGTAAAGAAGAACTCTGGGAAGCCTACAACCAGACCGGCGAACTAACGATGGTCTTGCAAGAAGGAATCGAGTTTGAACAGTATGTCCGCTGTTTTTGCTTTGGCCGCAAAGAGGTGCTTATTATGCACTACGATCCGGGCGAACGCCGTTACCACGAAGACCCCAAATACCTGACTCCGGCCCTGGCAAAGCGGGTCGAGGGCGATTGTATCAAGTTGTGCGAGGCTCTCAGCTATGACATGAATACGCTGGAGTTTGCGATCCGGGAAGGCATCCCCTACGCGATTGATTTCCTGAACCCGGCCCCCGATTTCGACTTCTGGAGCCTGGGACAGTATCATTTTGAGTGGGTGCTGGAACATATGTCGGCCCTGGTGATCGGCTACGCCACCGGCAAAATCAAAGCCCAGCAGGTCCAGTATCGCTGGGACAGCCTGATGAAAGGCACTCTACCCGCTCGCAGCAAATAATTTCACAGTAATAGGCGGCTGATAATTTCTTTGTGATTAGCCGCCGGGCATATTTTCTAAAAGCCGATTTATCAGCTTCTAGGCTTTACCGGCAGAAACCGTCATGACGCGCGCCGCCCGAAGTACCAGGCTCAAACGCTGGGTGTCGATCACCCGCCGGACGGCTACCTCGCCTGCCTGGTCGCGGCCTAACCGGACCGGTTCGGACGGAGCGCAGCGATAATAACTGGTTTGCTGGCGGCTGGCGCGCACCAGCGTATTGAGCGGAGCGTGCAGTTCGAGGTCCGGCCATTTCTTCTTTTTAGGATTTACGACGCTGGCCTCACTGCCGCTCCGGTCTAAGGTCCCCGGTCGTTCAACGATCAGCCCGACATCCTTACAGGGTTGGCTCTCCCAGGCCTGGTGGCGATGGCAATACAGGCTGTAGGTTCTGGCCCAGGTGAGGGGCATTACGGTATTTGCGCCCAGGGCATAGGCTTCCAGGTCGGGAGTTTGGACCTCGACCGGTAACTGGTAGTGGCGGCTCTGGCCGTTTTCGACCAGCCAGACTTCCGGGTAGGCCGCCGAAAGAGCCTCCAGCACCTGGCGACGGTACTCGCGCAGGACTTCCCAGGTGCCGTTAAAAAGATGGGCTTCCTCCAGCCAGGCCACCTGGGCGGTACTCAAGGCGAACCGGCTAAAGAATTCCGGGCCAACCTTCCGGTAAAAACGCCGCGCCCCACCCGGCACTACCGCTTTTAATAAGCCTACCGCCAGTTCCCGGTAATCGCCGGTTATATAGAGGCTATCCGAGATGATCATAACCGACCAATCAGCCGCGTGACGCGGGGGACGGCTCTTTTTTGGTTTGGTTTTGGTCGGTTCTTCCACACTTGCTCCTTAAATATTTAGCTTTATTATACTATGGACTTTCACTTCAACCTCACTTCGTGAGCTTGAAGCGAAAATAATAAGAGTATTACAGGGGCAACCAGGGTACCCGGCCCCCACGACCCCCGCTTCAGCTTGGTTAGCGTCATCTAGCGAAAGTCCTAATATTATAGCTAAATAGCTTATTTTGGGCCGCCACACCTAAAGCCTCGGTTAGATTTGTGGTAGTTTTTGCCTGTTCCCGTTCCCACGAATGAAGTTTTATCCACCTGAAGGCCACAAAGCAGACGAGAAAGGAGAAATCCTGTAAAATAAGATGAGTGGTCTGTCAGGCCATAAGCAGGACATAAAAAGCAGGACCATAAAAGCAGGACCATAAAAAAGAAGGGTGAAAGACAAAGTATGTCGGAAAATAACCAGAACAAACCGGTAAAGCTGGGCATCATAGGGTCAGGGTTGGCCGTCAAGTATTTACACGCCCCGGCCATGAAACGCCTGAAGGACAAATTTGAAATTGTAGTGAGTTGCGCCCACAGCGAGACCTCGGCTAGAGAAGGGGCGCGCATAGCCGCCGAAGAGCTAAACAGCCCTAACTGTAGCTGGACGACCGATTATAAAACGGTGCTGGCGAACCCGGCAGTCGAGGCAGTACTGCTGTCGCTGCCGATCAACCTGAACGCGCCTTTTATGGTCGAGGCGGCTCAGGCCGGTAAACATATTATAGCCGAGAAACCGCTAGCGGCGGACTTGCCCCAGGCCCAGAAGCTTCTGGCCGACCTGAGCCAGTTTGATAATCTGGTAATCGAAGTAGCCGAAAATTATCACTACCGGGAGGACTTTCTAAAGGCTAAAGAATGGCTGGCAGCGGGCCGGATCGGTGACGTTTTTCTGATGGAAATAAAAAGCCGGTTCTATATCGATAATTCTCAGGGGTTTGCCTCGACTCCCTGGCGTTACGCTAAAGAGTTCCGGGGCGGATTGGTGGCCGATGGCGGGGTCCATTATTGTGCCAGCTTGCGCGACCTCGGCGGCGAAGTAGAACACGTACAGGCTTATACCAAAATTGCCCACCCGGCCTCGACCGATGCCGATACGATCTTGATGAATTTGCGCTACAAAAGCGGTACGGTCGCCAATCTGATTTTCACCGGGGCGGTCCAGACCCGCGAATCTATCCCACTGGCCGGGCTAATCTTTGGAACCAAAGGCACCATCGAGCTTACCAATGGTCGGGCCATTCTCACCACCGGTGCCCATCCCAATACCGAGGTCGTAGAGGATTATCAGGTACCGGATTTCGATAGCGGCTACTCCGGCGAATTTGAAAACTTTTATCAGGCGATTCGTCACGGGGCAAAGGTAGTCAGTACGGTTGAGGAAGCCTACAACGATTTCGCCCTGATCATGCACGCCCTCGACTCCGCCGATCAGGGCGGAGTGGTGATCAAACTTTAACCGGTTGGGAAGGTAAGTTATTCTTAGGACTTTCGCTACAACCTCACTTTGTGAGCTTGTAGCGAAAATAAAAAGAGTATATACAGGGGCACCCGTAGGGTACCCGCCTGTATGACCCCCCGCAGGGCACCCAGGGGGTACCCGGCCCCACGACCCCCGCTTCAGCCTGGTTAGCGTCATCTAGCGAAAGTCCTAATTCTAAGTCCGGCCTAAAGTCTAACCGTACCTGATCGTATTGCCGATCTTGATCCGAGAGGCACCGAGGGCCGGACCCAGACTGGCCGCCCCGCTTAACAGCACCGCGAAACCCAACGTCTGCCCGACCATGCGCCATTCAAAAATAAAGTTAAGCGGGAAAGCACTCTGACCTATAAAACTTACCAGCAAATTAGCCAGCAAATAGCCCATCCCTAACCCCAGCCCGAAGCCGAGCAAGCCTAAGATCAGTCCTTCGGTTAGAAAAAGCTGGATCAACCGCCAATCGGTGCCGCCCAGGCTGCGTAGTACGCCGATTTCTCGCCGCCGCTCCATCACATTCAAGGTGAGAGTATTGATCACCCCTAACGCCCCGACCAGGGCGATAATCGCTACCATCGCATAAAGCATAAGCTGTAAAATAGCTGTGATTTGCTGGGCACTGGCTTTGTCGCTGTAAGCCGCCAGGATACCGGGTCCAAATTCTTTGAAATGGCTCTCGATGTTACGACTGACCTGATCGACAAAGATTTTATCGTGGTGGGTCAGGCCAAACGAAAAGAAGTCCGCCTGTCCCTGGTGGCGCAGAACTCGCTCGGCGGTTACTTCCGGGACAAAGAGTTTTCCGGCACTGGTGCTGCCCAGGTATTTGCTGCTATCATCGAGCAGCCCGATAATCAACAGGCTTTCGCGGACTTTGCCGACCTCGACCTCCAGGGTATCGCCTACCTGGATATGTTTAGACACGGCCAGATTGAGGGTCGCCAGGGCGACATTGTTATCCGCCGGGCCAAACCAGCGACCTTCTGTAACCGGTTTCTGGTATAACCGGGTATCGTAGGGTAATCCCCACAGGTCCGCCGAAACCGCCTTGACAGTCACCCGGCCCCGCGACCAGGGTTCGGCTACCGTCACTCCGTCGATAGTTTTGAGCCGTTCGCCAAAACCACTGTTGAGCCGGGACGAAAACTGAACCCAGCCATCCGCCCCGTAGATGTCATAAAGGCTGGTAATAGTAGTCTCGACCGAGGTGCTGGCACTTTGGGCCGCCAGGAAGGCCGCGCAACTGAGAGCCACCACCCCGAAGGTGATCAGATTGCGGGTTTTGCGCCGGGCCAGATTGCGCAACGATAACGCCACCAACGGCGGCAACCGGCGGGCTTTTGCTAGCAAACGTTCCAGGCGGCCCTGCCCGTAAGTTGAGCTTATGCCATAACTGGCGATAGCCTGCCGCACCGAAAGACCGGTGCCACCCCAGGCCGGGATCAGGGCGGCCAGCAGCGTCACACCCAGGCCGACCAGCAAACCCAGCGCAAAAGCTTCCGGCTGAAAGAAAAATCGCTCGACATTAAAATTGACGGTCGAACCCAGGTAGCTCAACAGCAATTTTCCCAGGCCAAAACCGGCCAGAGTACCCAGCAAGCTGCCGATTGCCCCATAGATCAGGGCGGCCCAGGCATACACCTGCAAAACCTGTCCGCGTGCCGCTCCCAGGGCCTTGAGGGTACCGATCTCGCCCATTTGCTCGGCAATAATCGCCGAAAGGGTGTTGGCGACCAAAAAACCACTGATCACCAATCCGACAGCTGAAAAAATCAGCAAGAGTAGCACCAGTGTATCAAGCTCCTGTTTGCCGAGATAATTGCCGGGGTCGCGGGCGACATAGCCGCCAAACTGCAAATTGCGTTTCTGAAAAACCGCCTCGGCCTGTCGCTTTATTTCAGCCCGGTCGGCCAGGCTTTTTACTTTTAACAGAATTTCGTTATCGCCGCCGATCCCTAACATCTTACGAACGTCGCTCAGGTCGGCATAGGCGGTAGCCGCATCAAGAAGGGCGGCGGAGGCGCGGGCCGGACTGCGGGCAAAGCCACTGACGGTCAGGCGGCTTTCCTGGTTATTGGGGCCGTAGCGGTAGATAATTTCATCGCCGACCTTGAGGCCCGGCAGCAACTCACGGGTAGAAAGCTCAAAAGCCACCTCACCTTTGACCGGCGGGCGGCCTTCGACAAAATCCAGTTTATTGATTTCTATGGCGTTGTAATCGGGATAAGCGTAGAAGGTGAGGTCAAACCACTCCGGCCCGGCCCGGAACTTGGTGTTATAACTGGCCCGTCGCTGGACTGCCGTAACACCCGGCACCTGGCTCAGGGCGTAGCCGGTCGGGTCGGTATTATTCCAGACCCACCAGCGCATATCGTCCTGGCTGGAATTGGAATAGCTAAATCGCTGGGCTTCCTCCAGGTTGCGAGCGGTCGCCACGATGGCAACGATCCCGGCTACTCCGACTATGATCCCGGTAATGGTCAGGAGGGACCTGATCCGTCGCCGCCGGATGTCTTGAAATGCTTTGTGTAATGCCCACATTTTATTATTCGGACCACACCCCTAACCCCTCTCCCCTGGGCCACCAGTGGACGGGGAACTGAGCTAATTACCGGATTGCCAGGTTTGTTTGGTCAGGAAGTAAAAGACAAACAGGCCGAGCAGAACCAGTATGGCCGGAGGCAACACAAAGGCCAGCTTGATTTTGCCGAGCGGGTCAACGTATTTCTCGCGGCTGCGGGGCTGAACTTCACTCAGGTCAATCGGTCCCGGTTTCCAATCGCCAGTCAGCTTTTTACCAAAAGTGGTAAATCGTGAAGCTACCAAACACATGATCAGCACGACGATTGCACCGCCGACGAAAATGACCAGTTCGGTGACATTATTGGGTGAGGGCATGGGGAGTCTCCTTAATAAGACTTTCGCTCGAAACAATTTCTCAGGTTCAAGAGCGAAAGTCGGGCTTAATTTAAGACGGACTTTCCAACGTATACTCTAAATCGTAAAAGTGCTGGCCGTCCTCTATCCTGATTTCCAATTTACCGGCCAGCCCAGCCAGTTGACCGGTGCCGGAGTCAGGTACGACCGTAACACTCAGGTTGGGATTACCCCGGTTCATGGTGCCGCTGTGTTGAAGGACAAAGCTGCCGATCAGTCCGTGCAAACTGCCCCTAACTTGTTCGATGGCGACATAGCCCGCCGAGCCGCTTACCGGGGTACCGGCACTGAGCATCTCGCCCTGGCTGTTAGCCTCAAGGTCTCCGCTAAACTGCTTAGTGAGGGAAAACCGGGCCAGCATGGCGTTCTCGCTTGTTTCGTGCAGCGTTAGTGGGTTCATTTTAACCTCAAAGGTGCCAGTTGCCACTTTACCGCTCATACCTTTCTCCTTATTAACAGGGGCACCCAGCGGGTACCCCACCCCCACGACCCCCGCTTCGAGGCTTTACACAGGTTTGGTGAGTAGTTACTTCGCTACAACTTTAATCTTCCGGGTAGTGATAGCCCGGTTTGAGCCAGCGAGACGGCACACTCAGGCCGTCTTCTTCCTCCGGCTGATTGTAGATATAACCGGCCCAGCTAGCCCCGGCAACCTCTCGCAAAAGCTGGGGCACGATCTGGCCGTGAATAGTCTGCCGGCCAAGCGTAAAATTATCTTTCCAGAGCGATACCGCCCTGGTATAGGCTTCCTCCCCCGGTTCGGTCGCTCGCAGATACATAATAAACTGGCGCGTAGTAAATTCGGGGTCCGGCAGCAGAGCCAGACTCGGCACCATCAAAGGCTGGAGTAAATTGTAAGCCGCCTCCCAGGGAGTGAGGGGTTCGAGGCGGTTAATAACAGGTTTTGTCATAGTCTTATATTATGCCTTTTTCCGGTTCTGGACTCGCATTATAGCTTATACCGTGAGGAGCGTAAACCGTACAATAAGCTATTTCGATTAATCGGATATTAATAGTTGCGGGCTAGTATTGTAACCTGACCACTATGTGCTATATAATGCGAATAAGTTCAGGGCCAGCTATGGGCTGGTTTTGGCATAAAACGTAGCTTTTGAGATCAGCAGCCGATTTATTTAACAGATTTTGCACTTCTTTAACACTTTGGTAATAATTTAGGGGCAATAGTCTATTATAATATAAATAGGCGGTTAGCCTCAACATAATCATTAACCAGATTGGCAAACAAAACAATAATAAAATCAGGCAACTGGTTTTTGTTTAGCTATACGCCTAAAACCGGGAGTTTGGCAAATGGTCTTTAAGGTAATTAGACGAATACTGGGTAGCTTCTTCCAGAAATTAGGCCGCACCGCCCTGACTTTCTTTCGCTGGCTGAACCGCCACGAAGCTGGACTCGGAATCATAACGGTGGCTGCTCTTGTGGTTGTCGGCCTGTGGCTGGTATTGAGCGTGTTAAACATCAACATTGTATTCGGCACGCCCCAGGCCGTAAGTGCGCCGGTTGCAACTAGCACCAACGCCCAACCGGTCGCCACGCCGCTACCCCCCACCCCCCTACCGGCCCCGACACCTGTACCGGTCGACCGTACCTCGGCCCCCGCCGCCACCGAAGCTTTTATGACCGGGGAGGTTAACGGCAACGCCGATCAGATTTGGGAGGCCCTCTCGGCCAACCTGCGGACCGAACTGGCCGGCAAAAACCAGGATAAAACTTATTACCAGCGTCTGTTTGACAGTCTTAAAAAGGCTGGCGTGAGCTATACCGGCTACCAGTATATCGGGGGCGTCAACAATGATAATGGTACTTCGCTGCAATTTTACGTCCTGACAATGATTGATAAAGATAAAAAGACCACCAGAGTACCTTATAATTTTGTGGTAGATAGCAAGGATGGGCACATCCTTTCTATAACGTCTATTTAAAACGTTTCTTAAAATTTATAAATCAAGCAATCTGATCTGTAGTTAGTAGCGTAAATCAGTCAAGACAAAAGGGTAGTAACTATGTTCTTTAGAGTTGTAGGCCGTTTAACCAGCCGTTTTTTTCGTGGTCTGAGTAAAAATAGCTATAATGCCTGGCGCAGCAGCCGCAAACATCCGATCAGCGCAATGCTGGTTCTTTTGCTGGTGGTGGGTTTTGGAGTGCTGCTTTATTTCACCGATGTGCTGGGTCTGACCACCGGGAACTTTCTGGGTTTGGGCAATGGTTCCGGGATCGCGACGGCTACCAAGCAGCAAGCTGAACCGGATGGCAGAAGTACCGCCTTTCTAACCGCCCTAAAGGAAGGCAAAGCCAACGATTTGTATGATACCTTATCGGACGATTTCAAAGCTTCCATAAAAAAACGCGGGGTAGCCAACGCCGCACAGGCCCAGGATTTTATGAACAAAAGAATTCAGGAACTGGCCCCTAATTCAGCAACCAAACTCAAATACCAGTTTATCCATATTGTAAATATCGGGTTTAGCGACGGCTCGACCAACGATGAGTTTAATGGCACTACCGATACTATCAACGGCAAATCGCAGTTCGGCTTTCAATTCACGATCAAAAACGGCAAAATAATCGACATTCTGAGCAACGAGCCTATCACGGTCTCGACGCTGGCCCTCGACAAATCCGAAGCCAAAGACAAGCCGCAACCCGGCGTGATCACCCGCAATATGAGTTCGACCGCCGAGCAATTTATGATCGGCTTGACCACCTTTGATGCCGATAAAGTCTGGAACTCGCTGGCAGATAGCTATAAGGAGCAACTGGGTCAGCAGAAAATTAGCAAAGATTCGATGGCAAAGATTTTTAATGAAATCAAAACTATCAATGCCGAAGGAGCCAAGACCGGGCAAACTTTCAAGTATGGCGGTTTCGCCCACGCTGAAAATATCAATTTCCCGAACGGCACTTCGTTGGACAATTTTGAGTCGGTGCTATCGGTAAATGCCAATGCCACCCAGCCCGGCTATCATATCTTTCTGGATGCCAACAATAAAATAATTGGGATCGGCAGTTTTAATGCCGAGGACCGCATTCTTGCCGCCTTACTTGGTCGGGGCCAGCCAACTCAGTAAAATTTAGCTCGGCAGACCAAATCGGCTTTTTTTATCATCGAGTAGAACAGGAAGTAACTTATGGAAAACGTCAAGAGCAAACGTCGTCCGGTACCTCAACAGGACGATGTGGATGTCGCAATTGAGAAAATGAAACACCAGTGGAAGTACAACCCGATCCGTAAAGGCTGGTGGAGATGGGCTTTAGTATTTATTATCATCTTCATGGTGATAAGTTTCTTCGCCCCGGCCTGGAACTCAGGCGGACCTGGTGGAGTATCCGGCCAGATCGTCAACCTGGCAATAAGTCTGGCAATCCAGGCGTCGTTTGCGATTTTGTTCATTTACATTCAGTTCTTTGCGATTTCCAAACCGCGTACTTACTGGCTGAAACCTTATGAAACCGGGATCACCTTTAAAGATTACAAAGGTAATCCGCAAGTTCTGGAAATGGCCCGCGAAGTGGTTTTGCTGCTCAAAGGCTCCAAAGACTTCAAGAATATGGGCGGCGATGTCATTCGTGGTCTGATGCTGGAGGGCGACCCCGGTGTGGGTAAAAGTTATCTGGCTCAGGCGATTGCCAGTGAGGCCGGTGTACCGTTCGGCTATTGTAGCGCACCCAGTCTGCAAAGTCCCTTCCTGGCCGGTGGTATGTTGAGTATCCGGTCCCTTTACCGGAAGGCCCGCAAACTGGCTAACCAGTACGGGGCCTGTATTCTGTTCCTGGATGAAATCGATGCCATCGGCCAGAAACGAAACGGGGCCAGTGGTGGGGCTGCCGGTGGCGGTATGGGAGCGATGGGCATGATGGGCGGCGGCGGAAACCTGTTGATCAACGAGTTGCTGGTTCAACTCGATCCACCCCCGGTCGACGAGCGTCAGTTGACCAAATTTGTACGCTGGCTGGGTCTGGATTGGCGGCGAGCCAAATCGGAACGCCCGGCGGTGCTGACTATCGCCGCTACCAACCTGATCTCAACTCTGGACGATGCTCTGCTCCGGCCCGGTCGTTTCGACCGCAAGATTACGGTTGACAAACCCGACTCGGAAGGCCGCCGCGAAGTGATCGAGTATTACCTGGATAAAGTCAACCACGAGAATATTCCGGTACATCGCCTGGTAGACGAGACCATGGGCTATAGCCCGGTCGAAATAAAGTACATCATTAACGAAGCGGTCGTCCGTGCCCACTTTGCAGGCCGGGATGTAATCAATTATCAGGACCTGGTGTACGCCCGCGACCAGCACGAGGTCGGTTTGCGACAGCCGATTCGCGGCATGACCCGCGAGGATAAACGCCGGATCGCTTACCACGAAACCGGTCACGCGATTGCCCAGATTCTGCTGGTGCCCTGGGAACGCCTGGTCAAGCTGACGATTGTCCGGCACGGCGGCGCGCTGGGCTTTATGCAACCCAAGCAACTGGAAGAAAAGCACGATTACCAGAAAGAGGAAATCGACGTCAAGATTCAGGTTAGCCTGGCTAGCCGGGCCTCCGAGGAAATCTTTCTGGGTACCGGTAGCCTGGGCTTTAGCAGCGACCTGGACCATGCCACCTCGATGGCCCTTATGATGTGTGCCCACAACGGTTTGAACGGCCATCTGTCGTCGGCGAGCGTGCTGGGTATCACGGGAGCCTCTTATCAGGTCGAGATCGAAACTTACCTGGAAGAACAGATGAAGAAGGTTCGCCAACTGTTGACGGCCAACTCCGATCTGGTTCACGCCCTGGCGGCGGAACTGCTGGAGCGGGAAGAATTGCTGGGCGATGAAGTAATGGAAATCGTCAACCAGTTCCCGATCAAGTTAACCACCGATGCCAAGCAAAAACGCAAACGGATCGGCTTCCACTTCGAGGGTCACGAGGAGCATACCACCGGCAATACCGGCGTATGGGTAGAAGCAGTGGCCCTGGCCCCGACCGGTACCGACGGCGCACCTGCTCCGTTCCGTCCAACGGCGGCGGTCCAGCCAAACCCGGCTCAAACGGCGCAGACGGCTACCTTCCGGGCAGTCGTCGAGGCTCCGGCTCCAACCTCGGTCGAACCGGTCCGGCCCGAAGCGGGTCTGGCTGCGCCGGTCAGCTACGCTGTGCCGACCGTCAGCAATATCGTGGTGGAACCGGTTGTGACTCCACCGGCAAACCCGGTGAGAGTTGAGCCGGTCACGCCTCCGCCGACCGTTTACAACCTGCCACCGGTCGCCGAACCGGTCAAGCCGGTTGTCCAGGACGACGAGGAAGACGATTTACTGCCGCGCGGCTGGTAGCTCATCAGACAACCCAAAAGGGAGTTTCCTTAACCGGAAGCTCCTTTTTTAGTTCACAGCAATGCTGACTACCGGGGCAAAACCCTAATTCCCTGCAAGTGTAGGAATATAACGCAATATGCTCAAAAGACACCTGAGTCGGTTGTTGCTTGTAATAGTAATTCTAAACGAACGGTTAGCCAATTTTCTGCTAAAATGAGGAGCAGCCTGAAAAGATTTTCCAGAATGAGGGGTATATGGGGTTTGAACCGATAGCAGTGCTGGTAACAATTTTCGTGGTGGCAGCCGGGGCTGGTACGTTTGGGGCACTGGCTGGTCTGGGTGGAGGGATTATAATTGTCCCGGTTCTGACGCTTTTCTTCAAGGTAAATGTCCATTATGCGATTGGGGCCAGCGTGGTTTCGGTAATTGCGACCTCCAGTGGTGCGGCAGCTACCTATATCAAGGCCAATATCAGTAATGTGCGGGTGGGTTTGTTTTTGGAAATGGCAACCACCGTCGGGGCCTTGATCGGGGCGTTTGCCGGGGCTTTTCTGGCCGGGCCGGTAATATTTTTTATCTTTGGCGTTGTGCTGGGACTATCAGCTTTTATTATGTGGGGCAAGCGGCACGAAGAATTACCGGTCGGGGTAGAGCCGGATAGTCTCAGCTTCAAACTCAAGTTGAGCGACCATTATTATGATAGTGCGCTCAAGCAGGATGTCGAATACAAAGTTACCGGTACCAGGCTGGGTCTAGCCCTGATGCTGGTCGCCGGGACGGTATCGGGCTTGCTGGGGATCGGTAGTGGCGCACTCAAAGTTCCAGCCCTCGATATTGCGATGCGGCTGCCGGTCAAGGTTAGTTCGGCCACCTCCAACTTTATGATCGGGGTGACAGCAGCAGCCAGTGCCGGGGTGTACCTGGCACGCGGCTATATTAATCCTTACCTGGCCGCTCCAGTGGCGTTGGGGGTTTTGCTGGGTTCGGTCGCCGGGACGCGTCTGTTAATGCGGCTCAAGGGATCGTCAATTCGGATTGTGTTTATTGTAGTGCTGGTTGTTTTAACCGTTCAAATGTTACTAAAATCTTTTGGGATTGGTATTTAATTCCAGTGGCCGGGAATAGAACTGGCCCAATACGCAGCTTACAGGGGGACCGAGTGGGGCAACGGCTAACTAAATTGGTATTTTTGATTTTTGTATATGGCCTGCTGGTTACGCTGGCAGGGTGTAGCGATAATGGGCTGTCACCGACCGGGACTGCCGGGCCGGACCGCTTGCCGGTCTCAAATTTACCGGCTACTCCCTCGCCGGTTGGATCAGTCAGCCCGGCGACTCCGGTTACACCCAGTCCTCAATTTGCACTTTTACCAACCGCCACGCCTCCAGCATCCCAATCATCCCTGCCGGAAGCTACGCCCACCCGCTTTCCAACCGTTACGCCTCGCCAGGGTCAGCCTATCCCGGATATTGGCCCATCGCTAACTCTATTCAGAACGACTAGAGCCTCCTTTCAAACCGCTTATGCCAGGGCTGTCGCTCAGATGGCGAACGTTAGCGGGGCGGCCCGGTTGGTGCTGGCTCAATCGACCCTCTTTAGCCTGGATCGGACAGTCTGGACCTTTTTCTTTACTATCCCGCAGGGTTCCCGTTCGTGGGCGGCCACCTACGATTCAGCCGGTACAAAGGACAAAAAAGAACTGGTTACAATCGTCGAGCGGGCCGGTGCCCTCTTGCCGGAAGATGCCGGTCAGGTGCCGATCAGCAAAATCCTCGATAGTGACGAAATCACCACCCGGCTGCAACAAGCCGGCTTACCGCCCGAACTGCCCATCGATACGGTTTATCTCCAGATTGTAGTAGCTACCCGCCAGGGTCGAATGCCGGCTTATACCTTTGTAAATGGTTCGCTCAACAAACAGATTATTGTTAACGCCCTTAACGGCCAGATTTTGCAAAACGATTTTATTTAAGCTTCTGTACTGCAATTCTTTACCGGACGCTTTTTTGTAGTAAGCCCGGAAATTAGGGTCGGGTCAACAAATAAAGTCCGCTAAACAGGCCGCCGACCGCCAATAACCCGGCTCCAACCAGAATGCCGGTACTTAATCCGGCAGTATCGGAAACCAGACCGCCCACCACTGGTCCAATGATCTGGCCTACCGCGAAAATAGCCGTCAGAAGGCTAAACCCGGCGGTATAATTCGGGCCGGACAACTGGCCGCGCATGACCACTGTGACAATCAGGGGCGGTCCGACCAGACAAGTACCCATTATAAGATTGCCGGGCAGTTGCAACCAGAGTGAACCGGTCGCCATCAACAAAGTACTACCGGCGGCGGTAAACATGGAAGCCAGCAATACCCGACCCGCCGGATAACGGTCAGTCGCCCTACCCCACAAACTGCTACCAAATACGCCTATAAAGCCACCGACCGCCCATACCGGGCCAGTCCAGATCGATGGCATACCCTGGCTAACCAGCAGAGAAATAAAATAGGTCGGCCCAATTATATAACCCATGCCAAAACAAAAATAAGCCAGTGTGACAAATAACAGCGCGCGGGGACTCAACAACATTCGCAAGATTGTACCGGTTTTAACCGTAGCCACCGGTTGGAAAAACTGACCGCTCCTCTGGCGGTCGCTTAAATCCAGTTCTACTTTTTGTAAAGCCAATTGTCGGCGCAAAAAGCGAAAATAACCAAAGGCAGCTACCAGACCCAGCAGACCCATCGCCAGCCAGGCCAATCGCCAGGCATAAGTCGAACCGGTACTCAAAGTTACCGGCGCGATCACACCAGAGATAGTCATACCCAGCGAGGCCCCCGACCAGACCAGCCCTGCCGCCCGGCCCCTGGCTTGAGTTGCCACAAATTCAATAGCCAGCGTCAGCACTAACACCGTCGCCAGAGCCGCCGCAAAGCCGATGATCAACCGCCAGAAACTCAACTGCCACAAATCAAGACTGGTGGCCGTCGCCAGCATACCGCAGTTCATAGTGACAAGGGCAATCAAAGCCAACCGGTCGCGGTGAGGATAGCGGTTCAGGATCACCGGAAGCAAAAGCGTCCCCAATAAATAGCCTACAAAATTAGCCGTTTGAGCATAGCCATAGTTGCTGTAGGCCCCGCCCAGGTCGGCCCGCATACCCGGCAAAAGCAATCCATAGGCCAACCGCGAAAACCCAAGAATGGCTCCAAAGGTGGCGGCGGCCCACAACGTAAGCGGGTTGTAAACCGAGGTAGCGACCGGGGACTTTTGTATGCAGGGTGCGGCTTCACCAGCGGAACCGCTTTCGGCATCGTCTTGTGCCACAATTTCGCGCATTGATTCTCCCTACCGAAGTAATTAATCTATAGCTTCTAATCTACATCTTGATTGATAATTGATAATTGATAATTGATAATTGATAAATGGCTAGAGCAATAGCCCCCTACAAACACTAGCACGATACAATTTTTGGTGTGATAGAGGCTTACAGGGTTGAGCTATTATAGATTATTTCGGAGTTTTTAACCTCTAAAAGGAAATGAAGCGAAATGTGGGAAAAGTTGAGCCTGGCAGTAAAGTAAGAAAATAGCAGTAGTAGTTGAATTTTGTACAAACTACTACTGTTATGACTTGTAGCTACAGGAATTAAGGACCTAAACGGCTGTTTCTGCTTCCAGCCGCCGCACTTCGGCCAGGGCCGCCTCGCGGTTTGGGAAAATAAACGAGCGGGTATTCTGTAAATGTTGGGTCACTGTCTCGCTCCGAATTGTCACGGTAGCCATTAGAGTATTTACATCGTAGCGCAACGCCCCCTTCACGTACTTGAGTAATTCCGGTAGATGCCGCCGGTAAGCTTCGTTAAAGTCTTCCTTTAATGTAACATCTTTCCAACAAGTGATCATATAAACTTTGACCGGTAAACTTTGAGCGATCAGGATAATCTCGGCAGTAACTTTATCCAACAAATCCGAACTGAGGGTTAAACCGCTAAAGTCATTAAAAATGACTCTCTCTTGAGGGTCGTAGTAGCAGTATTTCAAAGGTTTGGTTGATTCAAGCATATAAAAGTTATCCTTCCGTAGCTGGTATGAATTATATAACGACTTTGCGGTTGCAAACATCATAGTCTTAAAGAGTTATTTTTGTTATGCCTGATATATTATAGCAATAAGTAGGCGGCCTAGACATTAAACTGGGATAAAAATTAGTGAATTTAACCGGTAATTCGCAAATCATTTGTAAGATAGGTCCAGGGGTGTTATATTTTTGTTAAGGTTATAAAATCGCTACCTACAGATGTTAATCATAAGTACATCAAAAAGCTTATAGTTGTAAATTTTTGATAGCAGTTAATATGGTAGTATCAACTTATATTCATAAGTAACATCAAATATAGGGCTAATTTGCATTGAAGAGTTAGCTATTACTTATGGCATGGGCTTCTAGCACGCCTGCTCAGAAAAGCAAAGAAAATTCAGGAACCGTGATTTAGATTAAAAGTAAATTGTTTTGCCTGCCGGGCTATGGCGGGTTTATTGGTCCTACTAAATCAGGGGAAATATGACAATACAGAGTTCATCTGAAAAAAGCATCTTGGAAAAAACCGCCCAGAATACTGAAATCGTTGCTCCCCCGGAAATTAAGACCCGCCTTAAATCAAAATTAAACCGAACTCCCTGGCAGAATTTTTTAAACAAAATTACACACGATGTGCCCGCTTTGATCGGTTTGGTTTTTATTTTAATAGTGGTAATTTTATCCCTGGCCGCCCCGGTACTGGCACCGGCTAATCCTACCAAACAATTTGATAGCGGTTTGTCTGATATTGGCGAACCGGTCGCTCCTAACGCCCAATTTGTACTGGGGACCGACCCGCTTGGCCGCGATATATTAAGCCGGGTGCTTTATGGAGGGCAAACCTCTTTGCTGGTAGCCCTGGTATCCAATGCGATTGCGCTTTTGGTGGGAACACTGGTCGGGCTGGCAAGTGGTTATTTTGGGGGAGCTATTGATATGATATTTAGCCGGATAATTGATGTAATGTTAGCTTTCCCGGCTATTTTGTTTGCGATTGCCTTATCCACCGCGATCCGGCCCAGTGTAGGGGTCGTAATATTGGTCATATCGCTGATCAACTGGACCTCGGTGGCGCGGGTAGTGCGGGCGCAGGTGCTATCAATAAAACAGCGTGAATACGTGGAAGCCGCCAGGGCTGTGGGTAGCAAAAATAGCCGCATTCTGATCCGGCATATTCTGCCGCATCTGGTTTCGCCTTTGATGGTATTAATGGCCCTGGCAATACCTGTAACAATCCTGCTGGAAGCCTCATTAAGCTATCTGGGGGCCGGGGTACCGCCGGATGTTCCGAGTTGGGGCAATATGATCGACGATGGTACCCGTTATTACCGTACCGCACCCTGGATTGTAATGGTACCCGGTATCGCAATTTTCTTTACTGTTTTTGGCTTTAATCTGCTCGGCGATGGCCTACGCGACGCGCTTGACCCGCGAAAACGTCGCAGTTAGGTTTTCGGTCCCTATCTCTTGCAATTCGCAGTTTCTTTGTCTGTTTAACTTGAAAAATAGCCGGGTTGGGTTCTATTGCAACCCGGTTATCAATTATCAGTGGTCGTTCTGGTCAAGACCGGACCGGCCAGGCTGTGATTTGTGCTAGCTACGCAGCCATCAAAATATAGGGGAAAGGGATTCTCACTTAAAGGGGTTTCAAAGTTTTCTCTAGTTTTGAGGCTGATTTCAGAGCAAAGATAGGTTTATGTTCAACAATCTAATTCGGAGGAGAATTAATGAAGAGTATTCTTGTGGCTACAAAATTTCGTAATGCGGCCATGTGTCTGCTGCTATTACTTAGTTTACTGCTGGTAGCCTGTGGCGACACCGCTACACCCATCCCGGCAGCTACCACCGCCGCCGCTACCACTGCCGCCCCGGCTGCTACTACAGCGATGGCGATGACCAGTGCCGCCGCTACCACCGCCGCCCCGGCTGCTACTACAGCGATGGCAATGACCACCGCCGCCGCTACCACCAGTGCCGCCGCTACTACCGCCGCCGGACCGGCCCCCACCGCAGTAGGCTCGACCGGACAGGCGGTTGTAACTCAGGTTGCCGGTTCTACCCCCAACGCGGCTGACAAACCGGTGGCCGGTGGTACTTTCAACGTGGCTTTCAAAAGTGAATTCAGCTCGACCGATCCGGTAGTGGGCTATAGCGTCCAGACCTGGCAGGTAGAACATCAGATTCATCGCGGTCTGTTGAACTACGACGATACCACCAAGCTGGTTCCTGACCTGGCTAGTGCGATGCCAACCGTTAGTGCCGATGGGAAAGTCTTTACCTTCAAATTGCGCTCTGGCTTGAAGTTCTCGGACGGCAGCCCACTAACTGCGGCTGATTTCAAGTATAGCTGGGAACGCATCTTCGAGCCGGCTATGAAAAGTCCTTTCCCGACTTTCTGGGTTATCATCGAGGGAGCGCAGGAATATCAGGATAGCCTGACCAAAGCCGATGGCAAAGTTAAGGAAGTTACCGGGATCAAAGTGGTCGACGATTTGACCCTGCAAGTCACCCTGACTGCACCCGACCAATCCTTCCTCAACGTTATTACCATGCCCGAAGGCTCCCCGGTGCCCAAAGCGGTGGTTGAAAAATATTGGGATAAAGACCACAAGAATAACGATTTCTACAAACACGCGGTCGGTACCGGCCCTTACATGGTTAAGGATTGGACCGAAGGCAAAGGCATTACCATCGTTAAGAACCCCAATTACTATGCCGCCGCCGACAAACCGGGTTTTGTCGATACGCTTGTATTCGCAACCGGGGTAGATGAAACTACCCAGATTCTGCGGGTAAAGAACGGCGAACTTGATTTGGCCGGAGATGGCATTCCGGCGGCTGAGTACCCCAATTTACTCGGCGACCCGACCTTCAAAAATCAGGTTAAAGCCGCTCCGATTGTGGCGATTGCCTACTTCTTTATGAACACCCAGGTCAAGCCGTTCGACAATGTAAAGGTTCGGCAGGCTTTCCAGTATATGTTCGACCGCAAGAAAGTACTGAAGCTGCTTAACAACCGGGGTACTGAGACCGGTGCGATCCAACCACCCAATATGCCCGGCTACAACAAGGCCCTGAGCGACCAATATATCGGTATGTTTGACAAGGCTAAAGCCAAGCAAATGCTGACCGATGCCGGTTTTGACTTTAACCAGACCCTGACCTTCACCAGTGCCGACCAGGACGACTCCAAGAAGATAACCACTTCGCTGATTGCCGATATGAAGGAAATAGGGATCAAGGTAGAGCCGAAATTTGAACAGAGCGAGGCTTTCTTCAAGGATACCGGCAAGCCAAACGCCATCCAGATAGGTGAAATCGGCTGGTTCCAGGACTTCCCCGATCCGACCGACTTTATCAATCCAATTCTGAGCTGCGGCTCGGCAGTCGATGGTGGTGCCAACGCCGCCTTCTATTGCAACAAGGACATCGATGCCGCCGAATTAAAAGCGCGTGGCATCCCCGACCCGACCGCCCGGTTGGCGGCTTACCAGGATATTGAGAAGAAAATTATGGCGGACGCCCCCTGGGTACCGCTGTACAACCAGCTCAACACTGACTTTATCAGTGTGAAAGCCGGTGGCTACTTCTATCACCCGGTATGGCAGTACGATTACGCCAAGTTCTACAAAAAGAGCTAGGCGGCCAAGTCAACCGGTTGTAGTGTAATTTGATTACAGCCGGTTGGCCGGTAATTCCGAGTAGCTGAAAGCCTAAACCCCTTTTATTTATTCGGAATTACCGGTCGTTTGTAACAATTCTAGTCGGTTCTACCTTCAGGAGATTTATGGTCAGATATATTGTGCGGCGTTTGTTAAGTGCCATACTTGTGCTACTAGGGGTAACTCTGGTGACTTTTATTATGAGCAATATGGTTTCCGACCCGGTAACTGCCCTGTACGGTGGGCGGGTGCCACCGGCCCAAAAAGCCAATATTATGCACCAGCTAGGCCTGGATCAACCGTTGCCGTTTCAGTATGCTCGCTATGTATTTAATGCCTCGCACGGCGATCTGGGCCAATCGTACCGGACCAGTACGCCGGTCTGGAACAGTTTGATGATTGCTTTTCCGAATACCCTGGTATTAGCCCTGGCCGGTTTACTAGCCGAATTGTTGATCGGTATTCCATTGGGTATTATCTCAGCACTAAGGCAGGGTTCCTTGCTAGACCGGTTTACCCAATTTTTCAGTCTGGTCGGCTTATCTTTACCGACTTTCTGGCTGGGTCTGGTTTTTCTGTATCTGTTTGGTTTTCTCTTAAAATGGTTCCCGATTGGTGGCAATACTCAACCGACCTCAATCATCCTTCCGGCCCTGACAATTGGATTCGGAGGCGCGGTTTTTTATGCTCGGTTGCTACGCAGCCAGATGCTCGATGAAATTAATGGGGATTATGTGCGGACAGCCAGATCAAAGGGGCTGGCCGGGACGGCCATTGTACGCAAGCATATTTTGCGAAACGCTCTGATCCCGGTAGTGACCTGGGCCGGATTGGACCTGGGCGCATTCCTGGGTGGGGTGGTGCTGGTTGAGTCGGTTTTTAGCTGGAATGGCATCGGCAAATTGGCGATCTCGGCTATCGGCAATGTCGATATTCCTCTGATAATGGGAACGGTGCTTTTTTCGGCCTTCTTGATTGTAATGGCTAATTTGTTTATCGACCTGCTTTATCCGATCCTTGACCCCCGTATCCGGTTGTAAATCGAGATTTAGTTAGTAATTCGACCAAAAATTATACGATAGGAGTCTGAGATGCAGGATAGTGAAGGATTTTTGCCGGTAGGCGATTATAAAGTCTGGTATCGCCGGGTGGGTGGTGGCGCAAGTGAGGGCCAGCAAATCCCACTGTTGTTATTGCACGGCGGACCGGGGGTACCCCACAATTATCTGGATAACATGGCCCAACTGGCCTCCGAAACTCGCGAAGTTATTTTTTACGACCAGCTTGGCTGTGGCAATTCCGATCAACCGGACGACGATTCGTTGTGGCAGGTCGACCGCTTCGTGGAGGAAGTAGGCCAGGTCATCCGGGGATTGGGCTATACGAAGGTCCACATTCTGGGCCAATCGTGGGGCGGTATGCTGGCGATGTCCTACGCCCTGACCCAGCCCGGCACTATCGCCGGGTTGATTCTGGCAAACACGGTGTCCGATATGCATTTGTGGGTCTCGGAAGCCAACCGCTTGCGCGAAGACTTACCAGCCGCGACTCAGGCCACTCTGTTAAAACACGAGGCCGCCGGAACCACCGACAGCCCGGAATACCAGCAAGCCATGATGGAGTATTATGATCGTCACGTCTGCCGGATTCCAATGCCGGATTACGCTCAGTATGCTCTCGAACACATCGGACGGCCTTACTATGTGATGAACGGACCCAGCGAGTTTCATGTGATCGGGAACTTCAAAGATTGGACTATTACCGACCGGTTAGGCGAGATCAAATTGCCGACTCTGATTATTTCAGGTTTTTATGATGAAGCGACCCCAAAAATTAATGAGGTGTTGCATTCGGGCATACCCGGTTCGGAATGGGTAATGTTGGAAAATGCTTCGCACCTGGCCCATGTTGAAGAACCTGAACTTTACTTTGCGACCGTCAACCGGTTCTTCGCTCAGGTGGAAAAACAATAGACCCACACATTAGCAAGGGATAAATTGGTGGATAAATCTACAACGAGCCTGACTGACCACGCTCGAAGAAATTTAGAAATGTGGAACGCGGCCAGTAACCAGTACGAGGAGCGACATGCACAGGCACTGTCGGGGGAAAACGCGCTGGCCTGGGGTTTGTGGCGGATACCGGAAACCGAATTGCAGGTATTAGGCGAAGTAGCCGACCGGGATATATTGGAGTACGGTTGTGGGGCGGCCCGCTGGTCCATCGGCCTGGCCCAACAGGGGGCACGCATGGTCGGCCTGGATTTTTCCAGCAGCCAACTAGCGCATGCCCGGCGATTGATGGCCGAAGCCGGGGTAACTTTTCCATTGATCGAAGCCAGTGCTGAGAGTGTACCGCTCCCGGCAGCCAGTTTTGATATGGTCTTTTGCGATTGGGGGGCGATGACCTTCTGTGACCCTTACCGCACCGTCCCAGAAGTAGCCCGCCTTTTGCGGCCCGGTGGTTTGTTCGCTTTCGCCAATGCCTCACCGCTTTACACGGTTTGTCAAAGCGTAGAGCCGGAACAACTGGAAACCCGCCTGGTTCACGATTATTTTGGTATGCGGCGTACTGAATGGCCGGACGAGGTAGATTTTAATTTACCTTATGGCGAATGGATCAAGCTGTTCAAGCAAAACGGGTTACAGGTGGAAGACCTGATTGAAAACCGGCCCCCGGTCGAAGTCAAGAGCAGTTACCGCAGCGAAGCCGAGAGTGAGTGGGCCAGACACTGGTCGATGGAAGTCATCTGGCGGGTTCGCAAACAGTCTTCCAAGAATTAACCCCTAACCTCTAAAAAAGGAAGCAAGCTCAGGCCCGATTAAGCCATAAGATTTTCGCTTAATGACGCAACAACCTAAAGTGGGGGCCGGGTGCCTCTGTTAGACCCTTTTTTATTTTCGCTTGAACTTCACAAAGTGTGGTTGAAGCGAAAGTCCTAATTCACTAACTTTTGGGTACCCAGCCTCGCTTTTGCAAAACTTCCTGACCAAGCGGAGCAATTGAAACTTTACCGGTGGTCGGGTCAAACCGCAGTTTTACCCGTTCAAAATATTGGTAGACCACATCTTTGCCGGTCGCGTCTTTATCCGGCGTTTCTTCACTAATTGGGAACCCAAAGCGGCGCAAGCTGCCGTTTTTCTGCCAGAACTCGAAGAAGGCCCCGTGTAAAGTGTGTTTGGTCTCCTTGAAATATTGCTGGCTGGTAGTTGTTTCGATAAAACGGCCCGGCGGAAAAAATTTACCTTCAATCGCTTCCCGGCCAATTGGAGCCAGGTTCACCTGATCCGGTCGGGTGCTTTCAAACTTAACCCTTTCAAAAAACTGGACAGTCTTGGTGATCTTGGCCGAATAATCGAATTCAAGAAACTGTTCACTGAGCGGATTGCCGTAAAAAAACGGGGCATTATTGGTCGGGTCGGTCCAGACATCCTTAAAGATACCCTGGATATAATGACCACTATCTTTAACATAAATTTTATTGGGGTCGGTAGGTGCGCCATCCAGCGGCGCGGCTACCCGGTCCGCCGGATTGATGCCACCATAAGGCGAGAAATCGGGCAGATCGCTGGCTCCGGTGCTAGCGACCAGTTCGGGGGCAAAGTCACGGTTTTCGTAGCGGGTCAGGCGACCTTCGCTACTCAGCGCATAAAGTAAAGTAGAATGCAACCCCTGGTTGGAGTTAGCCGGGTTGGTGGTGACGACGGCGACCATACCGGGAGTAACTGATTGTTGAGCTTGATTGGTATCGCCGGGGAAAAGCTGGCTGACCTCACCACTGGCTAGTTTTTGCCAGGTTTGACCATCCAGATTACGGTAAAAACCGTCGCGGGTAGCCGAATAAAGCAAGCCGGGCAACTGCGGATCGACCGCTAAACCATAGATGCCACTGGTTGGCAGACCGCTTTCGACCGGTTGCCAGCTATTGCGGTCGGGTGAGAGGTGCCACAACCGGTCGCCGTCACCGGCATACAGACCCCCGGCATTGGCGGCATAGGTCAAGATTGACACCGCCTGGCGGGGGGCGGGTCCGTCGCTACTATCGGGGGAAAGAGAGGGGCCAACCCGCTGCCAGGTCTTGCCGCCATCGTTCGAGTACTTTACCCGGTTCCAGTCGGGTGACAGGTTATCATTTACAAAAGCCGTACCGATATAGATATTCTGGGGGTTGGAGCTATCGACCGACATCGAACGCACCACCAGATTAGGCGGTAACTGGTTAGCCGACGGTCCGGCAAAGGTCTGTCCGCCATCGGCACTATGATAAACAGTCGGGCGAGTGCCGGTCGCGCTGACATACAAATTGCGATGCCAGACCGCCATCTGGCTGATCGGTCGACCGGTCAGGCCAAGATTTTTCCATGTCTGACCGTTATCGGTACTTTTGAACAACCCGGCTCGCGCGGTGCCAGCATACAAACCGTGTTCCGGGTCATCCGCATCGAAGGCCAGGGCCGTAACAGTTTGATCCTTGTAGGTATCGATCCAGGCCCAGGTTTTACCGCCATCGGTAGAACGGCGCAAACCGGCTTCCATCGCGGCCCACAGAGTTTGATAACCGGCGGCAGTCGGCCCGGCTCCCAGGCTATACAGAACCGGCTGTTCATTCCAGCTTACCGGACTGGCCGGGACCGCACTGGCGGCGTTGGCAGTAGCCGGAACCGCCGAGGAGGTCGGTGCTAGGGTAGCGACCGGACCGGAACTGACCGGGGTTGAATTGCCGGTTGCCGAGAGAAAGGCTAAACCGGCTAAACCGGCCAGTAAGCCCAGGGCCACCAGGGCGAAAAAAAGGCGGCCCGGCGAGAATTTTGGCCGGGCCGGTGGCGGACCACCGGAGGGGGTCGCTATTTTTGATTGAACTATATTTTCGGTTTGATTTTTGTTGAGAGGGGTGGTGGAACTCGCCATTTTGAAATAAATTTACCTTTTACTTGCCGATTACCAGGTGGCGTACTTCGCAACTCTTAGGTTCGGTTTGCCTTCCAGTACCTTTTTCAGGTTTACCAGCGTCTGAACGGTAGTTTTTTCGACATCTTTTTCCATCAAAAGCTTGTCAAACATCCAACCAAGCATCTTGCCGGGCAAGCTGTAATCGCTGACAAAAGTAACTTCGGTGCCGCCGGTCGGCAGAGCTTTGAATTGCCAGATCGACATACTCTTGACACCCTGGGTGGAACGCGAAACCATTTTGCGGTTTTCCTCAAACTCGACGATCTCCAGTTGGGTCTTGAAGCTCAAGCCCATAAATTCCCCGGCAGCCTCTACTTTAGCTCCCAATCCCCGGTCAGGCAGACCGGTCGGGCTGAATTTGGTAAAGTTGGGCATAAAGCTCAGGGCGTTATAAGGATTGGAAACGTAGTCAAAGACAGTTTCAACCGGTGCATCTATGTCAATCGATTTAATAATTTCAGCCATACCAACATAAAACCTTTGTGTTAAAAATTCCCCAGTAAAAGCCTTTCGGCTCTGCTTTGTAGCAGTATTATACTCTATACGCTAAAGTTGTGCCAAGAGTAACAAAGTTTGAGAAGTTTTTGGGTGACTCTTTAATATCGATTCCGGGGCGGGAGTTATTCCCGCCTCGCTTGCTTTGCCAGGTAGAAAAAGCTCTACTGCTCCAGGTCTGGGGCTTCGATGGAGGAACCACTGGCTACAATTAGACCGGTTATATGCTCTGCGGTCAGATTGCTGCCCAGTTTGCAATTGCGGCCAACCTTCAAGCCTGCCGGAAGATGCGCCCCTTTACCGATCAAGGTCAGGCCGAAATTTAGCCGGTCCGGTTCGAGAGTGTTGGGAGTAGTGTCGTCGCCAAACCCGATCTGGCTATCCGGCCCAATTACGACAACTTTATCGATCACGGCCCGGTCGATCCGGCTATTTTTGCCGATCAACGTATCGGTCATAATAACCGAGTCGCGCACGACCGCCCCTTCTTCGACAATCACGCCCGGCGACAACACACTGTTGATCACCCGGCCATGTATCTGGCAACCATTGGAGATCAGACTACCTTCGATCTGGGCGGTTGAGCCGGTCAAGGCCGGGGGTCTTTCTTCGCTTCGGGTGTAAATAACCCAATCGCGGCCATACAGGTCGAAGCCCGGTTGGTCCTCCAAGAGTTCCAAATTAGCTTCCCAGTAGGCTTTCAAATTGCCAATATCGCGCCAATAACCCTCAAAAGGATAGGCACGCACCTGGTCGCCCTCGGCGATCATCTTTGGCAAGATATGCCGGCCAAAGTCGGTCCGGTTTTCAGTATTAAGAGCGTCGTGACTGAGCCGTTTGATCAGGACATCTTTGTTAAAAACATAAATACCCATCGACACGAGGTTACTTTTTGGCTGGGCCGGTTTTTCGTCAAACCCCACCACCCGGCCAAAGCCGTTGGTAGTAACAACCCCAAACCGGTGAGCCTGTTCGATAGGAGTCCAGATTACGCCAATAGTTACATCGGCCCGCTGCTCCTGGTGCATTTCGATCATCGGGCGGTAATCCATTTTGTAAACGTGGTCGCCGCCCAGGATTACCACCGTATCACCGGGTGTTTCGATTATTTCCTCCAGGTTACGATAAACCGCGTCGGCGGTACCCCGGTCCCAACTGGCATCTTTTGGACCCAGGTAGGGCGAAACCAGCCGGACGCCGCCGTGCAGCCGGTCCAGGTCCCAGGGTTTGCCGTTACCGATGTGATCGTGCAGGGAAAGAGGCCGGTACTGGGTAAGAACCAGCACATTGGTCAGACCCGAATTTACACAGTTACTGAGCGTGAAATCAATGATGCGGTACTTTCCGGCAAACGGCACGGAGGGTACGGCTCTTTTTTCGGATAATACACTCAACTTGTCACCACCGCCCCCGGCCAGAATAATAGCAATTGGTTCCTGACTCGACCTGCCCATCCTTAAACTCCCTCGTTTTTAGTTTTCAGACTTCAGAAGCAGACATCCGCAATTTATTATACACGGCTTTGATAGCAAAGGGCCAATCAAATTGGTAGGGTTTTACGTACCCCGCTACAGATCGGCTTGAAACTCTTTGATTAGTTGATGGGCTTTTTCAGCCAGATCAGGGTCAGTCGCGTCCAGCCATTTTATTTCAGGGTCGCGGCGGAACCAGGTGTACTGGTGGCGGATGTAGCGGTGGGTAGCCCATTTCTGCTGGGCTTTGGCTTCCGCCAGGCTGATTTCACCGGCCAGGTACCGCGCCACCTGGGCATAACCAACACTGCTCATCGAAGGCAGCGTGGGCGAATACCCGGCAGTTAGCAGTCGTTGAACCTCGGCCTCCAACCCGGCCTGAAACATTTGCTCTACCCGCCGGTCGGCTCGTTCGTAGAGGGCTTCGCGTTCGAGGGTCAGGGCTAGCTTTAAGGGCCGGTAGCGGGGATTGGTTTTGCCGCGATTGTGGGAAAATAGCTCGCCGCTGGTGTAATAAACTTCGAGGGCACGTACAATCCGCCGCAAATTTGAAGGATCGATATAATCGGCGGCTGCCGGGTCCTGTTTGATCAGTTCTTGGTAAAGGGCGGGTAAACCCTGTTCGGCGGCCTGCTGCTCTAGCCGTCGACGTAATTCGGGGTCGGGGGACACGCGGGGGACTTCCCGACCATCCAACAAAGCATTGATATACAGGACAGTACCACCCACCAGCAGTGGAAGATGGCCGCGTTCTCGGATTTCTTCGATTGCGGAGGTGGCCCGATCCAGAAAATCCGGTAAGGTGAATTCTTCGTCCGGCTGCACGACATCGATCAGGTGATGGGGGACGCGGGCCAATTCTGCCGGGGTTGGCTTGGCGGTGGCAATATTCATGCCCCGGTAGACCGTCCGGCTGTCGGCGCAGACGATTTCAGCCTGAAGGTTTTCGGCCAACTCCAGGGCCAGGGCGGTTTTACCGACGGCAGTCGGCCCGGTCAGGATTAAAAGGGGCGGTAACATTCAGGAATAATCGGCCAAAAAGCCGTCCTCGTCGTATTCCGGTTCGGGGGTCAGTGGGCGACGCTGGCCGGGCTGGAGCGGGGCGGCCATTCGCCGGGCGTGGTTGGCCCGCAAGCTAATATAAGGGAGGTAAAATTCGATTTCCGGGACGTACCGAGTGACCCAGGATAAGGTCCAGGTTTCGGGGTCGGGGTCGCCTTCAACCTGAAGCGAAAACTGCCGACCGGCAGCCAGTGAGTGAGTAAGCAGCAAGGAATTGGCTTGCTGCTCGGTGGAGAAGCCCAGCTTGTGCAACACTTCCAAGAAAGGAGCCAGGTTGGCCGGACGAGCCGGGGCAGCCGGTTTGCTACGCCCGACCAGGGTTTGAAAGGCGCGTTCCAGCCCGCGACGGTCGCCCCCGGCCAGATTTAGTAGCGACCGGCCAGGGGTAGACTGTTCGGTAAGCGGTTTAGGCACACGTCTTTCAGTCAATTACTTTTCCTCGTAGGGCCGGTCTGCCGGGTTGGTAGCCGATTTTGGTTCTTCGGCTTTCGGCTTGCTACCACCCATGCGCTGTTTGAGGGAGGCCAGTTCGTCTTCCAGGGTCGCGTCGGCCTGCAACTTGTTCAATTCGGCTTCGGCAGCCGCCGCTTTATAATTCTGGTCGTCCATTTCGGCCCGGACTTCCGCCGCCATAATCTTTTGCTGCATCCGGTTATAATCGCTATTTGGCAGAGCCTGGCCCGGTTCGCGGGTACCCATCACCTTTTCGCTATACTTGTTCATGTTGTAGCGAGCGATCAAACTGCTTTTGTTTTGCTCGGTTTCAGCGTACTTCTTTTTCAACTCCTCAAGCTGGGAGCGCAGTTGATTGGTCATGGCTTGCTGATCCTGGGCTTGTTTCTCCAAGCTCTCGGCTTCCTGATCATAGTTCATTTTCTGGCGCAGAGCCTCGGTCGCCAGGTCGTCGCGGTTGGCTTTTACCGCCACCTGAGCTTTAGCATCCCATTCCTGGGCCTGACGGCGTTTGTCGGTAGCATTCATCGCCATCATTTTCTCCTGAACCACCGAATTCTGGACCCCGGTCTCAGCCTGTTTGATGCCGTCCTGCATTTCCAGCATAAACAGGTTCAGGTCAGCTTCGGGGTTGGAGGATTTATCCAGTACCGAGTTTACGTTGGAGCGCACAATCATTCCTAACCGATCAAGGATGCCCATTTTACTCACTTACCTTTCTCTTTCTAACTATTCACTCTACCACTAAAGAAATTTAGCGGGGTTCGTAGGGGTGCAACCCCGGCGGGGGGTATAAGGGGTCTCCCCTGTATCACTCTTTTTCTTTTTCCCGTCCACTGGTGGCCCTGGGAGGGGTCAGGGGTGGGGCTGGACAGATATTTCGCTTTTATACTTTCGATTACATTATAGAATAGAGACTTATTGCTCTGATAAATACGCTTTCAGGTCCTGAAATGTTCCCCACCCCGCCAGGGTGATACCATGTTATACCGCTTTGGGCATAAAAATACAAGCCGCAAGATTAGACAAATTTTATGGTCGAAGTTATGATTAATTTGAGGGCAACCAGGTCCAGGCGTTAAAACGAAAAATAGACTGGAGGCTTGCGACTTCTAAAAGCAGTCGGGGCCGATAGAGTCTAGAAAAGGATTACCAAACGGGTGAAAATTGTAATCGTAGGTGGAGGAGTAGCCGGGCTGGTCTGTGGCCGCACTTTGCAACGGGCCGGACATCAGGTGAGCGTGCTAGAGGCCAGCGACGGCGTGGGCGGTCGAGTTCGCAGCGACAAAGTGGAAGGCTTTACCCTGGAGCGCGGCTTTCAAGTGTTGTTTACGGCCTACCCGGCGGCCAAACGCCAACTGGATTACCCCAAGCTGGATTTACGTACTTTCCAGCCCGGTGCAATTATCGCCCGCGCCGGTAAGCGGTCGGTTTTGAGTGACCCTCTGCGCGACCCCGGCGCGTTATTCCCGTCGGCTCTGACCAACATTGTGTCGCCGTTCGATAAATTGCGGACAGTTTTTTTGGTGGCGGAGCTAAAGCGCAAAAGTATTCACGAGGTCATTAGCGGGGAAGACCTGACGACCGAGCAGTATTTACGCAAGCGGCATTTTTCGGATAAATTTATCAATAACTTTGTGCGGCCCTTTTTCGGCGGGGTGTTTTTGGAGAACCAGCTAAAGACCAGTGCCAAAGCCTTTAAATTTGATTTCAAGATGCTCAGTCAGGGTCAAACGGTAGTGCCTGCCGGTGGAATGGGCCGGATTTCGGAGCAACTGGCCGAGGAATTATTCAAGAGTAATAGCATCCGGCTCAATACGCCGGTCAAAGACCTGTTGACGGACGAAAGCGGGCGTTACAACGGGGTGCAGTTGGAGAATGGCGAAACGCTGGCGAGCGATGCGGTGGTGGTAGCCACCCCGGCCCCGGAAGCTCACCGCCTGACCGGGCTAGCCATGCCGCAGGGCCAGACCAGCACGATCAATCTTTATTATGCCGGGTCGTCGCCGGTTTACAAATCAAAAAAGCTGGTACTCAATGCCAATCCTGAGCCGTTTGTAAACAATACCGTGATGGCTTCCAATATCGCGCCGGAGTACGCCCCGCCCGACCAGCATTTGCTTTCGGCGACGGTGCTGGGCATACCGGAGGGCAGCGACGAGGAATTGTACCGGCGTGGCCTGACCGATTTGCACCGTATGTTCCAGGGCGATGCTCACGCCGAGGTAGCCCTGACCGGCTACCGGCCCCTGGCGATCTACCGCATTCACTACGGCCAGTTTGCCCAGCCGCCCGGTGTTCACCCGACCCTACCGGATAACCGGAGCGGCAAGCCCGGCCTCTATTTTGCGGCTGAATTTACCGAGGCCAGCAGCCTGAACGCCGCGATGGTTAGTGGCGAGAAAGCCGCCAAACTGATCCAGCAAAGCTAACGGCTATTCGTTGATGTAATCGGTACGTAATCCGAGGGCTTTCGGGGTCTTGTCAAAACACTTTTACTGAGCGAGAAAGTAAGTCGATCACGGTGAGCCTGACTTTACCAACAACCAACCAACCGCCCGTCGCGCGGCCAGTGGCCTCCATTAGCCGGACACGCGGTGTCACCGGCTGGACCGCTTCCAGTCGCCGTAAACGCCGGTTGCCCCCGACCAGGCGAATTGTCAGGTTCGCGCACCCGGTGGAGGCCGAGTTTGCCCGGATATTAACTTTCTACCGGGTAAGCTGGTTGTATGAGCCGCACCAATTCCCCCTCGATTGGCACCCGGATGGCTCCGTCGCCCGGATGTTCTCCCCCGATTTTTATCTTCCCGAATTCGATCTTTATGCCGAACTCACCACCCAAAAACAAGCCCTGGTCACTCGCAAAAATGCCAAACTACGCCGGTTACGCGAGCTTTATCCGGCAGTCAATATCCGGTTGTTCTACCGCAAAGACCTGCAACGTTTTCTGTCGCGGTTTGGGATCACCCTACCCTCCCAGACCGTCACCCCACCCGGTGGGCTGCCCGGATGACAACGCCAGCCAGGTCTAACCAGGTCGAATTACCAGCGATGGTTTCGCATATTTTGTATAGCAGGGAAGAAATAGCCCAGCGAGTGACCGAACTGGGCCACCAGATCACGGTTGATTATGCGGCGGTCGGCTCCGAGCTGGTAATGTTTGGTATCTTGAAGGGGGTTTTGCCTTTTCAGGCCGATCTGCTGCGCCAGATCGATTTACCACTTCGGGCCGATGTAATGACGATTGCCGGTTACAAACCGGATAACAGCCAGTCCACACGGCCACGACCGCCCGGTATGGTGCGTATCACCAAAGACCTGGATATTTCTGTGACCGGGCGGCACGTGCTGGTAGTCGAGGATATGGTTGATACCGGGCTGACCCTCAATTTTATCCTGAAAATGATCCGGCAACGCCAACCGGCCTCACTGGCGGTAGTCACGCTTTTTAACCGGGAAGTTAACCGCCTGGCGACCGGTTTGCCGCTTCGTTACGTGGCTTTTGACGCGCCAGCCGAATTTCTGGTAGGCTATGGCCTGGACTTTCGGGAGCATTTTCGCAATCTGCCCTATGTGGCGGTCTTAAAAAGCGAGGTGTACGCCAGTTAAACGGCGTAGAGCCTATTGAAAGGGATAAAGTGACCAAAGATAACGATTACAAGTTAGTAGCCCTCGATTTAGATGGAACCTTGATCAGCGATGACCTGGTAATAAGTGACGAGGTGAAGACCGCCATTCGAGAAGCGGTGGCGCAGGGAGTGGTCGTGACGCTGGCGACCGGCAGGATGTTTAGCTCGGCCCGGCAGTTTGCCGACGAGTTAGGTTTGTCGGTGCCGCTCATCTGCTACCAGGGGGCGATGGTACGCCATTCCATCACCGAGGAAACGATTTATCACCAGCCAATACCCTATGAACTGGCCCGCGAATTTCTGACCTTTACCCAGAAACGCGGCTATTATACTCAGGTCTATGTCGACGACCACATGTATGTCCCCTCGCTGACCGAAGAAGCCCTTTATTATTCCGGCCTGGCCCGGGTTCCGGCGCAACCAGTCGGCGACCTGATGCAATTTATTGACCGGCCCGAACGAGCACCGACTAAACTGGTAATCGTGACCGCCGAAGAACGCACCCTGGCGGTACTTCAGGAAATGCAGGCCGCCTTCAGCGACCGGCTATATGTCACCCGTTCCCATCCCCGCTTTACCGAAGGGGTGAACCCGGCCTGTAGCAAAGGGGCGGCGTTGGCGGCCCTGGCCCTGGCCCTGGATATTCCCCGCGAAAAAGTAATCGCTATCGGCGACAACCTGAACGATCTGCCAATGCTCGAATGGGCCGGTCTAGGCATCGGGGTCGCTAACGCCGGACAAGCAGTCAAAGAGACGGCGGGATATGTCACGCACGGAGCGATCAGCGCGGGAGTAATCGAAGCTCTTCAAAAGTTTGTCTTAAAGTAAGGGCAATTCCAGGCCGGTTTTCGGGGTAAATCTTGCCAGCAACAAATTGCTTAGGTAAATTTACAAATATTAGCGAAAATCCTAACACTTATTAAAACAAGAGGTGGTCCAGTTAATCCTTTGCAAACCCAATTGGTTGTTTCAGACAAATCCACCCAACCCTTAACCAACCGCTTTCTTCATTCCGCTAAAGAATGGGGGCCGGTAATTGCGGGGGTAGGATTATACCTGCTTTCGATGTTGCTAGTCTGGTTAGACAAAGAATTTAATCTGCGCTGGGTAAATGTCGGCTTATGGTTGAGTAGTTTGATATGCACCGGTTGGGGTTTGCGCCGCCTACAGAAAGCGGTTGAGCAAGCCTCCGAAATAAAAAAAGCCGAGGGCAGTCCTTCCCGTATCGAGCTTTTCAGCTACCCGGCTTTGATAATAGTGACCTTTGTGGTCTACACATTCTATATAAATGTTTATCCGTTTAGTTCCATCGGGGATGAATTGCGGGACACGGCTTTATTCAGTGCGGGCATTACCAGAGGAGAGGTCCGCAATCTGTTTGGCTACGGAAGTTATAGTTCTTACGGCCTGATTATACCAATTCTAACCACACCGCTTTACTGGTTATTTGGCCCCAGTGTGCTGGTAATAAGGCTGGGAGCCTGTATAGTAGGCCTTCTGAACATATTTTTACTTTACCGGATTACCCGTAAATTTTTGGGGGTCAAAGTCACCACCTGGGCTACGATTATCCTGATCGGCCTGCCCTTGCATCTTTATTATGCGCGTACCGAGGTCGTCGTATTGTTTACGGCCTTCTGGTTTCTGGTGCTGCTTTATTGTTTTGGGAAGCTGTTTGAGCAGCCCTCGGTGGCAAATTATGGTTGGTTGGGTTTAGTCTGTGGTATCACCCTGAATTTTCATGCCTCGGCCAAAGCGATAGCCCTTACCTCGCTACTGTTAGTCCTGGGCTATAGTTTGCTCGTTTGCCTCCAGAAACGGCAACCCTATAAAAACCTGCCTTCCAGGCTTGGTTTATTATGCCTGATGGTTTTGGTTGGCTTTGGTCCAATTATTCTCTTTACGCCCGCCGAAGTTTTCTTCCAGACTGCAAAAACCGCCCCGTCGCTGGCGGCTCTCCCCAACAATATTGGTAACAACCCCTTGAGTAATGGGCTGGAACAGGTTGGACATCTTTTAGAAAACTATCCAAAATCTTTGCTGGTCTATTTTTACGAGCCAACTTTCGATCATTATCACGACCACAAGTCGATCTTGCCGTTTGTTCTCGGTCTCTTTTTTGTGATCGGTCTGGTTCAGGCCCTGTTGAGTAAACACGCCTGGTTACGGCTGCTCGGTATATTTGCACTGACTATTCCACTGACCAATAGCGTTTTGACCGACCTGATAAACGCCGACCGTCGCTTGACCGCTTTGTTACCTTTGTCGGCCATCCTGACGGCTTATGGGGCTGCCCAGGTTGGGCTAAGGTTAGCCGGTTCACCACGCGGGCGAGTGACCGCAACGCTCTTTTTTACCGCTTTGTTTACCCTTACTTCGTGTCTGACAACTTATAATTTTTTCAATCAGGAAGCGGCTTCTTACGGAATGTACCGGCACGATGATGCCAAAGTCTACCAGGATTATCTGGTAACTTACACTATTAAAGGCATCCAGACCACGAATAACCTACAATCCCAAAAGTCGGTGTGTTTGCACGCCAGTAAAGACACCTTGGATTATTTGAAACTGGTGCATATCCAGGAACAGTATAAGTATTTCCTGCCTAATCTAATCGTAGAATTCAAAACCCCGACCGATTTTCCAGATGACCGGTCGATATATGTAGCCCCAGGCTGTCATAATACCTTGAATGAAATGGGTTGGAAAGGCTTGAATTATTGCAACCCTTACGAGAAATATGCCTGTCCACCCGACCGCAACCGCTTTTTCGTGTTTGTACCACTCTAAAAGTTTTGACCAGATTAAGACAGGCAGCTGTCACGAAGTGAGGTTGAAGCGAAAGTCCTATGAATATTAACTCGTATTACCTAGAGCGATTTTAGCTCTAGCGATTTCAAACCGGCTCCGGTCGGTATAGCATTGCCCTGGGTCTGACCGGTAATGTCATAGCCTTCATCCTCGATGGCCTCTTTCAATGCCTGTTCGTTGACTTTGGCCGGGTCGAAAGCGACGTAAACTTTCTTGCTGGGCAAATCTACCTTTACCTCGTTTACGCCGAGGGTTTTGGCGGCCCCGGTGATAGCGTTGACGCAATGGTCGCAACTTACCGAGGGAACATCAAAAGTTAATTCTTGCATGGTGGTTTCCTTTCTTTGTGTTGAGTAATCTCAACTCTTTAGTTTATTCAGATCAAACTACATCCAGGACGTAGCTAAAGGTCAGGACCTGGCCCTGGTACTGAAACTCAGCCCAGAGTTTGTAGTGTCCCGGTTGTTCAAACCGCACCTTGTAGCCGATTTCCGGCCCATAGCGTGTATCGGGCGTGGCTGCCGCTTCCATCCCAGCCATGCTGGATGGCTGCCCGGTCGTCGCGGCCTCTCCCGGCACCTGTCCGTGAAGATGGCGGAACGAGTTGGCGTTCTCGCTCAGGATAATCAGGTGGCTCGGTTCGCCCAGGTACGGTTCAAGACCATAAAAAGGCTGGCCGTTCTGCTCGAACTGGAAGTTGAGCGGGACATTTTGGCCGGCCCGAATTTGCGGAGGGGAGGCCAGCTTCACCTGTAAACCGCCTAGTTGCTGGACCGGCCCGCCTCCAGCCACCATTCCGGTCGGGTTAGCCGAACTCGCTGGACTGCCAACCGCCAGATCATAGCGGTATAACACCTCATGCCGGGTGTCGGCCAATTCAAACTGGTCGTAAAGCCGGTACTGGCCCGCTGCCGGGAAAGTAACCGGAAAGCTGTACAAACCGTCGCTGCTACTAGCCGGGTGAACGTGCTGGAAGAAGCTATAATCCGCGTTCACCACGATCAGGTGCATCAGTTTGGTGTGGAGCAGACTTAGCCCCTCAGAGTTCACCGGTTGGCCGGTCCGAACATCGGTCAGCCGGAAAACCACCAGGGCCGGTTGGCCGGGCTGCGGTTGGGCCGGGAAAGTTCCAACCTCGATCCGGGTATTTTCGATTTGGTAGGTCGCCGGAAAAGCAACCGCGTTGGCGGTCGGGATGACTTCCGGGGCGATCTCGGCCAGGGTAGAACCGGCAGCCGCGCTGGTATGATTCTGGTTCGGACGCGCCAGGCTATCGTAAATCTGCCAGCCGATCAGGGCGGTCAGGCCAAAAAGGGCCAGCAGCAAACCGGCTTGCCAGACCAGGGCTTTGCGGCGAGATTTTTTTTCGCCCGGTGTGAGCGGCCCCCGATGATTGCCCCGGAACCGGTTGAGCAACAAAGAATTTGTCACCACCGACACGCTGCTAATCGCCATCGCCCCCGCCGCCAGCATCGGGTTAATGATGCCAAAGATAGCCAACGGTATCAGCAAAATGTTGTAAAAGAAGGCCCAGAACAAGTTCTGTTTGATCTTGCGCATAGTGGCCTTTGAAAGTGCAATCGCGGTTGCGGCGGCTCGTATATCGCCCTGCATCAGGGTAATATCGGCGGCTTCCATTGCAATGTCGGTGCCAGTGCCAATCGCCAGCCCAACATCGGCCTGGGCCAGAGCCGGGGCATCATTGATACCGTCGCCGACCATCGCAACCACTTTGCCTTCGCTTTGGAGCTTTTTCACCATCGCGGCTTTATCTTCCGGTCGGACCTCGGCAAAGACGCGCTCAATCCCGGCCTGATGAGCTATCGCCTCGGCGGTGCGCCGGTTGTCACCGGTCATCATCACCGGCTCAATGCCCATCGCTTTGAGTTCGGCGATGGCCTGGGCACTGGTATCCCGGATGGTGTCGGCTACCGCGATCAGCCCGGCCAGGGTGCCGTCGACCGCCACCAGCATCACGGTTTTACCGTCGCTTTCCAGCCGGGTCATAGTTTCGTCGGTCGCCGGTTGGAGGCGCAAATGGGATTGCTCCATTAACTTTCGAGTACCGGCCAGCACCGTCTGACCTGCAATCGTGGCACTCACCCCGGCCCCGGTAAAGCTCTGGAAATTCTCAGCCTGCTGTCCCGCTTCACTTAGAGAAAGCTGGCGAAGTTGAGCTTCCCGGACGATAGCCTGTCCCAGCGGATGTTCGCTGCCTTTTTCGACCAGCGCGGCCAGCCTCAAAAGGCGGTCTTCGGATAAAGTACCCAGGCTGACGACATCGGTCACAGTGGGTTTACCCCTGGTTAGCGTGCCGGTTTTATCCAGAATAATCGCTTTTACCTGTCGCGCCCTTTCGAGACTTTCGCCGCCCTTGATCAAAATGCCCTGCTCGGCCCCAACGCCGGTGCCAACCATAATCGCGGTCGGGGTTGCCAAACCGAGGGCACACGGACAGGCGACGACCAGCACCGCAACCGCCGGTAAAAGCGCGGCCTGAAAATTCTGGCCGGTCAGCAGCCAACCTACAAAGGTTAATACCGCAATGGCAATGACGACCGGCACAAAGATGCCGCTAATCGTATCGGCCAGGCGTTGGACCGGGGCTTTGCTGCCCTGGGCTTGCTCGACCAGGCGGATTATCTGGGCCAGCACGGTATCCCGCCCAACTTTATCGGTTCGCACTCTTAGCAAACCGGTCTGGTTGACGGTCGCCCCTACTACTTTATCGCCGGGAGTTTTTTCCACTGGCAGACTTTCGCCGGTCAGCATACTTTCGTCCACGCTGCTCTGACCGGCCTCGACTACGCCATCCGCCGGGATTTTTTCGCCGGGCCGGACAATTAAGAGATCGCCGACCACTACTTCGCTCAAGGGTAGATCAAACTCCTGACCGTTGCGCACGACCCTGGCAGTGCGGGGCTGCAAACCCATCAGTTTGCGAATAGCATCGCCAGTGCGGCCTTTGGCGACAACTTCCAGGTACTTGCCCAGGTAGATCAGGGTGATAATCAGGGCGGCAGTCTCGAAATAAGCCACTGCTTCGCCACCGTTTGGCCCCCGGCCCATTCGACCGGCGTTATAATTGTTGCCAGATAGTAATAACCAGAGGCTAAAAAGATAAGCGACCGTCGAACCGAGCGAAATTAGCGTGTCCATATTGGCCGAAAAATGTCGGGCGTTTTTTAAGGCACTTCGGTGAAATTCCCAGCCTACTACCGCCCAGACCGGGGTCGTCAGGACGAACATTATCCAGTCGCGCGTCCGGGCCGGGAACCAGTTCATGCCGACCATCGCCAGGACAAAAACCGGTAGGGTAAAGACTATTCCCAGAATAAGTAACCGGCGGCGGCGTTTTATTTCTAACTGACGGCGTACAGTTGTCCGATCCGGCTCAACATCTACCGCCGGCGGTGAAAACCCACCGACCGCCAGGCCTGGGGCACTCACCGGCGAGGCTATGACGACCGGAGAGTAAACTGCCGAGCCATCGGCAGCCGCCGAGGCAAACTCAGGGCGGCTGATCGTCGTGGCACTAAGGCTGACCGGTTGGTGAGTAGCGGTGGCGGTCGCCTCTTCGCCATAGGTGCGAGCTTTGTAACCTGCCGCCTCAATTGCTTTCACCAGGCCACCCACTTCGATTAGGGCAGGGTCATACTTAACTGTGCCGCGTTCGGTCGCCAAATTGACGCTGGCTTCCTGAACGCCCTCGACCTTTTTTAGCTTGCGCTCGATCCGGTTAACACAACTGGCACAGGTCATACCCTCGATTTCCAACGTGACAGAATTTGTGTCCACTGGAATTATTGGCTCTGATTGTAAAACTTGAGGCGGGGCGACCGGTTTGTTTAATAAATCGGACATTTAGGCCTCCTTTCGTTGAACTATTAAGGTTATGTTTCTGAGTAAAAATCACTTGCGATACAGAATATATAAATAATCTATGTAATCTATTTTGAGATACGTTTCAGTACGTCCATAATTTCGGTGATCTTTTCCTGACCATCGCCGTGCTGCAAAGCGTCAGCTACACAATGGCGTAAGTGATCTTCGGTCAGAAGAAGGGAGACCTGTTCGAGCGCGGCCTGTACACTGTTGACCTGGGTGAGGATGTCGATACAATATTTCTCCTCGTCAACCATGCGTTGCAAGCCGCGTACCTGGCCTTCGATCCGCTTTAACCGGTTCTGGACGTTTTCTTTGTTTTTGATGTATCCGGCCATTTTTATCACTTTCCTTGTAACCAGTTATATCCAGTTTTAATAATCGGTTGTTGGGAGATGGGTCAGTTATTAGATTCATTTCTTGCATACCCATACCCCCTATCCGTACACCAATATAGTACTACCCCCTATGGGTATTGTCAAGAGCCTAATGGCATCTTTTTAAGATTTCTCGCTATGCCGTTAAAAATACTTTTCAATAATAAAAGTTATTACAATAAGAAGAACAGAGGATTTGAACGGTTGATGTTTATCGAATATTAATTCTTTTAACGCGGAAAACGCTTGACTTCATAATACGACTCTGGTAATATACCCCTGTAAGAAAACTCTGAACTATACTCAACAGAGTTTTCCTCCAAGTATAAGGAGGTGATGCCCATGATAAGTGCTAACTCTAAGGGCATCGCCGGAGGTCTAGTTCGCTAGACTACCTGCGATGTCCGAATGCGAAAACCGCACCAGCCTGGCTGGCGCGGTTTTTTGCTTTTATAACCCTTTGTGCTAAACTCGATGCGGTTCAGCCGTCCGACTCCCGAACCAAAATATTGATCAACTTTCAAAAAGAAACGAATATATAAAAATGACTGAGGAAAACAAGATCGAGATGGAGGTACCGAGGTCGGCCCTGGTTATTGTGGCTCACCCCGATGATGGTGAATTTGGTTGTAGCGGCACGATTGCCAAATGGGTCCAGGCCGGTTGCGAAGTACATTATGTCTTGCTGACCAGCGGCGATAAAGGGACGGAAGACCCCGCAGCCGACCCGGCAGAATTGCGGCGCATCCGCGAGAGCGAACAACAGGCCGCCGCTACTGCCCTGGGTGTAAAAAGCTGCGTCTTTTTACGCTTTAACGATGGTGAACTGGAATATAATCTGGCGATGCGAGGCGAAGTGGTGCGGCAAATCCGGCACTTCAAGCCAGAAACCATTATTTCCTGGGACCCACTGACCCGCAATTACCGTATGCACCCTGATCACCGGATAACCGGTCAACTGGCCCTGGAAGCCGCTTTCCCGGCGGCTATGATGCCTTTGAGCTACCCGGAACAATTGAGAGAAGAAGGTCTGAGCGTCCACCGGGCCAAGCGTTTGCTGTTGTTCGGCACCGATAGCCCGGACTATTTTGTGGATATTTCCGGCGTGATGGATTTGAAGTTTGCCTCGCTCCAATCGCATCCCAGCCAGTTCAAACTGGACGACCAGTTCAAAGAACGCATTTACAAACGCCACCGCGACTTTGCCGAGGGGTTGAATTTCGAGTACGCCGAGGCTTTTAAACTGGTCGAGCTTTAGGTTTTACCCGGCTTTGCGCTCGAACTCGCTAAAGCGGTAGCCCAGGCCACGCTCATTCAAAATATACTTGGGGTGAGATGGGCTGGCTTCGATTTTCTGGCGCAAATAGGTTATGTAAAGCCGGAGTAATTGCTCATCGTCACGGTACTCTCGGCCCCAGACTTTAGTCAGCAGTTGTTCATGGCTCATCAGCTTCCCGGCGTTGCTGATCAGGTGATACAGCAGCTTATACTCGGTAGGGCGTAGCTTTTGATGTTTGCCTTCGACTATCACTTCGCGTTTGTCGAAATCAATTTGCAGAGTGTCGTCGACCCGCAGCAAGCCTTCCGATTTGCTGACAGTGGACGGCAAAGCTGCCCGGCGTAGAACCGCCTTGACCCGGCTGATCAGTTCGCGGTGATCGAATGGTTTGGCAACGTAATCGTCGGCCCCAAGTTCCAGACCGCGCACTTTATCGGTCTCGGTTGCCTGGACCGTCAGCATAATAATCGGGGCGTTTGTGGATTTGCGTAGCTCTTTTAGAGCCTCCCAGCCATCCATTTCGGGCATCATCACATCCAGCAAAATGACATCCGGCAAATCCTCGCGGGCCCGTTGAAGGGACTGATAACCATTATGGGCTTCCACTACGGTATAGCCTTCTTTTTCCATAATCGCCCGTACCAGGTCGACCAATTTTTGTTCGTCGTCTACCACCAATACTGTCTGGCTCATTTTGCCTCGGTTTCTTTTTACGTTTCCTTATTCGATCACTAACTTAAATCCGTCTAAATTGTCTTAAACCAATCAGCTAATATTACTACTTCTTCAATGATTTTAATTTCTACCCCTAATTTCAGTTCTCTCAATTTGTCTAACAACTGCTCCCCATCAAGTAAATCAATTGGTGGTGCCCCATCGCGGGTAGCTTCTCGCTTTGCTTCACGGCTAAAAGTTCCAGTAGTTATAATCAGCCCTCGGTCAGCTCTACCGACCATTGCCCCTCGAAAATCTCTTATTACACTTGGAGACACCGAACCTCGATACCTTTTACACTGAAACAAAATCGGAAAACTCAGTAGGCCACCTAATTTTACTAAGCCAAATCCGTCAATACCACCATCTCCAGACCGTCCCGTAACTGTAACCTGGGTAAACCCTGCCTCTCGAAGTAATCTTTGACCTAATCTTTCAAACGCATCTGGACTTAATTCTAGTAAAACGGCAGCTAACCTTTTCCGCCAATTATCATCTAAAACTGCTTCAGTTACTTCTAACGACTCAGATTTTCCCGTAAGATCGTTATTCTCAAGAATAATTTTATCTGATTTACCGTTTGATTTATCTTTCGCTCTAATTAAACGAGCTGGGACATTCTGAACTTCTTTGCCTTTTGGTGTTAAAACCCAAACACCACGAGAGGAATTATCCAATAAACCATACATTTTTAAATAAGTTCGTACCCAGGCTAAACGGTATTGTATTTCGGTTTGTCGTTCATCGTGTGGTTCCGCAATCTCAGCCTCAGTTAGATTTAACGCTTTAATGACTTCATCTTCCATTTCAGTAATAGATGCTGATTCACCTAATCTTTTTATCGCTTCGAGACCAGGGTCTAATAAATCTTTGGTTTTTGGAATTGGCAAGCCGATCTCCTGTTAATTTCAAAGGAAGCTCTACTACTTGACTGATAATGGTTCTAAGCTTTGCCGAACAGGACCGGCAAGGTAGCCGGTTGCTCGCGCGGCAGGGTAAAACTGAAGCGAGAACCGCCTTCTTTACCAGCCGTTTCCACCCAGATACGCCCACCATGCGCCTCGACAATGGCTTTGCAGATATAAAGACCCAGCCCGGCCCCTTTGCGTTCGCGTACATACCGACTATCCAGACGGCTAAACCGGTCGAAAATGCGCTGTCGTTCGTTATCGGGGATGCCGATGCCGGTGTCGCTCACACTTACGACCACTTCGCGGCTGTTGTGTTCGACCGAAAGCGTAATCGGGCCACCCGCCGGACTATACTTGATGGCGTTCTCGACCAGATTAACTACCACCTGCTCGATTTTATCGTAGTCGGCTACCACGCTGGGTAGATCAGTATCGTTAAAGACCACATTCAGGGTATGAGTTTGGCTCACGTCCCGCATTTTCTGAGCTACTCGCCGAACCAGATGTTCCAGGTCGACCGGTTGGCGGTTTAGCTCGACACCACCGGCCTGCAAGCGAGATACATACAGCAAATTATCCACCAGCTTGCTCAACCGGTCGCTTTCTTCCTCGATAATCTGCATTTTCTCGCGCATACTCTCGGCGTCGATCTGGGTCGTTTTGTCGGCATACAGACCGGCGTAACCTTTGATAATCGCTATCGGCGTTTGTAACTCGTGACTGATCACCGATAGAAAGGTCGATTGTAGTTCCTCGGCTTCTTTACGGGCGGTAATGTCGCGCGCCCCCAAAATACCGCCCAGAATGCGCCGGTCGTCCGAAAGGATCACCGAGTAGGTCAGTTCGACATCGCGTTTCTCACCGTCTTTGGTGGTCAGCACCACCTCGCTGCGGCGGTCTTCTTCCGGTTTATTGACAAAAGTACCCAAGCGCACCGGGCACAACAGGCCGCACTGAGCATCGCCGCGTGTGGCCGAGAACTGTAAAATTTCGTAACAATTCTGTCCGCGCAACTCAGCCACACTATAGCCTGATAGCCGTTCAAAGGCCGGGTTGCAGCCGATCACATTGCAGCCGCTATCGACGATCAGGATACCGTCGGCACTGTATTCTATAATCGCCGCCAGCCATTGCCGCTCCTCGACCATGCGTTTGAGTAACCGGGCATTGCGGGCTAACGGGTCGTTGCGGTCGAGCGTCAAACCGTACTGGCTCTGATACAGCCCGTCATCTTCCTCGCGGGCGGGCATGACACCCGACCCGGCCCTGGTATCGGCGGGCAATAAACCAGTTACCTCGTGCAAAAAAGGCAGTTCGGGCGAGGCCGGTTGGAACAGGCACAAAGCAGCGATAAACTGGCCGTTGTTCTGGATCGGCAGACAGATTACGTGAAAAGCCCCCTGGCCGGTGGTCGCATCGGTTTGCAGGGCCAGCAAATCTTCGGTGTTGCGTTCGGGGGTCTGCCGGACGTGCTGTTGTAATTGTACAACCAGGTCGTAGATCAACGGGCTGAGTTCTTCAAGCATCGCGGGCGAAAGTCCATAACTGGTTTGCTGGCCGGGAGCCGCTTTGGTCTCATCCCAGAAAGTCAAAACCCCGGCTTTGCTGCCAATTGCCTGTACGATATTTACCACCGCGTTATTCAGAACCGAGCGAGTCTGTTCGCTAACCGGGCCTGCCGCCCCTAAATTTACATCTTTGGAATTATTGCCGCGCCTGATCCGCATTCGCTTTTTGCCCTTACTACATGATTAGTCCCAATTTTTATCCAATTTCTATCAGGAAATTATAACATAAGCCCTTTCGACAAAGTATTGGAGTATTGGTAGAATCGCAGTGCCGAACGGGTCTTATCTCCTATAGGCTTTTGCGGCAGATTTTGTTAAAATCAGGACAGCTTTTTTTACAATTGTTATGATAGGGAATTGCTGAATGCTAATTTTTAGGCGACCTCGCCCCTTCTGGCTTGTTTTTCTCAGTCTGGGTCTAATGACCGCTCAGTTATTAACTGCCTGTGCCGATACTCCGGCCAAAACCCCTACACCCGGTGTAAATAGTCCGGCGACTACTACCACTGCGGCAACTACCAACGCCAGCCCGGCCAATCCGGCCCAGCCAACTACCGGCCCGGCCCCGGCCATCAGCCCGACCGCCGGACCAGCGATGCCACCGGGCGATTTCCCGGCTATCTCACCCACCGGCGATTATAAACCGTTCGCCCTGAGTTGGAAGATAGACCTGGAGGACAATACCAACGCCGGGATAATCGGGGAAAATAGTGACATGGCCTTTGCCAAGACCCGGCTAGGCGGTCTGTACGCCCTGGATAATAAATCCGGCGCGGTCGTCTGGAAGATTGCCGCCCCGGCCCAGCCCTTAACCGGCACCGTCGCACCCTTGCCACCGCTGGCCCTGGTGGCACCCGACCTGGTGGTATTGGGCGATCCGGCAGCCGAGAAAGTAACTGCTTATGATGCAAAAAGCGGCCAGAAACACTGGGATTTCGACCTTAAATTCAACGCCCCTAACCGGGATAAAGGCAGCCGTTTTATCGGCGGCAAAATTTACAACCGGGTACTGGTAGTCGGGGTCAGCAGCAAGCAGAACCCTTATTCCGGGCAACCACAATCCGCAAACCCGGAATATCTTTTGATTGAAGGGATCAATCTGGATACCGGTAAAGAGGTCTGGAGTGCCCTGACCGATCCACCGCTCGACCCAGGCCGCCCGATCCGCTTTGGCGATATTGTGTTTGCCAGCAAACTGGTGCTAATCGAAAGCCCTGATCTGACGGTCGGCGGCATTGAAGCCGAAACCGGCAAACGCCGCTGGCGAGTGTTGGACCTGTTTTTACTCCACAATGACAATCCCGACCAACTCTATAGCCTGGTGCCCCAGGCCGGTAAAACCCATAACCCGGTGCTGGCTCGCAGCGACATCGAAACCGGCAAACTGCTCTGGCAAAAAACCTTGCCGCTCAAATCTTTCAATGACCCTTTGATTGTAGTCTCGCCGGACGAAAAAGCGGCCTATGTCTCGGTTATCGTTTCGGCCAAAGAGTCGTATGTAATCAAGGTAAACCTGACTACAAACGTGTTAGAGTGGCAGCTCAACACCAGCCGTTACGGGACCTACGATTTGAAAGCTTTTAATAGCGGGGTAAGGTTGCGAAACTTTGGCAAAATCTCCGGTATGTCTTTGTTCAACCGGGACAACCCGGACCCGGAGGTGTGGTTTGCCGGGGGCCTGGAGGTGGGCGATGTGGTGGATACCCCTGATCGTATCTATCTGACGGCCCGTGACGATAAAGGCGGGTTGCTCTACCTCCTCGACAACAACACCGGCGAAATTCCTTACGCGGCCCGGACCGATCTATCGGCCAGCGTGCCGTATGCCGGTCAGAGCTTGCTTTACCTGACCAGTCTGAATGGAGCGGGAAAAGCCGAGATTTACGCATTTAAGATTCCATAGTAAAGCAGGACTTTGGCTTTAGTTTGGCTGGCAAAACTGGTGAAGAGAGGCGGGGATATAGAAGTATGTAGCGGTTAAACCGGTGGCAGCCGTCACAGTGTAGCGTCAACCGCTTCCAGAAAATCAAGCGCGCCCTGTCGCCAGGTGTAGCAGGAGTTAGCCCGTTCGGCGGCCTGTTGGCCCATCCAATATTTCTCGGTGGGGTGAGCCAGCAGCCAGTTAATTTTTTCGGCAAAAAGGGCCGCCACCGGTTCAATCAGAAAGCCGGTGCGACCGTCCAGCAAAATCTCGCAAGGACCACCTTCGTTGGCGGCCACCACCGGCAAACCCAGACTGCCAGCTTCCAGCACCGACAGGCCGAAAGTCTCCGCCCGGCCAGTGTGAACGTAGACATCCGCCGCCGCGTAATAAGCCGCCAGGGCTTCGTCCGGCACAAACCCACAAAAAATAAGTTGCGACCGGCTCAACCCAAGCTCTCGTCCAAGCATCTGCAACGCGGCTGCTTCCGGTCCGCTGCCCACTACCAGCGTTACAGCCGTAGGGTGAACCGCCAGCACCGGCGGCAAAGCCCGCAACAATAGTTCGATCCGCTTGCGCGGGTGGAGATGGTTGACGGTCAGGACCACCGGTTGGACGGTCAGGTTATATTGCTGGCGAAGTTGTTGGACCGCTCCGGCCAGGTCAGTCGGAAGGGTGAGGTCTGCGCCGTGCGTGATAATGGTGGAAGAAAGGTCATAAGTTTGAGCGATCAGCTGACGACCATATTCGCCATTAACCAGCACCCGACTGGCTTGCCGGGTAAGATAGCGGTCGAGTGGGCGGTATAAGCGAAAAAGCGGCGACATCACCCACCCCAGCCGACCCATGCGGCGGCTAACTTCTTGCCGGTCGGTATAAGCGGCGCGGGGTGGTTCGTAGCAGAAATACAACAGCGGGATTTTTAACCGGCCAATCCGCCTGGCCCACCACAAACCGGGCAGGCTGGGCGGCCCGAAGAAACAAATGGCACTAACTCCGTCGGGCAGTAGTTTCAACAGGCTCGGCACCGCCCCATATTCGATCAGCGAATCCAGGTAGTGATTGCCGGTCAGGTTCAGGTTGCGACCACTTTCGATCAGTTCTACCGAGGGTGGCAGGGCCGGGCGACACTCAGCGGCAAAGCGGTGTGTCAGGATCGTCACGCGCACCGGGCGGTCCGGCAAACCGGTTAACGCCCCGGCTAGCGACAAAATCAAGCGTTGGGCACCGGTCAGGCGTTTGATCTGAGGATAAATAAAGACGAAGTGCGCACCCAACCGGTCTAATCCTCGACGATCATTCGGGGGATACCACTTTCGATTGGATACTCGCGGGGACATTTGTGGTCATCACAGCGTTCCTGGCAAACCAGTTTAGTACCATCCTCACTCAGGGCCACTTTCTTTTTGCTGATCGGACAAACCAGGATATTCAACAGATCATCGCTGATCGGCTTCTGGATTTTCGACTGCTCCTCGGACATAACTTTTCTGCTCCTGTTTGATTTGGCAAAATAAATTGGTAAGTTGTAAAGCGACCGGATTTTAACACGCTCAAAGCGAGGGCGCAACCTGAACCCTAAAATTGAGCCGGTTAATTTGAAATAAATAAAACCTATCCGCCCCATAAAAATACATTTGAGGCAGATAGGTTTCAGGGGTTTAAATTCTTACTAAGCTTTTTTACTAAGCTTCTTGAATGAAGAACTTAATCGCGCTGGTTCTTGCGACGCTGACGCTGCTGGCTTTTCTTCATTTTCTCGCGTTTCTCAACGCCTTTGGAAACGAAGAAGCGTTTGCGTTTGTACTCGCTCAACACACCGGCGCGTTTGACACGCTGGCTAAAACGGCGCAGCAGAGTCTCAAAATTCTCGCCTTCTTCCAAATTTACCTGCAAAAAATATCACCCCTTTCCTGACCGGGCCACACGTGGGCTTTTTAATTCCGGTTCGGCTTCTGGCTATTATAACACGTCCGGCAGAAAACCGGTACTCCATCGCGGGGTACAAATGGCACCTCGGTGTTAATTCCGCAATTGGCGCAAACAATCGGGTAACGCTGGCGGTCCATCTGGTTAAAGTTATTCTGACTGCTATAACCGCCGTTGCTGTTGCCATTGCCATAACCGCCACCGTTGCCGTAACCGGTATTGCGAGGTGCGCTGTAACCACCGCCATTAGAGTAAGAATTCTGGTTGCCGTAGCCACTATTGGGGCGGGATGCGCCGTAGCTATTATTAGGACGCTGGTTGCCGTAACCGCCGCCGTTACCATTGTTACCATTATTGTAATTGTTTGAACGAGGTGCGCCATAGTTATTGGGGCGTTGGTTGCCGTAACTGCCACCGTTGCCGTTTCCATAGTTGTTGGGTCGTTGGTTGCCGTAATTGCCGCTGTTACCATTGCCGTAGTTGTTGGGACGCTGGTTGCCATAGCTAGGGGCGGGGTTGTAGCCGCCAAAATTCCCACCGTTACCATAACTGCTGCCCTGGTTATACACCTGGTGCGAAGGCGCATTAAAGCTTACTGGATTACCGGTGCCGCCGGTTCTTTTGCGCTGGGCGCGACAGGTGGTGCAACGCACCGGGTCATTTTCAAAACCCTTCTGGGCATAAAAATCTTGCTCACGAGCAGAAAAGATAAACTCCTCGCCACAATCCCGGCAAAATAAAATCTTATCTTCTTTTTCGACACTCACAATAAACTCCTTTAATAAGCAATATATAGGCTGCTATTCTAGCAGTTGGTAAATAAATGAACTGGTGTCTTCCCGCGCACAGTTTTATAAAGATGGTTATAGATTATCCAAATCACAAACTTGACCCGGCTAAATGTATTAATAATAAAAATACGGTAAGATTAATACAATATCCTAAAATATCCTAAAATAAGTTTGCCAAAGAAAGAGCAGCAGAAAACTAATAAGAAATATGGCAAACTGAAGTTAAATAGGATTCAATTTTGTGCGGACTGTTGTTGTATCTAAAAACGAAACCTGTAAAAGTTGGGTAAAGCAAAAACTTGACGAGCCAGCTTTAGAGGAGCAATTTTAGTCTGGATGGAAGTTTTGCTGATACAAAGAGAAAAGCACAGTGCCTGACTTGAAATTGAATGAACGCACAGATAACCCAATTGGCGAAAGAGCAATAGTTCCAGTCTTAATGAAAAGTAACCCAATCTGGCATAACATTTCAATATTCTACAATTATAACGCCTTTTAGCAAACTTAGCAATAGAAATGTGTTAAATTTTTGCTGAAATTTGGACTGAAATATAAATTTTGAGTAAATAATATATTCAGGATATGCTCTAAAGACGAAATAAGTCTTAACAGGGGTTTGGCCGAAACTATGCGAGGAAATTTGAGGACAAACTCACTTATGATTTGACCATGAGAGTAGCCTTGAATACAATAAAGCAAAGTTTTAAACTTAGGACAAACGTTAAATGGAAAAGTAACGTTTTGAAAATTGTAACAATCCAGGCGTTTAGAGCGTTTTCCTTGAAGAGCGGCATAAATGACAAAAAAAGAGTAACTATTCAGGGTACCTCCTTTCGAGGCGGGGTAAGTAGAGGTGCAACCCCTGCGGGGGGTCTAACAGGGATCTCCCCTGTTTAGACCTCTTCTTCTTTCCCCTCTTTGGGGAGGGGTCTGAGTAGTAACAAAAAAAGAGTTGGAAGGATACTAAAGGGTAATATATGAAGGTTTTGGTGACGGGCGGAGCGGGCTACATCGGTTCGCATACGGTACGCGAACTGGTCAACCGTAATCACGAAGTGATTGTGCTGGACTCGCTGGAATTAGGCCATCGCAAGCTGGCCGAGCGAGCGGGCGCGACAAAATTTATCCAGGGTAATACCTCCGATGTGGCCTTGCTCGACCAGCTTTTCGAGCAGGACAAACCGGAGGCCGTGATCCATTTTGCGGCCTACAAAGCCGCCGGGGAGTCGATAGCTAATCCGGCCAAATACTTTTCAAATAATGTTACCCATACCCAGTCCCTGCTCGATGCGATGGTTCGCCACGAGGTAAAACGCCTGATCTTCTCCTCGACCTGCGCGGTTTTTGGAACACCAGCCCAGGTACCGGTAACTGAAGATAACAACCCTTTGCAACCAGAAAGCCCTTACGGCGAAAGTAAGCTGATGGTGGAAAAGATTTTAAAGTGGTACGACCTGGCCTACCAGTTCCGCAGCATCAGTTTACGTTATTTCAATGCGGCGGGGGCCTCGATGGACGGACAACTGGGCGAAGACTGGACGGTGGCTCTTAATCTGGTGCCACTGGTGATGAAGGCCGCCCTGGGCCGCGCACCCGCCGTCAAAGTTTTTGGCACCGATTATCCAACCGCCGACGGCACCTGTGTCCGCGATTATATTCACGTAGTCGATCTGGCAGTAGCCCACGTTAAAGCCCTGGAATACCTGGTCAAGCATGATCGCACCGAGGCTTTTAACCTGGGTACCGGGCAGGGTAATTCGGTCAAGCAGGTAATCGAAGTCACCAAAAAGATCAGTGAAAACGACTTCACGGTAGAGGAAGTCGCGCGCCGTCCAGGCGACCCGGTGGCAATCTGGGCCGATAGTTCCAAAGCCGAACGCTTGCTGGACTGGAAAGCCCAATATTCTCTGCCCACTATTATTCGCACGGCGTACCAGTGGCACCGCGACCATATCGACGGCATCTAAAGGCGGGCTAACCAAAGCCGAACCAGCCCTAGACCGGCTTTCAGGGGCGGCGGCTAAACCGGCGAGCTAGCTGGAACCCCAACCAGACGGCCAGCATTCCGCCCACCAGGCTGGCAACCGAGTACAACAGGCCGGTCAGCCAGAAGCCACCCCTGAACAGGGCCAGGGTTTCGTTTGAAAAAGTGGAGAAGGTAGTAAAGGCACCGACAAAGCCGGTAGCGAAAAACAAACGCCATTCCGGCCTTAACCCCGCCAGGCGTTCAGCCAGCAGGGTCAGAAACAGGCCCAGAATAAAACTTCCCAGCAGGTTGATCAATAATGTGCCGGTGGGAAAGCCACCGGTCTCAATCTTAAAAAGGCTGCCGGTCCAATAGCGGACCAACGCCCCCAGTATCCCCCCGCTGCCCACTATCAGGTAATAACGTTTGGGTGTCGGCATAACTTTTTGCTACCAGCCTCCCAGCCAGAGACCAACCGCCGCCGCCGCCAAGCCGCTCAGGTAACTACCCAGCAGGTTGAAGCCCACCGCTCGCCAGAAACGACCGGCCTGTAATAATAGTAAGGTCTCGTAGGTAAAAGTCGAAAAGGTGGTATAGCCGCCGCAAAAGCCGACCGCGATCAGCCAGCGAAAGGCCGGGTCAGTCAACAGGCCGTGCGAGGTCAAACCAAGAAACCAGCCCAGAATAAAACTGCCGGAAACATTTATAAAAAGAGTGCCAAATGGAAAAGCGGTGCCAAACCGGCGATTAAACAAACTACCCAACCAGTACCGGGCATTGGCACCCCCAAACCCGCCCAGACCTACCAGCAATATATCCTGCATAGCAAAGAGTACTCCCTGCGGATTAAAAAATGCAGGCTTACCCTCAAATCCCTACAACGGGTATAGCTGGTACTACCTGCACTTTTTATGCAATTTCTATTCAATTGTGTTCAATAATAGTGCAATGATATTGCAAATGTGAGGTGAGGTTGAGCAAGAAAGTTCCAGGGCATAATGCTAATTGCCTAACCTATCTATATCTCTAAGAGGCTGCTTTGACTTTAGAGAACCCCATCTGGCTTACCAGGCATTCTGTGGACGTTGTGGTGCGCGGTTGAAAGAATTGGTATCTTTGCGGCGGCTGTAAGTCGAGACACAGGCAGTTTGACCACAGGTTTGTGACCAGTTGCCATCGCGCATCTGACGCGGTTGGTAAGGCCGGTTGCAAATTGAACAACGCGGACCAGCGTTTCTTGGCTGCTTCATACGGAAAATCACCCCATTTCTGTAAAAATTTTTGATTATAGCATTTTAGCTGATAAAGACCGGAAAGTGATCCCAGGAATTTAGGGCTCCTGTCGAGTGTTGAATTTATTGTAACACACCACACTTTTAAATACAATGTGATTTAGCTCACGATATTAGGACTTTTTGGTTTATTTTTAGAGTAGAAAGTCCTGTAGTAGTGAAATAAGCCCGACTTCAACCGGTTAAGGAGTTAAGTTTGTTCCAATCTATCGCATTGTTTACGGTTTGGCCTACGCAGTTATATATATCACTTTGCGTGCCACTAAACTGTTTGTTTAGATGTTTACTATCTCGTGTTGCTGCTAATAATACGTCTGGCTCGCCCAATTAGTTACGCTGTGAGGCTGCTATTAATCTGATTCCAATCTAGCCCTACTGACTCGACCAAACCAACCCGGATCGGTTAAAATAGCGACAAGAGCAGCTAATTATCTCAATTTGCTGGCCTACTCTAATTTAGAAAAATTATAAAGAAGATTTAGCTTTAATTATTTGGATAGCCGGTAATTATAACAGAACTGATTTTAATCACAATTCATATTGAAACCTGATAGGAGCGCACTCTTTTGCTAAAATTATACAATACACTTTCGCAACAAAAAGAAGATTTCCAATCCTTTGACCCTGGCGGGAAGTTAGCCCGGATTTATGTTTGCGGCGTAACCCCTTACGACACCAGCCACATGGGGCACGCGCTGGTTGCGGTCGTTTTCGATGTCGCCCGGCGTTACTTCAAGCATAGCGGTTACGAGGTGCTTCACGTCCAGAATCTAACCGATGTGGACGACGATATTATTAAACGCGCCCGGCGCGATAAGGTACCTTATGACAAGCTCGGTCAGCAGTGGGACCAACTATATCGAGATGGCCTGGCCGCTATTAACTGTCTGCCGTTCGATCAATATGTTCCGGCCAGTACCCAGATTGAACCGATCAAGCAAATGGTCGAAAAACTGGTCGAAGCCAGGCAAGCTTATCTGGCAGCGGACGGAAATGTATATTTCCGAGCCGCCAGCTTTCCAAATTATGGCGAATTGAGCCATCTAAACGCCCACGAGATGCTGGAGAAAGCAAAAGCCGCCGCCGTTGATAGCCTGGCCGACCAGCCCGGCAACCCGGCCAAAGAAAGCGATCTGGATTTTATTTTGTGGCAAGCCGCCCGGCCCGACGAACCAAGCTGGCCGAGTCCGTGGGGTGACGGTCGACCCGGCTGGCATATCGAGTGTAGCGCGATCAGTACCGGCCACCTGGGGCCGCAATTTGAGATTCACGGCGGCGGTGCCGATCTCATCTTCCCCCATCACAGTAGCGAAATCGCCCAGAGCGAGAGCGTGAATGGTAAGTCGCCAGTGGTGGGTTACTGGATGCACGTGGCGATGCTTTACCTGGACGGCGAGAAAATGAGTAAGTCGCTCGGCAACCTTATTTTGATCCGCGACGCGCTTAAAACTCATTCGCCGGACGGACTGCGGCTATATTTGCTGGGGGCGGAGCATTACCGGACACCTTTGCATTACCAGCGAGCGGACGTTGATCAGGCCGACCGGTTAGCCGTCACGCTGCGCCAGACCTTGCAACTGCCAGCGACTGGCCCGGAGGACGGCAGTGAGCAGGAAAGCCGCTTCTATACCGCGATGGACGATGATCTAAATACGCCTGAAGCGATCCGGGCATTGAAGAGTCTGGCCGATGCCCTGCGCGAAGGACAGGCCGGACCGGCGGCGCAGGACAGGTTGAAATATATGGCCGGTCTGCTTGGTTTAACCCTGGCCTAAGCTATGTAACCGGCTATAGACTATAATCAGGCAGGACCGGTAATCAAAAAGGCTTTATGACACAACCACTACCTAGCCAACCGGCCATCGCCGTTGCGACCGTTATCCCGACCCTCTCCAACCGGCAGGTTTCCGAGGTTTTCCGGCTGATGGTGGCCGAGTACGGGCTGGCTCAATCAATAATGTTGGAGATGGCCGGACATAGCCTGGTAAACCTGGCCCGGCGGCTGTCTGGGGGCAATCTGGCCGGGCAGCCCATAACAATCCTGGCTGGAGCCGGAAAAAGCGGCGCAACCGGACTGGTAGCGGCGCGTTATTTGACCAACGCCGGGGCGCACCTGGCAATTATCCTTTCGCGTGCGCCAGATGCGCTTGGTCCCGCTACCAATCACCAGTACCGAATGTTGCAGCGAATGGGTCAGGTGTGTTTCCACCAGCTACCAACGATCCGCTTGATGACCACTTTGCGCGAAAGTGCCCTGTTGATCGATACGCTCCTGGCCGGTGGATTACACAACTGGCCCACCGGTCCCGAAGCGTTCTTAATTCAGGCGATCCGCCGGGCCAATCGACCGGTAGTAGCCCTCGATTTGCCCAGTGGTCTGTCGCCCGATGGTGAAGGGGTGGCCCATCCCGAACTGGTAGTTCAGGCCGCCGCTACGCTGGCCCTGGCCCTGCCTCGGTTGGCCCACGTACAACCGTTCAACTACGCCAATCTGGGCGATCTCTATCTGGCCGATCTTGGTATTCCTTCCGATCTTTACACCCGGCTTGGCTTACAAATCGGTTCCCTTTTTAGTGCAAGCGACCTGGTTTTACTACGCTCTAAATCAAATTAATTTTTGGTGGCAAAAAATTCAATTCCTGGCCCAATTCTTGTACTATTCTGGCCTGATGAGTTTGTTCAAGTTCTACCAGCCAGGCGAATTAGCTTCTGGCAAAATTCTATATGCTGTCAGGTTGAAGTAAGAGGGGAAAATATGAAAGGCGTTTTTAAGACCGCAAAAACTACCGTCGGCGAATTTATGAAGGATAACTGCTTAAACGTAGCCGCCGCAATCGCCTACTACGCTTTACAGGCCATTATTCCACTGATATTGGGGCTAATTGTAGTTGCCAGCTTTATTCTTTCACCCGGCAGTGAAGCCCGCCAGAATTTTATTAATGGTGTTAAAAGTGCCCTCCCTCAGACCGGGTCCGGCGAAGGGGCTTTGAACGTGGGGGCAATCATCGATCAACTTAGTTCGTCTGCGCCCGGTTTGCTGTCGGTCTCAGCCTTGTTGCTCCTATGGTCCGGCAGCGGTATTTTCGACCAGTTGATTTTTGGAATTAATGTCGCCTACGATGTGAAAAAAGACACCCGCAACTTTTTTATAAAACTGGTACTCCGCTTCGGTTTGTTGATGGCGGTGGGCCTTCTGATAGCAGCCTCTTTTGTCGTTACGATCCTGTTTCAACTTATAATAAACGCCGACGTTAGCCTGTTCGGGCTTTCACCGAAAAACCTCAGCTTTATTTTACCGGTGCTATCTATTCTCATCCCTCTAGCACTGATGTTTTGCGTTTTTGCTATTCTGTACAAAGTCGCGCCCGACCGCAAGGATAACAAATGGCAGTATGTCATCATCGGGGCGGCGGTCGCGGCGGTGTTATTTGAGCTTCTCAAGTACGGTTTTACTTTCTATGTAACCGCTTTTCACGCCAGCGACTCGTATGCCAAGAGTTACGGCGCGCTCGGCGGGATTTTGTTGTTCCTATTCTATTTGTGGTTAAGCGCGGCGGTGATGCTTTTCGGGGCCGAAGTCGCGGCAGTAGCGGGCGGCTGGAAATCGGTCCTGGAAGGGCCAGCCTCGCAGCAAGATGCCGGGGTGCGAAATAAGGCTGAAGCTGTTGATAGCGAAGCCGGGTCGGAAGTAACCCCGAACGAGGCCGCCCAGGGCAAAAACAAAGACCAGCCCGCCACAGAGGCCGAGGGCAAAGAGAAGGTCAGCGGCAAAGCCAACCCTACGACCAGGGCAGGTGTGGACAGCCAGGACAAGACGACACCCAATGACAAATCGGCTCCGGCCTTACCGGCTTACGCCGCGAGCACCCGGCGTTACCCGGCTCAGGCCGAACCAAATAACCCGGTGACAATCGTGGTTGGGGGAGTGGCGTTGGTCTTGGCCGCAATCGTCGGTATTATCTTCAAGCGCAAAGACCCGGCAGCCTGATTTCAGGTCAGCCGCAACCGGCTAAGGCCAGTCTTTGCTGGTGGTAGCCGGGCCGGTTCTGCTTTCGTTGAGAATTATTCAGGTCCAAATAACATTTTTATAACCAGGCTTTGCTGGCAGAGGGTTTGGTCCCTCAGGAGAAATCGATGACCGCTCGCAAAATGGCCCTTTTTACCGCAACCGTCGTCGTTGTATTATTGGGTTTTGTATTTTTTTACCTGATCCGCAATGTGGTATTTCTGATTTTTATCAGTATCCTGCTGGCGACCGCGATTGAACCGGTGGTGAATCGGCTACGCAAGGGGCCGTTCAACCGAGGAGCCGGTATTTTGCTGGTGTATACGGTCATTATGGGTCTGGTAGCCCTGACCCTTTTCCTGACCATCCCGCCGTTAATCGGTGAGGGCGGCAACATCGTATCCGGTTTGAGCGATCAGACTAAAACCGATGCCTCGATCCGGCAAAGTCTGGGAACGGGCTTTCTGGGCGATACGACCGCCAGTATTTACCACAGTATCCGGGATTTCTTTAATAATCCCTCCACTTCCAAAGCCTTTGATACCGGTCTGAGCGTGGGTATGACGGTTGTAGAGCTATTGTTTTCCAGCCTGACCGTATTTGTGATTGCTTTCTACTGGCTCACCGAACGTCCGGTGATCAAAAGGTTTACTTTCTCATTTGTGCCGGAAGAAAAACGCCCACGCGGACGTATTCTGTGGGATAGTGTCGAGCAAAAACTAGGGGCCTGGGTGCGCGGTCAGCTTGTGTTGATGTTTTTTATCTTTGTGATGGACATAGCCGGTTATCTGATAATCGGGGTCAAGTTTGCTTTCGTACTGGCGGTATTCGCCGGTCTGGCCGAACTCATTCCACTGGTCGGCCCTTACATCGGTGGGGCACCGGCCATCCTGATTGCGCTGACCCAGAGTGTGACAATGGCCCTGATCGTGGTGGGTTATATCGTGGTAATCCAGCTTATCGAAGGAAATATTCTGGTGCCACGTATTATGGAAAAAGCGGTTGGGGTCAGCCCGCTAACGGTGGTGGTCGGTATCCTGGTCGGTTCGACGCTTTACGGTATTCTGGGAGCCTTGCTTTCGGTACCCATCGCTGCCGCGCTCCAGGTAACTTTTAACAACGTGTTGAGCTTTAGCTCCGATGCCGTGTCCACCGCAGACGTATCGGCTGCCGCCACCAATACCAAAACGGCCCTGGCCCAATCCGCCCGCTCAAACGAAGCTAACCGGAGTGCAGGTAAGAAGGAAGAACATACTGTTCCGCCTTCACCCACGATTTAAATCTACTAAAATTACCGCTTAAAATAGTTTGGAGACTGGCCTGGATTTCGGTTGAAGTCGGGCCGGTTTTATGTTACAATCTTCTTCGCTTCCCGGCAGGAAGTGTGGCATTGTGGAGAGGTCGCATAGCTGGCCTAGTGCGCTCGTCTCGAAAACGAGTAGGGCGGTGACGTCCTCGAGGGTTCGAATCCCTCCCTCTCCGCCATCATTACCCGTCAGTAACGGTGCCACCCACACCGGTTTACAGGGTTAGTCCGGGGCTAACTGGCTGTAAATCACTCTATCCAGGGGCTGAATTTTTACGGGGAGGTCGCATAGCTGGCCTAGTGCGCTCGCTTGGAAAGCGAGTAAGGTGTCAAAGCCTTCGAGGGTTCGAATCCCTCCCTCTCCGCCTCACTTAATTCAGACCTGTTTTTTTTCCAAAATATAATATGCGCCCGTAGCTCAGTGGACTAGAGCATCGGTCTTCGGAACCGAGGGTCGGGGGTTCGAATCCCTCCAGGCGCGTTATGGTTAACTCCCGACTCAGGCTCAATTATTGGGCCTGAGTTTTTGTTGGCTAAAGAACTACTCTGCTGCGGTTTTATTGCAAACAGGACTTTCGCGCTAACCTCATTTGTGTGGCTGAAGGGAAATCCTATATCCTTGAGAGTTTGAGCAAAATTTTATATTCGAGAAATCTTTTACAACCGCTTTCGGTTTGCTAAATTAATGAACTCATCAAGCGAGATTATTTTAAGTTTTTCGTAGCCTACGATATATTTTTTTAATTGCCCAGAGAAGTAATAATCTCGCAATTTTGGAGTAAAACCAGGGCCAGCAATAATAATATAGGCTCGCTCGTATTTCCCTTCCCCCTCATCAATTGCATGGACCAACTTGATCATCTCATAGGGTACCTTTTCCTCAGCCGTTCCAGAGGTACCCTGCCATTTAAGTGAGATAAGAATTTGTTTGTCTGCTTTATCGGGGTCTTCCAACAAAACATCAATACGATGGCGGGGACCGCCAAAACTCAACTGTGGCCGAACAATCTGTTTGTCATATTTGTAATACTTCTTGAGTGCAGGTAAGACTGTGTTTTCAAGCACACCCCCTGATGTAGTGTCACGTGGGGACATTAAATTCCTCGTTGAGCAAGCATTTCCTGGGCTTTAGTACGATCTCCATTGCAAGCTATCATTCTAGGTGCATTTAATATTTGAACTTTAAATCCCAAATCCTTGTACAAATTTAGCACACGTTCTGTAGCTTGATTGCTTACAACAACCGGTCCCGGATGATTACTGAGCCAATTAGCTAGACGAATTTGATCCTGCCAGCTAAACCCACCGGCACTATAAGTTGTAAACTCGGTATCGTATGGTGGATCGGCGTAGAGAAAATCAGTTGGTTTTAATTCAAGTTTCTCGAAGTCACAGGAACTAAAATCCCAATTTCTGAAAGTATAGGAGTAGGCTCTAAAATCCCTTACGTAGTTTATCTTTGTATGTCGGCCAAAGGGAACATTGTAAAATCCACTTTCATTGAAGCGGCACAAACCGTTAAAGCCAGTACGGTTTAGATAGTAAAATAGAGCAGCCGCTTCTTGTGAATTAGCCTCATCGTTAGCAATAAGTTCATTGAATCTAGTACGGTGACGATAATACATCTCTTTGTCATTTTCCATCTCAATCTCAATAACAAAGCCCTTTTTGAGATTGTTCCAGAAATTGATAAGGTGAGAATTTATATCATTCAGTAAGGCCTGTTGGGGTTGCAAACCTAAAGAAACCGCTAAACCACCTACGAAAGGTTCGACTAACCTGGTGTTTTCAACCGATTGCCATAAAGGTGTTAAAGCAGGAACTAACCAGCGTTTGCCACCCGCCCATTTTAAAGCCGGGGGTAAGGCAGGTGCTTCTAAAAGCATCTAATTCTCCTATTTAGTTTTATTTGTCGGGAAAGTCGTATCATCAAAATTATTGGTTTAATGATATAGGTTCACCTTAGTGAACTTTAGTTCTACCCAATTATGACAGATAGCTAAGAGCAGGTCAATAAATTTCGCTGGTTTATTTATGACAGACTCTTAAGTCTGATCAGCTACTCAAACCATTGATGATTTTCCTCCAAAATGATTTATAGGCCAAGCTATATATATCCTTAACACATTAGCTATTGTCTCAGATTGCATTTTGGATTGACACTCTACCGAGTTGTACCTATAATCAAAACATTATAAGTAAACTTATCAGCTCACCTCGCCGGAGTAAATTGAATTTCTCAGATGTCTAGCCAGTTAAAATTAATATAAGGAGAAGAGATGCTCAAAAACTTTTGGTCCACCTTTGGGGCCTTCAAAAGCCGGATGGCCGGGCGTGTCAGCCTGCTAGTGGTCGGTCTGATTACGGCCATGCTACTGGTAGCCTGTGGCGATAGTGCCACCCCGACCGCGCCTGCCGCCGCCGGAACTACCGCCGCTGCCGGAACCAGTGCGGCCACTACGGCTGCCGCCGGAACGACTGCTACTACCGCTGCCGCCGGTAATGCCACGACTGTGGCGGCTGCCGCTGCCGCCGGAGATGTGAAAATCGGTGGTTCCCTCCGCATTGCGCTGGAAAACGATGTGTCGAAACTCGACCCGATGCTGTCGAGTGCCTTCGTAGAGCGTCTGGTTTTTTACAATATGTACGATTCGCTGGTTGCAATCGACAGTCAGCTTAATATCGTCCCTAGACTGGCAGCCAGTTGGACCCAGCCCGACCCCAAGAGTTATGTTTTCAAACTGGTTCCGAATGTAAAATTCCACGATGGAACGGATTTTAACGCCGAGGCCGTGAAATTTAACATCGAACGCTACCAGACCGGCACCGGCTCAAATCGTAAGAGCGAAATTTCCAGCATCGCGTCGGTTGAGGTGGTCGATCCGTTAACCGTGAAATTTAACCTCAAAACACCTTTTGCCCCGTTGCTGGCTAATCTGGTTGACCGGTCCGGGATGATGGTATCGCCGACCGCCGTCAAAAAGATGGGCGATGAGTTCCTCCGCAACCCGCAAGGTGCCGGGACCGGGCCGTTCAAGTTTGTCGAGTGGAAAAAAGACGACCATATCACTCTTGAGAAAAACCCGACCTACTGGCGAAAAGACGCTGCCGGACGGGCTTTGCCTTACCTGGACAAAGTTACCTACCGCATCATTACCGACGAGACTTCCCGCCTGACCAACCTGAAAACCGGCGATGTGGAAGTTGCCAACAGCGTACCTTCCAAAGATGTACCCGATCTGCGGTCCGGTAATGGCGATGTAGTTTACAAGGACCTACCGTCTGTGGCCTTTTATGGTTTCTACCTGAACGTTACCGCCGATCCTTTCAAGACACCCGCCCTGCGCCAGGCCGTCGCCTACGCTATCGACCGGGAAGCCATTTTGAAAACGGTATTCTTCGGCATCGGTGCGATCAGTAACGGGCCGATTCCGCCGCCATCCTGGGCCTACGACCCGAACTACAAGCCGTACACCCGCGACCTGGCTCAGGCCAAAGCCAAACTGGCCGAGGGCGGCAAGCCGAGTGGCTTTAGCTTCAAGATGGAAGTCAGTGCTGGATCGCCGCAAATCCTTCAGGAAGCCCAAATCTTGCGCGACCAGTTAAAAGAGGCCGGTATCACGATGGAAATCGTGCAACTGGAATTCTCGAAGATTCTGGATGACCTGGACAAGAAGAATTTTGAGGGTGGGCTGGTTGGCTGGAGTGGTCGGATCGACCCCGATGGCAATATGTTTAACCATTTCAAGACCGGTGGCAACAATAACAACTCCGGTTATTCCAATCCGCAGGTCGATGCGCTGTTGGACAAAGCCAGGGCCAGTGCCGACCAGGCCGAGCGGAAAACTAGCTACCAGCAAGCCCAGAAAATGATCAATGATGATGCTCCTTACATCTTCATTAATCACGGGGTGGCAACCCAGGCGACCGCCAAAAAAGTTCAGGGCTTCGTATTGTTCCCGGACAATATCATCCGTTTTGATAGTGTCTGGTTCAAATAGACCAACCGCAGGGAAACGAAACAAATGGGACGTTATATAATCCGGCGGCTGTTAGTACTCCTGCCGGTGCTGGTGCTGGTCAGTATAATAGTTTTTGTACTGACCCGGCTCACACCGGGCGACCCGATCCGAACGGTATTGGGCGAGGAAGATAATCCCCAGACAGTCGCCGAGTTAAGAGACAAATTAGGTCTGGACCAACCGATCCCGGTACAGTATGTATTATGGCTGGGCCGGGCGGTGGCCGGTGATTTTGGCAAATCTTTGCGCGATTCGCAGCCGGTAACTCAGGCGGTCTTTGAGAGACTACCGGCAACCATCGAGCTAGGGTTGGCGGCGGTTTTGTTTTCCCTGCTGGTTTCTGTACCACTGGCCTTGATTAGTGCCGTCAAACGAAATTCTATCGCCGACGGCATTGCCACTACCATCAGCCTGGTAGGAGTGAGTATACCTAACTTCCTGCTGGGCATTGGTTTGATACTTATCTTCAGTTATATTTTCAGGATTTTCAGTCCGGGCGGCTATACCCCCATCGGGGAAGACCTGGGTGACAACTTGAAAAGGCTGGTGTTGCCGTCCATCGCACTGGGAGCGGCTTCGGCGGCGGTCAATACTCGCCAGTTGCGGAGTGCGTTGCTGGAAGTGCTTTCGCAGGATTACATTCGGACGGCCCGCGCCAAAGGCCAAAGCAGTATGAAAGTGCTGACCAAACACGCCCTGAAAAACGCCATGATACCACTGCTGACGATCATCGGTTTGCAGATTGGCACCGTACTGGAAGGGGCATTTATTACCGAAACTATCTTTAGCTGGCCGGGCATCGGGCAGCTAGCCGTTAAAAGTATCGGCAACCGCGACTATCCGGTCATCCAGGGGGTAGTCTTGCTGAGTGCCGTCCTTTATATGTTAATTAATCTCATCGTAGATATTTCATACAGTCTGGTTGATCCCAGAATAACGCTAGGCCAAAGCGATGTTTAAAGATGAAATAAGTCCCCTTAGCGGGACACCGCCTAACGTTCCCGCCCCGGTTGTGAAACTGATAAGCCCAGAACTAAAATCACAGCCGGGCCGCTGGAAAAGAACCTGGTCAATAATCCGTCAGAACCCCCGGCTGATCGTCGGTGGCACCTTCATTATGGTGATTACAATCCTGGCAATTTTAGCTCCAGTTCTACCGCTCCCCGATCCCGAAACCGGTATTTCCTCCAAAGCCTACCAGCCGCCGGGCAATCAATTCCTATTCGGCAGCGATAACGTGGGCCGGGATGTGTTTTCAAGAGTAATCTGGGGCGGACGGGTTTCGCTATCGGTCGGTTTTATTTCGGTAAGTATCGGGTTCTTGACCGGTACCAGTCTGGGCTTGCTGGCCGGGTATTTTGGCGGTTGGGTCGACCTTTTGATCAGCCGGTTTATCGATGCCTTGCTGGCTTTCCCGGCCATTCTGCTGGCGATTTCGATTACCGCCGCCCTCGGCCCCCAATTGCAAAATTCGATGATCGCAATCGGGATCGTAAATATCCCGGTCTTTGCACGCCTGTCGCGGGGTCAGACTTTGCAGGTAAAAGCCCGCGATTATATCGAAGCCGCCCGCGCCCTCGGCCTGAAACAGGGCAACATTCTGCGCCGTCACATTTTACCCAATATCCTCAGCCCCCTGATCGTACAGGCTTCGCTCTCGCTGGGTTTCGCTATTCTGGCTGAGGCTACCCTGAGCTTTTTAGGATTGGGAGTACAGCCCCCGACCCCCACTTGGGGCTTTGATATAAATTCGGCCAGGGGTTATTTATCCAATAATTACTGGTGGATGGTGGCCGGTCCCGGTCTGGCAATTATGCTGACAATCTTTTCCTTTAATATCCTGGGCGATAGCATCCGGGATATTCTCGACCCACGCACTCGTAAAAGATAAAGCTTGAATACCCCAACCTGACCAGGCGCAGTCTCGCGCTGGTTAAAAAGATAAAAAAAGGGAACCTCTTGAATTATGCTCAAGCGGTTCCCTTTTTTACAGCTTATTCAAGCCTCTGCCGGTTGAAATCTTGGTTAGTAGGCCAATTTGTACATGGTTTCGGCCAGCACCGCGATTCCCGGCACAATCTGGTCGAGAGGCGTAAATTCCGCCGAGCTATGACTGCTGCCGTTGCGACTGGGAACAAAAAGCATGGCGGTAGGAACTTTTTCGACCATGATTTGCGAGTCGTGACCGGCCCCACTGATCATTGGCATTCCAGTTATGCCTAATTTGGCGGCACTCTCGGTCAGCATAGCCGTGATTTCGGGCGACATCGGGGCCGGAGGATGATCGGTTTCCTGCTCGATGTTGACTTTCACGCCCTGCGCACTACCGGCCTCCAGGCAGATTTGTCGGATTTTCTCGGCCATCTGGAGTTTTATCGCATTGTTGGAGTGGCGCAGGTCGATACTCATCTCGACTTTGGCCGGGACAATATTGCGTGCGCCGGGCGAAACTTCCAGCCAACCAACTGTGGCGACCGCCGGATGGCCCAGCGAACGGGCCAGTTGATTTAACTCCACTATGGCCGTGCTGGCCGAAACCAGCGCGTCCGAGCGCAGCGCAATCGGGGTCGTTCCGGCATGGTCGGCCCGGCCCTCAAAGGTTACTCGCAGGTGTTGCAAACCGGTGATCGCTTCCACAAAACCCACCTGCAACCCGGCATCGTCCAGCAAACGACCTTGCTCGATATGCAATTCCAGAAACACCTTTAGATCGTCACGCCGGGCGGAGGCCAGGTTGCTCGGATCAAAACCACATTCGCGGGCGGCTTCCAGAACCGATACACCCTGCGGGTCGCGGGTTTCTTCCAGATCGGCCTGGTGTAGCTCACCGATGATCGAGCGCGAACCCAGAAAGGTATTACTAAAGCGGCTGCCCTCTTCTTCGCACAAGGCGACCACTTCCAGCGGGCGGCGCGGTTCGCCGTAATTTTCCCTTAAAAACCGGATGGCACTCAAAGCAGCGATAATGCCCAGCGCACCGTCGTATTTCCCGCCGCCCTTGACGGTATCCAGGTGCGAACCGCTGACGACAACCGGGCCACCTTCGCTACCTTCGGCCCGACCCCACAAATTACCGATTGCATCGGCCCGGACACTCAAACCAACTTCCTTGAACCAGTTTTCCAATTGCCGATAAGCCAGCAGCCAGGGTGCGCTAAAAACCGGCCTGATCAGGCCGCCTTCCGGTTGTTGCCCAAACACGGCCAGGGCTTCTATATAATGCTCGATCACCCCGATATTGCGTTGGGTATAGTCCAGCAAGTTTGTTGTTTGACCAATACTCATTTTAACTCCTTCTCGTTCTTGTGTATCGTCCGAGCTTTGCCGGACAGCCTATTTATTCTATAGCACAAAGATATTTTTGGACTGGATAGTAATTTGCAACTACTCAGACCCCTCCCCAGGGCCACCAGTGGACGGGGAACAAAAGAGAGATACAGGGGCACCCAGAGGGTACCCGCCTGTACGACCCCGCGCATGGGTTGCACCCCTTCAGATCCCGCTAATTTTCGTAGTGCTAGAGTGAATAGTTACATTTTTAATACAGAAAATCAGTCCGACCCCGCGCACTTTCAGAGAAAAGGCCGCTGGTTAAGTGACGAAATTAGCCAACCGGGCTTCCAGGCTGGCGCGGCTGGCGGCATCGGTGGCAAAGGTAGCCGCCAGGGTAAAGTAACGCTGGGCATCGTGGTGCGCGTCGTAGGTAAAGGCCCGGTCCCCGGCCCGGATCAGGTATTGCACGGCCTTTTCGATATTGTTACTCTGGCTGTAATGATAAGCCAGCAGTCCCAGCACTTCATCTTCCCGGCCACTGTATAGCTCTTCCAGGGCTGCCCCGACCATTTCATGAAGTTCCTGGCGGCGTTCGGTCAGCATAATGCCGTAAGCTACCTCCTGGAGCAAGCCGTGTTTGAAAAAGAATTCCAATTCCTGAGCCAGCCGGTTTTCCAGCAAAACCTCCTGACCAGTCAGGTGCAACAAGCCTTGCTCCAGGTGGTTGGAATGAGCTTCCAGCACGCGTGAGGCGACCAGACGCAGCAATCGTTCGGGGAAACGACGGCCCAGCACCGCCCCGATCTGTAAAATTCGGCGCGAGGACGGGTCGAGCCGATCAATTCGGGCCAGTAATAGCTCGTGGAGGCTGGCCGGAACCTGCAAATTCAGTTTACCGTGTTCGTCCGGGACGGCCTGTAAAGCGGCCTCCTTGAGAGCCATTACCATCTCTTCCAGAAAAAACGGATTGCCGCCGGTCGCCTCGATAACTTCGCTTTGCAAATGAGGCGGCATACTAAAGTCCAACTTTCGCAGTACGTAATTCAAAAGACTCTGGCGTTCCTCGGTATCCAGGGCACCCAGTTCCAGGCGTTGGTAGTAGGCAAGGTTTTGCCAGTTCGCCGGTGGTTGCCACTCCGGGCGACTATTGACGATCACCAGAATAGGGAAATCGGCCAGACTTTCGGCCAGCAATTCGATGGCCTCTCCGCTCGGACGGTCGGCCCAGTGCATATCTTCAAGCAAAACTACCAGCGGTTGGGTTTCCCGCTCGGTCAGGCTCAAACCACACAACAATTCCTTAACCGTGCGCTGCAAAGTATGACCACGCTGCCCCTGGCTATAATTTGCCAGCAGTTTATCGTCATCCGATAGACCCAGGGCATCGGCCAGCAAAGCCAATTCCAGGGCATCTTCGTAACCATCGATCAGACCGGCCTTCTGACCAAGTTCGGTCAGACGGTTGCGGGTTTCCTGAGGATGGACCAGGGTTTCCGAGGGATGCTGACCCAGCAAATGGAGCAGCAGATTTGCCAGCAGAGCGTGAGGGGTTTCGTGGCTGAAGGAAAAAGCCCGGCCTACCACCAGCCGTTCCTGCTGATGACTGTGTAGAAAATGCCGGGCCAGGCGACTTTTGCCGATGCCTTTCTCCCCAGAAATCAGTACCAACTGACCCTGACCGCTGTGCGCGCGCTGATAGGCCTGGTCGAGCAAGATCAATTCCTCGGTGCAGCCTACAAACGGTGACTCACCGGAGCGCGGCCCGGCATCGGCATTAAAAATCAAGCCGCGACCATCACCCGCTTCGATTTTTAACCCGACCAGCTTATAGGCCAAGGCCGGTTTGGGTTTACCCTTGAGAGCCAGTGGCCCCAGGGCCTCAAACTCGAAAACACTACGGGTCAGGCGGTAAGTTAATTCGCCCACCACCGTTTCGCCGGGTTGGGCCGCTGTCTGGAAACGCTGGCTGGTATTGACGGCATCGCCCAAAATGGTGTAATCACGACCATCGCGGTCGATTGTACCGGCAATAACCTGACCGGTATTCAGGCCAATCCGCAACCGGAAGGGTTCGCCATCGGGCCGTTTGTGTTTATCGTTCAACTCTACGATCCGGCGATGCAAGGCCAGGGCCGTCCGTACCGCCTGGAGGGCGTCATCTTCGTGAGCCACCGGCGCACCGTACCGCGCCAGGACAGCATCGCCTTCGTACTTATCCACCACCCCACCCCGGCTGGTTATTTCCGGCCCGAAAATTTCGACCATATGACGCACCAGTAAACTGACTTCCTCCGGGTCACGCTGGGTGGAGAAATTGGTAAAACCGACCAGATCGGCAAACAAAACCGTCACAAAGCGGCGTTCATTGTCACGGCTAGTATCACGAATTTTACGAATTGTAGTAACTACCGGAATAATAGCCGCTTGTAGCTCCAGCGAACCCGTGACCGCCAACAATTCGGCCAGGCGAGTGCCGCAATCACCGCAAAAGTTATCAGTCAGCTCGTTAAAGGCAAAGCAAACCTTACATTGAATGGCCGCGACCGGTGTACCGCAGTTTGGGCAAAACTTTTTATTCGGTTTTAGAGTTTTGCCACAGTTTGTACAGACCATAGAAAGTTTCCTTTGCGAGCTTATCTTTTGCGGTTACTAGATCAGTATACTTTTCAGGTAATAAGTTGAGCCAACTGGATAGGTTTATAATAATAATAACCATTATATTACTAAGCTATAGAATGTCCAATTCTCCTAGTGATAAAAGTAATTATGCACTTTAAGCTGATAATCAAAGGTTATCAAAAAGAGGTCAGCCTGGTAAGCTAACCTCTTTTTGTGGAGTTATTTGAAGCGAGTTTGCTATTTGGTCGCCAGGTTGGCTACTTTTGAAAGAGCCGTATCCTGCATCTGTTTGGCCGCATCAGCCGGTTTTAACACCCCGGCCACGACCCCTTCCAGGTTGGGCCGCAGAACATCCCAGACCGCTCGCATCTGTATCGCCACCGGTTGAGGTTTACTCAGATTTAGCTGGGTCAGTAAACCATTCCAGATCGGATTTTTGGTGACGGCATCGCTACCCAGAAAAGCACTGGTGGCCGGTAAAACTTTGGCCTTTTCAAGAATAAAGGCTTGCTGGGCCGGTTGGGCCACCCAATTCAGGAAAGTATTGGTCAGCTTTAGCCGCTCCCCGCTGGTCTGAGTAGAAAGAAAGAACGTTGGCGTATTGTTAAAGGGGGTCATCGGCTGACCGGTTTTGTCGACCTGCGGCATAGGTGCTACCCCCAGATCGAGCTTGGCATCGGCTTCGCTCGGACTGATAGCTGTCGCGTACTGGCTGATCCGGCTATCGCTGGTCATGTAGATACCCAATCGACCGTCGCGGAAAGCGTACTCAATCTGGTTATCCTTCATCCGCGATTCCCCTCGGACTACCTTATCTTTCAGCAGCTGGTCGATAAACTGTAAGCTATTGACCATCTGGGGTGTATTGAGAGTCGGCTGATTGCTGCTATCCAGCACGCTCCCGCCAAAGCCACCCAGGATACTGGTCAAAAAGAACGGCTCGTTAACGTCCAGGGCCAGACCGATCTGTTTTAGCTTAGTATCGTAAAGCGGTTGGACCGTTTTGCCCAGTTCGGTCCAGGTGGTAGGCGGGTTGGGTACCATCTTCTTGTTGTAGAGCATCACGGTTGATCCGCTATAGGTAAACGGTACTCCCCATTGCGTGCCACTGACTGCGCTACCGGCCAGCGAGTTTGCTACAAAGCCGGACAGAAAACTTTTATCCAGAACCTTGTCGGCAGGTTGGATCGCCTTGGCATCCTGGAAGTCGGTTACATAGTCGGCGGTTGCCAACAATAGATCGGGCAATTTGTTAGATTTAGCGGCCTGCTGGGCAGCATAGATCAGTTCATCGCCACTGTAATGCTGGACGTTCAGCTTCACACCAGGATAAGCCTTGCTAAAATTACCGGCCAGGTCGTGAACCGCGCTCGATTCGGTGCTGGGTAGGGCTTCCCAGAGCGAAAGAGTACCTTTCAAATTGGGATCGATTACCGCAATCGCGGCAACCGGGGCGGCGGTAGCGGTAGCCAGGCCGGTGGGGGTAAACGAGGGATTATTACTGGCGGTCGTCGCAGCGGCGGTGGTGGTATCGACCGTTGGTACACTGGCAGCAGTCGTGGTAGAGCTGGCCTGAGTTGTCTGGCTGGCGGTGGTACTGGAGGCAACCGGCGTAGAATCGCTCCCACAGGCCACCAGCACCAGACTGAGCAGCAAAATGCTCAGTAATAAACCACCGGGCCGCAACCATTGTAAAGAATTAGCTCTAAATTTAGCTTTTAGATTAGCTCTGAAATCAGCTTTCATTGGTGGGTATCCTCCTACTTTACAAAGTCGAGTAGCGGGAAATCGCCACCAACTATGGGTTGAGGGTCGACCCCCAGCCAGTTTTTGACTACCGTGCTGTAAACCGAGCGGAAATCGGTCGTCGGACGCAAGTTCCCGTTATCCACCAGGTCGGTCAAAGAGGGTTGCTGCCCGTACAGACCGGACTTGATCACATTCTTGCCACCCAGTACAAACATCGGGGCGGCACTGCCGTGATCGGTGCCGTGACTGCCGTTTTCATTGACCCGGCGGCCAAACTCGCTGAAAGTCATGGTCATAACCTGGTCGGACATACCGTGCGCGGCCAAATCTTTGTAGAAAGCGTCCAGACCTTCGCTCAATCCCTGCAACAAACGCGGCTGAGTAAAAGCTTGATTGTAGTGGGTATCAAACGAACCATCGGTTGAGACATAAAATATCCGGCTGCCAAAATCAGAATTCAACACCTGGGCAATTGATTGGAGACGGCTGCCAAACTGGGTCTTGGGATAAGTCACCGCCGGTTTGTAGCTGCCAGCGATTTTGCTGAGTTGGTCGCTGGCACTCATGGCTTCCAGGGCAGTCTTGCTTACATAATCAGCCAGGGCGTTGCTGCTGGCGGCTCCGTAAATCTTGCGAGCGGCGGCCAATTGAGCGTCCCGGTCGGATTTAACGGTTGGATCGCCTTTGAAAGTGAAATTATCCGAGCCGCTATAAGAAAGAACGGCGGTTTTTTCGGTCCAGAAGGCCAACGGCGCACCGCCACCCTGCCCGGCGGCTCCGACCGTCATACCCAACCGAGAGAGAGCAGCTTTATCGCCACCGTTGGCAGCGGCTTCCAGGTAGCGACCGAGCCAACCATTATGGGCCGGACCATCCGGGTTGGAGGATTGCCAGATTTCCATCGCCCGGAAATGGCTGTAATTCGGGTTGGGGTAGCCCACACCGCGTATCACCGCCATCTGGCCGTTATTGTACATTCCGTATAATTCTTTGAGGGAGGGATTCAAGCCCAGTTCCTCGTTAAGTTTCAAAACAGCATCGGCCTTGATAGCCAGCGTCGGGCGGGCATTTTGATAAGCACTATCGGCAAAAGGCACTACCGTATTAAGGCCATCGTTGCCGCCCGACATCTGGACTACCACCAGAGCGCGACTGCCCTGGGCCAGATTGGTACTGGTAGCGGCCACCGTCTGAGCCAGAAAGCTGGGTGCCATCGTGCCGGTCAGGGTCAACAGACCACACGTTTTGCAAAAATTTCTCCGCGAAATCATTTCTTAAACCTCGATTGACTCTGGATTCCGGCTGTTTGGCCTGAAATCCGATTTCAAATTTACTTCAACATATAGTCAGGGCTGGACATAATAAGGTGCAGCGTACCGCGCAACCGGACATCCAGGGCTTTGGCATCGGGTTTATTGGCGGTATTAGCGGCAGCCGCCGTAAAATCGGTAGCGGACAGGCTTTGCCCATTACTCAAATATTCGGTCAGGGCCGCTTTAACCTCCGAACCGGTCTGGCCGTCCAGAAAAGTATTTACCAACTGAGCGACCGCACTCTGGGCCGAGTCGACTTTCGAGCCAAGCAAATCGTAAGGGCTGAACCGGAAATTCTGTTGACCCCGGTTTGAAACCAGGGCCTCGGCAGTATTTACCCGGTTAAAAAAGTAGGTGCTGTTGATCCAGCTAAGGCCACCATCCCAGCCTTTGACGGTGGGTGGATTGAACAGAATCTGACCCATACCATCGGCTACTCGCACCGCGTTTGTTTCGATATTGGCCGCTCCCAGGTCTTTGATCATGCCGACCACGTACTCAACCGGACTTTTTATCAGGGCACGGTAAGCTTTATCCGACAGAAATTCGGGAGCGGTAAAGATAGCCTGAAGAACTGGTTTTAATTCGTAGTTGTTCTTGAAGTAAATATCGGTCAGCCGGTCGACAACGGCTTGCTCCGGGTTATCGTAAGCAAAAAACTTCCAAAGCTTGGAAACAATATACCGTCCGCTCTCAGGCCGGGCCAGTACCGCGTCGATGATGTCATCGCCATTAAAATTGCCGGTCTTACCCATAAAAGTTTTCTGGCCTTCGTCGTGTTGTCTGGCATTAAAAATATAGGCCCGATCCTTGAAACTCCAGCCGGTGAAAGCCCTGGCCGCCTCACGCACGTCCTGTTCGGTATAGTTGCCGATACCGATAGTGAAAAGCTCCATCAATTCACGAGCATAGTTTTCGTTAGGTTTGCCTTTAACGTTGGCCTGGCTATCCAGGTAATCCAGCATAGCCGGGTTGCGCGAAACTTTTTTCACCAGGTCTTTAAAATTGCCCAGAGCGTTGTCCCGGAATAACTGGTTTTGCTCCAGCAACAAAACATCATCCCGCACTTTACTAAAGGAACTGGTAAAATGACCGTGCCAGAACAGCGTCATTTTCTCCTGGAGGGGCTGGCGGGTGCGGGCCATCGTCACCATCCACCAGTAAGCCATAGTGTTATAATCGACTTCGTAGCCGTTTTCTTGCAGTTTGCGCTCCAGATTAAAAGCCAGGTTGCCGTCGTATTTCAGGTTCAGGAGTTTATCGACGGCTTCGGCATGACTAATGGCCACCATTTCATCAATATCAGCACTGGTTCCACCGAAACCGGCCCGTCTCAGAAGATGCGCGGCCTGCATACGGCGATTGCTTAAAAGAAGATCACTCATTGATTATTACCTCAAAACATTAATGGACTATTGCTAAACTGGCTCCGGTCGAAGAAAACCTTCGACCTTATCTTTCTGTCTACACTACTATAATAACCGGGCTGCGTTACAGGCGTGTAATGGCTATGTTAAATGGATGTAAACACACCGCAAGAAGTTGAGAAGTAGAAGTTTCATTTTGAGGGTTTTCTGAGGATTATAAGAAGGGATAGAAAATTCTGATAAGGCGGCAGGGCTAGCCGCCTCGAATTAGTGACCGGGCGGTAAACTGGGTACTTCGGTTTCGGTTGAGGGAACCGGCTTAAGTTCGGTAGCATTATCTGCTTCCGGTGGGTAAAAGATTTTTAGATTGATTTCATCCACCTGCAAGCCGTCCATCTTTAAAACCCGCAACTCTACAGCGACCGGCTGGGGGCCTTCGTCGGTCTGGTAGTTGTCGTCTTTTTCCTGTGGGATAGCACCGGGCAGAGCGATCCGCACCATCTCGCCGGCTTTCGGAATATGTTTTAGCTCGGCCATCACCAGACCGGCTAGCGTCACTACATCTGCTCGTTCGCCAGCCGGATTTAGTCCCAATTCTAAGCCCAGTTCGGCATTCAAATCGAACAACGATACCCGGCCATTGGCAATATATTCGTTATTGCCGACCGGGTTCAGGGCGTTTTCTTCGTGATCAAACTCGTCCTGAATTTCGCCCACCAGTTCTTCCAGCAAATCTTCCAGCGTCACCAGACCGGCCACCCCGCCATACTCATCGATCACAATTGCCATATGGTTGCGGCTGTTTTGTAAATCGGTAAAAAGCTCAGAAATATGCTTGGACTCCGGGACAAAAAGCGGTGGCCGGGCGATTTCCCGGATCGTTTCCGAGGTCTGACCGATCACATAGGCCCGCAAAACATCTTTGGCGAAAACAATCCCGGTAATATTTTCGTGGGTATCGGTGAAAACCGGGTAGCGCGAGTAATCGCTGTCGGCAATCACCGGTGCCGCCTGAGAGAGCGGCCAACTGGCGTCAATCAGGTTCATTTCGCGCCGGGGTCGCATAACCTCGCGTACTCGCTTTTCGCTAAAATCAAACACGCTGCGAATAATTTCTTCCTGTTGTGGCTGAAACACGCCTTCTTCCTGCCCGGCAGTTACCATCGAAACGATTTCTTCCTGGGTCACGCTGGGAGTATTAACTTTGCGTTTCCCACCCAGCAGCCGCACGATCAGGTTAGTCGTACCGGTCAGCAGAGCGATCAGCGGCGAGGCAATTTTGGCAATTAACTCGATGGGCCGGGCGACCGTCAACGCGATACTTTCCGCCGCTTCAACGGCCAGGGTTTTTGGCACCAGTTCGCCAAAGATCAGGGTGAAAAAAGCTACAAAAACGGTTTCCAGCACAAAAGCCAGGGTGCTGGCAAAAGGCTTCAGAAAAGCCACCTGGCTTACCAGGTCTTCAAAGGTTTTTACCAGGTTTACCGCGCCAAAGGCCGAGGCAAAAAAAGCGGTCAGAGTTACCCCGATCTGGATGGTCGCCAGAAAACGCCGGGGGTTATCGCTCAAGCGCAAGACCGCGCGGGCGGCCCGGTTGCCATCGTCGGCCAGTTGCTTGATCCTGACTTTGCGCACAGATACGATTGCCAGCTCTCCAGCGGCAAAAAAGGCGTTTATAGCAATCAGGATTGCCAGGATCAAATACTCCATAGAGTCCTTTTAAAGAGTCCTTTAACTAATAACTTGTTAATTGCATAAAAAAATCACAAAGTACTAAGCAGAGTTCGTAGGGGTGCAACCCCTGCAAGGGGACCTGGGGGACATCCCCCAACACTCTTTTTTACCCCCAGCGTCGCATAGCAACGCTGGGGAAGAGGGAAAAGCGCGGTGGACACCCCCGCTATACCCCCGCCCTGGGGCCGGGTACCCCCTGGGTGCCCTTTGAAACCCCCCCCTCGAAACATTGTGAAATAATTATGCAATTGTTAAGTAATAACAAACGCAACATCCAGCGAACCGGCATTTCCAGCCGCATCCTGGGCCTCAAAATGCAAAGTATGTGGACCACTGTTCAGTCCGGTAGCATCGATGATAAAGGTAAATTCCCTGGAACCGCTCGCCGCAACTGCATACCGGCCCGGCACACCAGCCAGCGACGAGGGCGGCAACTTATCCAGCGTAGCAGTCGCGCTATAGATCGTTCCGGCCCCACCAAAGTTTAGATCAGCCGGAGCGAACGTGGACCCACCCCATTCGTCCCTGGCACTCAGCTTGAACACCAACCGGCTGGTAGTCGTTACCTGGTTGGTTGAACCTAGCGGCGAATAAATCAAGGCCACCGAGGGCGGTTGTTTATCGTAGCCACTGGCTTTCCAGACCGCCTGAGCCAGCACGGCGTGACCGGCGGGGGTTGGATGTACATCGCCCGAAGTCGCCCAGGTTAGATTGCGTTCCTGTCCGGCGAACGATACAAAGAAGTCGGCTACCATCGCCCCGTGTTCGCTGCCTCGCTGCCGGATCACCTCGTTAAAACGTAGTACCCAGCGGCTTTCCTCATCCTGATTGCCGGTCTGATAACCATCCGGGTTATAGTAAGTTGTGACGATCAGTTCGGCTCCATTCAGCCGGCCTTTTAGCTCATCCAGAATTTTTATATAGTTAGCCTCGAACATAACCTGCGCCGCTTCGCGTTCGGCGGTCGATTTATTCCGGATATTTAGCAAATCGTTGCCGCCAATACTGAGTGATACCGGACTGACCCGCCGCCCGGCCCGACTGGCGGTATCCAGTTCGTCCAACAGCCGTTGCAACTGACTCCGGCCTTTGGTAGCGGTTAGAAAAGTCGTACTGGTTTCACCGGCTACGGCCAGATTACGATATACGGTCAGGTTCGGTTGCAGTCGTTTAAGATAATTATTATAGAAAATACCAGCGTACCCTTGCTCATTGGAATTGGGCGCACCTAATCCGTAGGCTACTGAATCACCTAAAGCAATATACTCGCCACCAATTCCCGGCGGGGTAATGGGACGAGGTGGGGCAGTTGGTACAGGTAAAGGGCCGATGATCGGGCTGGATTGGGTAGATGGTGAGGTTGAAACTTTAGCTATAGCGGAGGTAGAACTATTTATGACTACCGGACGGTTAGCCGAGCCACCGGATGAGAGGCTGCTTAACCACAAGAGTCCCAGTCCAACCAGCAAACCCAGTCCGATCAAACCTGCCGAGCGTAATAATTTTGACATCTTTCGCGCTATCCAATTATTCCCGAACCGGGGCGGTTAAATTTTCCCAGTAAGGTTGTAAATAACTCTTTTGACTCATCTCGGCCCGGTCGCGCTCGATCAGACGTAGCGGATCGGTATTATTGAGGCTACAGGCCGCGCCAATATTCACAAATACTTCCGGCAGAATGACTGAGATCAGCCTGGGACCTTCGGCTTGCTCGACCAATTTGATTAGCTCGTCAAACATCTCCACCACCGACGATCGGGACAGGTTGGGCCTATTATACCCATTATTAAAATTCCAGGCCGGGTCGATCCGGTCATATTCCAGTTCAAGCGCAACCGCCAGGCAAACCGCCCAGTACCACACTTCGTAGCCCTCCAGAATTATATCCTGGTCGAAACCTTCGTGAAAGTGCGTCCCTTCAACCACGCCGCGCAATTCGGCCAATTCTTCCAGTAAGCGGGCCTTTAGTTTGTCCGGTTGGCCGGCCCGCAAGCGTTTGCTGGTGCCCGATTGCTCGGCTAAATCGTGGTTAAACAGGTATTGATAGGCTCCCCAGACCTGACGGCATAGGGTGTCTAACTCACTCAAATAGTCCTCTTTAATGGTCAACCTCCAAAAGTTTTAGCGCGGTACTGTTGTCGGCGTGGCACTGGCGCGGGGCACAAAACCCGAATGATTGAGCGCAGGTAGCCAGACCAGATAATAGTCGCCCCGCGTTGCGTAACTCTCCAATCGCTGCCCCTTCTCAAGCTGGGCAATTTTCGCACCGGTACCGTCCGATTTATCGAACACAGGCGTATTATCCTGCAAAATCTCGACACCCGGCATAGTCGTTGCGGCTTTTTCGCGCTGGTCGAGGGCCGGGCGGTTATCAATAAAAAAAGTTATACCATTGGCGATACCCGCCGCGACCTGAGCCTGATGACCGGTCAGGTAAAGCCGGTCGAGGTCATTGGTCAGATAGCCGGTCTCGATAATCACCGCCGGAGTGATTTTGCTGGCAGCGTACTTGTCGTGCCGGTTATTAAAAGCGTAATAGCCAGTCATATTGGAAGTAATACTTTCGCTACGCCCCATTCCGGTGGCACCGCCATAGCTGGCATAAAGCGAACTGAGTAAAGCGTCATCGGTGCGTGGAATAGCACTAAACCGGCTGCGAGCCAGCTTGAAGCCGGAGGCACCACTATCGGTTGAGGCATCGGCGTGAATAGAGACAAAAGCATCGGCGGTATAGCCGATAGGCACGGTCGCCGGGAGCAAATCCACCTCGTAGCCTTTATCCTGTAAAAGTTTAGCTACCCGCCGGGCCAGATCGAGGGTAACATCCACCTCACGCACCCCACCGCCAGAGCCGCCGGTCTGGGTACGAAGCCGGGCCAATTCGTCCGGGACTGCCTCGATCAACCAGTGTCCCGCCTGTACCCCTATTTTCGGCTGCCCTTTCGCGCCAAAATTCGCCTTCAGAGCCGGGACATTGGGCTGGGCCGGGATCGCCGAAGGCACCAGCTTTGAATTATCGAGGCGGGGCAAAGCGTCTATATTGAGGTCGGTACTATTACTGGCCGTAAAATTCCCACCGCCCCGGCTATCAACGCTCAGGCCAGGGTCTATTTCCAGCGGGTCCGGCAAGCCGCTATCGGTCGGCAGGGTCGGACCGGCAACCAGAACGCTGGCGGGCGAAGGCGGCCCTAGCGGGGTAACGGTCGGTTGGGCCGGGGCCGGCGTGGGTGTCTCAATACTCGAAACGCCCGAAGAATTGTCCAGCACCGGCGTAGGAGTGGGCCGGAGTATTTTACTGGATACCACCGGGGGAGTAGGCGCGGCCTGACCGCAACCGGCCAGTAAAAGAGCTAGCAAAAGTACCGGTAGTCCCCGGCCAAATCTATTTACCAACTTCAAATAACTAACGTACTTCATATCATTATTGCCAAGCTGATTGAAACCGTTCCACCAGAAATAGGCTAATCTTCTGGGAAAGTCCTGTTTTATATTCTACCAGCAAAACCCGCTTTTAGCACATCATTAAAGAGCGATAATTGCCGAGAAAAAGGTTCAGAAAGAAGCCAAATTTACGTCCCGGGCCAGAAAGGTTATAATAAAATCGAGAGGTTAAGAAGCTAGAATAAGAGGTTTAGAATGTTGAATTATCCCAATCCAGAGCGGTTTTTTGAGAATTGTTTAATCGAAGCCGGTCTGAGTGAAGTTGCCTTTAAGCTGAATGAAGCTCGAAATAACCCGGCGATTCGCAATCCTTTGACCAGAGCTTTGCTCGACATCCAAACCGGAGCCGATGCGGTGCTGGCACGCGGCAAACCGTCGGAAGATAGCCTGAAACTGACTTTTGAAGAATGGGATCGACGCTGGACGGCCTGGGCTGCCAGCCGCAAAGCGGCCTTTTACAGCCGGGCCTGTCTTCTGATGCTGGGCAAAACCGAATGCAAAGACTATTTTATCAAGACCTTGCGAACCAGCCACAACATCGTTTTTCTGGGTGCAGCCAGCGATGGCTTGCAACATTCTAGTGGTCGCTACCTGAATGGGCCGGAAGAAGATTTTACCAACGCTCAAATGGCTGACCTGTGGGAAGCCTCCCACGTTTAGACAGGTCTAAAAATTCGTAACTGTTTTTTCAGGACTTTCGCTTGATGACGCATACCAACTTGAAGCGGCGGGTCGTGGGGGCGCAGCCCCTGCGGGGGGTTAAAGGGGTCTCCCCTGGAAATACTTTTTTTATTTTCGCTTCAAGCTCACAAAGTGAGGTTGAAGCGAAAGTTCCAATAACTTTTCTTTATCATAGAGGGCAATCCGTCGTGGTTGCCCTTTTGTCCGCAACCACTTAAGATAAACCAGTTACCGGACGGCTCAAACCACGCAAACCCAACTACGCAAACAAGCAAGGTAAACCTTGTACGCAGAAGTAAAGCTAGAAAGGAAAGCTATATGAAGCTTATCGCCTACAACCTCAAGGGTGAGACCCAGGTACGTCGCGGTGCAGTGCTGGCCGACCAGAACATTATCGAGTTGGAAGGCGACTTCCGTGAACTGGGTGACAGCCAACTGGCTAGCCTCGCCCAGACGGTCGCGGGAGCTAAATCGCAAACCCAACTAACGCTAGATCAGGTAGAACTGCATTCGCCGGTGCCCAACCCGGAAAAAATCTTGTGTATCGGCCTTAACTACCTCGACCATTGTATCGAAACCAACCAGCCGATCCCTAAGCACCCGATCCTGTTTGCCAAATATTTGAATTCGTTAACCGGTCACGACAAGCCTATCGTGCTGGATGGCACCTCCAAAGAGGTCGATTACGAAGCGGAACTGGCTTTCGTTATCGGCAAACGCGCTTTCCACGTCAGCGAAGCCGAGGCGATGGATTATGTTGCCGGGTACATCACAGCGAACGATGTAAGCGGTCGGGATGTCCAGTTTGCCGATTCACAGTGGGTACGTGGTAAAACTCTCAATACCTTTTGCCCGCTCGGTCCCTGGCTCGTCACCAAAGACGAAATAGCTGACCCCCATAATCTGCGGATACAGTGCCGGGTAAACGGACAGACCTTGCAGGACTCGAATACCGAACAACTTATTTTCAAAATCCCGGCACTGGTTAGTTTTCTCAGCCAGGGTATGACCCTCGAACCGGGCGATATTGTGTTGACCGGCACCCCGCCGGGAGTTGGTTTTACTCGCAAACCCAAAGTGCTGCTCAATCCCGGTGACGTGGTAGAAATAGAAATCGAGGGTGTGGGAGTACTCAAAAATCAGGTCGAAGCCTGGCAGGAATAGCCTGCACAGCTTTCCTAATCGCCCTGACCAATAACCGCATAATTGTAGAAGCCGCCGACCTGCGCCACCAGTCTTTCGATCTGGATCAGACCCCGGCGGCTTCCGTTATCATCCAGGATCAGTATAAAGCGCATCTTGGGGTTAGGGTTGGCATTATTGGTACCTGGCAATACCTGACCGACCGGCATTCGGATAAACCCCTGCCACTGGCTAGCCCCGGTCTCGGATGAAGTAACCTGAAGCTGATATTTGACCTCTACTCCGTTCTGACTGACTTTAACTTCGGAAAATAATTTGCCGCTACCCATCAAGCTTTCGGTACGTGGTTCCATCATCTTTTTCTCCTGTAATCCGGCTAAGTTTTAGCCTTATAGCGTGAGCATATCACAAAATCCGGCGGCACAGAATTCAAGCCGAAGGCCTAGTGAGCTTATCTTAAAATTGGTTTGGCGATTTTGAAAATTGGCCTTTAAAACCGCTTGACATCCGTTACTGGCAGTGGTAATATACCCAAGCACTCAAAACGAGGTTATAAAATCTATCGACGGAAACTAGAGTTGGATAAACTTCTACATTCCCAAGCGAGTTACCTTGTTAACAGAGTTGCAAGTAAGCAAGCACATTAATAATTGAAGAGTGATAGAGAACAGCAAGCAATTTATGCAAGCTAGAAGCCAAACAAGTTTTGGCGGGTTAAACTGTTAATTTCAATCCCTCCTTTCCAAGAACTGTGGTAACGAGCGGGTTCTGTA